>NZ_OZ026458.1:0-600000 GCF_964019625.1 Spiroplasma endosymbiont of Diplazon laetatorius
TGACTAACACAGTTTTATGAAAAGAAATTAAAAAATGATTGATCTCTTCAGATTTAATAGAGCCAAACGTATATGAAGAGTACGTTAAAAATGCTTCAATTGAGGATCTTTCAGAAAATCAAAAAGCAATTGTTGTTAGCAAAGACCTATCAAAATATTACTTAGAAAACATCAAAAGTGATTTAAAAGATAAGATCAGTGCAATATTGGGTGAAGATATTTCAGTTACTTTTTTATCAAAAGATGAATTCAAAAGTGAAAAGAAAATAAACGACATAATAATCAAAAAGAAAAAAAATATAAACGGTAAGGAATTTATTTTTGACAGTTTTATTGCTGGAAAAAGTAATAGTGAAGCTTATAATGCTTCAAAAGCTGTTATTAACAGTTTAGGAAATAAATGAAATCCTTTATTTATTTATGGAGATTCTGGACTTGGTAAAACTCACTTATTAAAAGCAATTTGTAATGAATTAAATACTGTAAGTGAAGAGTTAATAGTTAAATACTATACTTCAAATGATTTTAGAAGAGAAATACTTGATTCTTTATTGGGTGGTTTTAAAGAAATTGAACAAACAAAAAATAAAATGAGTGAAATAGATGTTTTACTAATTGATGATATTCAATTCTTAGCAAACAGCGGTAAAACAAATGAAATATTCTTTGATATATTTAACTCATTCATAGAAGAAGGAAAACAAATTGTTATTACATCAGATAAGTTCCCTGAACTATTAAATGGTTTTGACAAAAGACTTGTTTCAAGATTCAATCAAGGTTTAAGTGTAAAAATCGAAAGACCTGACTTAGATACTGCTTTAAAAATAATTGAATATAAGACTCAAGTTTCAAATTTAAAGCTTGCAAATGATTCTAAGAAGTACATTGCTTCTCATTTTGGATCAGATGTTAGAAAAATAGAGGGTATTATAAATAAAATTGAATTTAAATTGATTCAAGAAAGAGATACAATTGGTGAGATTATCGAGTTAGACTTAATCCAAAAAATGCTAGAAGATTATTCATATGCACCAGGTGGTGAAATAACTGTTCAAAAAATCAAAGATGTTGTTGCTCAAAATTATGGAGTAACTGTTAAATCAATTGATGCTAAGAACAAAGTTTCTAACGTTGTAACTGCAAGACATGTCTCAATGTATTTAACTAATGAATTAATGAAGAAGAACTTCTCAGAAATAGGTATATTATTTGGTGGTAAAGATCACACCACAGTTATTAATGCATGTAACAAAATTAAGAAAGCTATAAGTGAAGATAAAATATTTAGAGCTACTATTAAAAAAATTAAGAAGGAAATAACTTCTTAATTTGGCAAATTGTTATTAAGTGATAAAATTAAATTATAAAACTCTTTGATAGTTTAGCTTATTTTGAGTTATCCACAATTTAAGAGCATAATAATAATATAAATAATTAATAATAAATATGGAGGTATTTCAATGTTTTTCAGTGTAAATAGATTGGTGTTAATTGATGAGATTAACAAGTGTAATAGAATTATAGATCCTAAGATTCCAACTCCAAGTTTATCTGGAATCTTAATGGAAGTTGAAGCTGATAAAGTTTCTTTAATATCTTCAAATACTTCTGTTTCTATTAAGACAACTATTGATATGGGTACAAGTGATCTTTTAATAAAAGAAACAGGTTCTATATTAATTAGAGGAAAATACTTCTTAGAAATTTTAAGAAGAATGGACGACGATATTATTAATATTTCTAGTGTTGAAGATAATTTAGTTTCTTTATCAGGAGAAAAATCTGAATTCTCTTTAAATATCTTGAACTACACAGATTATCCAATGATGGCCTTTAGAGAAAAAGGTGATTCTGTAACTGTTAATAATATTGATCTTAAGAAAAGTCTTAACCAAACAATTATTTCTGTAAATGAATGAAATCAAAAGATAGTTTTAGCTGGATTAAATTTCTCATTAGATAACTCAATGTTTTATATAACTGGAACAGATGGATTTAGAGTTTCAAGAAAGAGAACTCAAATCTTAGGAGAGATACCTGAAAAATTTGAAACAAACATTCCACATAAAAGTATTTTAGAAATTATTAAACTACTTCCAGAAAAAGGTGAATGTAAAATAGTTTCAGTAGACAGTCATGTAACTTTTATTATTAACAATACAATATTCCAAACAATTATTTTGGAAGGACAATTCCCAAATGTTAATGCAGTATTCCCTACTGACTTTAATACAACACTTTATATGGATAATAAAAAATTCTTTAAATTAATTTCAAGAGCTGATATTCCAAGTGAAGATAATGCTTCAACTGTTGTAAATTTGATTTTAAACAACGATAGTATTTTTATAAAATCAAACATTCATCAAATTGGTAGTTTTGAAGAAATATTTAAAGAATTTGAATTAAAAGGATTAGATGATCAAAATATTTGTTTTAATTCTAAATATTTAATAGATTCATTAAGAACTTTTGAAACAAAAAATATTGAGATTAACTTAATTGATTCAAAAAAACCAATAGTAATTTCTTCTTCTGAAGATATGAATTTAAGCCAAATTATCTTACCAATGTTTTCAAATTAACTTATAACTACAATACCTTTCACTGACTTAAATGATATAATTAAGTTCGTGAGAGGTATTTTATTATGGAAAATAATAAGTATGGAGCTAGTCAAATTCAAGTTCTTGAAGGACTAGAAGCTGTTAGAAAAAGACCTGGTATGTATATTGGAAATACAAACAAAACAGGTCTTCATCATATGATTTGAGAAATACTAGATAACTCTGTTGATGAAGCATTAGCAGGTTTTTGTGATGAAATATCTATTTTTATAACTGATGATAACGAAATAATAATTCAAGATAATGGTAGAGGTATACCAGTAGACATTCACCCTAAAACAGGTAAAACAACACTTGAAACTATTTTCAATGTTTTACATGCTGGTGGTAAATTCGATGAATCAACTTATAAAGTTTCAGGAGGATTGCATGGGGTTGGTGCTTCTGTTGTTAATGCACTTTCATTATATGTAGAAGCAATGATATCAAGAGATGGAAAAATCTATCACCAAAAATTTTCAGGTGGAGGAACTCAATCTACTGAAATTAAAGAAATAGGAATTTCTGATTCAAATGGTTCTCTTATAAGATTCAAACCTGATCCAGAAATTTTTAAAGAAACTACAGAATTTGATTTTAAAGTTATTCAAGGAAAAATCAGACAATTAGCTTTCTTAAATAAAAAACTAAAATTAAATTTATATGACCAAAGAACTGATAAGTATTTAACTTATATTTTTGAAGATGGAATAAAAGATTACATCAAAGAAATCAATAGTGGTAAAGAAAAAGTTCATGATGAAATTTTTTATGTTTCAAGCAGTTCAAATGATATTGAAGTTGAAGTTTCAATTCAATATAACGAAACTTACGATGAGAATGTTTATTCATTCTGTAATAACATTTTTACTTCAGAGGGTGGTTCTCATGAAGAAGGATTTAAAAGTTCATTATTAAAATCAATTAACTCATATACAAATGATTTAAAAAACTTTAAAGGTAATAAATTTACTTGAGATGATTTAAAAGAAGGAATTGTTTCTGTTATTTCAATTAAACATAGAGATCCTTTATACGAAGGACAAACAAAAGCTAAGTTATCTAACAATGACGCTAAAGAAGCTGTGGCTGAAGTTTTAAGTGAGTCTTTCAAAGAGTTCTTACTAAAAAATCCAAATGATGCAAAAAAAATAATTGAGAAAATTTTAATTTCTCAAAAAGCAAGAAAAGCTGCACAAAGAGCTAGAGAAGATACTAGAAGAAAATCTGCAATTGATAATTTTTCATTGCCTGGAAAATTAGCTGATTGTGAATCAAAAGATATTGAAGAATGTGAACTATACTTAGTCGAAGGGGATTCAGCTGGTGGTAGTGCAAAAACAGGTAGAAATAGAAAAACACAAGCTATTCTTTCTTTAAGAGGAAAAGTTTTAAATGTGGAAAAAGTAAAACAAGCAAAAGTTTTTGATAATAATGAAATTCAATCAATTATAGCTGCAGTTGGTATTGGAGTTAAAAATGATATCAATCTTAAAAAACTAAGATATGGAAAAATTATTATTATGACAGATGCCGATGTCGATGGAGCTCACATTAGAGTTCTGTTGTTAACTTTCTTTTATAGATATATGAAAGAATTAATTTTAAATGGTAATGTTTATATTGCACAACCACCTTTATATAAAATAGATGCTGGTAAAAACAATGTTGACTATGCTTATAATGATTTAGAATTAGAACAATTAAAAGAAGAAAAATATAAAGACCTTAAATATACAATACAAAGATATAAAGGACTTGGAGAAATGGATCCAATTCAATTGTGAGAAACAACAATGGACCCTGAGAGAAGAACAATGATCCAAATTAAAGTAGAAGATGCATTCTTAGCGAATGAAGTTTTCTCAAGTTTAATGGGAGAAAATGTTGATTTAAGAAAACAATTTATAACTGAGAATGCTCAGTTTGTTGAAAATATAGATATTTAATAAATAAAGGAAGGTGTAAATTTAAATGAGCGATATTAAACATGGACGTATTTTAGAAATCGATATTAAAAATGAAGTAGAAAAAGATTTTCTAGAATATTCAATGAGTGTTATTGTTAGTCGTGCCCTTCCTGACTTAAAAGATGGATTAAAGCCAGTTCATAGAAGAATAATTTACGCTATGAATGATTTAAAAATCACATCAGATACACCACATAAAAAATCCGCACGTATTGTCGGAGAAGTTATTGGTAAGTATCACCCACATGGTGATTCATCAGTTTATGAAGCAATGGTAAGAATGTCTCAAGATTTTTCTTATAGATATCCTTTAGTTGAAGGTCATGGTAACTTTGGTTCTATCGATGGTGATGGAGCAGCTGCTATGCGTTATACTGAAGCAAGACTTGCTAAAATAACATCAGTATTATTAAAAGATATTGATATGGATACAGTTCCATTTGTTGATAACTATGATGCATCTGAAAGAGAACCAAAATATCTTACAGGTTACTTCCCTAACTTATTAGTTAATGGTGCAACTGGTATTGCAGTTGGTATGGCAACAAACATTCCACCACATAACTTAAGAGAAGTTATACAAGCAATAGTTGCTTATATAAAAAATGATCAAATTACAATTGATGAAATTTTAAAATATATTAAAGGACCTGATTTCCCTACTGGTGCATTAATGACTAATGGTAAAAGTATGATTGATGGTTATAAAACCGGAAAAGGGAATTTAATAATAAGATCAAAAATTGATATTGAAGATACTGGTAAACACCAAAGAATTGTTATTAGTGAAATCCCATATCAAACTAACAAATTAAAAATAGTAGAAAAAATTGCTGAGCTTTATAAGAATAAACTTATAAGTGGTATATCAGATATTAGAGATGAATCTAACTATGAAGGAATTAGAATTGTAGTTGAACTTCAAAAAAATTCTAATCCTCAATTGATAATTAAAAAACTTTATAAGTATACAAACTTACAATCAAGTTTTGCAATAAACATGTTATCACTTAATAATGGAATACCTGTTGTTTTAAATATCAGAGACATAATTAAATTTTATGTAAAACATCAAATTGAAATAATTGTTAAGAGAAGTATTTTTGAAAAAAATAAATTGAATGCAAGATTACATATTTTAAATGCGATAAGAGTAACTCTGGATTACATAGATGAAATTATAAAAATAATTAAAGAATCAAAAACAACTGAGATTGCAAATCAAAAATTATTTGAAGCATTCCAATTTGATGAAAAACAATCTAAAGCAATTTTAGATATGAGACTTCAAAGATTGGTTGGACTTGAAAGAGAAAAAGTTGAACAAGATATTAAAAATATTGAAATAAGAATTTCTGAGTTAGAAGAAATTTTAGCTTCAAAAGAAAAACAAGATGATCTTTTAATTTCTCAACTTGAAGACATTGCACAAAAATTTGGTGATGACAGAAGAACAAAAATTATTGAAGAAGATGAAACACAAATTGACGAAGAAGAATTAATTCAAGATTCTCAAATGTTGATAACTTTATCTGAAGATGGATACATTAGAAGATTATCTAATGAAGAATTCAAAACACAAAAACGTGGGGGTAAAGGTGTAATCATAAATAATAATTCTGATGATGATATTGTGATTGCAAAAGTTGGAAAAACAAAAGATGATGTTTTATTCTTCAGTGATGAAGGAAAAGTTTACAGAATCAAAGGTTACAACATTACACAATTTTCTAGAAATGCTAGAGGAGTTCCTGTGATCAACTTCATAGGAATAAACTCTTCAGAAAAAGTAACTTCGATTTTATCTTTAAAGGATAAAAAAAATATTTATAAATATTTATTATTCGTAACTCAAAACGGAGTTGTTAAAAAAGTTGAGATAGATGAATTTAGCAGAATAAATAATTTTGGTAAAATTGCAATCAATCTAGACGAAGGAGATAAATTAGTTTCAGTTATTCCAACTGTTGGAGGAACAGAAATTTTAATAGCTTCTCAAAATGGAAAAATAATTAAAGTTAACGAAAATGATTTCAGACCGATGTCAAGATCTTCACGTGGAGTTAAAGGTATGGGTCTAGATAAAAACGATGTAGTTGTTTCTTCATGTTCAAGTTACAAAAACGAATGTGTGGCAACTGTGTCAGAAAAAGGAATTGTTAAGAAAACACTTATAAGTGAATACAATATTTTTGGTAGAGGTGCTAAGGGTGTAGTTGGTATGAAACTAAGTGATAAGACAGGTAAATTTAAATCTGTATTACCAATTAGAGAAACTGATGAAATACTTATGATCTCTTCTAAAGGTAAAGCAATAAAAATTGGAGCTCAAGATATTAATCTTCAATCAAGAAACTCTACAGGAGTAATTGGATTCAATTTAGAAGAAGATGAAACAATCACAGCTGCAACATTAGAATGAAATAAAGGTGAATAGAAATGTTAGACATCAATAAAATTGAAAATGACTTTGAAAAAGTTTGTTCAGATTTAGCGAAAAGAAATAAAGATTTTAAAAATGATTTAACTGAAGTTGTTGAATTAAATTCACAAAGAAAAAAAATTACTTTTGAAGTTGAAGAACTTAAATCTGAAAAAAATAAAATTTCAAAAGACATTGGAGTTTTAGCACGAGAAAATAAGAAAGAAGAAATTGAAAAACTTAAAAATCAAGTTTCAGAAATTAATATTAAAATTGAAAAACTAGATGCTGATTTAAAAATTATTAGCGAAAGTTTAAATTCAAAATTAAGTTACATTCCAAACATTCCTAATGAAAATATTCCATTAGGAAAAGATGAAGAAGATAATGTTGAAATTAAAAAATGAAACTCAGATAATCTGAAAACTGATGGAGAAGCTCATTGAGAAATAGCTTCAAAGTTAGGACTTGTAGATTTTGAATTAGGTTCAAAATTATCAGGATCTAGATTTGTTGTATATACAAACCTAGGAGCAAAAATGATAAGAGCTCTTACTGATATTTTAATAACAAGACATACAAACAACGGTTATAAAGAAATGTGATTACCTTTAATTGTTAATAAGGAAAACATGTATGGAACAGGACAACTTCCAAAGTTTGAAGAAGATGCTTACAAACTTGATGATCAATATTTAATTCCAACTTCAGAAGTTCCACTAACAAATACTGTTAGAGATAAAATATTAGATAAATCTGAATTACCAATGTACCTAACTGCATTTACACAATGTTTTAGAAAAGAAGCTGGAAGTGCTGGAAGAGACACAAAAGGTCTTATCAGATTACACCAATTCAATAAAGTTGAAATGGTAAAAATAACAGATAGTAAAACTTCATTCGAAGAACTAGAAAAAATGTTACTAGATGCAGAAGATTGTTTACAATTATTCAACTTGCCATATAGAGTTGTAGAACTATGTGGTGGAGATATTGGGTTCTCATCTGCTAAAACTTATGATCTTGAAGTTTGATTCCCTAACCAGAACAAATATAGAGAAATATCTTCATGTTCAAATTGTTTAGATTTTCAAGCAAAAAGAATAATGACTAGATATAAAAACGATGATGGTAAAAATGAATATGTTCACACATTGAATGGTTCAGGTTTAGCTATTGATAGATTATTTGCAGCAATTATGGAAAACTACTATGATGGTGAAAAATTAGTTTTACCAGATGTGATTAGACCATACTTTGGAAATCAAGAATTTTTAAAATAATGTTTCACGTGAAACATTATTTTTTTTATGAAAATGTTTCACGTGAAACATTTTCATAAAAAGCAAAATTACTATAATTTTGCTTAAAAAATGTTATTATATAAATGTCATTGTAAGGGTGACGTTCGAATTTGGTCAGGACCGGAAGGTAGCAGCCATAAGAATCTAGTGCCTTGTACAGTGACTTTTTTTATTTTTAGGAGACTTTTTAATGAAACAGATCTTTAACACTCTTCTTAGAGAAATTAAAAAATGCAATAAGAGCAAAGATGTTCCGGTATCTGCATTACTAATTGACTCAGAAAATAAAATAGTCGCAAAAGACTTCAATAGCAGACAAAAAAAATTTAACTTTACTAACCATGCAGAGATAATGGTTTTAAACAAAATATATAAAAAAACAAAAACTAAAAATTTATCTGATTATGAATTGATCACTACATTAAAACCATGCTTAATGTGTTTAACTGTGATTGAGCAAGCTAACATTAAAAAAGTATCTTATTATTTAGAAAACATCAAATGTGATTATAGTAAATTTAACACTAATATTATCTTTAATAAGATTGGTACAAAAGAAGAAAAAGAATTATTTGAAAAACAATTAAAAGAATTCTTTTTCAATTTAAGAAAATAACTAGGTAAAATATTTATGCAAGAGGAGTTTTAACTATGGAAAATAAGAAATCACTTTATAGAGAATATAGACCAAAAAACTTTGATGAAGTTGCTGGTCATGAAGGTATAAAAGAAATATTAATATCACAAATAAATACAAACTCTTTTGGTCACGCTTTATTATTTTCTGGACAAAGAGGAACAGGTAAAACTTCTATAGCTAAAATATTTTCTAAAGTGGTTAACTGTCAAAATCTTAATGGTTATAATCCGTGCGATGAATGTATAAGTTGTAAGGAATTTAATAATAATTCTCATGCAGATATTTTTGAAATAGATGCTGCATCAAATAATGGAGTTGAAGAAATTAGAAATATAAAATCCAATGTTTCTTTGATGCCAAGTTTTTCTAAATACAAAGTTTATATAATTGATGAGGTTCACATGTTATCTAACTCTGCTTTTAATGCGTTGTTAAAAACTTTAGAAGAACCACCTAAACATGTTTTATTTGTTTTAGCAACAACAGAGTTTTCGAAAATACCTTCAACAATAATTTCTAGATGTCAGTTATTTAATTTCAAAAGAATAGCACAAAAATCTTTAGAAAATAAAGTTGAAGAAATTTGTAACTTAGAAGGTAAACAAATTAGTGAAGAAGCTTTAAATGAAATTTACTATATGTCAGACGGATCTTTAAGAGATGCTTTAAATTATCTTGAACAATCACTAACTATAGCTGTGGATGAAGTTACAACAGATGTCTTAAAAAAAATATTTTACATAGCAACAAAAAATGAAAAGATAAATATAATTAAAAATGTTATTGAGGGAAACTCACGTGAAATAATTTCTTATTTTGAAACTTCAAATAATCAAGGTATAGATTTTCAAACTATGACTTTAAGTCTTTTAGATATTTTAAAAGAAGTTATAGAAGTTAAACTTACAGGAGATCAAAGTTTCTTATCAAGTTTGACAGAAGAAGATTTTAAATATTTCATAAACAAAGACTTAAAAAAAATATTTGAACTATCTGATAATATAGCTGATTCATATACTAAATCTAAAAACTCTAATATAAGCTTTCAGTATATATTAATAAACATACTTAAGTCAGTTTCAAAAGAAACACTTATAAGTTTATCTAATAATTTTAACGAGGATTGTAAAATCATAGAAGAACAACCTGTGTCTGAAGTTACAAAAGTTGTTGAAGAGATTATTGAAGAAGAAATAATTCAAGAACAAAATATTGTTGATGAAAAAAAATTAGAAGATCAAAAAGTTGTACATGCAAATCTGGAAGAAGAAATAATTCAAGAACAAAAAAATTATGAAGATAACTTTGGGCAAGAAATTATTGAAGATCAAAATGCAGAAGAAGAAGTTCAAACTTATTTAGAGATTGAAAATGATATTAAAGATTTTTTTGAATCAGAAGATGAATCTAAGTTCATGAAATTGCAAATGAAATTATTAATATCAGAATCAAATTTATATAAAAAAATTATAGACTTTTCAAATGATCAAATAATAAATGTTTTGGTCGGAGCAAATAAAAATGCAAGAAATTATTTTGATGAAAAATTTAATTTAATGTTCAGTAATGAATCTATAAATCAAAATTCAAATTTTATAGAAAACTTTATAATGTTTTATGGAACTAAAATAACTGCAGCAAGTGAAGATTCAATAATAATTGTTTGTGATGAAAGAACTATTTCTAAATGAATAAATAATAAATTGCAAAACGAAAATACAAGAATTGAAATTTTTAAATATTTCGGAAAAGAAATTAATATTATAGCAATCGATAAAAAAAGATGAGCTGAAATTAAAGTTGACTTTATGGATAGAAAATCTAACAACAAATTAGAGTCTTATAAAAAAATAACTGTAAGCGAATTTTATGAAAACTTAACAGCAGAAAATGATCAAGAAGAAAATGAATACCTAAAAAGAGCAAAAGAACTTCTTGGATCACAAAATATTAAGGTTGTGAATTAATGGACAAACTAATAGAAGATTTAAAAAAAATTGATGGTGTTGGTAAAAAGGCAGCGGAAAAAATTTTATTTGATCTTATTATTAATAAAGACAAAGTAGATTCTTTAGAATCTGTTCTTGAAAAAATTAGGAAAACATATTCTGAATGTGAAAGATGTTTCTACTTTAAAGAAAACAATAGCTGTGCTTTTTGTGATAACAAAAATAGAAACGAAAATATAATTTGTGTAGTATCAACTAAAATGGATGCGCTAAAAATTTTAGACAGCAGCTATAACGGAATGATTCATGTCTTAAATGGTGAAATAAATTTAAATAAAAATATAGGACCAGAAACATTAAAAATGAGTGAATTATTTGTTAGAATAAATAAAGGAATTGAATTATTATTAGCTTTGAATTTAACTTTCGAGGGAGAAGTAACTTCTAATTACATCGCAAACAAAGCTAAAGGCATAAGTGAAAAAATTTCTAGAATTGCAAGAGGTATACCATTGGGTGGTGTTATTGATTATATAGATCAAGAAACATTAAATGATGCTATTCTTAATAGAAAGAAACTGTAAAGTTAAGAGGGTAATTATTGTGATATTTATTTCTTTAGAAGGTATTGATGGTTCTGGAAAAACAACCATCTCAAAAATGATAAAAGATAATTTAATGCAAAAAGGTTACAATGTTTTATTAACTAGAGAACCTGGTGGGGAACCATTGGCAGAAGAAATCAGAAGAGTTATTTTAGATGAAAACACAAAAGTTACTCCTTGAACAGAAACATTGTTATATGTTGCTGCTAGAAAACAACATTTAGATACAATAATATTGCCGGCTTTAAAAGAAGGCACAATAGTTATATGTGATAGATTCATGGATTCAACTTCTGCATATCAAGGGTATGCAAGAAACATTGGAATGGCTGATGTATCAGAATTACAAAATATAGTTCTAGGTTCTACAAAACCAGATCTTACAATTTTCTTTGATATAACACCAAAAGAATCTCAAATAAGATTAATGAACAGAAAAAGAAGTGCGGATAGAATTGAACAAGAAAGTCAAAAATTCCACGAAGCAGTTTATGAAGGGTATCAAATATTAATTTCTGAAAATTCAGACAGAATTAAAGTAGTTGATTCAAGAAAACCAATAAACGAAGTTTTACAACAAGTAGATTTCTTAATCGATAATGCACTTAACGAGAGAACTAAAGCATAATGAAAAAAATAGAAGTATTTAAGACTGTTAATGAATTGATAAAAAATAATAAACTTTATCATTCAATAATAATTTCAAACGAAAATCAAAATGACCTTGAAGAAATTTCAAATGAAATAGTTAGACAAATTTATTGTTTAAATAACTCAATTGAAGATGATGGTTGTGTTTGGTGTTTGAAAGTTATTAAAAAAAACAACCTAAATACTTTTTTTATTGGAGATGGATCAACTAAAATTTCTAAAGAAGAAATAAAAGAATTGATAATTAAGTTTTCTTCAACGGGTATTGAAGAAAACAAAAATAAAGTTTATATAATTGCAAATGGTGAAAACCTGAGTGAAGGGGCTTCTAACTCTTTACTTAAATTTTTAGAAGAACCACCAAAAAATACTTATGCAATAATACTTACAACAGACAGAAATCAAATTCTTTCAACTATAAAATCAAGATGTAAATTATTTGCAGTTGAAAATGAAGAAAAAACAGAGAAAGTAGATTCAAAGATAATTGAATTAATTAATAATAAAAACAAAAATTGCATATTAGAGTATTTAATTGAATTTAAAAAATTAGATAGAGCAGATATTTTAAAAATACTAAATAGTACATTTGATAAATCAATTGAACTTGGTATTAAATATCTACAAGAAATCTTGTTGGATACTATAAATGAAATCAAAAACTCTAACTACATAAATCTAATATTAGAAAATTTATTTATAAAAATATACGAGGTAATCTAATGAAGGTTGAAAATAGCGTTTTAAATTATAAAGATCTAAAAATTATACAAGACAGTGATATGTTTAATTTTTGTATAGACTCTGTTTTATTGGCTAGGTTTTGAGAACCTTCAAAAAAGTACAAAAACATTCTTGACTTTGGAACAAACAACGCAATAATACCTTTGATAATATCTAAATATACTGATTCAAAAATAACTGGAGTTGAAATTCAAAAAGAGGCTTGCGAAATAGCTATTCAAAATATAGAAATGAATAATCTTTCAAATCAAATAAATATAGTTAATGAAGATATAAAAGAATTCGTTAAAGATAAAAATAACCATTTTGATCTTTTGTTTTGTAATCCTCCTTACTTCAAAGTTAATGAAGATTCTAATCTCAACAAGAGAAGTGAAATGTTAACGCCAGCAAGACATGAGGTGTCTATTAATTTAGAACAAATAATAGCTAGTGCCAAAATCACTTTAAAAAATGGTGGAAAACTAATTATGATTCACTTGTCTGAAAGAATCGACGAAATAATTATTTTACTTAAGCAAAATAATTTTTCTGTAAAGAGAATTCAATTTATACATTCAAAAGAAGGTCAAGATTCAAAAAGACTTATAATAGAAGCTATAAATGATGGTAATCAAGGCGTTAAAATTTTGGAGCCTTTATATATTCATAATGAAGATGGAAGTTACAAAGAAAAAATTTTAGAAATGTTTGGTGATTAATTTGTTAGATAAAAGCAAAAAATATATTTTAGGATTATCAGGAGGAGCTGACAGTGTCTTTCTTTTTCACAAACTTATTGAACAAGGAATAAATAATTTTGTTGCTTGCCACGTTAATTATAATTTCAGGTCAGATTCAAAAAGAGATGTAGAGCTTGTAACAAAACTTTGTGAAAAATACAGCATTGAATTAATAACAAAGGAAATAGTTCAAGATTACTCAAATCTAAAAGACAACTTTGAAGCTTGGGCAAGAGAAGTAAGATATGATTTTTTTGTTGAAGAATTACAAAAAAAATCCGCAGATGAAATTTTAATAGCTCACAATTTAAACGACCACATAGAAACTTATTTAATGCACAAGGAAAAAAATCTTCCGTATTATGGGATACAACAGCATGCTAAATACAAAAAGGTTAAAATTTTTAGGCCCATACTAAATTTAAAAAAATCATTCATAGTAAAAACCTTAAAAGAGAAAAAAATAGATTTTATTGTAGATAGCACAAATTTGAATACGGAATATGAAAGAAATAGAGTCAGATCAATTATAAGTGAAGATGATTTTGATGTATATTTAAAAGAAATTGAATTCTTAAACAGCAAAAATAAAATGTATATGGAAGAAATTAAAAATATAAATTTTGAAAACCCAATAGATATAAATATCTTTAAAGAAGATAAAAATTTAAATGAACAGATCTTATATACTTTTTTTATAAATCAAGGTCTTGAAGAATATATATACAACGCAAAAAAAGCTTTTGTAAAAGAGGTCTTAAAGCAACTTTTATCTAATAAATCTCATTTAGAAATATTTAAAGGAGATAAGGTTATTTTTAAGGATTATAAAAAAATAAGTATTTTAAAAACTGATGAAATTGAAATTTTCGAAAAACATTATCCTTTTGAAAAAGATTCGCTCGACATGCTTTATAAAAATAAAATTAAACAAGACGACGATCTTATAATTACAAATGATTGAAAAAAATACCAATCTGAAGTTACATATAAGGGTAAAAAGTTATCTAAAGTTTATAAAAATAAAAAAACAAATTATATTGACAGGTATAAAAATATTTTGATTTTTAGCAAAACAAACAAAATAGTTTTAAATAATCTAGGTATATAGTGATAAAATTACTTATGGTATTAGAAAACGGTGGGAATAATGAAAAAGAAAAAATCTTTATGACTTTGAGTTTTATTCATAGTTATGATTTTGGTTATAGGGATTGTTATTTGACAATTTATTGCTGGTACAGCTGATAAATTGTCTTATAATGAATTAATGAATAATCTAAATAGCAACGCGATTTATAGAAGTGTTACTTTAAAAAACTATAATGGTATGTTTGTTATTTCTGGATATTTTATAAACAGTGATGGTGTTGCACGTAAATTTATAGCAACTCTAACAAGTGCTCAATACAATGAGTTAAGTGTAAAATTTTCAGAATTCACTGGATCAATAAATAATGTTGCTGAAACAACATCTGCATTTATGACTTTAGTTATTAATTTATTGCCAATGGTAATTTTAATTGGTTTCTATGTTTGAATCTTTTCATCTATGTCAAAAGGTGGAATGGGTGGAGGAATGTTCGGCCCAGGAAAATCAACAAGACCAAGAGAAATTAAATCAGATGTTAAATTCTCTGATGTTGCAGGAATAAATGAAGAAAAAACTGAATTAGTAGAACTGGTAGATTACTTAAAAAATCCAAGTAAGTATGCACAAATGGGAGCTAGAGTTCCTAAGGGTGTTCTTATGGAAGGGCCTCCTGGAACAGGAAAAACTTTATTAGCAAAAGCTGTAGCTGGAGAAGCTGGAGTAGCTTTCTTCTCAATGGCTGGTTCAGAGTTCGAAGAAATGTTTGTAGGACTTGGAGCAAGTAGAGTTAGGGATTTATTTAGTGATGCTAAAAAGTCAGCTCCATGTATTATCTTTATTGATGAGATTGATGCTGTTGGTAGAAAACGTAGTGGTGGAATGGGTGCTTCAACAAATGAACAAACATTAAACCAATTACTTGTTGAAATGGATGGGTTTGGATCAAACTCTGGAGTAATTGTTATGGCAGCAACTAATAGAGTTGATGTTCTAGATAACGCCTTACTAAGACCAGGAAGATTCGATAGAACTATTCAAATTTCTCTTCCAGATATTAGAGAAAGAGAAGACATTTTAAAACTACATGCAAGAAACAAATCAGTTTCACCTGAAATTGATTGAAAACGTATTGCAGAAAGAACTCCTGGATTCTCAGGTGCTCAATTAGAAAACGTTCTTAACGAAGCTGCAATTCTTGTTGTTAGAGATAAGAGAAAAATGATTACAATAACAGATATCGATGAAGCTATCGATAGAGTTGTTGGTGGTCCAGCTAAAAAATCAAGAGCAATGACTTTACAAGATAAACAAATTGTTTCTTACCATGAAGCCGGACACGCGTTGATGGGGTTAAAATTAGATTCTGCATCAAAAGTTCAAAAAGTTACAATAATACCAAGGGGTAATGCTGGTGGTTACACAATCATGACTCCAAAAGATGAATCAAACTTCTCATCTAAAGAAGATCTATATGCATCAATTGCAGGGTACCTAGGAGGTAGAGCTGCAGAAGAAATTATGTTTGGTAAAAACAAAATTACAACTGGAGCACATGATGACTTAGATAAAGCAACAAACATTGCAAGAAGAATGGTTACTCAGTTCGGTATGTCTTCATTAGGACTTACAAAATATTTAACTATGCAAGAAGAATCATACGGACAAACAAAAGGTGTTTATTCAGATGAGGTAGCATACAAAATAGATACAGAAATTAATACAATATTAGAACAATGTTATAAAACTGCTGTTGAAGTAATTAATAAACACAAAGATGTTTTAGAGTTAATTGCTGAATCATTAAGAGTGTTAGAAACTATTACAGCAGAACAAATTGATTACATCGACAAACATAATCAATTGCCAAAAGAAGTTGTTGAAGAAAAAAACAGAAGAGCAATTGAAGACAAGAAAAAAGAATCTGGAGAAATATTAGAATTTGAACCAGATGAAGAAGACAAATAAAACACTTTATTAAAAAGTGTTTTTTTATTTCTAAACAAGTATAATAAGAAAAGTTAAATTATAAGGAGAACAAAAACATGGATATGGAAATTAGAGCTTTAAGTGAAAAGCACAATGTTAAAATTTCAATCGTAGATATTACAGAAGGATTTAATGAAATAGTTAAATTACAGGGAACTAATCCTTTAACTTCTGTTGCCTTAGGAAGAACTGTTATAAATAATGCTTTATTAAGTTTATCTTTAAAAGACGGAAGCAAAATGACAACTAATTTAAATGGTATGGGTCTTGGGGGATCTATAATATCTGAATTTCAAGATAAAAAATTTAGAGGTTACATTCAAATACCTCAATTTGAATTAGATAAAATAGAAGATGGAAAAGGAAGCCCACTATCACAAGTTGTAGGAACTCAAGGATTCTTACAAATTTCTAGAGATAATGGTGGAACAGAACCTTATACTTCTAGAGTTGAAATAGTATCTGGAGAAGTTAATTTAGATTTTATGTATTACTTACAACAAAGTGATCAAGTTAACTCTTTAATCAGTTCAACTATTGAATTAGAAGAAAACGGAAGCATAAAAAAAGCTTGCGGTATTATAATTCAAATGTTACCTGGATTTAGTGATGAAAACATTGACTTCATAGAAGAAAAAGTTGGATCATTAGATCACTTAGTTAAAACTCTAATCGGAACTACAAACTATGAATCTCTAATAAAAGATATTTGCGAAGATGCAAAGGTGCTTGGAGTTGGAGAATTAAAATTTGAATGTACATGTGATATGGAAAAAGTAATAGCTTCAGTAAAAATGTTAGGAGAAGATGACATTAAAAAAATTATTGAAGAGGGAGAAGTTGTAGAAGTTGTTTGTGACTTTTGTAAGAAACAATATAATGTAAAACCAGAAGAACTTGCAAATTAATTTGTGATAAAATTAATTTGGTGTATTTAAGTTCTATATTAAGGAGAATTAATATGGAAGAAAAAGATTTACAACAACCTGTTGTTACGGTTGATGGTGAATTAAAGCAAGCTAAAGAAAAAAAAGAAAAGGTTGCTAAAGAAAAACCAGCTAAAAAAGAAAAAGCATCAGCTGGTTTAAACGAACCTCGTGTTAGAGAATTCGAACAACTTCAATTACCAGAAGTAACTGAAGAAGGGGTTAAAGGATTAAAACAAAAAAACAAAATCCAAAAACAAATGACTTCTAAATATTCAAAAGAAATCTTAGAGGGTAAAATAGTTTCTACTACAGGTAATAAACCTGATATAGAAAAAAACGTTATTGAGTTATACAACGTAAAGAGATGATATGTAACTGGAGATATGTTAACTCCTGTGTTACGTGGTGTGGACTTGAAACTTGAAAAGGGTAAATTTATCGTAATCTTAGGACCATCTGGTTCTGGAAAAACAACTTTATTAAACACAATCTCAGGGTTAGATAAAACTTCTGAGGGAGATGTTTTTGTTCTAGGGAGCAATTTGTCTTTATTAAAAGACTCACACTTAACTAAATTCCGTAGAGAAAACGTTGGATTCATTTTCCAACAATATAATCTACTTTCAAACTTAACTGCTAAAGAAAATGCAGAAGTTGGGGAAAACTTAAGTAAATCAAAAGAAAACAAAATGTCAATTGAAGAAATATTCAAAACAATTGGTATGGAAGAACAAATGAACAAATATCCACATCAAATGTCAGGGGGACAACAACAAAGGGTTTCTATTGCTAGAGCCTTAGCTAAAAACCCTGAAATCCTATTTGGTGATGAGCCAACAGGAGCGCTTGATGAAGAAATGGGTAGAAAAGTTCTAGATATTTTAGTTGATGTAAAAGAAAAATATAACACAACTGTAATTATCGTTACTCACAACCCAAACATTAGTGAAATTGGGGATACTGTTATCCATGTTAGAAATGGTTTAATTGATGAAATTAAACATAATGCTAAACCAAAAAAACCTTCAGAAATTGACTGATCATAAAAACCAAAACTACAACGCAAAAGCTGTTGTAGTTTTTTTATCTCAAAATGGGTTTAAAAAAGTATATAATTATATTTGTTAAAGGTGGGAAAAACATATGCCAATTTTTAGTTTCAAAGGTGTAGACGAAAACAAAGTTAATGAATATTTTAAACAAGTAGGAGAACTTGCATTAATAATTAATGCAGATGTTAAAAAATTTGTATTTTGACAAGACCCTAGTGTTTTAATAGGAAATGGTTATGAAAAAGATGCTATTCAAGTAAGTATTGAATGAGTTGGAAGACCATTAAAACAAGAAGAAGTAGCAAAACACATTCAAAAATTCTTTGGAGATATTTCAAAAAACATTTATGTAAAATTCGAAGAGATCAATAGTTTCTTATATTTAAACGGAGAAAGTATCGGTTAATGAAAATCAAGAACGTAGATATTAAAGGTCAAGTATTCTTGGGCCCTATGGCTGGGACTACAAACGCGGCTTTTAGAATTATTTGTAAAGAAAAAGGTGCATCATTAGTTTATGCTGAAATGGTTAGTACAGAAGGTTTGGTTCACAATAACCAAAAAACTAAAACTATGATCGAAGTTTCAAAACTAGAACACCCTATTACTTTACAAATTTTTGGTTTTGACGTTAATTCATTTGTTAAAGGCGCAAAAATCGTAGAAGAATTTTCAGAATGTGATGTTATAGATATTAATATGGGATGTCCAGCACCAAAAGTTGCATTAAGAAGCCAAGCGGGAGCTAACTTGTTAAAGTATCCAGAAAGAGTTGGAGAAGTTATAAAAGCAGTTGTTGAAAATACATCAAAACCAGTTACTGTAAAAATGAGAATTGGATGAGATGATGAAAACAGAAACGTAGTTGAACTTGCTAAAATTGCTGAAGCAAACGGAGCAAGTGCAATTGCTGTTCACGGAAGAACAAGAAATCAATTTTACAATGGTAAAGCTGATTGAACTTGAATCAAAAAAGTTAAAGAAGCGGTTAATATTCCTGTTATTGGTAATGGCGATGTTGTGGATGGACCATCTGCAAAAGCTATGATAGAACAAACTGGTTGTGATGGAATAATGATTGCTAGAGCTGCACAAGGGAACCCTTGAGTTTTTAGAGAGATCCAACATTATCTTGATACTGGTGAAACTTTAGAAAAACCCACTTATGAAGAATGAAAAGAAACAGTTATTAGACATGCAAATCTATTGATAGAAATGCGTGGAGAAGAATTTGCAATTAGAGAAATGAGAAAGCAACTTCTTTGATACCTTGGAACTTTAGGTGCTGATAACACTATAAAAGAAATGAAACAAATGGCTACAACCATAGAATCATTAGAAGATATTAATAAAATATTAGAATTTTACGAAAACAAAAATCTAGGAGAATAAAAATATGAGCAATAATTTTGAAAGAAATTTTTCAGAGCAAGAAAACATTAGAAGAGAAAAACTTAAAAATCTTACAGATAATGGAAGAGATCCTTTTGTAGAAAACGAATACAACAGAACTCACTCATTAGAAGAACTTTCAAATCAATTTAATTCTTTTACTAAAGAAGAATTAGTTGAGAAAAATGAAATAATAGTTTCTGCTGCTGGAAGAATAAGATTGTTTAGAGAAGCTGGTAAAAAAGCTATTTTTGCAAATATTCAAGATCAAAATTCTTCAATTCAAATTTATGTAAGACAAGATGAATTGGGAGAAGAAGAGTTTGAATATTTTAGAGACCTAGATTTAGGAGATATTATTGGTGTTGAAGGAATCATGATGAAAACTGATCATGGTGAATTGACAATTAGAGTTAAAAAAGCAAAACTTCTTACCAAAGCTTTAAAACCTTTACCTGATAAACACTTAGGTATGGCTGATATTGAAGAAAAATATAGAAGAAGATATGTTGATTTAATAGTTAATCCAGAAGCTAAACAAGTTTTTATAGATAGAACAAAAATCATCAGAACTATGCAATCTATTTTAGACTCAAAAGGTTATATGGAAGTTGAAACACCTATTTTACAATCGGTGAGAGGTGGAGCTAGTGCAAAACCATTCGTTACACATTACAATGCATTAGATAATGACTTCTTTTTAAGAATCGCAACTGAGTTACACTTAAAAAGATGTATAGTTGGTGGATTTGATGGTGTTTATGAAATTGGAAGAATCTTTAGAAATGAAGGTATAAGCACAAGACATAACCCCGAATTCACTTCAGTTGAACTTTATGTGGCTTACAAAAACATGGAATTCTTAATGGATTTATGTGAAGAATTATTCAGAGAGTGTTCTATTGCTGTAAGAGGAACTACAAAAATTAATTATGGTGGTCATGATTTAGATTTATCAAAATCATTTAAGAGATGACATATGGTAGATGCGATAAAAGAAGTTTGTGGAGTAGATTTCTGAAAAGAAATGTCATATGAAGAAGCTTTTGAGATTGCTAAAAAACATAATGTTAAAGTTGAAAAACACCATTTCTCAGTTGGTCACATAATAAACTTATTCTTTGAAGAATTCGTTGAAGAAAAAATAGTTGAACCGACTTTTGTTTGAGGACACCCAAGAGAAATTTCTCCTCTTTCAAAATTAAATGCAAAAGATCCAAGATTCACAGATAGATTTGAATTATTCATAATCAATAGAGAATATGCAAATGCTTTTGCAGAATTAAATAATCCAATTGATCAATATGAAAGATTTGTAGATCAAATAAAAGAAGCCGATGCTGGAAATGATGAAGCTAATGATATGGATATAGATTTCATTGAAGCTCTAGAATACGGAATGCCTCCAACAGGTGGAATTGGAATTGGAATTGATAGAATGGTTATGTTATTAACAAATTCAGAATCAATTAAAGATGTTCTTTTATTCCCTCAAATGAAACCGAGAGGTAATTAATGAAATACGGTATAGCTTTAGGTTATGTTTCAAAATTAAATTTTCAAGAAACAATTGAAGGAATAGAATTTATTAAAGAAGAAATATTTTCTTCTTTAAAAGACAAATTTGATTTATTAAATGTATCAAGTGGATTAGTAACAAATAAATATTTATGATTGAATGATGATTTTCAACAAACAAAAAGACCAATAGATTTTGATATTGTTAGTCAAAATGAATATGGGGAAATAATTCAATCAAATAATAAATGAAGAAGACACTTCTTAAAAAACTTAGATGAAGAAAATGAAACTATAAAAGGTATCATAACAAACTTCACTACAGTTAATAGAGATGTTGTACTAGATAATACTAACTCACTTGTTTTTGAAGAGGTTGGTTTAGAAATTTTAGTTAATGATGTGGACATGGATAAATTAAATGAAGACTTAATTGAAATATATAAAGCTCTTTGCTCAATAGATAAAAATATAAGTGAGAAATTTAATTCTTTAAACGATTTTCATTTATCAAAAACTCTAACATTCATAACATATAAAAAATTAAAAGAGCTTTACCCTTTATTAACTTTTTCTGAAAGACTTAATAAGTTCGGAAAAGATAATGGTAGTTTTGTCATTCAAGATTATGCAGAAAAAATATTGAATCAAAAAAACATCAGCCAATTTTCTCAAGATGTATTTAATTTAAAAACCTATTCAAAACTTTATGTTTATAATGGTGAATGTGAAAAGTCAGTTTCACTTGCATATGCTGGTTTTCAAGTTGATAGAAAAACTTTGAAAGATCAAAATCTTATTCTTAAAGAGAATAGTAAAATTAACAACGAATATAATCACTTGATTAAATCAAATGAATTGCCACTAACATTATCAATTGGTATTTTCATCAATAGAGTTGTTATGACTATTCTTGAAAAGCAACACATAGGAGAAGTTCACTCTTCAATTTGAGGAAATGAATTCATTGAATACTGTAAAGCAAATAATATCAAAATACTTTAATCACAACTAAGTTGTGATTTTTTATTTATAATTAAATTGGTGATAAGAATGATATCTTTAATAATTGTAGCTAACGGAACTGGACAAAGGTTTGGCGAAAATAAAATGTTAGTTAAAATAGAAAATGAATATTTAATAAATAAAACAATAAATTGCTTCAAAAATATAGAACAAATTAAAGAAGTTATTTTAGTTTCTAATAAAGAAGTTTTTGATGTTGTTGAAAATGACTCTATAATTTTTTGTGAAGGTGGATCTACAAGAAGTGAATCTGTAAAAATAGGTCTGGAAAAATGTACAGAAGAATTTGTTATGATTCATGATGGTGCCAGACCTTATGTTTCTAAAAGAATAATAAATGAGTCAATAATGAATTTAGAAAATAACGATTGTGTTGTTCCTGTTTTAAAAGTCACTAACTGTTTGAAACAATTTGTAAAAAATAAAATTAAGACAGTTAACAGAGAAGGATTCGTTCAAAGCCAAACCCCGCAATCTTTTAAAACAAAAATAATAAAAGAAGCCTATAACAAAAATTTAGGAGAGTTTTATGACGATTGCCAATTACTTGAAAATGATAACTACAAAATTAAATTAATTGAAGGTTCAGAAAAAAATAAAAAAATTACTTTTAAAGAAGATTTATAAAAGTAATTTTTTTATTTACATTTATAAAAATGCCTTGAATATATATTAGGTTTTACTATATAATAAATAAGCGAGTTAATTTTTTTATTAACTCCTTGCCTTTAATTAGGCCAAAAGACCACAAGGAGATAGAAATATGATTAGAAAATACGAAGTAATGTACATCCTAGATCAAGATACAACAGATGTAAAATCTGTTCAAACTAAATTACACGATGTTCTTACTGCTAACGGTGGAAAAATCTTAGAATCAGAAGACTGAGGATTAAGAGATTTCGCTTATGTAATTAAGAAAAAGAAAAAAGGTTACTATACAGTAGTAATCGTTGAAACAGATTCAGCAAACATTAATGAGTTTGAACGTGTTTCAAGAATTGACAAAAATGTTGTTAGATGTCAAGTTATAAACACTGAAAACGAAAAAAGATACATCCAATCAACAAAATTATCTAAAACAGATATGTCTAAATTCAAAGAAGAGAAAAAACCTTCAAGAGGATTTGATAGAAGAATGCCAAGAAGAGACGATGCTCCAAAAGCAGAAGAATCAAACGAAGCAAAAGCTGTTAAAGAAGTAAAAGAAGTAAAAGAAACAAAAGTTGTTAAAGAAGTAAAAGAAAAAACTACTACAGCAAAAGAAGCTAAACCTGCCGCTGCAAAAGAAGCTAAACCAGCTGCTAAAAAAACAACTAAAAAAGTTGAAGAAAAAGAAGCTTAATAGCTTTAGAGGAGAATTCAAATGAACTCAGTTAATTTAATTGGAAGAATTACAAAAGACCCGGAACTAAGAAGTTCATCAAATGGTAAATCATTTGTTGCCTTTACACTTGCTGTTAATGAATTTTCAGGTGGAAACCAGTTTACACAATTTGTACCATGTTTCGCTTGAGAAAAAACAGCAGAAAACTTAGCAAAATTTGTTAAAAAAGGTGCTCAAATTTCTGTAGAAGGATCAATAAATGTTAGACAAGAAAATAACAATGGACAGTTTTCGCAAATTGTTACTGTTAGAGCTAACAGAATTGAGTTCCTAAGTGGTACAGGAAGTACTCAATCAGGATCAAGTAATTCATTTGAATCAAACCAACCAAAACCAGCTACTCAACAACCATCAAGCAACTTTGATTTTGATCTAATAGATGATGCAAAACCAAATGATGATGATTCAATTTTATGAGAAGACTAATATAGGAGGAAATACAAAATGAAAAAATTTGTAAGAAGAAAAAAAGTAAATTTCTTTGCTAAAAACAACATTGATTACATCGATTACAAGGATGTGGATTTATTAAAAAAATTCATTTCAGCTAATGGACAAATCTTACCAAAAAGAGTTACAGGTACATCACCAAAACACCAAAGAATGTTAGCTGTTGCTATTAAAAGAGCAAGAGGAATGGGATTACTACCTTTCGTAGTTCAATAATAATTATCAAACACCAACAAGGTGTTTTTTTATTTGTTATAATTAGAAAGGTGAAAATAAATGAAAGTAATTCTATTAACTGATGTTAAAAATTATGGGAAAAAAGATGAGATAGTTAATGTTTCTGATGGATATGCAGCAAACTATTTAATCCCAAAAGGTCTTGCTATTCTTGCTACAAAAGACGATGTTAGTCACTTAAATGTAAGAAAAAGAAAAGAAGAAGAATTAAGCAAAGAAAAACAAGCTGAAGTTAATTCTTTAAAAGATAAGATCGAAGAAATTCAATTAAACTTCAAGATTAAAACAAAAGACGGAAGACCATTTGGATCTGTTTCACTTTCACAAGTTACAGATAGATTAAAAAAAGAATTTTCAATTGACATAGATAAAAGAAAATTTGAAAAACATGAAAACATTAATAAGTTAGGTCTATTTTATTTGAAAGTAAAATTAGAATTTAAAATAGTAGCGACATTAAAAGTGTTTGTAGAGGGTACAGAATAATGAACGAAAATTTAGATTTAAATACTGTTTTAATAGATTCAGAAAAAGCTGTATTGGCTATTGCAATGCATTCACCTAAAGCTAGTTTTGATATATTAACTCAACTAAACTCAGAAGATTTTAGTTTAGAAAAACACCAAACTATTTTTGAAGCAATAAATACTGTTTCACAAAATAGTCAAAACGTTACAATAACAAAATTAGCTGAATATTTAGAAGACAAAAAAATGTTAGAAAAAGTAGGAGGAGTTTCTTACTTGTCTGATGTTTCGGGTTACTTTTATACTGATGAAGGTTTTGAAGATTACGTTGAAATAGTTTTCAAAAACTCAATAGGTAGACAATTAGATAGAGCTTTAATTCATATTAAGCAATTAAGAGATAGCAAATCTCCAATAGATGAAGTTTTTGTTATTGCTCAACAAAAGATTTTAAATATTAAAACAGATATTAAAAAAGATGATGCAACTGCAGTTAAAGAAACTGTTGTTGATGTAATTAAAAAAATTGAAGCATTAGAAAAAAATGGTGGACTTGTTAATGGGGTTCCCTCAGGATTTTCTGACCTAGATCAAATAACAAACGGATGACAAAAAGGAGACTTTGTAATTCTTGCTGCTCGTCCTTCTATGGGTAAAACTGCTTTTGCCTTAAACTTAGCAGTAAACGCAGCAGAAAGACAAAAAGGGGTTGCCTTCTTCTCTTTAGAGATGCCAAAAGAACAACTTGTTCAACGTATTTTAAGTTCTGTTTCTGGAATTGATTCTGGAGCGTTAAGAAATGCACAAGGTCTAACAACTGAAAAATGAACTAGAATTACAGCTGGTGGAGAGCAAATTAAAAACATGAATATTGTTATTGATGATACTCCAGGTATCACAGTACTGCAATTACAGTCTAAATTAAGAAAAATGAAGAGAGACTTTGGAGTAGAAATTTGTTTCATTGACTACTTACAATTGATTTCTTCAATGTCAAACAAATTTGATAGTAGACAAAATGAAGTTGCAGCTATTTCAAGACACTTGAAAAAAATAGCTCGTGAACTTAATATGCCAATAGTTTGTCTTTCTCAATTATCACGTAGTGTTGAAAAAAGAGAAGAAAAAACTCCTTTAATGTCTGACTTAAGGGATTCAGGAGCTATCGAACAAGATGCTGATATTATTATGTTCTTATATAGAGATGCTTACTATAAAGCTAAAGAATATAATGTTGGTACAGATGATCCAACAGATGAAACAGATATCATTATTTCAAAACACCGTAATGGGGCAACTGGTGTGGTTAAAGTTAACTTCCTTAGAAGTTATGGTAAATTTATTGATCAGTCAAAAAATTCATAATGAGTTTTATCTTATTTTAATGTAGAATAATCAATAGAGATTTGTAAAGAAGAGGTTATATTATGAAAAAATTACTTTCTATTCTAGGTGCAGCAGCAATAGTGACACCAAGTATAGCAACTGTTGTTTCTTGTGGTATTGACACAACAACAGTTGAAACATTAGTAAATGGGGATAGAAAATTTAAAATAGACGACAAAGAAGTTGGTTTAGAGAAAGTTTTTGCAACTAATTCTACACTTTCTGTTTTGGGTTACCAAATTTTGGAAGCTATTTCATTTACAGAAAATAAATATCAAAACCCAGATTTGAAAGAAATTCAAAAAGCTGTTTTGGGTAAAGCGGGTCAAGCCCTTTCTCTAGATAGATTATCTAATTTAGAAGAAGCTGAAAAACCAGTTGAAGGTGTTTCGATTAAAGGTGATAAAGCAGAAGAATTTTGAAAAGATTATAATTCAACAAAAAACTCAAGATTTACAAAAATGGATTTTGACTTTGGTTTTGATGATACAACCAAAGCAATTAAAGGTGATGAAAAATGAAAACCTTCTAAAGCATCTATTTTTACAGCGGACAAAGCAAAAACTTTAGAAGCAAAAATAACTTATAAAGATAATAAGGTTGAAAAAACAGATTATAAAGAAGGAACAAATGGAGGGACAAAAACTCTTCAAGATTTTATAAACGAAAACTTTAATTTTAAAAATTCTGATTTGCAAAAAGATTATGGAAATAAAGGTATTTATACATTAGATTCAGATACTGCTAAAAAACTTTACAGTGAAATAAACTCTAAGGGAGAAGAAAGCGATAAAGAAATGATAAAAGACATTTCTGAAACTGAGTTTGTAAACATACATACAGCTTTAAATAGAACTAATGAATATTTAAAACATGGAATAGTTATGCCTGGAAAATTTGACAGTAACTTTACATCAACAGCGCCTTCAACAATAGTTAGAAAAGGTAAAGATGACGAGAACAAAGAAGAATGACACAAGCAACATAAAATCACTGATAATAAATTCTTTGCAACAGAAGATGATAAATATCTACAATCTCAAATTTCAGGTGGTTCTGGAAACGATAATAGAACATTTGTTTATGGAGAAAGTGATTCTGCATTAGAAATTAACTTCACATTTACAATTCCAGGAAATGAGAAAAAAAACATAAAAGACAAGAATTATAATATTAAAGTCAATTTAAACAACATGATAGTTGGTTACCAATTAACTGGAGCTATAATAGGTGTTAAAAAAGATGAAAACAAAAAAATAACTAGTCAAACAGCTGTTTACTGATATCAACCAACATTTTATCAATTTACAGATCATGAAATGTTTAGAATTAGTACTAGTAAAGACAAAAACGGAACTAGAGATGTTTTCAAATCAATGGGTGGGGCAACAATTAATATTTCAGAATCAACACAACAATAACAATATATGAGATAATTACATAGGAAAAAAGAAATGGGGCACTTCTTATGAACTACTACATCAAATTCGATAATAATTTTTATAATGTAGTCGATGGAAATACAAATCAAGTGATTGCATCTTTTGTTAGTGATATTGAAGCTAACAAATTTGTACAATCACTTTTTGGCTTTGCAAATAATCAATTTAATAGAATGCAACCTCAAGTTATAAATCCTTATTCTATAAATCCATATTCTATAAACCCTCAATATGGAATGTATCCAAATCAATTACCAATTCAAAACCAATTACCAATTCAAAATCCTCAATTTGTTATGGGCCAACCTGTGGTTCAAAACCCAATGCAACCCAATCCGTACATAAATCAACCCCAAAACCCAATGCAACCAAACCCATTTTTACAACAACCACAAATGCAACAAAGTCCTTTAAATCAGAACCAACCATTGCAAGAACAAAAAGAAATAGAAGAACCAATCGAAAACAAAGTTCAAAATGATGTTGATGTTAAAGATGATTTGGATCTTGTGCAAGAAACCGCAGAAGAAGATATTTTTGAAGAACCCGAATTCGAAGAAAGTGTTCAAATAGATTTTAACGACAACACACTTTCAATTGACTCAAGTTTATTTGAAGAAGATAAAATGGGAGCAATAATACAACAACCAAATAACTTCATCAACAATACAGATGATGATAGTTTGGGAGAAGTTTCTGCTTATACAAACATGGAACACGTAGTACAAACAGAAAAACCTAAAGAAGATGAAAAAGAATTTTTAGAAGAGCAACCTCTTGGTTGAGATGATATTCCAGATTTAGAAGATGATATAAGCTTTGAAGAACCTGTTCTTCAAATTCAAAGAGAAGAAAAAGCTATCACAGAAATATATGAAGAAAATCTAATTCCCGAAAGTAAAGTTACATCTAAAAAAGACGATGATGTTATTGATCTAGGTCCTGTTAATGAAGAAGATGATATATTCTCTACTCCAAGAAAAGACGCTGAACAAGATGATTTTGAAGTTTTTTCTTTATCAAAAAAAGAAAAAGCTGAATTAAAAAAAGCAAAAAAAAGAGAAGAGCTTTCTAGAAAAAGATATCAAAAACTATTAAGATAATGAATATTTTAAAAGATTTATCAAAAGAATGATTAGAATTATTTGATCAAGAAAATATTTACGAAGATATTGAAAGCATTTTCTCTAAAATAAATAACTTAAAAAATGTATATCCTCCTAAAGAGGATATTTTTAGAGTTTTCAAACTAATAAAACCTAGCGAGATAAAAGTTGTGATAATAGGTCAAGATCCTTATCATGGAGAAAAGCAAGCAAACGGAATTGCTTTTAGTGTATCTAATCAAGTAAAAACACCACCGAGTCTAAAAAACATTTTTAAAGAACTTAAAAATGATTTGGGAATAGATCACACAAAAAACAATGACTTATCTGGTTGAGTTGATCAAGGAGTTTTTCTAATAAATTCTTGTTTAACTGTTGAAAAGGCGAACCCAAATTCCCACAAAGATTTAGGTTGAGATAAAGTTATTATTAAAATTTTAAATTGTTTAAATAAAATTAATAAGGATATTATTTATTGTTTGTGGGGAAATTATGCAAAAAAAATATATAATAGTCTTGTATATAAAAATGAGCAAAGAATAATATTCTCAGCTCATCCATCACCATTTAGTTTTAAAAATGGTTTCGAAGACAGTAAGTTTTTTTCAAAAATAAACTTAATGTTAAAAAGTACTAATAAAAAAGAGATTGATTGAAATTATTAAGGAGCAATAACATGGAAAGTATTAGTAAATGATTACTTCAAGGAAATAATATGGCCTATGCCATGTCTGGTTTTATAGGTTTCTTCATTGTCTTATACTTTTTATACAATGCTATGTCTTTTTGAATATTAAAAGAAAAATATCACGGGATTAGATTCACTACTAAAAATATAGCTTACATAACAATGTTTACAGCTATAAATGTAAGTATTACTGTTGTTATATCTCTTACTGTTCCAATTACAGTATTTCCACCAATCAGAATTGCCTTTGAAGGTATAATGGTTAAAATAACAGGATTCATATTTGGTCCAATAATTGGGGTTTTAGTAGCTTTAATTACAGAAGTATTAGTTATGATTTTTGTTCCTTCCTTCATTCACCCAGCTTTCATAGTTGTAATAATATGTTACGGATTTATAGCTGGTATAGGATCAAGTTTCTTAAGATTAGGAAAAGGATACAACTGAGTTCCTATGCTTTTAATTAACTTATTTTTAATTGGTTTTGCTGCTTTTATGGTTTTTGTTATTAATGACTATAGCGGAGATCCTATTAGTGTTTTTGGATTTGAACTTACTAACCAACAATACAAATGAATATTTTTAGCATCAATAATAGCTTGTTTGGTAATTTTTTGAATTATTTATATTTTATTGCTTGCTAAGGGACACTCAAAAGTACTTCACGTACTTCTCCCAATAATACTATTTGCCACCGCTTCAGAATATCTTGTAACAGCAGTGATTTCTGCTTGGGGTGATGCAGGATTCCTTGGTATAGATGGTGGATACACCACAATGTTCATAGGTAGACTTGTTCAAGCGCCTTTAAAAATAATATTCAATTCAGCTGTTCTTTATTTAACTTATAAAGCTGTTTCACCTTTAATTAAAAGGGATAGATAATAGAGGGTATTTGTATGAAATTATATGATTCACTTACAACAAAACTTATAGACATAGATGTTCCTAAGGTTTGTATATATACTTGTGGTCCTACAGTTTATGACTATATTCATATAGGTAATGCAAGACCTTTAATATTAACTGATGTAATTGTTAGATATCTTGAACATAGAGATATAAAATACAAATATCTTTTAAATATAACTGATATCGATGACAAAATTATTAATAAATCACTTGAAGAAAATATAAATGAAGAAGATTATGCTGTTAAATATACAAATGCATTTCTTAATGATTTAGATGATTTAAATATAAAAAGACCCAGTTCAATTCTTCCTATTTCTTTAAAAATAAATGAAATACTTTCATTTATTGATGATTTAATAAAAAAAGGTTTTGCATATGAAAATGCAGGAAATGTTTATTTTGATATTAGTCAATGAGAAACAAAATATGGAATGCTATCAAAACAAAATATTGAACACTTAAATATTGGTGAAAGAATTGAAGAAGACACTAACAAAAAAAATCCACAAGACTTTGTTCTTTGAAAAAAAACGGAGATTGGAAAAAGATGACTTTCAAAATGAAGTTTGGGAAGACCTGGATGACATACCGAATGTGCATTGTTAATAGATGACTTTTTTAAGGGACCTATAGATATTCACGTTGGAGGAATTGATTTAAAATTCCCTCATCATGAAAATGAAAGAATACAATATATGGCAAAAAACTCTAGAGAAATATCTAGTGTTTGATTACACAATGGACACTTATCCATTGATAATGTAAAAATGTCTAAATCACTAAAAAATACAATTCTTGTAAAAGATTATGTAAAAGATAATGGAAGTAATTCTTTAAGATATATATTCTTAAACTCAAATTACAAACAACCACTAAACATAACACAAGAACTAATTGAACAATCAATTGAATGAGTTTCTAAAATAGAAACTATGTTAAGAACAATAAACTGATCTACTGCTATTGGAGAATCAATGCTAACTAATCAAACTCCAATTGATGATGATTTTAATTCATACAAATATATTACAAAGTTTAGAGCCATTATTAAAAATGACTTGAACACGCCAATGGCGATTTCACTAGTTGATGAAATGTGTAAGAATATAAACAAACAAATTAAAAATAAATTGATAGATCTTACATATTCTAAATTAAAATCTATTTTGGATATCTTAGGTTTCAAATTTGAAATTAAAAAATTAACAATAGAAGATATTACAAAAATTAAAGAATGAAAAGCGCTTATTAGTCAAAAAGAATTTGACAAAGCAGATGAGTTAAGAGAAGAACTTAAGCAGGAGAATATTATCTAATGAAAAATTATATTTACGGTAAAAATGCAGTTGAGAACATTATTAAAAATTTTAGAAATGAAATCAAACAAGTTTTTATTTTAAAAGGGCACTCATTTGATCCGCAAATATATAATTTAATCAAAGAAAATAATATCGAATGAAAATCTTTGGAAAAACATGATTTCGTTTCTCTTATTAAAGAGGGTGTAAATCACCAAGGTTTTATAGCTCAAGTTAGAGATTTTACTTATGTTGAAATGAAGGATTTTTACGATGCTTCAAAAGAAAAACAAACTGTTTTAATTTTAGATAAAATACAAGACCCACAAAATTTTGGGTCAATCATAAGAACGGCAAGTTTATTTGGTGTTGATGCAATAATTATTCAAGATAACAATCAAGTGCAAGTAACTTCAGCTGTTATGAAGGCTTCTGCTGGAACAATTTACAATGTACCAATAATTAAGGTAAGCAATTTAAAAACTGCAATGAGTAATCTTAAAGATAGGGGATTTTGAATTTATAGTTCTCACTTAGGTGAAAACAGTAAATTCATAGAGGAAGTTGAATTTGATAAAAAATCAGCAATTATTATAGGGAATGAGGGCAATGGTATTAGTAGTAAGATTGTCGAAGCCTCAGACTTTATTTTCAAAATTAAAACAAATAGCGTAATTGACTCGCTAAACGTATCAGTCGCAACAGGAATTATTCTATATCAAGTCTCTTTTAGATAAGGAGCGAATAATATGGAAAAGATCATACAAAAAATTATAGAACAAGAGTTCGGTTCAAAACTAAATTCTGAACAATTAATACACATGAGAAGAAGTGTGGTAAAAATACTTAATACTGAACACAAAAAAATTAGTTTCTTACAATTAGAAAGAAATGACCTAACATTTCAAATATATTTAGCTTTAAAAGAGGTTAGTGAAAAATATGATCCATCAAAAAATGTACCACTAATTTCTTATACAAACTTCATAGTTAAAAGAAGAATCTTAGACTTTGCTAAATTCTTGAGGCGTGATAAAAGAAAGGCAACTATAATTGCCATAAACGCCTATAGAGGTAGTCTTACCGGTAGCGGACAGCAACAGTTTGACAAAGATGTCGATAATTGATCTTATGAGCGAGGAGTCGAAGAAGCTAAAAGAAGATTTATTAAAACTTTATATACTGACTTTGTTCAAACAAAGGCGTCAAAAGTAGAAGCTAAAATAGCAGAAATGATGTACAAAGGTTATTCACAAAAAGAAATAATTGAAATATTAGGTATTAAGAGAAAAGTATTTTTAGAATGTAAAGAAAAGCTAAAAAATTTCTTTAAGTATTTTAATAACAATATAAGTAAGTTATAATAAATACGAAAAGAAATGAGAGTTTGGTATGCCACAGTCAAAGAAAAAAGTTATTCTGGTTTGCAGCGAATGTTTGTCTAGAAATTATACAATCCAAAAGAGCACTATTTCTCAAAGAGAAAGATTGCAGATAAAAAAACATTGTATCACTTGCAATGCTCACGTATTACACAAGGAGACAAGATAATTAATGTCTGATAAAAATAACTCTAAAGAAATCAAAGCTCAAGAAAAACTAAAAAAAATTCAAGAAAAACAAAAACGTAAACAAGATAAAAAACTTGAAAAGAAAAATAAAAAAGAAGAATTCACAAAATTATATAATGAATTCGAGGGCCATGACGGTACCCAAGAGGGTAAAATAAAGGCAGCCAAAACAAAAAAAATCAAAAAAGAAAAAGAAAAAATTGATTATAAATTAGCAATTAAAGAAGCTCCAATAAAGTTCCTAAAAGAAGTTAACAAAATTCAGTGATCTTCAAGAAAAAACTTGGGAACTAAATTTTTATGGGTTATAATCTTTATTGCAGTGTTTGGTATATTTTTTTTCTTTGTGGATTGAGCATTCCAAAATCTATTCGAACTTATGAAAATCGTTTAAAGGAGAACAACATGGAAAATATTAACTATCAATTAGAAGATGAATTAGCTTCTTACAAAGGTCAGTGATTTGTTATAAACTGTAATAGTGGACACGAAGACCGAGTTAGAGCCGATTTATTACAAAAAATTGAAACATCTGGACTTGAAGATAGAATTTTCGACATTAGAATTTCTAAAGGACCTGTAATGGGAAAAAATAACAAGATCAATGAAAAAAACAAATTCCCAGGTTACTTATTCATAAATATGAATATGACTGATGAAACATGATTCATTGTTAGAAATACACCAGGAGTTACTGGTTTCATTGGGTCTTCAGGAAAAGGTGCAAAACCTCTTCCATTAACTGTTGAAGAAGTTACAAGAATGTTAGACCAAAACAATAATGCAAATAACGCATCTGGTTCAAACAAATCTTCTTCAAAAGGTAATGCAAACCAACCCAAAAAAGAAAAGGTTCTTTACACAGCAAACTACAATACCAAAGATGTTGTTCTTGTTAAAGATGGGCCTTTCTCAGGCACAGAAGGACAAGTTATTGAAATGGACTTCGAAAAAGGAGTTGCAGTTGTTAACATCGAACTATTCGGTAGAATAACACCAACAGAATTCGAATTCATAAGTTTAGAAAAAGCTTACAATTAATACAAACTTAGAACTTTGTTAACTACAAAGTTCTTTTATTTTCTAGTATCATTAAATTAAAGGAGAAAAACTATGAATACAATTAAATTTGAAATAATCTTAGAAGACGGAAGAAAAATGAACGCTGAGTTATATCCAGAATTGGCTCCAACATCTGTTGAAAACTTCGTTAACTTAATTAAAAATAATTACTTTGATGGACTAATCTTTCACAGAGTTATAAAAGGATTTATGATCCAAGGTGGAGGGATGTTTCCTGACATGAGTGAAAAAGGAGGACTTAACCCTATCAAAGGTGAGTTTTCAATAAATGGATGAAATAAAAATGCTACTGCATTACCACACACACCAGGAGTTCTTTCAATGGCAAGAACAAATGTTATGGATAGTGCAACAAGCCAATTCTTTTTAGTTACTGGCGATGCTAAGTTCTTGGATGGACAATATGCTTCGTTTGGTAAATTAAGTGATCAAGAAAGTTTAAATATAGCTCTTGATATAGAAAATGTTGCTACAGGATCAAAAGGTTTCCACGATGATGTGCCTTTAGAACCAATTGTTATAAAAACTATGAATCTTATTTAATATAAGATTTTTTTTATTTTCAAAATGTGTTATTATTATTTATGGCAGATTTTAATTGTGGAAGTAAGATATGCAAATGCATATTATTACGTTAGGACCACAGCGAAAACAGGAGGTGTTGTTCGTGGCAAAAAGAATCACACGTATAGCAAAATTAGAATTTATGGCAATGCAAGCAAAACCTGGTGCAGAATTAGCTTCACTAGGGATTAACATGCCTCAATTCACACAACAATTTAATGACGCCACTAAAGACAGAGCAGGAGAAATAGTACCTGTAGTTATTACAGCTTATGATGACAAATCATTTGATTTCATCTTAAAAACTACTCCAGCAGCATTTATGCTTAAAAAAGCAGCAGGAATTCAAAAAGGTGCATCTAAATCAGGAACTGAAACAGTTGCAACTATTACAGCAGATGAAGTTAAAAAAATTGCTGAATATAAATTACCTGACTTAAATGCAAACACAGTTGAAGCAGCAATGAGAATTATCGAAGGTTCAGCAAGAAACATGGGTATTAAAGTTACTGGAATGCCAGAAAAAGAAGGTAAATAGTAATGGCAAAATTAAGCAAAAAATTAAAAGCTGTTAACGAAAAAGTTGACAAAACAAAATTATACCCAATCTCAGAAGCTATTAAATTAGCAAAAGAAACTTCAATAACTAAATTCGATTCAACTGTAGAAGTAGCTTTCAACTTAAACGTTGATCCAAGACATGCAGACCAACAAATTAGAGGGGCAATCGTAATGCCTGGTGGAACTGGAAAAACTCAAAAAGTTTTAGTTCTTACAAAAACTAAAGTAAAAGAAGCAGAAGATGCAAAAGCAGACTTCGTAGGAGCAGAAGACTTAATCCAAAAAATCGCAAAAGAAAACTGATTTGATTTCGATGTGATTGTTGCAACTCCAGAAATGATGGCTGAATTAGGAAAAATCGGAAAGGTTTTAGGACCAAAAGGATTAATGCCTAACCCAAAAACTGGAACAGTTACAATGGACGTAGCAAAAGCTTTAGATGAAATTAAAAAGGGTAAAGTTGAATACAGAACTGATAAAGAAGGAAATGTTCACTCAATCTTAGGAAAAGCTTCATTTAAAGAAGAAGACTTAATGCAAAACTATACAGCTCTTTTAGATGTTATTAGAAAAGCAAAACCTGCAGCAGTTAAAGGTACATATATTAAAAATATATCAATCTCAACTACTATGGGTCCTGGAATCAAAGTTTTAATCGAAAACTAAAAACAAAAACTCACCGAAAGTGAGTTTTTTTATTCTATAATATTAGTGAGATAAGAAGGTACAAAAAATGAAGTGATGATTTTCGGACTATGATGGAACAATCAATTTAATGCATAATAATTTTATTGATCCAAGAGACTTAGAATTTATAAAATTATGAATTGATAATGGAAACAAATTTGCAATTGCAACAGGGAGAATGGAACATGAAATAACTCCGGTTTTGGAAAAAGCAGATATCCCTTATGATTACATGATTTGTAATAACGGTGCTGTGATTTATGAAAAAGGAAAAGGTGTTATTGAAAATGCAACTATTCCTATGGAATCAAGACAAGACATAATAAATGTTTTTGAATCTATTAGAGAAAAACATGTTCTTGGATATTGTTTAAAAGATGAAAGAAAACCTTATTCTAAAGTAGATGAACCTGAAGTTTATACAAATCCATTTTTGGAACAGTATGCTCCTAGAGAAAATAATTTTGAAGAAGGTAATTTTGATATATTAAATTCTCCAGATTTAAACCTATTATATATTTTTGTGGCTGAATCAGATGTTTTAACAGTTAAGACTTTATTGAAAAATAAAATAAGAAACTGCAAAGCAGTTACTACTCACAGAAATGTAATTGAAATAATGAGAGAAGATGTTTCAAAAGCATATGGTATAGAAGTTATTCAAAAGTTAAATGGTTTTGAAACATCAAAAGTTTATACTAGCGGTGATGGTGAAAATGATATTGAAATGTTAGAGTTTACAGAAAACTCTTTCGCTATGCAAAATCACCAACCAAGAGTGGATAAAGCAGCAAAACACATAATAAAAAATGTATTTGAGATTAAAAATTATATTAAATAGAGAAGGAAACACATGAAAACAAGAAAATTGGGAAAAGATTTAGTTGTCTCTGAAATAGGATTGGGTTGTATGGGGTTAAGTTTTTCATTTCCACCTTTCCCAACCAGAGAAGAAGCCGTGGCGTTTGTAAGAAAAGCTTATGAAATGGGAGTTACATTTTTTGACACAGCAGAAGTGTATGGCCCTTTTGATAATGAGGAAGTTATTGGAGAGGCGCTTGAACATGTAAGAGACAAAGTTGTTATAGCAACCAAATTTGGTTTTAGTTATACCGATGATGGAAAACGTGATGGTGTTGACAGTAGTGAAGAAAATATTAGAAGAGCAATTGAAGGGTCTTTAAAAAGACTAAGAACCAATTACATTGATCTTTACTATCAACATAGAGTGGATCCAAACACTCCAATTGAAAAAGTTGCTGAAATTATGAAAGAATTTTATGAACAAGGAAAAATTAAACACTGAGGTTTAAGTGAAGCTTCAGCAAATACGATAAGAAGAGCTCATAGTGTGTTTCCAGTTACAGCACTTCAAAGTGAATATTCATTGTTTTGAAGAGATCCAGAAAAAGAAATCATTCCTACACTAGAAGAATTAGGAATTGGTTTCGTACCATTTTCACCATTGGGAAAAGGTTTCTTGACAGGAACAATAAATGTGGACACTCCTCTTGAACCAGGAGACTTTAGATTATCTGTTCCAAGGTTTCAAAATAAAGAATACTTAAAAGAGAATTTAAAGTTAGTAGAGTTTGTAAAAGAACTTGCAGTTAAAAAAAATACAACACCAGCAGCAATTGCTATTGGTTGAGTTCTTGCACAAAAAGATTGATTTGTACCAATACCAGGAACAAAAAAAATTGAAAGATTACAAGAAAACTTAACAGGAGCTGAAGTTAATTTCAGTCCTGAAGAATTAGCTGAAATAAGAGAAAAATTAGACCAAATAGAAATCATCGGAGATCGTTATGGTGCAGAAGCCACAAAAATGATTGATAAAAGTTAATAAAAAAGTCAAAAAAATATATGTAGAGCATTAATGAATATGATATTATATTAATGCTATTCGTACCGAAGAAAGTAACTGGGATTTATCCCTTAATTTGTTACCGAGGAATGAAACTACATATACGACTTGTAAGTTATCTTACATTGTTTATTGTATTTTTAATTGACCTCGGAATTTATCTGAGGTTTTTATTTTGATTTTACAAAACGAAAGTAAAAAAAGGAGGTCGTTACGAGTGTCAAACGCAAGACCAGCTCATGCTAAAAAGAATGAGATAGTTAAAGAAATTGCAGACAGAATCAAAAACTGTAAAGGTATGGCGATTGCTGAATACAAAAATTTAACTGTAGCACAAATGACAGAATTAAGAAACAAAGCTCGCGAACAAGGAATCTTTATCAAAGTTTATAAAGACTCATTAGTTAGAAGAGCAGTTGAAGAATTAAAAATTACTGGATTAGACGCTTACTTAATTCAACAAAATGTTTACATTTTCTCAGATGAAGAAGCTCTATTTCCTGCAAAACTAGTTTCAGATTTTGCTAAAAAGAACGAAGATTTAGTTCTTAAAGCCGGAATCTACGAAGGAAACGTTATGGATACAGCGGCAATCAATGAAATTGCTTCTCTACCATCAAAAGATGAACTATACTCAATGTTTGCTTCATCACTTATTTACCCATTACGTCAATTCATGTTGACTGTAAAAGAAATAGCAAATACAAAATCAGAATAATAAAACAATTAAGCGTACAAATAGCGATTAATTAAATTAAAGAAAGAAATAAGGAGAAAAAAATCATGGCAATTACAAAAGACGATATTATTAAAGCTTTAGAAGAAATGAAATTAACTGAATTAAACGATTTAGTTAAAGCAATCGAAGATCACTTCGGAGTTGTTGCAGCAGCTGCAGTAGCAGCACCTGCAGCAGGAGCTGGAGCAGCAGCACCTTCAGAAGTTTCAGTTATGTTAACTAACGCTGGAGGAAACAAAGTTTCAGTTATTAAATTAGTTAAAGAAATGACTGGATTAGGATTAATGGATGCTAAAAAATTAGTTGATGGAACATTACCTGTAGCTATTAAAGAAAACGTAAAAGTTGAAGAAGCTGAAGAAATGAAAAAACAATTAATGGAAGCTGGAGCATCAGTAGACTTAAAATAATAAATTATTTATAATGACCCTAAGGGTCATTTTTTTATTGAAAGGAAAAGATAAAATGTCTAAATCATCTAAAATATATTTTTTAAAAGACTATATAACAAACGAAGGAATAGAAGTAGGGGATTATACCTATTTTTATAGTTTCAAAAATGAACAAGGTCTAAAAGAGTTTCAAAACAGAAACGTTTTATATCATTTTCCTAAAATACATAAAGACAAACTAATAATAGGTAAATATTGTGCAATAGCAGATGATGTTAAATTTCTTATGAATGGTGCAAACCATAACATGAGTGGTATATCAACATTTTCTTTTGCTATGTTTAAAGAATTTAATGCTGATCCAAACACATTGCTACCCACAAAAATAAAAGGTGACACAATCGTTGGAAACGATGTTTGAATAGGATATGGATCAATAATAATGCCTGGTGTTAATATAGGTAACGGTTCTATTATAGCTGCAGGCTCTGTTGTAACAAAAGATGTAAAACCATATTCAATGGTTGGAGGGAACCCTGCAAAGTTAATTAAAATGCGTTTTGATGAAAATAAAATTTCTGAACTAGAAGACTTGAAATGATGGGATGAAAGTATAGAATCAATAAGTAACATGATAGACAAATTAACTAAATAATTGCGATAAATGCAAAAAGATAAACATAAAATGTTTATCTTTTTGCTATTTGCTATTGAAATTAACTTAAAAATAATATAGAATTTGTTTGCGTATGTTTTATTTGAACGGGGGACATTATTAAATGAATTATAAAATTAAGAAAATTAATGCGCTTGTGGAAAGACGTGACTATGCTAAAGTATCAGGTGATTTAGAATTACCTAACCTTATAGAGTTACAAACTGACACATTCGATTGATTTAAACACAAAGGGATCAATGAAGTATTTGAAGAAGTATTTCCAGTGGTTTCAGCTGATGGAGACATCGTTCTTTCAATGACTTATTGAGAATTTAGAGAACCAAGACTTTCAATCACAAAAGCAAAAGAAGAGTCAAAAATCTTCGAAGCTCCAATTTATGCAAACTTATCATTAACTATTCACATGGAAGATGTAGAAGTTTTCAAAGAAGAGATTTCAGGATCAATGGAAACATTCTTAAAAGGATGATTACAAGAAAAATTAGAATCAACAGGTGTTGAATTTAAAGACAGTAAAGGACAACTTTACTTTTTCGAGTTCAAAGGTAAAACTGGTGAAAAAGATACTATTCAAATCGAAATTAAAGAAGAAAAAGAAGAGTTCTATCTAGCAAACATTGACGTTTATAAAACAGGTGAGGTATTCTTTGGTGAATTCCCATTAATGACTGATAGAGGAACATTTGTAATTAACGGAAGTGAAAAAGTTGTTGTTTCACAACTTGTTCGTTCTCCAGGAAGTTACTTCAAAGAAGAAATGAACCGTAAAAACGGTGAAATGATTTACTTTGCAGACATAATCCCTTCAAGAGGAACATGATTAGAGTTTGAATTAGATTCTAAAAAAGCATTAGATAACAAAGTATCAAATGTTTTCTATGTAAAAATTGATAAATCAAGAAAAACAACAGCAACAAGCTTATTAACTTCTTTCAAAATGCAAAAAGAAGAAATTTTAGACTTGTTCGACAATAATGAAGTAATCGCATCAAGTTATGAATTAGATACTTTAACTGGTGATATTGAAATAGATTACGAAAACCAAGTTCAAGAAATTTATAAAAAAATCCGTCAAGGTGAAACTGCAACAGCTGATGGAGCAAGTAAATACCTATATGGATTATTATTTGATAAAAGAAAATACGATTTAACAAAAGCTGGTAGATTTAAATTACAACAAAAATTATCTGTAAAAAACAGATTAATTGGACGTGTACTTGCTGAAGACATCATTGATGTTAAAGGTAAAGTTGCTTTCGCAAAAGGTACTGAAATAACAAAAGATATTTTAGATGAATTAGACAAAGTATTAGAAGCTGGAGCAATGGTACAAAAAATTAACTTTAACGATGCAATTACTTCAGGTAATGAAATTCAAAAAGTGAAAGTATTCAAAGACAATGACTTAAGAGATGAAACTGCAACTATTATTGGTATTACAAAAACATCAAGTGATGAGTTTGTAAACTTACCAGACATTATTGCAACTATTTCTTATGCAATTAACTTAATGGATGGAATAGGTGAAATTGATGATATCGATCACCTAGGAAACAGAAGAGTTAGAACTGTTGGTGAATTATTACAAAACCAATTCAGAATTGGTATGATGCGTATTGAAAAAAACGTAAGAGAAAAACTTGCAACTTCAAACCCATTCAAAATGAAACCTTCAAGTATCATTAACAATAAACCATTAACTGCTATAATTGGAGAATTCTTTAACCTTTCTCAATTATCACAATTCATGGATCAAACAAACCCATTAGCTGAATTAACAAACAAACGTAGATTAACAGCTTTAGGGCCTGGTGGTTTAAGTAGAGATAGAGCTGCTCTTGAAGTTCGTGACGTTCACCCGTCTCACTACGGAAGAATCTGTCCAATTGAAACTCCTGAGGGACCAAACATTGGATTGATCAACAACTTATCAACTTATGCAAAAATTAACGAATATGGATTTATTGAAACTCCATATAGAAAAGTTAAAAATACAAAAGTTATCTCAGGAGAGTATGAATACTTAACTGCTGATAAAGAAAAAGATTATGTAGTTGCTCAAGCAAACATTAACTTAGCAGAAGATGGAACAATTTTAGATGAACAAGTAGTTGCTCGTTATAGAGGAGATGACATTATGGTTGCTCCTCAAGATGTTGACTATGTTGACGTTTCACCTAAACAAATTGTTTCTATTGCTACATCATGTATTCCATTCTTAGAAAACGATGACGCCAACCGTGCACTTATGGGTGCCAACATGCAACGTCAAGCTGTACCATTAATTAACCCAGAATCTCCAATCGTTGGAACTGGTGTTGAACATGAAGCTGCTCGTGACTCAGGAGATGCTGTTGTTGCAACTGCTGATGGAATAGTTAAATATGTTGACTCTAAAAAAATTACTATCGAACAAAAAGATGGTATTAAAACTTATGACTTAAACGACTTTAGTCGTTCAAATAACGGAACTGCAATTACTCATTTACCAATCGTAAAAATTGGAGATAAAGTAAAAGCAAGAGATATCTTAGCTGATGGTCCTTCAATGGAAAAAGGAGAATTAGCTTTAGGTCAAAACGTTGTTGTTGCCTTTACAACATGAAATGGTTACAACTATGAGGATGCTGTTATTGTTTCAGAACGTATCGTAATTGACGATAGATTTACTTCTATCCACATTGATGAATACACAATCGAAAGAAGACAAACAAAACAAGGTCCTGAAGAAATCACTAGAGACATTCCAAACATTTCAGAAGTAAGTAAAAAATACTTAGATGAAGATGGAATAGTTGCTATTGGATCAGAAGTTAAAGTTGGAGATATTTTAGTAGGTAAAGTTACTCCAAAATCACAAACACAATTATCACCAGAAGATAAATTGTTACACGCAATCTTTGGTGAAAAATCAAGAAACGTAAAAGACAATTCATTAAGAGTACCAAATGGTGGAGAAGGAATTGTTAAATCAATCAAACGTTTCTCAAGAGCTGATGGTCATGATTTACCAGCAGATATTTTAGAAATAATCAAAGTTTACATCGTTCAAAAACGTAAAATCCAAGAGGGAGATAAAATGGCTGGACGTCACGGTAACAAAGGGGTTATCTCAAAAATCTTACCTGTTGAAGATATGCCACATATGGCAGACGGAACACCTGTTGACATTATGTTAAACCCACAAGGGGTTCCTTCACGTATGAACATTGGACAAGTATTAGAAATCCACTTAGGTATGGCTGCCAAAAAACTTGGAATTAAAGTTAATACACCTGTTTTCGAAGGGGTTAAAGAACAAGAATTACAAGATATTATGGAAGAAGCTGGAATGGATAACTATGGAAAAGTTAAATTAATCGATGGAAGAACTGGAGAAGCATTTGATAAACCAATTTCAGTTGGTGTTATGTATATGTTAAAACTTTCTCACATGGTTGATGACAAATTACATACAAGAAATATTGGTCCATATTCATTAATTACACAACAACCATTAGGAGGAAAAGCTCAAAATGGTGGACAAAGATTTGGTGAAATGGAAGTTTGAGCACTTGAAGCTTATGGTGCTGCTTACACATTACGTGAAATCTTAACAATTAAGTCAGACGACATTAAAGGTCGTATTAAAACTTATGAATCAATCGTTAGATCAAAACCAATTCCAAAACCTGGAATTCCAGAATCATTTAACGTTCTTACAAAAGAAATCATGGGTCTAGGATTTGACATGCACATGATTGATGAAGAAGGAAACAAAGTACAAATTAATGCATACGATGATGACGATGAGTTTGAAATCGATACAGAATTATTAGATGGAGACACTTCATTTAATGATGCTGACATTAAAGACTATGTTGAAACAAGCGAAGATGACGAAATTGCTTTCGAAGATGAAAGTATAGAAGAATAATAAGGAGAAGTTTTTAAAATGGGAAATTCAAATAAAAGAATGATTAAAATTGAACTAGCTTCTCCAGATGTAATCAGAAGCTGATCACGTGGTGAAGTTACAAAACCTGAAACTATTAACTACAAAACATTGAAAACTGAAAAAGAAGGTCTATTTGACGAAAGAATTTTTGGACCAACTAGAAATTACGAATGTACTTGTGGTAAATATAAAAAAGTAAAAAACAAAGGAAAAATTTGTGAACGTTGTGGAGTAGAAATTACTGAATCAATCGTTAGACGTGAAAGAATGGGTCACATTGAGTTAGAAGAACCAGTTACTCATATCTGAATGTTAAAAGTTGCTCCTTCAAGAATTGCTTCAATTTTAGATTTAAAAACTAAAGAAGTAGAAGAAGTTGTTTACTTTGTAAGTTACATTGTTTTAGATCCAGGAAATTCAAAACACCTTAAAAAAGGTATGGTTTTAGATTTAGGAAATGCTAAAGCAAGTTTAAAAACAAGAGAAAAATTATTAAAAACTCTTGAAGATATCAAAGCTGGTATTGAACCAGATACATTTGCTTGAAAAAGAGCAGATAACTTAATTAATCAATTAAGAACTCCAAGTACTCCATTCTCAATGGATGAAGCTGCTACTTTCATTTCAAGATATATCAATGCTAAATTCGGAATCGGAGCAAGTGCTATCGAAGACTTATTAAAAAACATTGACTTAGATAAAGAAATTGAAAAAATTAGAGAAGACTTAAGAGAAAAAAAAGGTTCATCAGAACAAAACAAACTAATGAAACGTCTTGAAGTTTTAGATTCATTAAAAAAATCTCAATCAAGACCTGAGTGAATGGTATTACATGTAATTCCAGTTATTCCACCAGACATTAGACCAATTATCCAATTGGATGGAGGTAGATTTACTACTTCTGAAATTAACGACTTATATAGAAGAATCATTATTAGAAATGAACGTCTAAAAAAAGTTAAATCAATGGGTGCACCAAGTATTATTGTTAACAACGAAAAACGTATGTTACAAGAAGCTGTTGATGCATTATTGGATAATGAACGTAAACCAAGACCAGTTACTGGTAAAGACAAACGTCCATTAAAATCATTAACATCAATCTTAAAAGGAAAACAAGGAAGATTCCGTCAAAACCTTTTAGGAAAACGTGTTGACTACTCAGGTCGTTCAGTTATTGCTATTGGACCAGACTTAAAAATGTACCAAGCAGGTATCCCAAGAGATATGGCTATTACATTGTTCAAACCATTCATCATTAGAAGATTACAAGAAAAAGATCTTGCTGAAAACGTAAAAGTTGCAGAAAAAATGATCTTAACAAATGATGCAAAAGTTTGAGATATCTTAGAAGAAGTAATTAAAGATAGACCGGTATTATTAAACCGTGCTCCTACTCTTCACCGTTTAGGTATCCAAGCTTTCGAACCAAAATTAGTTAAAGGTAAAGCAATTAGACTTCACCCATTAGTAACAACAGCTTTCAACGCCGACTTCGACGGGGACCAAATGGCTGTCCACTTACCAATTAGTGATGAAGCAGTTGCTGAAGCTAGAGCATTAATGTTAGGTTCAAAAGCAATTCTTGGACCAAAAGATGGTAAACCAATCGTTACTCCTACTCAAGATATGATCTTAGGAAACTACTACATCACAACTGAAGAAAAAGGTGTTGATGGAGAAGGAACTTTATTTGCAAACTATGAAGAAGTAAAAATTGCTTATGAAACAAATTCAGTTTCATTAAATGCAATCGTTGCTATGCCAATTAGTGAATTAGTAAATAAAAAAATATCTGACAAACATAAAGACAAATTCTTAGTTACAACAGTTGGTAAAATATTCTTTAACCAAATGTTCGTTGAAGAATTCCCATGAATTGTTAACTCAAACATTAACAATGCAGAAGAAGAAATTGAAAAATTCATCGTTGATGGAAACACTGATATCAGAAGTTACATTGAAAATGAATACCAAATTCAACAACCAATTAAGAAAAAAGAATTATCTTCAATTATTGAAAGATACTTCAAACTATATGGAGCACAAAAAACTGCTCAAATGTTAGATAACATGAAGGACTTAGGATTCAAATTCTCTTCAAAATCAGGAACAACAATCAGTGCAGCTGACGTTGTTGCTTATACAGAAAAATTTGATGAGTTCAAAGTTGCAGATGAAAAAGTGGCACAAATCACTGAATTCTACAACATGGGTATGTTAACAAGAACTGAGAAAAAACGTCGTGTAATTAACGTTTGATCACAAGTTAAGGATAAAATCCAAAATAGACTTGAAGACGTTCTTAAAAAAGACCCAAAAAACCCAGTATTCGTTATGGCCGATTCTGGAGCTCGTGGTAACGTATCTAACTTCACACAGTTGGTAGGTATGAGGGGACTTATGAATGACCCTAAAGGGGACATTAAAGAAATTCCAATTAAATCATCATTCCGTGAAGGACTAACTGTGTCAGAATACTTTATTTCTACCCACGGGGCAAGAAAAGGTATGGCCGACGTTGCCTTAAAAACAGCCGATTCAGGTTACTTGACAAGAAGACTTGTTGATATTTCACAAGAAATCATTGTTACTGAAGAAGACTGTAAAACCACAAAAGGTTTCGATGTTCACTCAATTATCGAAACAAAACATGATAACATCATCGTTCCTTTAAAAGACAGACTAGTTGGAAGATTTACTTTCAATGATGTAGTTGATGCTAAAGGAAAAACAGTTGTAGAAGCAAACACATTGATAACATTATCAATAGCTGATGAAATTATTAATGCTGGTGTTGAAGAAGTTCAAATCAGAACTGTATTAACTTGTGATACAAACCGTGGTGTATGTAGAAAATGTTATGGTGTAAACTTAGCAACTGGGGAAGTCGTTACAATAGGTGAACCAGTTGGGGTTATTGCCGCACAATCAATTGGTGAGCCTGGTACTCAGCTAACTATGCGTACTTTCCATACCGGAGGGGTTGCAGGGGGAGCAGATATTACACAAGGTCTACCTCGTATTAAAGAATTACTTGACGTTACAAATCCAAAAGGTTCAATTGCTATAATTTCACAAATCGATGGAGTTGTTAAAGAAGCAAAAGAAGAAGATGGAATTATAACAATCGTTGTTTCATCTGATCAAGATGAAAGAAAATACAAATCACAATATGGAGCTATTTTAAGAGTAACAGAAGGTGAAGTTGTAACTCGTGGTCAAAAATTAACTGAAGGTGCAATAAACATCAAAGAATTATTAGAAGTTGCAAGAATTGAAGACGTACAAAACTACATCTTAAAAGAAGTACAAAAAGTTTACCGTCTACAAGGGATTGAAATTTCAGATAAATATATTGAAATTATTGTTAAACAAATGTTGAACAAAGTTAAAATTATTGACTCAGGAGAAACTGAATTACTTCCAGGAGAAGTTATTTCATCAAGAACATTCAGAAACGAAGTTAAAGAAGCTATTATGGCTGGTAAAAAACCACCTCTTGCAAAACACGTTATCTTTGGTATTAAAAAAGCGCCACTTGAATCAGATTCATGATTATCAAGTGCTTCATTCCAAGATACTGCAAGAGTTCTTGTAAAAGCAGTTATCAAAGGAAAAGTTGATAAGCTTGAAGGATTAAAAGAAAACATTATGTTAGGAAACTTAATCCCAGCTGGAACTGGACTAACTGGTAGTGCAGATATAATTAAAAAAGGTAAAGAAACTTACGATTCAGAATACTAGAAAAAAAAGGTTTTAAAGACCTTTTTTTATTTTATTATTGTGTTTTTAATCTTTTTACCAATAAAATAGTGTATATTATTTTTTAAGGGGGTTCTTAAATTTGAAAATATTTATAGGAAACGACCATGCAGCTGTTGAAATGAAAAATAAAATAGCTGAACATTTAAAAGCACAGGGACACGAAGTTGTTAATATTGGAACTGATTCAAATGATTCAGTTGACTATCCAGACTTTGGAAGAGAAGTTGCACAAAAAGTTGTAGCAGAAAATGCTTTTGGAATAGTAATTTGTGGAAGTGGTATTGGAATATCAATTGCTGCAAATAAAGTTAATGGTGCAAGAGCTGCACTTTGTTATGAAGATCAAACAGCAATGTTGGCAAGAGAACATAACAATGCAAACATCTTGGCATTAGGAGCAAGATTTATTGCAAACGAAAAAGCAATAAGAATTGTAGATATCTTTTTAAACACAAAGTTTGAAGAGAGACATAAAAATAGAGTTGAAAAACTTAACAATCAATAAGGGAGAAAAAAATGGCATTTACAATAATTAAACATCCTCTTATCCTTGATAAATTAACAAGAATGAGAAAAGAAGAAACATCTTCAAAAGACTTTAGAGAAAATCTAAATGAGATCGGACAGTTAATGGTATATGAAATTTTTAGAGATGTACCTTTACAAGAAATCGATATAAAAACACCAGTAGTTGAAACAAAAGGTTACACTGTTGATGTGCCTGTAGTTTTGGTTCCAATCATTAGAGCTGGTTTGGGAATGACTGAAGGAATTCAAAGACTTGTTCCTACTTCAAGAATAGCTCACATAGGATTATACAGAGATGAAGAAACTTTAGAACCAGTTCAATACTTTGCAAAAACAACAAAAGACATAGAATCAAGTTATGTAATAGTTGTTGATCCAATGTTAGCAACTGGAGGAAGTGCTTCAAAAGCTATTGAAATAGCTAAAAGTTGAGGAGCAACACAAATAAAATTCGTTTGTCTTGTTGCTGTTCAAGAAGGGGTGGACAGAATTGTAAAAGATCACCCAGATGTAGATATTTATACAGCAAGTTTAGATCCAATATTAAATGATCATGGATATATTGTTCCTGGTCTTGGTGATGCTGGAGATAGAATATTTGGTACAAAATAGGCACTTTTAGGGTGTCTATTTTTTTATTATGAATATAATTTTCATAGATTTTGATAATTAATAGGAGTATTATTATTTAGATGGAACTTAATAAAGGAGTATTATAATGTTGCTTAAAAACAAAAGAACAATTATATATTTATCCCTTATTTCAATGATTCTAATTTTATTATCAATTCTAACTTTATCAAAAGTTGTGGATTATTCATTTATTACAGGTTATGTATTAGGGTCTTGTTTTTTGCATATTTCTTTTATATTTATGAAACTTGCTACAAAAGATTTGACTAACAACCTAAACCCGTATAACTATGTTTTTTTATCTACTACAAGAATTGGTTTCTACATTGTTCCATTCCTTATAAGTTTTTATTTACACAACATTTTCAGTGTCTATGGAGTATTGATAGCATTTGTAATTAATTGGACTTTTCTAGTTTTTACAAAAATGCTAAGTAAATAAATTTTTATATGGTAACCAAAAAATAAAAAAGGAGGCCTATATGTTCCTTGCTTCAGAAGAAGGTATGTTGGATGTTTGAGATAAAATAACACCCCAACTTTTATCTATTTTGCTAACATGTATCATTATTTGTACGTTTTGTATTGTATACAATGTAAAAATAAGAAACTACAAAGAAGATAAAAAACTAACTGGATTTTTAGTCTTAACAGAAATGTTTATAACAAAAGTTGAAAACATGGTTGTAACTATTATGGGAAAATCTCATAGAAGACTAACTCCATACATAATGTATATATTTATGTACATTATGGTATCTTCGGTTATATCAATTTTAGGTATAGAGCCTTTGACAAGTTCTTATACAGTTACTTTCTCAATGGGGTTTGTAACTTTTATAGGTATATATTATTACGGATTGAGATATCAAAAATTAGCTTTCTTTAAAAGATACTACAATCCAATCGAATTAATTGGACAATTTGTTCCATTAATATCAATTTCATTTAGGTTGTTTGGAAACATTCTTGGAGGAACTATCTTGCTTGGATTGCTTTACGGAAGTATGATTCAACTTGAAGGCCAAATATTTTATCCAAACGGACCAGGAATGGATTGAGAAAATAAATTAAACTACTGATGAGCAGGATTTAACATCTTCACAGTAGTGTCGCTTCCTTGGTTGCACTTATACTTTGACTTATTCGATGGAATGATTCAATCAATAGTATTTGCAATGTTAACATTATCATATTGATCTGGAGCTAAATCTGGTGAAGGTGGTCATGAAGGAAAAGAAAAACTTGAAAGATAGTTTATAAAAAAAGGAGAAAAAAATATGTTTGTAGAAACACTTACAACTTTAACTTTAAACTTTGGTGGTAACTTAATTTCAGCAATGCCACTTTACACTACATTATTTATGTTCTTAGGGGCTTCTAGTGAAAATCCAGAATCAATAGCTATTGGTCTTAAATTGTTGGGAGCTGGTTTAACCGGAATCGGAATGGTTGGAGCATCTGTTGGACAAGGTATGGTAGGATACGGAGCATGTATCGCAATTGGAAGAAATCCAGAAACTGCTCCAAAAATAACTTCAACATTAATTATTACAGCAGGGTTCTGTGAATCTGGTGCTATTTATGCTTTAGTTATAGCAATATTATTAATTTTCGTAGCATAAGAAGGGTGTGAAAAATATGCTTTTAGTAGCAGGAATACCTAACGTTATAGAAAATCTATTTCCTAACTTAGCAAATTTTATCGCTCACGTTTTATCTACAATAGTGATATTAATTTTACTAACAAAATTGGTTTATAAACCATTTAGAGAAATGATTAAAGAACGTAGAAAAAAAATAAATGAACTATTAGATGATGCTGCACACAAGCAAGCTCAAGCTAATAAAAATAACAAAGTAGCTTCTAAATTTTTAGATACTGCAAAAGAAGAATCTAAAGAAATAATCAATTCAGCTAAACTTGAAGCAGATGATCTTAAGTTAGAGATCATTGAGAATGCAAGGATAGAGGCAACAAATATTCAAACTCATGCTAAAAAGGCAATTGATTTTGAAAGAAATGAAATGCAAGAACAGATGAGACAAGAAGTTATTGATCTTGCGTTTGTTGCAGCAGAAAAAATTATGAATGAAAATATTTCTAAAGAAAAAAATGAAAAAATGATTAAAGACTTTATAAATAGTTTGGATTAATTAAATGATAAAACAAACTTTAATTAACAATTGAGCAACTGCTATTTGTGAATTAGCAATAGAAGAAAAAAAAGTTGAATCATTTACTGAAACATTTGAAGATTTAAAAAAAATATTTGAAGAAAATCAAGAAGCAATAGATTATCTTTCTAACAAATTTATTTCTTTAGATAAAAGAATAAAATTTGTAGATGAAGTTTTTAAAAAAGAAATTGATTTATTAATTTTAAATTTTTTAAAATTAATAACAGAAAGAGAAAACTTTTTTTCAATAAATTATATTTTAAAAGCTACAATAAAAAAACTTTGAGAAAGTTTAGAAATTAAAAAAGGAATTATATTTTCTACAATTGAAATTGATAAAAAATCAATTTCAATAATGGAAGAAAAAATTCACAAAAAAATCAACCAAAGAATTAAATTAGAAAATCAAATTGATAATTCTTTAATAGCAGGAATTAGAATTGAAGTTGCTAATAATGTTTTTGACTATTCTTTAAAAGGAAAAGTTGAAGATATGAAAAATAGCATACTAGAAAATAGAAAATAGGGGTGATTACATGCCACTTAAAATAAATGAAATATCAGAAGTTATAAAAAAACAAATAAAAGAATATGGTAAAGAAGTTATTGAATCACAAGAAGGTACTGTTGCAAGTATCGGTGATGGTGTAGCACTTTTATTTGGACTTGATGATGTTATGATGGGTGAACTTTTAATTTTCTCAAACGATATTTATGGAATGGCTCTTAATTTAGAAGATGGAGCTGTTGGTGCTGTTATCATGGGTGATGATTCAAAAATTCGTCAAGGTGATAAAGTAACAAGAACAGGAAAAGTTGTTGAAACACCAGTTGGTGATCAATTACTTGGAAGAGTTTTAAATGGAATCGGACTACCAATTGATGGTAATGGTCCATTAAATAATAAAGACTTTGCTCCGGTTGAAAAAATTGCATCAGGAGTTATGTCTAGAAAATCTGTGAATGAACCAATGGAAACTGGATTACTAGCAATAGATTCAATTATTCCAATTGGAAAAGGACAAAGAGAATTAATTATTGGAGATAGACAAACAGGTAAAACTGCAATTGCAATTGATGCAATAATTAATCAAAAAGGAAAAAATGTTAAATGTGTTTATGTAGCTATTGGTCAAAAAGAATCAACAGTTGCACAAGTTGTTGAAAAATTAAAACAAGCAGGATCAATGGAATATACAACTGTTATTTCTGCTTCAGCTAGTGAGTCAGCTCCAATGCAATACATCTCTCCTTATACTGGAGTTTCAATTGCAGAAGAATGAATGGCAAAAGGTGATGATGTTTTAATTGTGTATGATGATTTATCAAAACACGCAATAGCATACAGAACTTTAGCTTTACTTTTAAGAAGACCACCAGGTCGTGAAGCTTATCCAGGAGATGTATTCTACCTACACTCAAGATTACTTGAAAGAGCAGCTAGAGTAAACGAAAACTATGGAGGAGGAAGTATAACTGCTCTTCCTATTATTGAAACTCAAGCTGGAGATATTTCAGCTTACATTCCAACAAATGTTATTTCAATTACTGATGGACAAATATTTTTATCAGAACAATTATTTAACTCAGGAATAAGACCTGCTGTAGACACTGGTTTATCAGTTTCAAGAGTTGGATCATCAGCTCAAATCAAAGCTGTTAAACAAGTAGCAGGAACTTTAAAATTAGAATTAGCTCAATATTACGAATTACAATCATTTGCAAAATTTGGAAGTGACTTAGACGAAACTACAAAAGAAACTTTAAGTCATGGTCAAAAAATTGTTGAACTTTTAAAACAAAGACAATACAAACCAATATCACAAATTGATCAATCAATAATATTGTTAGCTATAAAAGAAAGATTAATAAAATGGTTACCACTAAACGAAATGGTTAACTTTAAGGAAGCAATAATAAACCATTTCGAAAATGATAATAATGCTAAAGCATTAAGAAAATTATTAGCAACAGAAAAAGAGTTTAGTGATAAACTTTATGCTGATGTTAAATCACAAATTGTATCAATATTAAAAAATATGACTTCAAAAATAAAAGGTTATGAAGCAACTGATTTTGGTAAAGAAGAAGAGTTTAAAAACTTAAAGTAAGATGCCAAATCTTAGTGAATTAAAAACCGAAATAAGTAATATAAAAGATATTGGAAAAATAACAGGGGCAATGGAATTAGTTGCTACTGCTAAGTTAAAAAAAATATCTAAAAGAATGGGAAGCATTCAAACTTACTTATATGAAGTTTATGATGTTTTTAATTATATTATTTCTCACTCAGAGGATTCAATATATTTAAAAAGACCAAATCAGAAACCAGCAAATACTTTATGAATAGTTATTGGATCTAATCTTGGCTTATGTGGAGGTTACAATTCAAATGTTTTTAAAGTGTTGAAACCTTTAATAAATAAAAAAACAGATAGTGTTGTAGCAATTGGTTCAAAAGTAGTTAACTTTTGTAAATCAAATGGTATAGATATAAAAGAAGAATTTACAGATATAGATGTTGATTTTTCAAATGAGCAATCAAGAAAGATGGCTGTTAACTTATTGGATTATTTTATTCAAAAGGAATATGATGAAATAAAAATTGTGTATACAAAATTTATTAACAACGTTACTTTTGAGCCAAAAGTTTTAGACATGTTTCCAATTGAAAAAAAAGAAGATGATTCTGATATTCATCAAGATGTAATATTAGAACCAGATCCAGAAACAGTATTAACAACAAGTGTTTCAATGTATCTAAATACAATTTTATTTGGAACAATAATTGAATCACAAGTTTCAGAACAAGCAAGTAGAAGAATGGCCATGGAAGCTGCAAACAAAAATGGTAAAGAGCTTTCAGAAAACTTAAGTGTTATGTTTAATAGAAAAAGACAAGAAAACATTACACAAGAAATCAGTGAAATCATTGGTGGAGCAAATGCTCAAAACGAAGATTAGAGGTAATAAGTATGACAGAAAAAATTACACAAGGTAAAGTTGTTCAAGTAATGGGTCCTGTTGTGGACGTTAAGTTCAAACAAGAAGACATGCCTAAACTTTACAACACTATAGAATTAGACAACAATGGAACTAAATTAGTTTTAGAAGTTGTTCAACACATTGGTGATGACTTAGTTAGAGCTATTGCTATGGGGCCAACTGAAGGTTTAGTTAGAGGAATTATAGGAACAAATACAGGAAGACCAATCAGTGTTCCTGTTGGAGAAAAGGTTCTTGGAAGAATGTTTAATGTTCTTGGAGATCCAATTGACGACAAACCCGAAGTTGAAGGCGAAAGAATGCCTATCCATAGACTTGCTCCAAGTTATGATGAACTTGCTACTTCTGCTGAAATTTTAGAAACTGGAATTAAAGTTGTTGACTTAATGATGCCATTTGCAAAAGGTGGAAAAATTGGATTATTTGGTGGAGCTGGAGTTGGTAAAACAGTTTTAGTTCAAGAACTAATTAATAACGTTGCCAAGGCTCACGGTGGAATTTCTGTTTTTGCTGGAGTTGGTGAAAGAACAAGAGAAGGTAATGACCTTTACTACGAAATGATAGATGCTGGTGTTATTGATAAAACATCATTAGTGTTTGGACAAATGAACGAACCACCAGGAGCAAGAATGAGAGTTGCTTTAACTGGACTTACAATCGCAGAGTACTTTAGAGATGTAAAAAATCAAGATGTACTATTATTTATTGATAACATCTTTAGATTTACTCAAGCAGGTTCAGAAGTTTCTGCCTTATTAGGAAGAATGCCTTCAGCTGTTGGTTACCAACCAACACTTGCAACAGAAATGGGAGCACTTCAAGAAAGAATTACTTCAACTCAAAAAGGATCAATTACATCTGTTCAAGCAGTTTATGTTCCAGCTGATGACTTAACTGACCCAGCTCCTGCAACAACATTTGCTCACCTAGATGCGCGTGTTGTTTTAGATAGAACTATTGCTTCATTAGGAATTTATCCTGCAATTGACCCATTAAATTCAAGTTCAAGAATGTTAGATCCACAAATTGTTGGAGAAAACCATTATCAAATAGCTTTAAAAGTTCAAGAAACTTTACAAAAGTATAAAGAGTTACAATCAATTATTGCTATTCTTGGTATGGAAGAACTTTCAGAAGAAGACAAAATAGTTGTTAATAGAGCTAGAAAAATAAGAAACTTTATGTCACAACCATTTACTGTTGGAGAAAAATTTACTGGAAGAAGTGGAAAATACGTTCCAGTAGCAGATACAATAAGTTCATTTGATGCAATTTTAAAAGGTGATTTAGATCACATTCCAGAAGTTTTATTCATGTATGCAGGTTCTGTTCAAGAAGTTATTGAAAGATTTAATACTAAAAAATAATGGAATTAACTAAACTTAAAATAATTACGCCTGATGGAATATACATAGATGATTTAAAAGTTGAATCTGTAAGTGTTAGAACTGCAGATGGACAAGTAACTATATATTCAAATCACTCACCAATAGTTTCAACATTATTGATAGGTGATATGAAATATGAAGTTAATGGAACTGTAAAGTATATTCACTTACACAGAGGAATTTTACAAGTTTCTAAAGAACAAGTTAAGATATTAACTCAAAGATTATATGAAGTTGACGAAAAAGGTCAAAGATTAAAAAAATAAGAAAAGCAGAACTAAGAATTTAATTCTTGTTCTGCTTTTCTTTTTTCTCTATAAGCTAATTGTTTTTGAACTTTATCTTCTATCATTTTAGTAAAGGCTCACATTTTTTCTCTTTTTAAGAACCCCATGAATCTAACATAGTTTATTCTAAGTGGTTTAAAGTTAACTCTACCTATTTCAACGTTTTTTAGTATTCTTGCAATTTGTTTGTTCATTAAAACTTGTTCTTTACATTGCTCAAGTTTTTTTCTTTGTTCTTCTGGAAAGTCATTAATATTTTTATATACATTTTCAACACAACCATATTTAGAAATAAGTTTTGTAGCAGTATTATAATGCATACCTCTTACACCTTTAATGTTGTCTGATTGATCTCCAAGTAAAGATTTTATATCTGGTATTTGACATGGTTTACATCCAAATTTTTCAAATACTTCTTTTGCTGTTATTATTTCTTGCTTGCATTTTTTTGATTGTTGAGAAACGATTCTAACATCATCTGATACAAGTTGATATGTATCTTTATCATTTGAAACAATATCAACTTGATAACCTAACTTAACAGCTATTCTTGAAATAGTTCCCATTATGTCGTCGCCTTCAAATTTCACTTTTTCATATCAAGGAATGTTTGCTGAAGTTAAGAAGTCTCTAACTAATTGCATTTGAGGAATTAAATCAGAAGGTGTTTCTTTTCTTGTTGCTTTATAATCGGGATATATTTCTCTTCTTCAACATTCTTTACCAACATCAAAAGTAACTATTACGGTGTGGTACTCATTTGATTGTACCAATTGAAAAATGTTTGCTACAAATACATAGACAGCATTTATCAAAACACCATCTCTGTTCATTGCTACTTTTTTTCTTTTTAAACTACCATAATAACCTTTATGAAGAAGGTGATATCCATCTATGATTACCACTTTTTTCTTATCCATTGTTGTTCTCCTTTTTAGTAATACCCTTGTTCTTTTTTTGTAATCTCTATTTTATTTTTTATTGGATCTAATTTTAAAATATCATCCATTTTAAAGTTGGCATAAACAAAGTCGTTTTCATATTCATAAATAATTTCACTAGCTATATTGTTTAAAAACAAAGTTATGCTTTTAATATCAAAAATTTTAAAACTGATCTTTACATTGAAAAGAAACTCTAATTGTTTAAAGTTTAGGTTATCAATAAGTTCAATTGCTGAATGACTATAAGCCTTTTGCAACCCTCCAGTTCCTAACTTTATTCCGCCATAATATCTTTTAACAAAGATAATTATATTTGTAAGGTTATTGATTTCAATTAACTTTAATAATGGTTCTCCAGCTGTTCCGTTAGGTTCTCCATCATTGTTATAGCCATAAGTTAATTTCTCATCACCGTATCTATAAGCGAAACAATTGTGAGTAGCGTTCTTATCTTGATTTTCTTTTATAAACTTCTCTAAGTCTTCTTTGTTTTTTATTTTTGAAATATAGGTAATGAATTTTGATTTCTTTATTGTATATTCATGTTCTACAATCTTTTCGTCGTTTAATATTTTTAAAAATATCATAACTTTTACCACTTATTATTCTACCTTTTAATAAGCAAAAATATCATATTATTTGATTTATTCTTATAAAAGTGTTATCCTTTTCCAAAGGAGCACAAAGCATGCAAGATAAAAAAGTTATATCTGATTTTTATGAAGCCTTTAAACAAGGTGATTCAAATAAAATGGTGAGTTTATATTCTCCAAAAGTTACATTTCAAGATCCAACATTTGGGGAACTAAATGCAGAAGAAGCTAGATTCATGTGAATAATGTTGGTTTCTACAAGAGCCGATTCAAAATTTGAAGTTAACTATACTGTTGAAGAAAAAAACGGAAAAATAGTTGTTGTTTGAAAAGCTACATATTTATTTGGACCTAAAAAAAGAAAAGTTGTAAACATTGTAACTTCTAAAATGGAAACTGAAGATGGTTTAATAGTTAAACATGTAGATAGTTTTAATTTTAAAAGATGAGCAAAACAAGCAGTTGGTTTCTCAGGTGCATTATTTGGTAATGCAACTTGATTTAGAAAAAAAGTAAAAGATGGAGCCAAAGGCAAACTAAAAATGTTTATGGATCACGTTAAAAGTCAACAAAACAGATAAAACCTTTATTTAAAGGTTTTTTTATTTTTAAATATTGGCCTGACACCTTTATATTTGGGCTTAATCATTGTATAATCATTAAGATTTTTGACTTAATAAAGAAGGAGTAGTTTTTAATGGCAAGAGATAAAGCGATAATTAAAAAACACGGTAAAACAGCCGATGAAATTATCTCACTAGAATCAGTGTATGAAAAATTAAGTGATTCAGAACTATCAAACAAAACACAAGAATTTAAAGAAAGATTAGAAAAAGGCGAAACTTTAGATGATCTTTTAGTTGAAGCGTTTGCGGTGGTTAGAGAAGCTGCCTATAGAGTTCTTAAAATGAGAGCTTATAGAGTTCAACTTATTGGAGCAATTATTTTACATGAAGGTGATATAGCAGAAATGAGAACTGGTGAAGGTAAAACCTTAACAGGTCTTTTTCCTGCATACTTAAATGCCTTATCTGGTCTTGGTGTTCATGTTGTTACAGTTAACGAATATCTTTCACAAAGGGATAGCGAAATAAACGGACAAGTTTATAATATGCTAGGTTTAACGGTTGGTTTAAATGGTAGAGATCTTTCAAAAGATCAAAAGAGAAATGCATATGCACAAGATATAACATATACAACAAACTCTGAATTAGGTTTTGACTACCTAAGAGATAATATGGTATATCGTTTAGAACAAAAAGTGCAAAGAAAACTTAACTTTGCAATTATCGATGAGGCCGACTCAATTCTTATCGATGAGGCAAGAACTCCACTTATAATTTCTGGAGGAAGCCAAAACAGAATTAATTTATACAAAGCTGCAGATGGTTTTGCAAAAACACTAGATCAAAACACTGATATTGAAATGGATTTAGAATCAAAACAAGTCTATCTTACTGATTCAGGAATTAAAAAAGCTCACTCATTTTTTAGTATAGAAAACTTATTTGATTTTAGAAACACAGAGTTATTTCACTTAATTATGAATGCCTTAAAAGCTTTATTCACATTTAAATTAGAAGTTGAATATACAGTTCAAGATAATGAAATAATTTTAATTGATCAATTTACTGGTAGAACAATGCCTGGTAGAGCTTATAGTGATGGTTTACAACAAGCTTTACAAGCAAAAGAAGGTGTAGAAATAGAAGAAGAAACTACAACTTTAGCTACTATTACTTACCAAAATTTCTACAGACTTTATAATAAACTTTCTGGTATGACAGGAACTGCAAAAACAGAAGAAGAAGAATTCTTGAAAATTTATAATACAAGAGTTATAGTTTGTCCTACAAACAAACCAATTATAAGAGTTGATGAACCGGATTTAACATTTGGAACTACAAATGCCAAACTAAAACATTTAGTTAGAGATTTAGAAGAAGTAATTCAATCTGGAAGACCTGTTCTTATTGGTACAACATCAGTTGAATCATCAGAGCAAGTTTCAAGATATCTTGAAAAAGCTGGTATGAAGTTTGAAATGATTAATGCTAAGAATCACCATAGAGAAGCAGAGATAGTTGAAAAAGCTGGACAAGTTGGATCAATAACATTGGCTACAAACATGGCTGGTCGTGGAACTGACATTAAATTATCACAAGAAGCAAAAGACAATGGTGGATTATTTGTTATGGGTATAGAACGTAACGAAGCAAGACGTATTGATAACCAATTACGTGGTAGAGCTGGAAGACAAGGTGACCCAGGAAGTTCAAGATTTTATATTTCTATGGATGATGAACTTATGGTGCGTTTCTCATCTCCAAAACTAAGACAAATGTTTTTAAAACTTGGAGATGATCACATTAAATCTAAAATGTTTACTAGAGCAATTACTAATGCTCAAAAAAAATTAGAAGGTTTAAACTTTGATCAACGTAAAAATGTTCTTGACTATGACAACATTCTATCTCAACAACGTGAAGCTATTTATGCACAAAGGGATTCTATATTAGAACAAGAAACTTTAAAGGTTGTTCTATCAAGATTCCAATACACAATAGCATACGAAATGGTGGAAAGAAATTCTGAACTTGTTAGAGGTGAAAGAACAATAAATATAAATTCACTTATACAAGAAATTGATGGTAAATTTGTTTTAGAAAATTCTCTTACAGAAAAAGATTTTGTTGGTCTTGAAAAACAAGACATAGCAAAAAAAATATCTGAAAAAATGATGGAACTTTATATTGCTAAAACTAGCGCTGTCCCTCAAGAAGTTATTTCAGAAATGGAAAGAAGAACTATTCTTCAAAGTTTAGATCATCATTGACAAAAACATATTAACTTAACTCAAAAATTAAGAAGTGGTATTTATTTACAACAATACGCACAAAACAATCCACTTCATGAATATGTAGAGGAATCAGCTAAATTATTTAATAAGATGAAAATTATGATTGCTGAAGAAACAATTGTAAAATTAAATGGTTCATTTGTAAGTGAAATGAATTCTAACAAAGAAGAAATTCAATTTACACAACCAGAACCTAAAACAGTTAACATAAGTGATAAAGATATAGATCAAATCTTAGAGGAATGAAAAATACCTAAAGAAAAATTTGCAAGAGTTAATGTTGAAAAAAGATTCAAAGAACTTAAAGATGAGTTCAAAGATAACAAACAAGAAATTGAAAAACTTGATTTCCAATTTGCTGTTCTTGATGGATTAATGAAAAAATTAGATGAAATGTTTGCTCAACAAAGTAAACAAGCATCTGAGTTATCTTTTGAAGCTATTGAAAAAATAGTTTCAAAATTCAAACTTGAAAAAATATTCAATAGAGAACAAGTTAAAGAAGGTTTTGATAACCTTATGAAAGCAGCTAAAAGCGAAGAAGAAAAAACAACTTTATTAATTGAAACTCAAATACTTATGGCATTGGCAACTCAATTTGAAGCTAAACAAAAAGAATTCGCAGTTACTGATGAAGATGGAAATGTAAAAAAAGTTTTCAAAACTAATCCCGATGGTTCTATTTCAGAAGATGATATAGAAGATACAGAACAAGTACAAACAAAGACAAAATTAGGATAGTAAAAATATTTTCTAATTTTAATTAAAAACAAAGAACAAGAATTAATTCTTGTTTTTTTTATAGAACTATGTAAAATATTGCTAGTACATAACATCTCTAGGGGCAAAGTCCTAGATTTTTTAAGTATTATAGTGGAGGTGTTGTATGGAAAATAAAAATATGAAATTCGACTTGGTCACTGAATATAAACCAGGCGGTGATCAGCCACAAGCAATTAACAAATTAATTGATGGTTTAAAAAATGATGTTAAACACCAAGTGCTTATGGGTGCCACAGGAACTGGTAAAACTTTTACTATGGCAAATGTTATAAAAGAAATTAATAAACCAACTTTGGTTTTAGCGCACAACAAAACTCTTGCGATGCAACTTTATATAGAGTTAAAGGAATTATTCCCGAACAATAGAGTTGAATATTATGTTTCAAACTTTGATTTCTATCAACCAGAAGCATATATTCCTTCAAGGGATTTATATATAGATAAAGACGCTAAAAGAAATAATGATTTAGAAATGATGAGATTAAGTGCAATGAATGCACTTATGATAAGAAAAGATACAATAGTTGTTGCTTCTGTTGCTTGTATTTATGCAACTCAAGATCCAAAAGAATATGGAGATGTATTTTTTGAACTACAAGTAGGACAAGTATTGTCAAAAAAAGACTTACTAACTTTTTTAGTTCAAACAGGTTATACAAGAGACGAAACTGATTTGGCTATGGGTTACTTTAGTGCAAAAGGTGATGTAATAAGAATTGCACCAAGTTGAACTGATAAGTATCACATAAGAATATCTATGTTTGGAGATGAAATAGAATCAATTGAAATGATTGATATATTAAACAATACAGTTTTAGAAAAACTAAGAATGTTTACAGTTTATCCAGCAGCAGCTTATGTAACTAACTTTGATAAAATGAAATTAGTTGTCGAAAATATTGGAAAAGAATTAGAGCAAAGAGTTCAATGATTCCAAGATCAAAAAAAATTTATTGAAGCAGACAGACTTTTAAAAAGAACAAAATATGATATGGAAACAATGAGTGAATTTGGAATATGTAGTGGTATAGAAAACTATTCTCCTCATTTAGACTTTAGAGCTCCAGGAATTCCTCCATTTACTTTGATAGATTATTTTGGAGATGACTTTTTAACTATTATAGATGAGTCTCACATGATGATACCTCAACTTAATGCTATGTATAATACTGACAGAAGTAGAAAAGAAACTTTGATTGAACATGGTTTTAGATTACCAAGTGCTATTGATAATAGACCATTGAAGTTTGAAGAGTTTGCAGGCAAATTAAAAAATGTAATTTATACTTCTGCAACACCAGGACCTTACGAATTAGAGTTAACAGATAATAAGGTTGTTGAACAAATTATTAGACCAACAGGTCTTGTTGATCCACAAATTGAAATTCGCTCTACTGTAAATCAAATGAATGACATAGTTGATGAAATAAATAAAGTTGTTGAAAAAGGACAAAAAGTTTTTATCACTGCTATCACAATAAGAATATCAGAAGACATAACAACATATTTACAATCAAGAAATTTAAAAGTAGCATACCTTCACTCTGAATTAAAAACTTTAGAGAGAAATCAAGTGCTAACAGATTTAAGAAGAGGAGTTTATGATGTTATAGTTGGAGTTAACTTGTTAAGAGAAGGTTTAGATATTCCTGAAGTGAGTTTGGTTTGTATCTTAGATGCTGACAAACAAGGTTTCTTAAGAAACACTAGAAGTTTAATACAAACAATAGGTAGAGCTGCAAGAAACTCTGAAGGTAGAGTTATATTTTATGCAGACTCAACTTCTCAAGCAATGAAAGAAGCCATTGAAGAAACTGATAGAAGAAGAAATATACAAGAAGAATACAATAGGGTTCATGGAATAACTCCAAAAACTATTATTAAAAAAATTACTGATGTTATTTCTGATTATAATATTAGAAATAAAGTTGAAGAATTAAAATCATTAAAGAAAAAAGAAAAAGAAAAGAAAAAAGAAGACTTGATTTCTGATTTAAGAAAGCAAATGTTAACTGCAGCCAAAGAACAAAATTATGAGAAGGCAGCTGAACTTAGAGATCTTATTTTAGAATTGCAAGCAGAAAGTTAGAAGGTATTATTATGAATAAAAAAATAATTGTTAAAGGTGCTAGAGAACATAATTTAAAAAATATTGATATTGAAATTCCTAAAGAAAAACTTGTAGTTTTCACTGGACTTTCTGGAAGTGGTAAATCTTCTTTGGCTTTTAATACAATCTATGCAGAAGGAGAGAGAAGATATATAGAATCTCTTTCTTCTTTTTCTAGACAATTTTTAAAATCAGTAGAGAAACCTGATGTAGATGAAATCGAAGGTCTTAGTCCTGCAATTTCTATTGATCAAAAAACAACAAGTCACAATCCAAGATCAACAGTTGGAACTACAACAGAAATACATGATCACCTAAGATTATTATTTGCAAATATTGGAACTCCATTTTGTATAAATGGTCACGGTCCAATTAAAACTTCTTCACTAAAAGAAATAATTGAAACTATAAAAAAAGAAACAAAAGAAGAAGATCAAATATTTATTTTAGCTCCTGTTGTTAGAGATAAAAAAGGAACACACAAAGATTTATTATCTAAATTAAAAAAAGAAAACTTTTTAAGAGTACAAATTAATGGAGAAGTAAAAAGTCTAGAAGAAGAAATTGAATTAGAACAAAACAAAAGACATAATATTGATATAGTTGTTGATAGACTTATTTATAAATTAGAGGATGAAGATTTACAATCAAGAATTTATTCTGCTATTGAAGTTGGTCTTGGTTATTCAAATGGTCTAATAAAAATTCATTATCCAAAAAGAAATGATGAAACAAAATTATTCTCAACCAAATACTCATGTAGTGAATGTGGTTTTTCAATACCAAATCTAGAAGCTAATCTATTTTCATTTAACAAAAAAAATGGAGCATGTGAAACTTGTTCAGGGCTTGGAGTTAACTTAGAAGCTGACCCTGGACTTATAATCCCAGACTCAACACTTTCAATAAGAGAAGGTGGTATTTTATATTATAAAAATATTGTAGACACTACAAATATAGAATGACAAAGATTTAAATTATTATGTGATTATTATTTAATAGACTTAAATGTGCAAATAAATAAATTAAGTGAAAAACAAATTAATGTAATTCTTTATGGGAGTGAAGAACCAATCGAAACTAAAATTACAACTGTTAGTGGAAATGTTTTAAGAGCTTTTGATTATATAGAAGGTATAGCAACCTTGATTGAAAGAAAATATATTGAAACAAAATCTGAAGAGAACAGAAAGTATTACGGAAAATACATGATGTCAAAAGTATGTAAGACTTGTGATGGAAAAAGATTAAATGATATTGCACTTAGTGTAAAAATAAATGGATTATCAATTGCAGACTTTGTAGAAATGACAATTAAAGAAGAATTAACTTTCTTACTAAATTTAAATTTAACAGAGCAACAAGAAAAAATTGCAAGCTTAGTTTTAAATCAATTACTTTCAAGAATAAGTTTTTTAAATGAAGTTGGTTTAAATTATCTAACTCTTTCAAGAAGTGCAACAACTCTTTCTGGAGGAGAAGCACAAAGAATTAGATTGGCAAAACAATTAGGTTCAAAACTTTCTGGAGTGCTTTATGTTTTAGATGAACCTTCAATTGGTTTACATCAAAGAGATAACGACAAACTGATTTCTACTTTAAAAAAATTAAGAGACTTAGGAAATACTTTAATAGTTGTTGAACATGATGAAGATACAATGAAAGCTTCAGATTGAATTGTTGATATTGGTCCTGGTGCTGGAGTTGATGGTGGAAATATTACAGCCCAAGGTACTTACGAAGAAATTTGTAAAAACCCAAACTCACTAACTGGTAAATATTTATCAAAACAATTATCTATACCAACTCCAAAAAAACGTAGAGGTGGTAATGGTTTAAAAATAGAAATCAAAGGCGCTACAGAAAATAATTTAAAAAATATTGATGTAACACTTCCTTTGGGTAAATTTATTTCTGTTACTGGAGTTAGTGGTAGTGGTAAATCAACTTTAGTTGAAGAAGTTATTTATAAAGGTTTAAGAAAAGAATTAAACAAAGAATTAATTCGTCCAGGTAAATATAAATCTATGAAGGGTTGAGAAAATGTAGATAAAATTATTTATGTTTCTCAAGATCCTATTGGAAAAACACCAAGATCAAATCCTGCTACATATACTTCTGTATTTGATGACATAAGAGATCTTTATACTGAAATACCAGAATCAAAAATAAGAGGATACAAAAAAGGAAGATTTAGTTTTAATGTTCCTGGTGGAAGATGTGATGCTTGTTGAGGTGATGGTGTAGTAAGAGTTGATATGCAATTTTTAGGTTATGTAGAAGTTGTTTGTGAAATTTGTGATGGTAAAAGATATAATGAAGAAACTCTACAAATAAAATATAGAGGAAAAAATATTTGAGATGTATTAAGCATGACTGTCCAAGAAGCTCATGATTTCTTTGAAAACATTCCTAAGATAAGAGAAAAACTAGAAACTATTTTAGCTGTAGGTCTTGGTTACATTAAGTTGGGTCAAAATGCTACAACTCTTTCTGGAGGAGAAGCGCAGAGAGTTAAACTTTCAACATTTTTACTAAAAAAACAAACAGGTAAAACTTTATTCTTATTAGATGAACCAACAACCGGTTTACACATTGATGATGTTAAAAGATTAATTGATGTGTTAAACATTTTAGTAGATCAAGGTAATACTGTTTTAACAATTGAACATAATTTAGATTTTATAAAAGTTTCAGATTATGTAATAGACTTAGGTCCTGAAGGTGGAAGTGGAGGAGGAACAATCCTAGCTACTGGTACACCAGAACAAATAATTGAAAACAAAGATAGCTTCACAGCGAAATATTTAAAGGAGTACTTGAATGATTAGTGTAGAGGAAAATTTAATACCGTCTGAAATAATCTTCAAAAAAAATTATAATCTTCAAAAACTATTAAAGGATTTGGGTAATCCACAAAATAAGTTTAAGGTAATAAATGTCGTTGGAACAAACGGTAAGGGTTCAACTTCACAATTTATTTATAGTGGATTAAAAACAAAATTCTCACGAGTAGGATTATTTACATCTCCAGCATTTTTAAATCAAAATGAAAGAATACAATTTAACAACAATGTTATTTCAGATGAAGATTTAAAGAGATTGCTTTCAGAAAATAATGAAGTCATTAAAAAATATCAATTAACATTTTTCGAAATTTGAACACTTTTATCTATACTTTATTTTAATAAGCAAAATGTTGAAGTTGCAGTTATTGAAGCTGGTATAGGTGGGGTTAAAGATTCTACTAATGTTTTTGAAAATCAACTTGCAGTTTGTGTTACATCTTTAGGTTTAGATCACCAAGAAGTTTTAGGATTAAGCATAGAGGAAATAATATTTCAAAAAATTTCTATAGCTAAAAAAGACGTGAGAATATTTATTAGTGCAGACAATTTAAAATATAATAAAACAATAAAAAGAGTTAATAAAAATGAAAAAGTTTATACAAGAATAATTGAAGACCCAGTGTATTATCAAACTTTTAACAAAGGTTTGGCACAAGAAGTTTTGGAATATCTTGGAATACCATTTTATGATTTTCATATATCACCACTAGGGCGATATAGTGTTTTAAGAAAAGAACCTTTATTTATTTTAGATGGTTGTCATAACTATGATGGTGCTTTAAAACTTTGTAAACAAATTAAAAATGAAAAGGAATTAATAATACTATTTGGTTCAAGTGAAGGAAAAGATCAATTGAAAATGCTTCATCTTTTTAAAAAAATGAAAAGAAAAGTATTCATTACAGAGTTTGATCACAAAAAATCTTGAACTATAGATAATGAAAAGTTTTCTGAATTTGAAATAGTAAAAGATTGAAAAGTGTTTTTAGAAAATAATAAAGAAAAAAATATACTGGTGTGTGGAAGTTTATATTTTGTTCCACTTGTATACCAATGATTTAAAGGAGAATAACATGAACTTTTATTTATATACAAATATTGGAGCAGCTATTTTGTTGCTAGGTATTTTATTTGTTGCTTTGGCTCTTGAAAATTTTACATTTAAAAAAATTAGTCTAAAGCACATAACTGTAATTTCATTATTTGCAGCCTGCAGTGCTGTTTTGACTGGTTTGTCATATCAAATACCACCAATATTTGGTAATGTAAGACTTGCTTTTGGGGATTGAATTTTATTCTTGTTAGGTTTATTATTCGGTCCTTTGTGTGGAATAATATCTGCAATATGTACAGATACTTTGATGACATTAACTATGCCTCCAAGTGGAGCATATCATTGTGGTTATATGTTTGGTAAATGTGTTTTAGCATTTTCTGGTTCTCTTGTTTTTCTTGTTAGATCAGAAAAAAGAGTTTTATTAAGGGTTATAATACTTTACACTTTTGCATATGTGTTACAAAGTTTAGTATTAAACCAAATATGAATGATGTCTTGAGCAGGAACCGCTGCATGATTGGATTTTGTAGTAAAATTAATCAAACTTCCAGTTGCTTTACCAATTTATATAGCATTTACATTTATTTCTTATGTGCCAATTAGAAAACTTCTTTCTAATTGAAATAACGAGTTTGTGTGATGCTTTAAAACAGAATACATAGAAAAAAGTCTAGATTATTAAATCTAGTTTTTTTATACCAATATTAGTTATAATAACTAGTGAGGTAAAAAAATATGAGTAAACTTTATGCAAAAAAACTAATAGAAGCTTTCAAATTAGAGATCGTTTCAGGTAAAGATAAATTAGATAACAGAATTGAAGCTTATGGAATAAATAGGGCTGGACTTGAATTAACTGGATATTTTGAAGAGGGAGAAAAGTCTCACAGAATAATAGTTATGTCTACAAAAGAATATTCATACATCATGAATTTTGAAGAAAATGAAAGACGTATAAGATATGAAAAACTATTTTCAAGAAATATCCCTATGATTATACTTACTGATAAATTTGAAGATCAAGTAGCAATAGATGTTGCAATAAAAATGGATTCATTATTGGTTAGAACAAATACTGAATCAACAAGTGACTTTACTCAAAGTGTACTTGAATTTATGGATGATTATTTTGCACCTCTTACAGAAGTTCATGCTTCATGTGTAAATATTTTTGGTAAAGGAGTTCTTCTTATTGGAGAATCTGGAATCGGTAAATCAGAGATAACACTAGACTTAGTAAAAACAAATCACTTGTTTGTGGGTGACGATAGAATTGTTATTACAAAAAAATCAAATGAGCTTTATGGTAAAAGTCATGAGATTTTAAAAAACTTAGTTGAAGTTAGAGGGATTGGTATTGTTGACGTTTCGCAAACAAATGGTTATCAAGTTATTTTAGAAAAAACTAAAATTGATTTAGTTATAGAATTAACTCAATTTAAGAAAAATGGAATAGATGATTCAGAAAGATTAGGACATACATTTGCTGTTTATGACATTCTTGGTGTAGATGTTCCTTATATTAAAATTCCTGTTTCATCAGGAAGAAACATCCCAAACATTATTGAAGCTGCTGTTGCTAAATTAAAAATTAAACAAAGTGGTTTATACCAAGATGAAAGTCAATTATTAAGTGAAAGAGCTTTAAATTTCAACAATGATTAGTCAATTTTTTGATGACAATATATGACAAAACGGTAAAGACATACCTGATTGATTTCAACATGGTAACAGTGAATGATATGATTCTTTAAAAATAATGTACCCAATACTAGTTGGTATAGGTGTTTTTTTGGTTATAGGTTTATCTGCTTTAAAAATTTGAAAAAGACAAATACCTCTTAAGGAATTTGTTAATGCTATATACATATGTTTACCAATTGGTATTATTGGTGCAAGTATATTTGGTAAGCTAGGTTCTTATGGAGATCAATATAAAATATATATGTTATTTTTCTTTTGAAATCCTGGTTTAAGTTTCTTTGGTGGAATGCTTTGTGGTGCAACTGCAGCATTCATTTGATTTTGGTATAAAAGTAAAACTACGAGAGTTTCAATTTATGTTTACGCTGATTGTATAGTACCCAATATTCTATTGGGTCAATCAATTGGTAGATGAGGTAATCTTTTTAATCACGAAATTCTTGGAAGAGAAGTTGATAATGCAAGTATGTGAAAAATCACTTGATTGCCAGATTTTATTTGACATAGATTGTTTTATTTCTATGAACCAGGTACTGCAATTGAAAATCAAGATCCGTTAAAACTACAATTTCATGAACCTTTATTTTTATACGAGTCATTTGCTACCTTGGTATTATTTTTATTAATAACTTTTGTATTTGCAAACATTGGAAAATGAACAAGCAAAAAACCTTGAAAAATTGATCCTATAAATTTCCCATGCAAGTTTAACAAACAATACAAATCAATTGATCAAAATCAATTACCAGATTATAATACTCAAATTCCTGTTAAATATTTAACAGACAAAAACGGCAAGATATATCTTTCTGAAAGTTGGGCATGAAAAAAAGCCTACACTCTATATGAACCAAGTAGAACTTTGGTTGAAGCAGAACAAACTAAAATAAATAATCAAAAAACTCTTGCTTTAAAAGCGAGAGAAAAATATAATAGTTTAGTTGTTAAAGTTAATCAAGAAATTGAATTACAAAAAGTTAAATTAAATAAAGGCAAAATAACAAAGCAAGAATTTAAGTTAGCTAAAAAAGATATTAAAAATAATTACAAAGTAGATTTAAATAAATTAAAAATTGAAAAAAACTCATTAATTTCTTTTTGAAAAAGAGATTCAAAAGGTTTATACGAATTAAATAATCCTAATAATTATAGGGTTGTTCATTGTGGTGTTTTAACTGGAGTTTATATGTGTGGATATACTATAATAAGGTTTATATTAGATCCATTAAGAAATCCATATGAATTAACAATAAAAGAAGCTTCAATTTTAAATTACCTATTTTTATTTGGATTCTTATTGTTAGGTGTTGCAACTTTAGTTTGTGCACAATTTATAGCTCCTAAAAAATGAAGAGAAGAGGGTTGATTATATGAAAAATCATATTAATACAGATTTTGATTTAATTATAGCTGGTGCTGGACCTGCTGGTCTTAGTGCAGCTATTTATGCTGGAAGAGCAGGACTTAGTGTTTTATTGTTAGAAAAAGAAGCTCCCGGTGGGAAAGTAATTAAAACAGGAGAAATTGAAAACTATCCTGGTTTTACAATGATTCAAGGACCAGAACTTGCAATGCATTTTTTTGAACAAGCAACAGCAATGGGTGCTCAATTTGAATATTCAGGTCTTAAAGATTTTGATAAAACAGATATTTTCACAGTGGAATTAGAAAATGGTAAAACTCTTACATCAAAAGCACTAATAATTGCTACAGGAACAAAAGAAAATCTTTTAGGTGTTCCTGGAGAAATAGAGTTATATGGAAAAGGTGTTTCTTATTGTGCCGTATGTGATGGTAGTTTTTATAAAGAAATGCCTGTTGCAGTTGTTGGTGGAGGATATAGTGCAATTGAAGAATCAATCTTTTTAACAAGATTTGTTTCTAAAGTTTACTTAATCCATAGAAGCCAAAAATTTAGAGTTGATCAGAAGACTTTAGAAAAAGCTAGATCAAATGAAAAAATTGAATTTATATTAGATTCAGTTGTTGAAAGTATTCAAGGAGAAGATAAAGTATCTTCTGTTAAAATAAAAAATACTTTAGAGAACTCAGAAAGAGAAATACCTGTAAACGCTGTTTTCCCATTTATCGGATTCTATCCAGTTACAAACTTTGTTAAACAAATTCAAATATTGGATGAAGAAAAACATGTTGTTGGAGATGAAAGAATGAGAACTAAAATTGAAGGTTTATTTGTAGCGGGAGATGTTAGAAATACACCATTTAGACAAATCGCAACAGCAACAGCTGACGGAGCATTAGCCGGACAAAATGCAGTTAATTATATTGAAAGCCTTGATTAAAATATCAAGGTTTTTTACTGCTTGCTATGTTAAAATAAACAAAGTTAAAAAGGTGTTGATTAAAAATGTTACTTAGTTGAGAACAAGGTAATAAGTGAGGCGACCCAGGTCAAGGCTTGTGAAATATTAAGTCTGACTACGGCTTTTTTCATGTATATGCATTTACAATGACGATGGGTGTTATTTTAGCAATTGCTATTTCCGCTTGAAGATTATATAGAAGAGGAATCTCTTTAAATGAACTTTGAATTGCAGCTGCAATAATAGTTCCAGTAGGACTTTTAGGTGCTAGTTTCTTTGGTAAATTAAATGCTGCTGGCCCTGGAGAAAATGCAAACGGAGTTGGGTTCTTTGGTTTATTTGCTTTTTGAGAAGGTGGAATGGCAATTCACGGAGGAGTTTACGCAGGTACCTTAGCTGGAATAGTTATATTCTATTTTTTAGGAAAGAAAACTAAAGTCTCTTTATGGGTATATGCAGATTGCATAATTCCAAACGTACTAATAGGTCAAGGTGTTGGTAGATGGGGTAACTTCTTTAATCATGAAATATTTGGTCAACCTATAGCTGCTTGAAATGATGGTCAAACATCAGCTTTATCTTGATTGCCGTACTTCATAAGAAGAAATATGGTTTTTCAATATAACAACAAAGGTGCTGGAGAAGAATGGATAGATGGACAACTATATCTAATGTCTCCAATATTCCTATATGAATCAATTAGTTTAATAGCGGCTTGAGCGATAATAACGTTTGTGATACCAAATATTGGTAAGTGAATAGGTAAGAAACCTTGAAAAGTAAATCCTAATAAATTCGAATCTAATATGTCTAAATTTAAAATTTGAAGAACAGAAGTTTTTGCAAATCATGATTATAAAGAAATAGAATTATATAAAAGTGAATACAAAAAAATAGATGACAAAAATTATTTAAAAAGAAAATGAAAGCAAGGACAGTTGTTATCTAAATGTAACAACCCCCAAGGTTATACCTTGGTAAGAGCAGGTGTACAAGCTGGTTTATATTTCTTTTTTTGGAACTTAGTTAGATTTATACTTGAAACAGGCAGACCTATTGATCATTTATTCATAATGTATCAAAGAACTTTATCTCTGGTTATCATCGGACTGTCGATGGTAGCCGGATTAATTGTTGCTATATCGGCTCAATGAGTCATACCTTATTTATTTAGAAAAACCGGTTTAATTTATGAACAAGAATATTTCTATCTTAGTGAAGAAGAAATACAAACCATAAAACCTTTTATAAAAAATGAGCCAAGAGAAGATAAAAATAAAATAAAAACAAATCAAAAAATACAAAAAAACAAAATTAAAGAACAAAAAATAAAAGAGAAACTTGAAAAAAAACTAGAAAAGAAATAGGGTGATAGCATGTCTTTTGCAATGGAAGTTAAAGAAGAAATTTTAAACCATACATTTACAGAAGAACAAAAGATAATGCTATTGTCTGGTTTTATAAAATATAATGGGGAGTTAATTTATACTAATAATGGTGCTGCTTTAAGATTAACAAGCAACAGTAATAACGTCATTAGGAATATATTCTCCATTCTAAAAACTATATATGAGGGTAATATAGAAATATCAATTATACAAATTCAAAAACTTAGAAAAAATAAAATATATCAATTAATGTTAACTGATAAGGTAATTGAATTTTTAGAACAACATAATATTTTTGATACGAAAACAAGTAACAAAATAATTGAAATTGACCTAGAAAAGTACGAAAAGAAAATAAGGCAGGAGCTTACAAGAGCTTATGTTTCTGGAATGTTCATAGCTGTTGGGAGTGTTAATTCTCCCGAAACAACTAACTATCATTTAGAATTACAATTTAAAGAAAAAGAATCTGCAATCTATATAACTAAGATTCTTAAAAAATATCATTTTAACTTTAAAACTACAAGCAAAGGAAATAAAACGGTTTGCTATATTAAAAAATCAATTGCCGTTTCAGATTTTTTAAAGTTCATTGATGCATCTATTTCTGTAATGAAATTTGAGAACACCAGAATAAACAGAGATGTAAGTAATAATATAAATAGAATGATTAATATAGATATTTATAATCAACAAAAATCTTCTGCTACAGGATTAAAACAAATTGAAGAAATTAATTTGATCTTAAAGAACAATCTTATTTCGGAACTATCGCCTAAAGCGCAAATGTTATCTGAAATAAGACTTGAAAATCCAGATGCTTCATTCTCTGAATTAGAATATTTAATGAATGAAAAAAACGTAGCAATTACAAAATCTGGAATAAGCAACTTATTTAAAATTATAAGTAAGTTAGCAAATACAATTGGAGACTAAAAAAATGCAAAAAGATATAATTAAAACATTTAGTAAAAACATGAAAAGAATAAGGGTAAATGCACAACTAACACAAGAAGAACTAAGTTTTAGTTCTGAACTTCATAGAAATTATATTTCAGATGCCGAAAGAGGTAAAAGAAATATATCTCTAAAGTCTGTGGAAAAAATAGCAAAGGCTTTAAATGTTGAACCAATTGAATTTTTTAGGGAAATAGAAGAAGATTAAAAAAAACAGAACTGCAAAGTTCTATTTTTTTTAATATAAAACAACTTTAGTTAATTTATCAAAGTCAGGATTGTTTCTGATATTTTTATAACCATCATATAGAATATAAACTTTAAATCCTTTTACTTTTAAACTTTTATAGATTGATAAATGACTTCTTGAGTCTTCATCAATTATAAGAATCTTATTTTTTTTATCGAGCATCTTAAAGTATTTAAAGTTGAATGTAGTAACAGGAATATTTATAGTTCCCTGAAGATGATTCTCTCCATAAGCAAGAGAGTTTCTTATATCAACAACTTGTCATTTTTTACTTTTTAAAATATGAGCAAGTTTTTTACTATTTTTAGTTTTGTATCTTGCTTTAAAAGCATTTGTTCTAAAAATTCTTTCTATAAACTTAAAGACATAATCAAGTCATTGCATTTTTTATCACCACTTTAATTATATATGTAAAAAAAGTATTCTTTATTTTCTTTGACATATAAATGATAAAATAATTTTGTAATAAGAAAGGGTTTAAAAAATGAAAATAACACCAGAACAAGAATTTAACAATATCAATAATTTAGCAAACACAAAACCAAAAAGAAACCCGCTTGGAGCTTTTATTTGATACATTAGTTTCTTTGCAATAATACCTTTGTTTGTTCACATAGCAAATGTAAATAGGTTAAAGAAATTAAATATGAAAGTATCTGAAGCAGAATCAGGAATAGATGTTCAATTAAAGAAAAGAAGAGATACACTTATTAAATTAATTGAATCTGTTCAAGGCAGTATGAAATTTGAAAAAGAATTACTAACAACTTTAACTTCAATGAGAACTGGAGTAAGCATTAAAGACATGGGTAAAAATGCAGCAATGTTAGATAAAATTTCAAAACAAGTAACAATGCAATTAGAAAACTACCCAGAAATAAAATCAGCAGCATTAATTCAAGAGTTGATGAGATCAACTGCCAACATTGAAGATGACATATCTGCTTCAAGAAGAATATATAATTCAAATGCAAGTATCTTTAATCAAAGTATTAATTCATATCCAACAAATTCAGCAGCAGCTCAATTAGGATATGTATTCAAATCATTTTTTGAAATCATAGATTTCGAAAGACAAGATGTAAAAATAGAATTTTAGGTCATAATTAAATGCAAGATCCAAAACTATTTAGTGAAATAAAAGATACTTTTGAAAGTGATATGCAAGCCAATTCAGTTCTTAAAAGAGTTATTGGAAATAGAATGATTTTGATTTTAGATATAATTTTTGGTTTTCTAATAGGAGCTGGAGTAATAGGTGTAACAATATATTCTGCAATTAGTGAAGCAAACACAAAAATATTATTGTCAGCAGTTGGTGGACTATTGGCTTGAATAATGTTTTTTGGTCTTTCTGTAAAAATTTTGCATGACAGAGGTAAAAGGTTAAGTACTAAACTTAATCATATTCTTCACCAAAACGGTAAGATGCAAAAACTTTACGAAAGCTATTTCGTTTCTAAAAATGAATTAAAAGATATTGAAGACTTCAAATTAATTTCTGCTAGCCCAGAAGTTAAAATACAAAAAATTTGAAAATGACATAAAAATTACTTAGCAGAAAAACCATTGCCAGTTGTTAAAGAAAATATTAATAGATTAACCTTTAAATATAAAGGTAGAGAAGCGGTTTATTTAATTAATAACCCAATTCTTTTTGTAGAAAATAGAGATCGATGACATCGTGATGGTGCTATTGGATTTATGATGTCAAATAATAGGTATGGAAGAAAAAGAACTAATACGTTCAAACTTTCAAGTGATGAACTTTTTGTTGTAGATGATAAATTACAAAAAGAGTGTAATAATTTAAAAATTAAGAAAAAAGGAATCCTAAAGGGTGATTATAGATCTGAGTCAGTTGCTTTTAATGAAAAATATTCAACAAACTTAGCTTCAACAGACATTGCTGGAGCACAATTCCTTACTCCTGTAGCTCTAGATAAATTATCAAATCTTGATGACAAAGAGTTTTATAGAATGGGTGTAGGGAAAAATGTTTTCATGGAAAAAGTTGTTCTTAGAAAATATATATTCCCAGTTGGTTTGTTTGACTTTTCAAGATTAAAAAGCAAGAATCAATTAATTGATTTCATGTGTTTTAAAATAGATTTAGAATATGATTTATTAAAAAGATCACTTGAATATGTTTCATTTTTAAAATAAAAAAATATTTCTAAAAGAATGATTACACCAAAATCATTCTTTTTTTGTCTCAAATGTAGTATCATATAGTTATTGAATGGAGGCCTTGTATGATTTTACTTGCCGCAACAGGATCACAAAAAGTGTTAGCAAACCAAATAATTCTAGGTTTTGAAATTCTTGCTTTAGTAGTCGCAATATTAATGATAATTATTGGTCTTGTACAGAACAAAAGTTCACAAACAGGATTAAGTGCTTTAAATGGTGGAAACGATGAACTATTCTCTAACTCAAAAGAAAGAGGAATAGACAAAACAACATCAATATGAATGATGAGTTTAGGAATTACACTATTTGTTATTACGATCGCAATAGGAATAATCACAAACACTGTTCTAAAATAATGGTGTTTTTTTAATAGAAAGAAATGTTATGAAAAATACAATACTATCTCGGGTAAAAGAAAAAGAAAGATTACATTTAAATGATTTAACAAAAAGTATAAAAGCTGATTATGAATCTGTAATGACTACACTAAAAGAACTTCAAGAAGAGCATTTAATAGGTTGAACCAAGGAAAATGTTTTATATTTTGTTGGTGAAAAATATAAAATAGGTTCAGTTAAAATAAATGATAAAGGGTTTGGATTTATAAAAGAATTCAATAGCGAAGATGAAGACTTTTTTGTTCCCCCAAACGGACTTAATGGTTCAATATCTTCTGATGAAGTAATTTTTACAGTACAAAAAGAAAAAGATGATAGATTTAAAGCTATGGTAGAAGATATAGTTTTAAGAACTAAAACATCTCTTGTTGGTGAAATCAGAAAAAGTAGTGATGGAAGATTTTTAGATTTCATTGCCAACGAACCAGGATTTAAAAACTACAGAATAGTTATGATAAATGGTAAAGACTTTCAGTTAAAAGAAGATTTAATATTAAAAGTTAAAATACTAAATGTTAGAGATAGAAAATTATTTGTAAGAATTCAAAAAATTATTGGGGATGCAAACAAGGCTGTTGATAGAATCTTATCAATTGCATATGAATATGAAATTAAGCCAGAGTTTAATAAGTTGACAATTGATAATGCAAACGAAGTTGCAAAACCAATTGATCACAACGATCCAAAAATCAAAAGAAGAATTCCAAACTCATTAGTTAATAAAAATTTAGTAACAATAGATGGAGCAGATTCAAAAGACTTAGATGACGCTGTATATGTTGAAAAAATAGAAAACGGATACAAACTGATAGTTGCTATTGCTGATGTTAGTCACTATGTAACTCCATTTTCTCCATTAGATAATACAGCTTTATTTAGAGGTAACTCTGTTTATCTTGCAAATAAAGTTATACCAATGCTTCCTGAAAAACTTTCAAACGGTGTTTGTAGTTTAAATCCAAATGAAGAAAAACTATGTATGGTAGCTGAAATGGATTTTGATTTAAAAGGAAATGTTATAAATAAAAAAGTTTATGAATCAATAATGATTTCAAAAGCTAGATTAACTTATAAAGAAGTAAATGATTTATATGCAACAGGTGAATCACAAAGACCTAAAGAGATAATTGATATGTTAAATGTTTCTAGAGAACTTCATGAAATCATTGACAAAGCTAGATCTGAAAGAGGAGCAATAGAGTTTGATGTTGCAGAACCTAAAATTATTTTGGATAAAGACTCAAATGTAATTGATATTGCAAAACGCGATAGAGGTATTAGTGAAAAGTTAATTGAAAACTTCATGGTTAGTGCTAACGAGTGTGTTGCAACAGTTATTTTTGAAAAAGAATTACCATTCATTTACAGAAATCATGACGTTCCAAAAGAAGAAAACTTAATTGAATGACATTCAATTTTAAGAGCATTAGGTATAAATGTTAAATTAAACGATTTAGATAAAATTAATCCAAAAACAATAAAAGATGCTTTAGTGCAAATTGAAGATCAAATAAAAGATCCTACAGAAAGAGATGTTATAAATGTAACACTTCTTAAGTTTATGGAAAAAGCTGCATATGAATTAGAGAACATTGGTCATTTTGGTTTGGCAAGTGAATGCTATACTCATTTCACAAGTCCTATTAGAAGATATAGTGACTTAATTGTTCATAGATATTTAAAACAATATTTAGTAGATAAAGATTTAAGAGATTTTAAACTAGATCAAAATGAAAAATTTGTTTTAAAAGCATGTAGTATTATTAATGATACAGAAAAACAAGCTGTTTCAGCCGAAAGAGAAGTTAATAAAGTTTGTATGGCAGAATACATGCAATCAAAAATTGGTCAAGAATTTGAAGGAATAATTGCAGCTGTTTTAAAATTTGGGATATTTGTTCAATTAGATAATTGTGTAGAAGGTTTAATTCACATATCTGAACTAGCTGACTTTACTTTTGATGAAAAAACTAGCATAATGGTAAACAAACAAAATAAAATTTTTAGACTAGGTCAAAAAATAAAAATTAAAGTTAAAAACGCTGATGTTAAAAAAAGAATTATAGACTTCGTGCTTGCATAATGGTGGTGAATAAAAATGGGAGAGCATGTTTTATTAAAAAATAAAAAAGCATATTTCAATTATGAAATCTTAGATACTTGAGAAGCAGGAATAGTTTTAACTGGACCTGAAATCAAATCTATAAGAAATAAAGATGTTTCTATTGAAGAATCTTTTATTTTAATTAGAAAAGGTCAAGTAGAAATTTTGAATATGAATATTAAAAATTATGAATTTGCTAACCATGTAAAACAAGATCCTACTCGAAATAGAGTTCTTTTATTGCACAAAGATGAGATTAAAAAAATACTTAAAAGAGTTCAATTAGAAAGTTTAACAATAGTTCCTTTAAAGTTATATTTAAAAGGTAACTATGCAAAATTGGAAATTGGTTTAGGAAAAGGTAAAAAATTAATCGATAAAAGACAAACAATAAAAGAAAGAGACGTCGAAAGAAGGCTTAATAAAATAAAATAAAAAAATCCTTCAAGGATTTTTTTCATTTTAAATTTTAACAACATTATTACTAAAATAATGTATTAAAACTCTAAGAATTTAAACTTATCTTCAAGCATAAACTAAAATATCAGCTGGTTGACCACAACCACAAACACCACAGTTTTCTTTTTCTTCTTTTAATTCAACATTAGCTTTCAAATAGTGTGAATAACCTTCGTTCAAACTATTTGTAACGTGTTCACCTTTTTCTAAAGCTATTAAAATAGTTTTTCCTTCATCTAAAATAGTGTTTAAATCTTCCAATTCATATTTTGTCATATCTAAAACTTCTACTAAGTTATTTAAATCTTTTGCCATTATTTATTTCCCCCTGTGAGTATTATTGTAATACAGAAAATCCAATACTAACTTTATTTATTAAAATATTGTTTTATAATATAGATATGGGGGTGTCCTGGTTTCGACAGGATACAACTGGCCCATGACTGCAGTGGTTTGGTAGACCTTAATACTTCTAGGTTTGATAAAATGCAAACGAAGAAAAAAATGAATTTGAAATGCCAGCATTTATGATCAATAATGCATCAGCTGGAGTTGCTTTAGCAGCTTAATAAACTCTCGAAGTTTATAGCAGTTCAACGTTATGAAATGTGTTTGTGCTTCATTGATTAACGTATTACCTAGCGCAATAGAACAAATGATTTTAGTGATAAATTTGTTCGAAACACCATCACTAACGCTATAAATTTAAATCTCGTTGACTCTGTTGGTTTATAGTGTAAGTTAGAGACGACTAAACTGTAGACGTCATGGGTTGGAGTATTTTGGACGCGGGTTCGATTCCCGCCATCTCCACCATTTTTTTATGTTTAATTGTTTTATAAGAAAGGAATGTAATTTAAATGAATATTTTATCAATATTAATTGCATGTCTTTCTTATACAACAATAATAGCGATATGCTATACAATATTTTGAGGTCTTACAAGACATTTATTTTCTAAATTGAAAATATACTACGAAATTTTTCTTGGTTTTGTTCTTGGTTTTATTTCAACTTTTTCAATAATACTAATAAGTCTTCTTGGAGGTAAAACAGATAACTTGGGTCTTACTATATTGTTGCCCACATTTTTATACTGAGTTTCAATAATATTTATTTCTCCTATATCAAGCATTGGTATATTAACTTGTAACATTTTAAACCTTGTAGTTTTTTCATCTTTGTTTGGAGAATACTTTGGTAAACCAGATGATGCTTGAACAATAACAATGTTATCTATGGCTTATATAATCCCATTTGTTAACTACCTTATAAATATTTTTTGAAGAAAAATATCGGATTGATCAAATTGATCTATTGCTACAATAATACTTTTGGTTATAGGTTTAACTTGAAACCTAGTTACAATAAAAACACCATTAGGTATAGCCAACTTAACAAACTTGTTATTTTGATTGGGTAGTGGTTACTTGGCATATGCCTATATAGCTGTTATTAACCAAATTTATTTACATGCCTTAAAATTACAAAACATTGTTACATATGACAATCTATATTATTTAAATTTTTCATCTGCTCACGAACAAATTTTGAACAAACTACAAGAAGAAAAAATAAAATATGGAATTTATTTAACCTATTTTATATCTAATTTTGAGAAGTTTGAATCAAAAGTAAGTGGTCACATTAAAGAAGAAGTTGTTAATTCTATTTCAGAAGAAAGTTACAATCTTATAAAAGAAAATTTTGATAACGCTATATTTTTTAAACCAAACTATAAAACTTTTGGTGCTTTTATTCCGTTAGAAATGGATGAAAACTTTAGTGAAAAAGATAATAAATATTTAAAGAAAATAAAAAATATATTTGTTCAAATAAACACAGAGTTTAAAATTGATAATTATAAAGTTTCTGTAAAACTTAAATCTGTATGTTCTTACTATGGTCTACATTCAAACAACTTAGACACTTTGTTAGAATACAACCGACATGTTGCCAATGACTTTTTATTGACTTATCAAGAAAAAAATATTGTGGTTAATCCAATGGAGATAATAAAAGAAAAAAATCAAAATAAAAAAATGCTTTCATTGAATGAGGTTACTAATTTGAACTTGTTTGTGACTTTATTTGAGCCAATATATTCTTCGACACAAAAAGACTTTGTATCTTATTTTTTAAATGGTATGATTGATGGAATTGAAATAGACTCAGATTTATTTTTAGAACAAAATAAATTAATTTCTGATATGGGACTGTCAACGTTATTCTTAAGATATATTTCATTTCAATCACTTAAAAAGTTTTCAAAACAAAAGGAACAAGTGAAGGAAAAAGATTTTTTCATAGATTATGATAGCAACTTTATGGCAAGTGAAGATTTTGACATAGAAGAATTTATTTTAAAATTAAAAAATTTAAAAATAAATTTAGATAAATTAATATTTAATTTTGATTTAAATATAGAAGTTGATAATCAAAAGTTATTAGAAAAAAATATAAATGAATTAAAAAAACATTCAATAAGAACTAGTGTTTCAAATTTTGGATCAATTAAAACAGACTTTTCTTTAATGAGTTGTTATAAACCAGAATTTATATTCATGGAAAAAGAAATTTCTAAAAAAATAAATTTTATAAAAGAAAATGAAAACATTATATTAGAAAGTATTAAAATAGCAAACAAATTAGATGCTAAAATAATAGCAACATCTGTAAACAGTTATATAATTTATAAGCATCTAAGATCTTTAGGAATAGAATTATTTACTGGTGAGTTGATAGGTAGTTCAATTGAACCAAGAGAAATGATATCAGATGAATTAAGATATCTATTAAATAAATAGAAAGGGATAAATAGTATGTTAGAAAAAGAAGAAAGTTTAAATTTGTTAACCGAACAAATTGAAAAACTTGTAATGGAAAATGATATTAAAAAACTAAGAGAACTAGAAGAAGTACATTATCCACAAGATATAGCAGAAGCTTTAGAAGCTTTAGATGAAAAAATAATAATAATAGCTTTAAGATTATTTACAAATGACACAAGTAGTGAAATATTTCCTCACTTAGATACAGACATTCAAGAAGAAATAATAAATAAAATGTCTTCAAAACAAGTTAGTGAGTTATTTTCTGAATTATATACAGATGACATAGTAGATATTTTAGAAGAAATGCCTTCAAACATTGTTAAAAAAATTCTAAGAGCATCTACTCCTGAAGCTAGAGCTCAAATTAATAACATTTTGAAATATAATGATGATACTGCAGGAAGTATTATGAGTGTTGATTACACAAGATTTAAAATAGATTGAACCGTAACTGAGGCTATAGAAAAAATTAGAGAAAGAGATGAAGAGTCTGAAGACCACAATACTTTCTATGTTGTAGATGATTTAAATAACTTAAAAGGAATAGTTGAATTAAAAGATTTGGTATTCTCTAAAGGAAACTCTTTACTTTCAGAAGTTATGGATGAAAGAGTTCTTTATGCCACTACAAAAGAAGATCAAGAAGCTGTTGTAGAAAAATTTAAAAAATATGACATAACAACTCTACCAGTTGTTAACATGCAACAAAAATTAGTTGGTATAGTTACTGTAGATGATGTGCTTGATGTTATTGAAGAAGAAGTAACAGAAGACATTCACAAAATGGCAGGTATTAGTCCCACAGATGATGAATATTTTAAAACAAGCATTTGAAAAATGGTTAGATCAAGAAGTGTATGATTAATGTTTTTAATGGTTTCTGCAACTTTGTCACAAATTATAATTTCTTTATTTATGGAAATATATGGTGTGCACGATAATAAGGAAGTTGTGGATGGAGAAAATATTAACTACATAGTTACAATGTTGTTAACTCCATTGTTAACTGTTATTTCTGGAACTACAGGTAATGCTGGAAGTCAATCTTCAACAATGATAGTCAGGGCTTTATCTCTTAAGGAAGTAGAAACAAAAGATTTTGCTAGGGTTCTGTGAAAAGAATTTAGAGTAGCATCAATAACTGGACTTATATTAATATCAGTTAACTTCGTTAGAATGATTACAATCTATTCTATTCAATTCAATGGTGATTTAAATCAACCAAGACTTTGAAAAACAATAGCGACTTTATCAATATCTATGTATGTTGCTTTAATTATGGCTAAACTAATTGGAGGTACTTTACCAATTATTGCTAAAAAATTAAAATTAGATCCAGCTGTAATGGCGGCGCCACTATTGACAACTCTTGTAGATGCTCTTTCAACTGCAATATTCTTTTCAATAGGTATGATTTTCTTTTTATAAAAGGGGTAAAAAATGAGATTAAGAAATAAAAATTGAACAAAAGATTATATAGATGAAAATTCTAAATATATGATAACTTCTCAAAAGAAAATTAATGCAAGTGAATTATTTGAAATTAAACAGGACACCTTTTTAGAAATAGGTTGTGGCAAAGGTCAATTTATTATTGGTCAATCAATGAAAAATAGAAATAAAAACTTTATTGCTATGGAAAAAGAAACTACTGTAATTGGAGTCGCTTTAAAAAAAGCTTTAAACACAGAAAATATTGAAATGACAAATTTATTATTTCTAAATAGATTTGCTGAAAACCTATTAGATATTTTTGAACCTAACTCTTTAAAGGGAATATTTCTTAATTTCTCAGATCCGTGACCAAAATCAAAACATTACAAAAAAAGATTAACCTATATTGATTTTCTAAATATTTACTGAGATTTACTTCAAGACGAAGGTGTTATTGAAATAAAAACTGATAATGATAAATTGTATGAGTTTAGTTTAGAACAAATTCAAGAATCTAGATTCAAGTTACTTTATCATACAAATGATCTTTATTCTAATGAAGAACTAGTTGAACAAAACATACCAACAGAATACGAACAAAGGTTTCACTCTTTAGGTAAAAACATTAACAAGATAGTTATAAAAAAAGAGGTTTAGTCTTTAGGGCTAACCTCTTTTTTTGGTGGATTTTTAATAAACTCTAAATAAGATTTTTTAAAATCCTCATTTTGAGCTAACAAGTATCTTGTTACTTCAAAAAATAAGTATAAGTATATGTAGTTAATTAAAAATATTATTAAGAAAACTCATCATGTTCCCTTTGCATTTTCTGTTCAAGAAACTTTTGATATTAAAGATCCGCTTGTTAACTCAATAAAGAAAGTACCTATTGAAAAAACAGTTATGAATATTATTACAAATCTATTTCTAATTATTTCCAATGATTTTTCTTTGGTTTCTAAATTTGTAATTACTTCCATATTATAGAAAATTGAAACAGATGTTTTACTCATATTTGTTATTAAACAAGCTAAGTAAACAAGTGCAAAGTTTAATATTATTTGAGAAGTTAAAGTTATTTTTAAATCTGTTTTTAAAGGCAAACTTAACAAAATTATTGAACTTATCACAATAAGAGACAATGTAATAGAACCAAATCAAAGAATTGGTTTTCTTAAATCTTTTTTAATTATTTGGAAATCCATATTTATCACCTTTAATTAGTATAATTGATAATATTATTTTTTATTGACATTAAAGGGTAATTTTTTTTTTTTTTTTATTTAAAAATTGCTAGGAATTTTTAAATAAACTTTTATAATAAAAATGTAAATTAAATTAATAGCTTTTATAAACCAACATAACGGGTTGGAGTTTCTACAATGTACCAATACATTTCTAAAGGCAACGTGGAGGAAACCTTTTTAATAGTGATTAATAAGAGGGTTCCTTTTTTTAAAATATAATAGCAAGAGTTAATTTACGCAATTAAATATAGGAGAAAAAAGAAGTGAAAAAATTACTTTCAGGATTAATGGCAGGAGCGGTTGTTATTTCATCTGCTTCAAGCCTTGTTGCTTGTAGTAAGTTTACTGTAATTTCAGAAATCTACTTAGTAACTGATAGTGGTAAAATCTCTGATAAATCTTTCAATCAATCTAGTTATGAAGCTGGTAATGAGTTTCTACAACAAGTGGTTGCTAAGGTTGATCCTACTTATGCTAATTCAAAAATAGCAAAAATAGAACCAGAGAATGCAAGTACTAAAATACTTAAAAATCAGTACAATAATGCAAAAAATAATGGAGCTAAAACAATTCTTTTACCTGGTTTTCACCACGCAAACCCAGGTGAGGGTGAATATTTAGCTGGACAAATAATGAAAGACGTTGAACAAGGTTCATCTATCATGTTGGATGGTGCAAATTTTAGTGACAATGAAATTGGTTTCAATTTTAGAGGAGATATTTCAGGATTTTATGCTGGAATGGGATCTATAATTTGATCTTTACAACAAAAAGATGTGGAAACAGATGTTTCTTTAGGATCTTTTGGTGGGATTTCAAACCCACAAGCTGTAGATAACTTCATTGTGGGTTATCTAGCTGCAATTGATGTTTTCAATAAATATAAAGAAACTGAAGCTGGGAAATCAACGTTAACAAAAGAAGTTAAAGATGGTGGTTTTGGGTTGGATGAAAAAGCTCTTAATAGAACAGTTAAAAGAACTCAAGACAATTTACCTTTAGATACTGCTGATAGTTTATGATATACACAATCATTTGCACAAGGTGATGCAGTTAATATATCAAAAAACTTAATAAGTTTAAAATCAACTGTAATAATGCCTGTTGCAGGACCCCAAACATTAGATGTATTAGGAGTTTCTAAGACACATGATGGTGGAAATACTGTAAAAGTTATTGGTGTTGATACAAATCAAGCTGATGCATTTCCACAACATAAAGGTATGTTTTTAACTAGTGCAGAAAAAGACTTAAAAAATTCTACAATAGCCGGTCTTGCACATACAAAATATTGAATGGAAAAATACAAAAATAATTTATTGGAAAAACTAAAAGAACACTTGGATGACAAAATAACTTTAACAAGGGAAGTAAAAAATAAAGATGGAGAAGTATCTGAATATAAATCTGTAGATCTTGATGAACCATATTCATGAGAAGGTCAAACTTTATGGGTTGGTGGTAATATGTCATCTGGAGGAAATAATCTTTTGGATGAAGATACTGCTAAAAACATTAAATCAGTTTTTAAACCAGAAACATTAACAGATGCTTCAATTGAGTTATTTGAAAGTATTGCTGCAAAGAATTACGGTAAGACTTTAATTAATAAAGACATAATAGAAGCATACGTAAATACAATAATTAACAAGGGAGGATTCACATACAATGGCTAATTATGCAATTGAAATGGAAAACATTTCTATGATTTTCAATCAAAAAGTTATAGCAAATGAAGATGTAACTTTAAAAGTTGAAAAAGGAGAAATACACTGTCTTGTTGGTGAAAATGGTGCTGGTAAATCAACACTTATGTCTATCCTTTTTGGAATTTATCAACCAACAAAAGGAATCATAAAAATTAATGGTAAGGAAGAGATTATAACTTCTCCAATTAAGGCAACTCAATTAGGGATAGGTATGGTTCACCAACACTTTAAGTTAATTGATATATTACCTGTTTGAAAAAATATTGCTTTAGGTTGTGAGTCAGTAATAGGGTGAGAAATCATAAATAAAAAAGCCGTTATTGAAAAAACAACTGAGATAATGAATAAATATAATTTAGAAGTTGATCTAAATAAAAAAATTCAAAACATATCGGTTGGCCAAAAGCAAAGAGTTGAAATACTAAAAATATTATACAGAGATGTAGATATTTTAGTTTTTGACGAACCAACAGCTGTTCTAACACCTCAAGAAATAGATGGTCTATTAGATGTTATGTTAGAATTCAAAAAAATGGGAAAAACTATAATATTTATTACACATAAATTTGCTGAAATTGAAAAAGTTGCAGATAAGGCAACTGTAATAAGAAAAGGTAAATACATTGGAACTTATGATGTTAAGAAATCTGGTGTTGAAGAAATTTCTAAAGCTATGGTTGGTAGAAATGTTGTTGAAGCAAAAAACAATTCAACAAAACCAGTTGGAGAAACTGTTATAAGATTTGAAGATGTTAATGTTAAAAAACATAACAATAGTAAAATTATGGGATTAAAAGATTTCAACTTAGAAATAAAAGAAGGAGAAATCGTTGCTATAGCTGGTGTTGAGGGTAATGGACAAAACGAAATAGCTGAAGTACTTAGTGGTTTAACAAAACCAGTTAATGGAAAGATATACCACAGAGGAGAAGATATAACTAAATCTTCAATATCAAAAAGATATTTAACTCACAAAATGAGTTTTATACCCGAAGATAGACATGAACACGGTTTGGTTTTAGATTCAAATATTATAAACAACACAACTTTACAAGATATAGGAACTGAAAAATTTAGTAATGGATGATTTGTAAATTTTGCAAAAGTACAAAATCATACTCAAAAAATTATTAAAGATTATGATGTTAGAAATGCTGATGCAGGATTTACTATTACTAGAAACTTATCTGGAGGAAATCAACAAAAAGTTATTATCGGAAGAGAACTTACAAGAGAAAATGATTTCATAATTATTTTCCAACCTACAAGAGGTTTAGATGTTGGTTCAATCGAATTTATTCATGAACAAATATTAAAAGCAAAAGAAGAAGGAAAAGCTATCTTACTGATATCTTATGAACTTTCAGAAGTTTTACAACTAGCAGACAGAGTTGTTGTTGTTAACTCAGGAAGTATAGTTGGAGAACTAGATAAAAAACAAGCAACTAGAGAAAAAGTTGGTCAATTAATGACTTCACAAGCGGAAGGAGTAAATACTAATGTTTAAAATGAAATTTTGAACTGTAAAAGTAAAAACAGAAGCCCTTGTTAAGTCTTCAACTTTTGCAGAAAAATTAAACCTAGTTAAGGCATCTGCGATGTCTATATTGATAGGTTTATTGGTTGGGGTTTTATTTGTTTTCTGTAATGGACAAAACGGATTTGAATTCATATGAATTGCACTTTCAAGATCACTTACAACAAACATAGATAGAACTCTAGTGTACTTCGGTTGTTACACACTTATAGGTCTTGGTTTGGCGCTAGGATTTAAATTAAAAATATTTAATATGGGTGGATCTGGACAAATATTGGCTGGATTAATAATGACTTTTGTTATTACAAACACTCTTGGTCAAAAAGCGAACCCGGATGCTCAAGCTGTTCTGGACTTAAAATTTGCACCGTTAGTTTTCTTGGTAACAATAATATCAGGGATGACAATTTCAACAATAACTGGTGCTCTTAAAGTTTATTTAAATGTGCATGAAGTTGCTTCATCAATTTTATTAAACTGAACTTTATGATATTTATTAAAATGATATATGACAATAAATAATAGTGCTTCTTCAACTCCAGCCCTAAACGAAAACATGGCTATGTTGGGGAACTCAATTTGAGCACTATGTGTTCTTTGTGCACTATTCTGTGTTGTTATAACTTATATTGTTATTCAATACACAACAACTGGTTACAGATTAAAAATAGTTGGTAACTCACCAAGTGCTGCTAAGTACTCAGGTATTAAAAGTCCAAATTATATTTTACTTGTAATGGCAGTTCAAGGAATGTTTATAAGTATGGGTGGATTCTTCTACTATTTCCTAATTCAAGGAAGTGTTGGATTTGGTAAAGATTTAGTTCCGCAAGTTGGATTTGACGGAATACCTGTTGCTTTAGTAGCATTTAACAATGTACTTGGAATTGTACCTGTTGCATTCTTATGAGGAATTCTTAAAGAAGGAGCATCAGTTGCAATAACTACTCCAGGGCTTAATAGTCTAAATGCAGAAGTTGCAGACTTAGTGTTTGGTATTATAATTTACTGTTCAACTTTATATGTATTATTTGTAAAATTCGATTTAATTTTAAAAGTTAAACAAATGATTTATCTTGAAAAAGATATCATAACAAAAGATGAAATATCTTTACGTAAAACTAAAATATCAGAAACAAAAATGTTATTAAAACAAGTTAATGAATTAGAAGAACTTGTAAAAATAAAAGAACAAATCTCAGCACTAAGTTCAGAACAAAAAGAAGAAATTCAAAAACTTTCTGCAGCTTATACTGAAATAAAAACTTTCCACGTTAGAAAACATAAAAAAACAATTGAAGATTTAAAATTAGAAATTAAAGATTTAATTGAAAAAGGTTATGAAACTTATAATCAAAAATCAATTAAAGGATTGAAAATATCTTTCAACAATAAAAAAGCTGGATCAGAATTCTCTACACTAGATTTAATAATCGAAAATATTAGTAGAGTTGGAGACTTCAACAAAGAATGTAATATAAAGATAAAAGAAATTAAAAAACAATTAGCTGAAGAAATTAAAGAAGCTAAATTATCTAAAGATGAATCAGCTTTAATAAAAATTGAGGAATTAAAAATTAAAGCTCAAAATGATATTCAAAAAATTCAAACTGAGTTTAAAGAATTTAAATCTGAAATTGAAAATCAATCAAATGATTTAATTGATAAAACAAATTCTGATGTTAAAGGATACAAGGAAGTTTATGTGGAATGTAAAAAAGAAGCACAAACTTTCTTAAAAGAAGTTAAAACTACATTAAAAAATAATTTAAAAGATAAAGATGAAAATGAAAGTTCAATTATTAAAAAGGACTATTTCGAGAAATTAATGGAGGTAAAAGAAAAATATGACAGAATTCATTAATTCGGTATTTGCAAATACCTCAACTTTCTTCGCTATATTCATGTTGGCTGCGATAGCTGGTATGTTTTCAGAGAGATCTGGAGTTGTAAACCTAGGAATAGAAGGTTTCATGACAATGGGAGCTCTTGGTTATAGTATATTTGGATATGCTGTTCACTCTTCTGGAGCGGACCCAAATGACTGATTACAATTAGTTGGATTAGCTATAGGAGCTGCAATGGGTGGTTTACTATCATTGCTACATGCTTTTACAGCAATTAAACTAAAAGGTGATCAAGTTATATCTGGTACAGCCATTAATATTCTGGCTCAAGGTATAGCTTTAGTATTAGCAACTTCAACTATGACAGGACCAGAAAACTATATAGCAACTGGTTTCCTACCAATAGCTATTGACAGTGGCGTTAACCAAATGTTTACAATTTACTTAATAATGGCAATCATTGTATCATTAGGAATTGGTTTCTACTTTACATTTACAAAAACAGGAACTAGACATATTGCTGCAGGTGAAAATCCTCATGCATTAGATGCTGCTGGAATATCAGTTACAAAATACAGATTATGATGTGTTATCTTATCTGGATCAATAGCTGGATTAGCAGGAGCTATATTCGTTGTTTCAAGACTTCTTGGAAGTTTTGCAGGATCAGTTCAAGGTTATGGATTTATTTCATTAGCTATTATGATTCTTGGTCAATGAAGAGTTGGATTAATATCATTGTTTGCATTTGTGTTTGCATTTGTGTTTGCGCTTGGTACTCAATTACCATTCTTAAAAACAGATAGTGCATGAATGAAAACAAATGCCTCATTGCTAAGAATATTACCATTCGTTACTTCATTGTTGGTTATGATGATATTTGCTAAAAAATCAAAACCACCAAAAGCAAGTGGTATACCTTTTGACAAAACGCAAAGGTAAAAAATTAAGACAAGTTAAAAGAAGTTTCTATGGAAACTTTTTTTTATTTAGTTAAAATATGGTTGTATTAAAAAAGGAGAAAATAATATGTCAAATATACCTACACCACACATTAGTGCAAATAAAGAAGACATTGCAAAGATAGTATTAATGCCAGGAGATCCTTTAAGGGCTAAAAAAATAGCAGAAACATATTTAGAAGATGTAAAACTTGTTAATGAAGTTAGAAATATGTTTATGTATACAGGAACTTACAAAGGAATTAAAATCACTGTAGCTGGAAGTGGAATGGGTTGTCCAAGTATTGGGATTTACTCATATGAATTATTCAAATTTTACGATGTCGATTATATTGTAAGAGTTGGAAGTGCAGGAAGTTATAATGAAAATATCAATGTATATGATATTTTCAATGTAAAAGAGGCTTTCGGAGAAAGTAACTATGCAAAAATCGCTGCCAGCATTGACTCAAATATCATTGATGCAGGTAAAGATTTATTTAATAAAATTGAAGAAGTGGCTAAGAAAAACGATATAAAAACACATACTGGTAGATGTCATTCTTCTGATGTTTTCTATAGATACGAAGACTCAATGGTTTATGCAAAAGAAAATAAATTAGATGTAGTTGAAATGGAATCATATGCATTATTTGCAAATGCAATTGTAACTGGAAAACAATCTGCTTGTTTATTAACTATATCAGATAGTTTTATAACTAGAGAAGTTACCACTGCAGAAGAAAGACAAAATAACTTTATGCAAATGATAGAGTTGGCCTTAGAAACTGCATTAGAATTAAAATAATATAGATTAATAGCACCACTAACATTAAAGTGGTGTTTTTTTTCATTTGGAAAAAAATTCTATTAGGGGGTTTTACTATCTTACAAATTATAGTAAAATGAATATGATTTTGTAAAAGAGGTATTTTAAATGAAAATTTTGGCTATCGAATCAAGTTGTGATGAATTTAGTGTCTCAATAATGAGTGATGGTAAAGTTTTATCAAATGTAATATCTAGTCAAATTAAAGAACACTCAGAATTTGGAGGAGTAGTTCCTGAATTAGCATCTAGATTACATGTTGAAAATTTTCATTGAGTTTTAAGTGAATCACTTAAAGAAGCTCAAATTAAATTAGAAGAAATTGAGGTAATTTCATATACTGCAAACCCAGGTTTGATTGGTAGTTTGATAGTTGGGAAATTAGTAGCTCAAACCTTGGCTTTATATTTAGATAAACCATTAATGGAGATGAATCACATTCAGGGACATATATATGGTGCTAATATAGAAGAAAAGTTTGAATATCCAACTTTAGCATTAGTTGTTAGTGGTGGACATACTCAAATTCAAATTTTAAAACAACCTTTGGATTTCAAAATAATTGGATCTACACAAGATGATGCTGTTGGCGAATGCTATGATAAAGTGGCTAGAGTTTTAGGGTTAAAATATCCTGGAGGACCAAAGATTGACGAATTAGCTAAAAGTGGAAATGAAAATAAATACTTACTTCCAATAAGTAAAAATGATGAAACATATGACTTTTCATTTTCTGGTTTAAAAACAGCTAGTTTAAATCTTATAAACAAATTAAATCAAAACAAAGAAGAAATTAATATTAATGATTTTTGTGCAAGTTTTCAAAAGACTGCAATAGAAACATTAATGATTAAGTTCGAGAGAGCAGTTAAAGAATTTAGTCCAAAAACAATAACTGTTGTTGGTGGCGTGAGTGCTAACTCAAGGATAAGAGAAACATTCCTAGAAATAGGAAAAAAATATCAAATAAATAAAGTTATTGTTCCTAAAATGGAATACTGTACAGATAATGCAGCAATGATTGCTGAATTAACAAATGAATATTTAAGCAAATAAAAAGAAGGAGATTAAAATATGAGATCATTTTTAAGTAAATTGACAACAATAGATGACAAAGATCTAACAATTAAAGAAAAGAAAATAGTTGAATATATAAAAGAACATTTAAAAGAGATAGTTGATACAAACATGAAAATAGAACGTATGGCCCAAGAAGCGGGAACTGGTTATAGCGCTATTTATGGTCTATTAAAAAAATTAAATATTAAAGGTTTTAGGGATTTTGCAATTTCTCTTGCAAACGATGCTGAAAACCAAGAAATAAATGTAGCTAAAAATGACGAAAATGTTGTTTCAGGATACATAAACATAATCAAGCAAAACTATGCTTTAATTGAGAAAAAATATATTTTTGAAACATTAAACATAATCAAATCATCAAAAAGAATATTTTTATGTTACTGAGAAAATCTTTTATCAGGTCCAGCACATGAACTTTCAAACTTTTTTTATAAAAATGGCTTCAATGTTTATCTTTTAGACAGTGATCATGAAACTATAAAAGATAGAATTAAAACTTCTAACAATGATGATGTATTTGTATTCTTTACAAGATATGGGAACTCATCAAGATTGGACAATGCAATTACAGAACTTGGAGAAATGGGTAGAAAAATTATTTATATATCAGGTAAAGTTGCATCAAGTGACATAACAAAATATTTAAATTCAATACATACTTTAATCGTTGATAATCCAGATACAAGTATTTATAAAGGACATATATCACATTCTGTTCCTTTCAACTACTTTAATGACTTATTAATTTACAATTTTTTAAATACTGAAAATTAGTTTATAGAAAAGAGTATTAATTATGAAAAAATCAAAAAGATTAAAAAAGAATACTTTAATAAACCGTGTAAGAAAAGGTTTTAGAACTTTTTATGGAAGTATGGAAACACCTTTTGTAGAATCTCCTATATCTGTTTCTAGAAAAATTAAAAAATTTAACAAATCAAAAGAAGATAAAAAATGAATGAAGGAATTATTAACTACTAATAAAATAGTTAAAAAATTCTATAAAAGACCAGAGTTGGAATTTCATGATATTGAAAATATTGAATCTGTAGACTTTTTATCACGAGATGGTATTAGGTTAGCAGGTCTAGTATACGAACCAAATAAAGACTCAAATAAATGAGTTATAGCTTCTCATTGATTTGCAGGACATAAAACATTGGCCTTGCACCATGCAAAGATTTTTTCAAAAATGGGATACAACATTTTAGTTTATGATTTTAGAGGTCATGGACATTCACAAGACGATACTACAACTATGGGTGGAAAAGAACATATGGACCTAATGGGAGCTGTAGATTGATTAAAAGAAAATAGAACTATAGATCAACTTGCTTTTATGGGTACTAGTATGGGTGCTTTTGTATCTAATTATTGCTCTATGTACTATAAAGAAGAATTAAAACAACTTAACTTTAAATTTGTAATCTCAGATGTAACATATGGAAGTGTTTTTAGTTTATTTATGCACGTAAGAAATATTTATTTAGGATTTTTACCGAAAAAAAGAACTAAAAAATTCATTAATAAAGTTATTGAAAGACAAAATAAACATGAAGACAGTATAAATCTTCATGAAGTAAGTATTTTTCACCTTTTAAGAGAACAAGGAAACAAAGACTTATTCCCAACTTTATTTTTACATTCAACAGATGATAAAGTGACAAGTCCAGCAGATACTTTTGAATTACTTATTAGAAGAAAGTTTGAAGAAGACGAACATTTAGTCTTTAATTTCTCAATGCACACACAAGCCATGAGGTATCACTTCAAAACTTTTAATTACAAGATAGCAGAATTCATTAATAGATATCAAGATGGCAATGAACTTTTTGATGAAATAGTTCGGGAATGAAAGTTATTGAAGTTTGAGAAAAAAGATCAAATATCATTACTTTTAAAATAATTAAAAAGAAAAGAGTTTTAACTCTCTTTTTTGTATAATAATATTGCAAAAGGAAGTATCAAAATGAAAGATATTAGAACATTATATTCAGAATATAAAGATGTTAAGGAAGTTAGTTTAATAGCTAGAGTTAGAAATAATAGACAAGGTAAAGTTGTTAGTTTTTTAGTTATAAATGACGGAACTACAATAAGTGATGTACAAGTTGTTTATAAAAATGACACTAAAGGTTATGAAGAAGCTACACAAGCTAGAGTTAGTTCTATTGTGGAAGTAAAAGGTTTGGTTGTTTTAACACCTGGTAAACAACAAGAATTTGAAATACAAGCACAAGAGATAATTTTATTAGATCAAGCAATAGAAGATTATCCTTTACAAAAAAAAGAACATTCACCTGAATTTCTTAGAGAGATTTCTCACCTAAGAGCAAGAACAAAAACTTTTCAATCAATATTTAAAATAAGATCTGTAGCAGCTTTTGCTATTCATAAGTTTTTTCAAGAAAAAAATTATGTTTATGTAAATACACCAATCATTACTGAAAATGATGCTGAAGGCGCTGGAGAAGCTTTTGTTGTTACAACAAGAGAAGATGGTAAATACGAAGAAGATTTCTTTGGTAAAAAAGCAAGTCTTACTGTTTCTGGACAACTAAATGGTGAGGCTTATGCACAAGCTTTTAAAAACATTTATACATTCGGACCAACTTTTAGAGCAGAAAATTCAAACACTTCTAAGCATGCAGCTGAATTTTGAATGATAGAACCAGAAATGGCATTCTGTGATTTAGAAGGTAACTTAAAAATAATTGAAGATTTAGTTAGATATTCAATTAACTATGTTTTTGAAAATGCAAAAGAAGAATTAGATTTCTGTAATGAAAATCTAGAAGAAGGATTAATTGAAAAACTAAACATAGTTAGAAACTCAAAATTTGCAGTTAATAAATATGAAGATGTAATTAAAACTCTTCAAGAAGCAGTTAAAAATGGTCACCAATTTGAAGAATCAAATATTGAATTTGGTCTTGATTTAGGTACAGAACATGAAAGATACATTTGTGAAGTTGTTAACAAATGTCCTACATTTGTAACAGACTATCCAAAAGAAATAAAAGCTTTCTATATGAAACAAAATGAAGATGGTAAAACTGTAGCGGCAGCAGACTTATTAGTTCCTGGAATCGGTGAACTTGTTGGTGGAAGTCAAAGAGAAGATGATTTTGAAAAAATCATTAATAGATGTAAAGATATGGGAATTGATCCAGAAGAATTGGATTGATATAATGGTCTAAGAAACTATGGTTACTACAAATCAGCTGGTTTTGGTTTAGGTTTTGAAAGACTTATAATGTACATTACAGGTGCATCTAACATAAGGGATGTAATTTCATTCCCTAGAACACCAAGAAACTTGTTATTTTAAAAGCAATTAAATTGCTTTTTTTATTTAAGGATTTTTTTAAAAAGGTATTTTGTATCTATAATTTAGTGTAAAATTAATATGTTAATTAAGGGGGATAATACCATGTTGGTTTCATTTGTTATTACATGACAAGAAATTGAAGAGAACGTTAATGCTACTTTGCAAAGTGTTCTTAATCAAACTGACGATGATTATGAAATAATTTTAATCTCTGACAAAATGTTAGAAGATAACCAAGAATTTGTTATTTTAAGAAACTATTTCTGAGACATCAAAAATATAAAAACAGTTGTAAACAGTTCAATTCAAGGAGCAGCAGTTTGTTGAAACACTGCAATTGACTTAGCTGATGGAAAATACATCAAATTTATCTCTCAAGGTGATACTGTAAGTCCTGATTTTGTTAAAAACTTAAGACAAGAACTAACAAAATATGAAGATGAAACAATTGATTTAATAGAATTCAACGTTCAATTAACGGGTTTATCAGATAAACTTATAGAAACTCATTTAGAAAAAGGTAAAGTTTATAACTTGAATAGAGAATATGCACCATTTTCAAATATTAGTGCAACATTATCTAATAAATTATTTAGAACCCAACTATTAAAAGAGTTTGGATTCAAATTTAGAAGATTTGTAAGATTTGATATGTTATTTACATATAAAGTTTTAGGACAAACAGACACATACTTATTCTTAGATACAAAAGAACCTTTAGAAGAAATGTATTTAGGACAAGTTCAATACTCAGTATTTGACTTAGTAAATCAATGAACTCATATTTTAAATTACTACAGAAGAATTGGAAAATTTAAAGATCTTAAAGATTATTTAAACTATGCTTACTACAAAACGTTAATACATATCTGATTATGAAATATTAGAAAATATGATAATAAATTATTAATTAAAAAAGCAGCTACATTTGCAAGTAGAAAATTTGAAGATAAGAGAGAAGAATTTATGAAAACAAATAAAGCTTTCTTAGAAACAAAAGATACAAGATTCATTGAAATAGTAGATGACTTCTCAGGATACATCAAAGAATTATTAAAACTTGCAAAATAAAAAGGGTGAGTTTGGATGGCACATCAAGAAGAAAAAAACTATATAGAAAACTCTTCTCATAATTTGGTAAAACCACATTTGGGAAGAATTTTTTTTGCTAGACTTTTGGATGTTGTCCTTTGTTCTGTATTACCTTTGGTTTTAGCAATCATTCAACCAATTTCAAATTGACAGACATTTCTTATAAACTTTAGTGTAAGTCAATTAATAATTTTTTCATATTTCGTTTTACTGCCTTATTTTTGAAAAGGTAATACTTTAGGAAAACTAATTCTAAATCTAAGACTAAAAAAAACAAATGATGAGAAGATAAAAATGAGAGATGTATTTTTAAGAGAGTTTTATTTTTTATACATACCATTAATTTTTCAAATATTTGTTCAAATAATTTTGGGAATAATAATATATACGACACCCAAAGATGAACAAAATGAAAGTACAGAATTTATTTTAAAAATTATTAATAATATAGGATACGTCTTTTTAGCTATGTGATTTATCTACATACCCTTAACAATTTACCTACAAAAAGAAAATCTATCTGCAATAGATTTAAAAGTTAAAACTAAAGTTTTTTATTTAGAAAAGGTATTAGTTATAACTAGAATAGAAAAAGAAAAAAAACATATACATTTACAAAATGATAAACCAGGAAAGATCGATGTGAAAGAAATCGAAAAAATAATTGGGGAAGAAAATGAATAAATTTGAAAATACAATAAAAAAAATTGAAGAAATTATTGAAAAAAAATATTTTACAGGAGCTGTTTTAAAAATTTGTAAAAATAAAGAAGAATTATTTTCTTCTAGTTTTGGTATTAATGATTTAGACACAATGTCTAAAATGAATAAAGATTTAATCTTTAGAGCATATTCAATGACTAAAGTTGTTACTGTGGTTTCTTTTTTAATACTAGTACAAGAAAATAAAATTAAATTAACAGATCCTTTATATAAATTTTTTCCCGAGTTTGAAACCATGAAAGTATTGGATAAAGAAAATTTAGAAAACGAAGTACATTGTGATACACCGATATTGATGAATCATTTATTGACAATGACTTCTAGTTTTACTTATTTTGGGAATAAAAATAGAACTCAAAAGGAAGTCACAAAGCTTTTGAGTGACTTTGCAAAAAAAGATAATGATAAATTTATGAACTATGAAACTTTTATGAAGGAACTTTCAAAAATACCATTAGAATTTGAACCGGGAACTGGGTGAAGATATGGTTTATCTTTGGATGTTATTGCCGCAGTTATTGAAAAAGTATCAGGTAAAACTTTTAGAGATTATGTTTTAGAAAAAGTATTTACACCTTTAGAAATGTTAGACAGTGATTTTTATTTAAAAGATAAAAATCGTGAAGCTAAAGTTTATGAATGAAGTTTAATTGATGATGAAGTTAATTTAAAAAAAATTGAAGAATTTAATTTTTTTATACAAGAAATTCATAAAGTACCTACTATGCCTATGGGTGGGGCAGGACTATTCACATCAGTTGATGACTATACTAAATTTTTAAACTTCTTACTTGATGGTAGAGATGGTAATGGAAATATAATTTTAAAGGAAGAATTATTATTCGAAATGAAAAGTGATCAATTAAAAGAATTAAGAAAAAATTTTATATGAACAGTGAATAAAGATTACAGTTATGGTTATGGTGTAAGGGTAAGGATGGAAAATGATAATTACCCTTTAACCGAATTAGGTGAATTTGGATGAGATGGTTTACTTGGTTCTACAGGATTGGTTGACCCTAAAAACAAAATTACCATGTGTTTGATGTTGAGTTCTAAACCTGGACACAATAAACTAATTGAGTCAGAATTTTTTGATTCTCTTTATAAAGATTTAAATAATTTAAAAAAGTAAAGAAAAAATTGATATTATAGAAAAGTTATAGGAGTTATTTATATGATAGAAAATTTATTAAAAGAGTTAAATGATGAACAACTTGATTCTGTAATTACTACAGATGTTCCTTTGAGAATTATTGCAGGAGCTGGAAGTGGTAAAACAAGAGTTATAACAACTAAAGTTGCTTATCTAATTGAAAAAGAAAAAATATTCCCTTCTAAAATTTTGGCAGTAACATTTACAAATAAAGCTGCTCAAGAAATGAGAGATAGGGTTAAAAAAATAATTCCAGACTTAGACAGATATCCTACCATAACTACATTTCACTCTTTTTGTGTAAGAGTTCTTAGAGAAGATTGTGAATACATTGGTATATCAAAAGACTTTACAATCATTGATACTTCAGATCAAACAAAAATTATAAGAGACATTTGTAAAAACTTAGATATAAGTAGTGATAAAAATAAACCAGAGAAAAAAATATTATCTAGAATAAGTAACTGAAAAAGTAAACAACTTTCATGAGAAGAAGCTTATGAAGAAACTTTTAATGTCGCTGAAAAAAAATGAGCAAAAGCTTATAGAGATTATGAACAATATTTAAACGAAAAAAATTATTTAGACTTTGACGACTTAATTTTAAAAGTACATAAGTTGTTTAATGAAAATATTGATGTAAGAGAAAAATGAAAAAATAGATTTGATTACATAATGGTTGATGAGTTCCAAGATACTAACTATACTCAATTCGATTTAGTAAAGTGACTAACTGGAACAAGAAATAATCTTACAGTTGTTGGAGATCCTGACCAAACAATTTATTCATGAAGAGGAGCTAAGGTTAATATTATTCTTAACTTTAAAAATGAATTCAAAAACTCAAGAACAGTTATGCTTACAGAAAATTATAGATCTACAAAACCAATTTTAGATATTGCAAATGATTTTATAGACAATAATAAAAATAGAGAAAAAAAAGATATCTTCACTCAAAAAAAAGAAGGTGAGATAGTTCATGTTAAGGAAGTTGCTTCTAGAAACTTTGAAGCTAAGTTTGTTTCTAAAAAAATAAAAGAATTAATAGAAGAAAAAAATTATAAATATTCTGACATTTATGTTTTATATAGAACAAACGCTTGATCTCAAGAATTCGAAAAGGAATTTCAAAATCAAAAAATACCATTTCACTTAATAGGTGGATTTAAATTTAGAGATAGAAAAGTTATTAAAGATGTAACTGCTCTTTTAAGAGCTGTTGTATTTAAAGATGATTTGGCTATGGATAGAATATTTAGTTTCACTCCAAAAGTTGGAGCGGTAACAGCGGCTAAATTAAAACAAGCAGCATATGAATTTGATGTTAATTTATTTGATTTTTTAACAAACCATAAAGAAGAAGTTTACTCTATTTCTAAAAACCTAAATGATTTAATAAATTGTTTAATTAAAGGAAGAAAATTATTTGAAGAAAATAAAAGTCTTCTTGAATTAACAGAGGTTATGGTTAAAGAATCTGGTTATAGAGATAGATTGGATTTAAAAGATAAGGAAGACGTTGAATCAATCCAAAACTTAGAAGCTTATTATGATCAAATGGAAAAATATGATGAAGCTTATAATGAAACTGAAAATGAATTAAATAGAGCAGTTACTTTCTTACAAGAAGAAGCTTTATCAAGTGATGAAGAAAATCAAGTTGAGATTAATAAAGTAACTTTACTTACAATTCACTCTGCTAAGGGGCTTGAAAATAAAGTTGTATTTATAGTAGGTTTAAATAAAGATGTATTCCCATCAAAAATGAGTTTCCTATCTATGGAAAGTCTTGAAGAAGAAAGAAGGGCCTTCTATGTTGCCATTACAAGAGCACAAGAAATGCTTTATATTTCTTATGTTTCTGGAGAATATTCATATATATCAAGTGGTGAATTAGGACCATCAAGATTTATTCAAGAACTAAATCCAGAGCTATATGAGATTGAGAAAAGCATATATTTCCACTCAAATACAGAAACTTCAAGTGGTTATAGAGGAAAAGCTAACTTAGAGTCTAAACCTACAAAACTAGATGCTGGTGTTCTTAAGGGGGATAAAATTAAGCATATGATATTTGGAAAAGGTAATGTTATTAAAATTATTGAAAAACATATATCTGTAGCTTTTGACGATCCAAAACAAGGTGTTAAGATGATACCCATAAACTCAAGCTCTTGAGAAAAAGTGGAATAAATTTAACTTAAAATAACAAGAAATTGAAAAATTTTTCTTGTATATGATTCTTTTTTCTATAAAATAATAAGTGTTAAGGAGGATAATATATGACTTCATTCACAGCTACTGTAATTGATCCAGTTGGTTTACACGCTAGACCTGCATCAGTTTTAACTAAAGAAGCTTCAAAATTCGCATCAGAAATTAAAATCAAATGTGGAGATAAAGAAGGTAACTTAAAATCAATTATGAACGTTATGGCACTTGCTGTTAAAACAGGTGCTGAAATTACAATTGAAGCAAATGGCGAAGACGAAAACGAAGCTATTGAGGCAATTGAAAAAGCAATGAAAGATAACTCAATTATCTAATATTAATAAGACCAATTTGGTCTTTTTTTATTCCTGAATAGAAAATTTTCTAATCTCAAAAAACCCTTATTTTAAAGGGTTTTTTACACGTTAAAACATACTCAAATTTATTTTTTTTTATAAAAAGAGTGGTTTTTTTCTTTTTTTTAGTTATAACAATATAGAACTAAAACACGCAATTCAAAAAAGAGAACGGTAATTTGGTGAAACTCCAAAACTGTACCAGCACCTGTAATAAGGAAATGAATTTAATTCATTAGAATTTGAGTCAGATACCTAATCTTTATATATAAATCTTTTACTGGCTATAAAAGAGAGTATTTACAAAATAATATTTTAGCCGCGATACAAACATCGTGTTTTTGTTTCACTAAAAAATGTATTTTTATACATAATGTATTTGTGAAATGATATTTGTACAATTATCATTTTTAACAACCCAAAATTTAGGTATTAATTATAATTCTAGGCGCCTTTAAGGCGCAAGATCTATTTAAGAAAATAAATAGAAAATAGAAAAAGGAAAGGCAATAAACTTATGGCAAAGAAAAAAAATCAATATTATTATGATTCTCTTTCTCCAATAGAATTTGCAATGAACAAATTCAATGGAAGAATGAGATCAGTTAACTGAAATGTTATGAATGACGATAAAGATTTAGAAGTTTGAAACAGAGCTACACAAAACTTCTGATTACCTGAGAAAGTACCAGTTTCAAATGACTTAGTATCATGAAAAACATTAACTCCTGAATGACAAGAGTTAATCACTAGAACTTTTACTGGACTAACATTGTTAGATACTATCCAAGCAACTGTTGGAGACGTAGCTCAAGTTCCTAACTCACTTACAGATCATGAACAAGTTATATATACTAACTTTGCATTCATGGTAGCTGTTCACGCTAGATCTTATGGGACAATATTCTCTACATTATGTTCAAGTGAACAAATAGAAGAAGCTCATGAATGAGTTATAAACTGTGACAGTTTACAAGAAAGAGCAAAGGCTTTAATTCCTTACTATGTAGGTAATGATCCTTTAAAATCAAAAGTTGCAGCAGCACTTATGCCAGGTTTCTTGTTATATGGTGGTTTCTACTTACCATTTTACTTATCAGCTAGGGGTAAATTACCAAACACATCTGACATAATAAGATTAATTTTAAGAGATAAAGTTATCCACAACTACTACAGTGGTTATAAATACCAAAGAAAAGTTGAAAAACTATCTCCTGAAAAACAAGCAGAAATGAAAAAATTCGTATTTGATTTATTATACGAATTAATAGATTTAGAAAACAAATTCCTATACGAACTATATGATGGTTTTGGAATAGCAGAAGATGCTGTAAGATTCAGTTTATATAATGCTGGTAAATTCTTACAAAACTTAGGTTATGAATCACCATTTACAGAAGAGGAAACAAGAATTGAGCCAGAAATATTCACTCAATTATCAGCTAGAGCTGATGAAAATCACGATTTCTTCTCAGGAAATGGTTCATCATACGTTATGGGTGTAACTGAAGAAACATCAGACGAAGACTGAGAATTCTAATAAATGCACGATGACGTTATTAAGATATCTGAAAAAGATGTCATAAGACCAAAAGGAAAAGTATTTGTTGTATACTTTTCATCAATTTCAAACAACACCCATAGATTTATGGAAAAATTAGACGTAAATGACGCTAGAATTCCTTATGAATTAGACGAAGAATTAATTGTAGATAAGGAATATGTTTTAATTACTCCAACGTATGCTGGAGGGGGCGGAGACACAAAAGGGGCTGTACCAGCTCAAGTTGTAAAATTTTTAAATAACGAAACTAATAGGAATTTGTGTAGAGGAGTCATTGCATCTGGTAACACCAACTTTGGAGATACCTTTGCAATAGCGGGACCAATAATTTCAAAGAAATTAGGAGTGCCGCTACTTTACCAATTTGAACTTTTAGGTACTAAAAATGACGTTGATACAATAAGGGAAATCTTAGAAGATTTTTGAAAGGAAAAATAAAATGAACAAAGATAACGTTAAGAATTTATCTGGTACTAATGAATCTGATGAATATATCAAATTAAATGCTAGAGCAAAATTATTTGTTCCTGGGCAAGACAACTTTAAATTAGATATTCAAGCAGCTGAGTTATACATGAAAGAACACATTGAACCAAACATGATGAAATTTGGATCAACAAAAGAAAGAATTGATTATTTAGTTACAAATCAATACTATGATGATGAAGTAATCGCTAAATATTCAATGGAAGAAATCGATGAGTTAACAAAATATGCTTACTCATTTGAATTTAAATTCCCAAGTTTCATGGGAGCATTAAAATTCTTTAATGCATATGGATTAAAAACTTTTGATGGAAAACAATACCTAGAAAACTACGAAGATAGAGTAGTTTCAAATGCAATGTTTTTAGCTGGAGGAAACTTTGAAAAAGCTAAAAACATATTAAGACAAATTATCTTAGGTAGATTCCAACCTGCAACTCCAACATTTTTAAATGCTGGTAAAAAACAAAGAGGAGAATATGTTTCTTGTTATTTATTAAGAGTAGAAGACAACATGGAATCAATTGCTAGAGCAGTTACAACATCACTACAATTATCAAAACGTGGTGGAGGGGTTGCTTTATGTTTAACTAACTTAAGAGAGTTTGGTGCACCAATTAAAAATATTGAAAACCAAGCAACTGGAGTAATTCCGGTAATGAAAATCTTAGAAGATTCATTCTCATATGCAAATCAATTAGGTCAAAGACAAGGTGCTGGAGCTGTTTACTTAAATGTTCACCACCCTGACATTATGTCTTTCTTAGATACAAAAAGAGAAAATGCTGATGAAAAAATCAGAATTAAATCATTATCATTAGGAGTTGTGGTTCCAGATATTACTTTCGAATTAGCAAAAGAAAACAAAGATATGGCATTATTTAGTCCTTATGATGTTGCTAAAGTTTATGGAAAACCTTTCTCAGATATCTCAGTAACTGAAGAATATGAAAACATGGTTAACAATCCAAAAATTAAAAAAACATACATTAATGCAAGAAAATTATTCCAAGCAATAGCTGAATTACATTTCGAAAGTGGTTACCCATACTTATTATTCGACGATACTGTAAACAACAGTAATGCACACCCAGTAGCAGGAAGAATTGTTATGAGTAACTTATGTAGTGAAATTGTTCAAGTTTCAACACCAAGTGAATTTAACACTGACCTATCTTTCTCAAAAACAGGTGAAGATATTTGTTGTAACTTAGGAAGTATGAATATTGCAAAAACAATGGAAAGTGGAGAAGAGTTCTCAGAAGTTATCTATAACTCAATTCTTGCTTTAGATCACGTTTCAAGAAACAGTGATTTATCAAGTGCTCCATCAATTGAAAATGGAAATAAAAATAACCATGCTGTTGGTTTAGGAGCAATGAACTTACACGGTTTCTTAGCTACAAACCACATCTACTATAATTCACCAGAAGCTGTAGACTTTACAAATATGTTCTTCTACACAATGGCATACCATGCATTTAAAGCATCAAATAAATTAGCTAAAGAATTTGGTTCATTTGCTGGATTTAAAATTTCTAAATTTGCTGATGGTTCATACTTTGAAAAATACACAAAATGTGAAGAAAACAAATGAACACCAGAATCAGATACAGTTAAAGAATTATTTGAAAAAAATAAAGTTTCAATTCCAACTCAAAAAGATTGAATTGAATTAGCAGAAGAAATCAAAAAAACTGGATTAGCAAACTCACACTTGATGGCAGTTGCTCCAACAGGATCAATTAGTTACTTATCATCATGTACACCAAGTTTACAACCAGTAGTTGCACCAGTTGAAGTTAGAAAAGAAGGAAAACTTGGAAGAGTTTATGTTCCTGCTTACAAAATTGACTTTGACAACATGGGATACTACTCACTTGGAGCATATGAGGTTGGACCAGATCCAATTATCGATATAGTAGCTGCAGCTCAACAACACGTTGACCAAGCTATTTCATTAACATTATTTATGACAGACCAAGCAACAACAAGAGACTTAAACAAAGCATATATTAGAGCATTCAAAAAAGGATGTGCATCAATATACTACGTAAGAGTTCGTCAAGAAGTTCTTGAAGATAGTGAAAACTACGAATGTGACGCTTGTGTAATCTAAAAAAATAAAAGCCCTAAAAAGCTTTTATTTTTTTATTTTATTGAAAAAAAAAAAAAAAACTTTATAGGGTATAATTTTAATTAGAGGGAAAAAATATGATTGAGATAAAAAATATATCCAGAAAATTAGGGAATTTTGGATTAGACAATGTTAGTTTTAACATTAGAAAGGGCTCAGTAGTTGCGTTCGTTGGGGATAACGGAGCTGGTAAAACAACAACTATTAAAGCGCTTTTTGGTGAACTTAAATTGGATAGTGGAGAAATATTAATTGATGGACAAGACTTATTTAAAAATAATAACTTGTCTAAAGTTGCTTTCTTTCCAGATTCAAACAATGTACCCCTAGACATAAAAATACATGAATATTTACAATATATTTGTGCAGCAAATAACATGGACAAAGACAGAACAGATTTAAGTATTGATAATGTATACAGATTATTAGAACTTAGACCTTATAAAGATAAAAAAATTAAAGAGCTTTCATCGGGATGAAAAAAGAAAGCTATCATGGCAAGCGTGTTAGTAAGATCACCTGAATACATAATTTTTGACGAACCAACAGCTAATGTTGATGTTGAATCTAAAATGTATTTCATGGATATTTTCAAATTACTTTCAAAAGTGGGTATAACAATACTTATAACAAGTCACATTATTGAAGAACTTCAAGAACTTGCAAATTATTTGGTTTTAATTAAAAAAGGACAAATAGTTTATGCAAATGATTTTGATAAAACAAAAGAACATATTATGGATGTTTATAAAAAACATATGAATGAACTTATTAAAGACTTACACATACTAAGAGATTTATATAATAAAAAGGATAAAAAGTAATGGAAAAAGATTTAAAAAAATAAGTGAACAAAAAACTCAGACAAACTTTAATAAAGAAGTTAAAAATTTTTTTCTACTTTATAGAATAAATTTAAAATTAAGTCTTAAAGATACTGGTTCAATAATAAGTGGAATTGTATTCACAATAATAGTTTCAATGTTTTTTGTTTTAGAATTCACAAATATAATCGTATCAGGATCATCAGCTGAATATGGAACATATAAAGTACTTGTTTATACCTTAGGATCTTCTTCGTTAATATTTCACATTTTACTTAATTCACTTTACTTGTTCAAAAAACAAGTTAAAGACGGAATTGCGTCAATTGAACTTAGAGCTGGTTTTAAAACATGAAAATCTTATTTAATTAGAGTTTTAATAATTTTTTCAACAGCATTGGTTTATATTGGGATTACCTTGGGTGTTTCAATAATACTTAATGCAACAAGTATAAAAGATATTAAATTATTCTTTAATTTACAATATTCACAAGTGTTCTTTTTAGCATTTTTAGCATTTTTTTCTACTTTAATAATGACTGTTGCAATGATTTTATTTAAAACTTCAATGGCTACAATGTTTGCAATGGTTTATATGATAACTATTGCTTTAGCTCCTATAACAGCTTCATTTAGTTATTTGATGAAAGAAATTGAAGATAACAATTATAAAACAAACATAAGAATAATATCGGGTGCTAATTTTTACAATCAATTCAAAAGTAATGAAAATTTATTTAATGATAAGGGTGAAAATGATGAATCTATAACAAATTCAGCAATTAATGATTACGTTGAAAAAGCACTTACACCTATAGCTAATGAGAAAGAAGGCAATTATAGCGCTTATAATAAATCAGGAAATGAGATTGAAGGTTTTTCATTAAGACATAATGTTAAATATAATAATCTTCAAACTTCTAAAAACATTGAAAATTCAAAATCTAGTACAATTCTTACAAGAAATTTAGGTTTAGGTCAAGTTTATTATAACTACAATGTTTTTGGTGAAGAAAAATACGCTAATAAAGATTATCTTCTAGAAGGAACTCCTATTTGAAACGTATTAGAACCTATTAATGAATATGTATATGACAATAGATATAAACTAAATGCAACAAATAAGGGAGAGATTTCTTCAATCTTTGTTAAGCAACCAAAATATAGTTGATGGTCTAAGGTTGATAGTAAAAACATTAACATAAATAACTTTGTTAATGAAATCTCTAGTGGATTACCTGAACAAAGAGAGTTGTTAAAATTAATTGAGAAATTTTACAACTCTTATAAAAACATATTTCCAACTTTTGATAAAAGAGGGAGCTCTTGAGGTTGAGATGAACAAAAAAGTGCAGCTTATAATGATATATTAGATAGTGCTTTATTGGATTCAACTAGAGATCCAATCTCCTCTTATTATGGAGATTTAAATTTCTATTCATGAGAAGAATTTTACACAAATAATAATTCTAATTCGTATTATTCTTCTTCATTTAATTTTAATCAGGTAAGTGATGGTGAAAAGGGCCAAAGAAAAGAATTATATAAAAATAAAGTTTGATCTGAACAAAATAATGAAGTTATAAATAAAAATAACGAAATGGCCCAAGTTTATAACGATTTTCCTGAACTAACAATAATAAATCAACTAATAATAAGTTTATGAAGAATGGCTATGGATTTTGATATATTTAGAACTGGTGAACTAGATTCATCACTATATGAATACTACAACACAACTGTTGCATCAAATTCTTTAAAAACAGATGTTTTTAGACACTTTGCAGCTATGTCTACAGGATTGTTCTCGGATGCATTATACAATGATTTATTTAATGTTTCTAATGCAACTTTCTATCAAGGTCAATTTTATACAATTAAAAATATCTTTGATTTTGAAAATTTTAGTTATACAAATAAAGCAAAGAATGTTGCAATGCAACCAGCTTATCAAAATATAAAAATAAAAACAAAAAAACAATTTTTAATACCACTAGCATACTTTGTTTATATTGTTCTAATATCTCCTTTAGGATATGTTGGTTACATTATATTTAACAAAAAAGCTAAATTATAGAAAGGAGCTTTAAAAATGATTGAAATAAAGAATATAACTAGAGATTTAGGTGGTTTTGTTATAAACCAAGTAAGTTTTAAAATTAAAAAGGGATCTGTGGTTGCTTTTGTTGGCGACAATGGTGCTGGAAAAACAACAACTATTAAAGCTCTTTTTGGAGAACTTAAATTAGAGCAAGGCGAAATCTTAATCGATGGAGAAAGCGTGTTTGAAGAAGAAAACCTTCAAAGGATTGCCTTTTTCCCAGATTCAAACAGTGTACCTTTAAACATGAAAGTTAAAGATTATGTTTCTTATGTTTGTGCTGTTAACGGAATGTCAAAAGAAGAAGCACAAGACGCAGCAAATAAAATATTTGCAATGCTTTCATTAGAACCTTATATTAATAAAAAAATAAAAAGCTTAAGTGCTGGATGAAAAAAAAGAGCTATTATGGCAAGTGTTCTTGTTAGAACTCCCGAATATATAGTTTTTGACGAACCAACTGCTAATGTCGATGTTGAAGCTAAGTTGTCTTTTATGAATATTCTTCATGAGCTATCTAAAATCGGAGTAACAATTTTAATCACAAGTCATATTCTTGAAGAATTGCAAGAAGTGGCTAACTATGTAGTGTTTATCCGTGAAGGCGAAATTGTTATGGAAAAAGATTTTGATAACAAAAAAGAATCCATTGCAGAACTGTATAAAGCTGTTATGGCAGAAAAAGATAACAAAGAAAAGCTTTTAAAAGAGATTTATAACCCAAACGAAAGGGTGGTGGTTTAAATGTCAGAAGTAACACTAAATTTGAAAAAAATAAAAAAACAAAAATCATCTAAAAACAAAAGTTTAGATAATAAATTTAATGGATTCAAAACTCTATATTTAATAAATTTAAAAAGATTAATTAGAAATAAAGCAATTATTGCAATGGCTATTTTATCTCTATTGGTAACATTAACGATGTCTACAATAGTTTCTAAATCAATGAAAAATCCTGAAGATGCTTCCTCTCTTGGAATAATAATAGTTTCTGTTCAATTTATATGTGAGGTATTTTTCTTTATTGTATTCATGATAATACTGTCTTCTGAATTGATAAAAAAACAATTGTTAGAAGGTATTCAAAATATTGAAATAAGATCAGGAATGAGTCGTTCAAAATCTTTTCTATTAAGATTTTATGTATTTATTACATTTACAATGGCTTTAGCGCTTGCTAATGCAGTTTTAAAAATAGCTTTATCTACTGAAGTTGTATTTCAATTTAATGCACTTTCTCTAGTTATCCTAAGCACAAGTTTATTCTTTTTCTTTATTGGAATTGTATGAACACCAGTAGTTTTTTTAATCACAATTATATGTTCTATAGCTTGAAGTGTTATGTTAAATATATTTATAACAATGATTTTAGTAATGTCTGGAATGTTTTCTTCTATGGACGCGCTTTTGGATAACTACAAAATGGATAACTACAAAATGGTTCAAAAAACAAATTTAAAATTAAGTATAGGAAATTCATTTTATCAAACTTTAAAAAATGAGAGTGATGATTCTATTAAAGCTTTATTTAATGATGATGATGGTGAAGGAAACTCGTTGATTTCAAAAAATTTAAATAAAAACCTAATTGATGCAAAATTAAATGAAGAAAATAAATATAAATTTAAGTCAACTTCAATATATTATTTGGAAAATATAATTAATAATGGTGGTTCTTCTAATTCACAAGAATTCATCGAAATTAAAAAATCTTTTGAAGCATCTCTTTATGGTGGGATATTCAACGTTAATTATAAGAATGATAAAACAAGTGATATTTATAAACCTTTATTAAATACAAGTATTTACAATGTTTTAAATGAAATATTTGAGACTGTTGAAGCAGGAATGAAAACAGATGATAATAAACCTCCTCTATCTTTACCTGGTTATAATGGTGGTTATATGCATGAATATGGTTATGACAGTAAATTTCACAACATTTCTCCATTATTAAATTGAATCATCAAACAACCCGACACTAAAAAATATAAAAAATTATTAAACTGGGTTGATAGTTTTTACTCAAAATATAAATTTGTAATACCTTCAAATAAATATACTTATGATAAAAATAAACCATTTATTTTTAAGTCTAATTTCAGTGATAATAATTACTTTTTAAATGAAGATGAAAATAAAGAAATTCAAAAAGTTTATAAAAGATATCCAGAGCTAATGATAATTAATGAGATCATAGCTGAATCTTGAATTGCTTCTATGGTTTCAAGAGCTGAATTGGGGTATTCTGGATATAATCCTGGATATGGAAAAGAATTTAAAGATGCAAACCAAACTTATGCACAATACCAAGAATGAACAAACCAATCAATTATGAAAAATAATTTAAACATTTTTCAACATTTTTCAACAATTCATTCACAATTATTGGGTTCAAACGAAGTAAAAGATATTTTATTTAAGGATTCTTTATTTGGTTATACAGGTTTAACAACTGGTTATAAAAATATTGAAGATTTATCTGTTGTTGATGCAAGAGAATTTAAAGACGATCAACCATTAACACCTGTGTTTGAAAAAGTTCAATTACAAAAAAAGAGTGGATTTTTAGTTTCTGTTGCTATGATAATATATTTATTAATTGGAACAGCTGGTATGTATTTAATTTACTTACTATGATCTAGAAAATCAAAAATATAGAAACACCAAAAGGTGTTTTTTTATTTATTTGTATAACTACATTTAAAAGTTAAGTTGTTTAATATATAATTTATATTACTAGGAGAAAATTTATATGGAAAATAACTTTTTTGTCAGATATGAAAAAGACGAATATTTAGTTAATTTAACAGAAGCTACTGACTTTAAAAAAAGTAAGGGCTTCTTTGGTCTTTGATTTTTTTATTGAAAAAAATATAAAGTTAAAGCTATAGCTATTATTCTTTTAATAGCATTGGCTTCGGCTATCTCTGTTTTTAACATTTTAGTTACTAGACAAGTAACTGCTATTCTTGTGGCAGAAACAATGTTAAGTACTTTTAAAGACCCAAATATGTTAGTTGATATAGTTAATCAATTATTAATTGATAGTGAGACCGCTAAATTAACTCAAGAACAAATTGACGCTCTTACTAAATTTTTAACAGAACATACAATATCTGATGCGGTAATCGAAATAGTTCTTCAAAAACATTACTTTGACTACATAGTGGTTGAAGAAGGAATAGCTAAAACTGCATTTCTATGATTTACTGTAAGTAAAATGCAATGGGTTGGAGTTTTACTTGGAAGTATTACAGCAATCATTATAATAATTTATGTTGCATACTGTTTATGTGGAGATATTGGTGAAGATGCCAATACTGACTTAAAAAATAAAGTTGTAAAATCTTTATTGCATAAAAACATTGAATTCTACAACAATAATTCACAAGGTAAAATTACAGAAACAATTGTTAAAGATGTAAAAAACATAGCAAATCAATTAAAAGTTGCTCCACTTATTATAGTTTTCATTATTTGTACAACTTTAGGTTCTATTGCGATGTTGGTTTATATAGACGTAATTATAGCGTTGCTAATGTTTGCTTTAATTTTCTTCGTTTTAATATTAGCTGTTCTTGCAGTTCTTTGTATTTCAAAACCAATGAAAAAAAGTATGGAAGCAAGATCAAAACACGATTCTGAAATTACAGAAAAAATTGCAGCAATTAGACTTGTTAAATCAAGTGGTAGCTGAGAAAGAGAAGTAAAAGAAAACAACATAGAAACAGATAAAAATAACAGAACAAACAAAAAATTAAATCTTGGTATTTCTGTTATTCCTGGAATCATTGTTGGGGCAATGGGGTGTTTAACTCTATCTTCAATGATATTTGGTATATTTGTTTATGGAGATAATACTCAAAAATTAATAACAGTTTTCTCATCATTTACAGCTGGAACTTTTGTTATGGTTACTCCAATTTTCCAATTAAATACAATCTTACAAAGTATTAGTGAAACAAATAAATCTTCACAAAACATTGGAGATATAATAAATGATGAAAATGATGTAATTGAAAAAGAAAACACAGTTTCAATTGAAAACAATCAAATAAATTCTATTGAATTTAAAAATGTTACATTTTCTTACCCATCAGCACCAGATGCTCCTGTTGTTAAAGATTTAAATTTAACTTTAGAACAAGGAAAATCTTATGCTTTTGTTGGTCCATCAGGAAGTGGTAAATCTACTGTAACTAGATTGATTATGAGATTCTATGAAGAATTTGAAGGTCAAATAAGCATTAATGGTAAAACAGAAATTAGAGATATTGATTTAAAAAACTGAATGGATAGCATTGGTTATGTTGATCAAGAACCTCAAATTCTTTCTGCAACAGTTAAAGAAAACTTAAGATATATAAAAATGGATGCAACAGATGACGAAATCATTGAAGCATGTAAAAAAGCAAAAATTCACGATCTAATTATGGACTTACCAAATGGTTATGATACTTTCTTACAAGAAAGAGGAAAACAACTAAGTGGTGGTCAAAAACAAAGAGTAGTTATTGCTAGAATGTTCTTAAAAAATCCAAGTTTAATTATTTTAGACGAAGCTACAAGTGCTTTAGATAACTTAGTTGAAAAAGAAATATCTGCAGAGCTAGATAAATTAATTGTTGGTAAAACTACAATAGCTATCGCTCACAGATTAAGTACTATTAAAAATTACGACAAAATATTTGTTTTAGATACAAACAAACAAATAGCCCAAACAGGTACTTTTGATGAATTAATCAAAAAACCAGGTCTGTTTAAAGAACTTTATGAAGTAGGTAAGGAGGAAAAATAGATATGAAAAAAATTACTAAAATATTTAATCCTTCAAATAACTGAAAGACAACATTTTATCTTTTTATAGTAGTTTCTATTTTAACTTTCTTTTTAGCTGCTTTCATGGGCTATCAATTCACAAATGAAGACGGATCTGAGACTTATAAATTATTTTCTTGATCTCAAAATACAAAAAATTTAAGTGAAATTCACGAAATATTTAAATATAGACCAGAAATAGTTGCTGGGGAAAAACCTATAATTCCAATTTATGAAACTAGTCATATTTATGCATTAATTTCAAATTATAACTTATTAGCATTAATATTGTGATTCATAATACCTATAGCTTTTACATTAAACCACTTTAGATTAATTCATTTAGTTTGTAAAACAAGAAGAACAGCCAATGCATCAATTGTATTAATGTCATCATTTGTTTTATTGATACTTGTAATTAACTATTGAATTGGTTATTTTGGTTGAATTAATATACTTAATGAAAATCAATATCCTTTAAATGGAAAATTCAAAGAATGAGGTTATAACTGAAGAACTGTTCTTCAACAAACTATCTTGATAGTTGGAATTGCAATGATGGTTGCTATGTCTTCGTATAATGTTTTTGTTGAAACAAAAACTAAATATGTAAGTATTTCTAAAAAAAATCAAACAGCAGACTAAATGCTGTTTTTTTATACCTAATTTTTTAACTTTTGAAACTTATAATTGTGTATAATATATTTGTTTAACAGGAGGTTATATTAATGACTAACAAATTATCAGGAATTGGAGCAAGTAATGGTATATCAATAGCAAAAGTGTACATACTTGATGAACAACCAATCATTATTTCAAAAGAAAAAACAACTAACGTTGAAAGTGAACTTTCAATTATTACTTCTTCAATTGAAAAAGCTAAATCTGATTTAGAAAGCTTACAAGCAATTGCAAAAGAAAAATTAGGAGAAGAAAAAGCTGCTATTTTTGAAGCTCATGCATCAATTTTAGAAGATCCAGCTATGGCTGAAGAATTTACTGCCTTAGTAAAAGACCAAAGTTATAATGCTGCACAAGCAATCAAAGAGGTTGCCGACAAATACATTGCTATGTTTGAAGCAATGGATGATGATTATTTTAAAGAAAGAGCTGCAGATATAAAAGACGTAACTGAAAGATTAATTAGATACGTTTTAAATATGCCAGTTGCTGATTTAGCAACAATAGCTGAAGAAGTTATTATTGTTGCAGAAGACTTAACACCCTCACAAACTGCTCAATTAAATCCAAAATTTGTAAAAGGATTTGCATGTAATATTGGAGGAAGAACTAGTCATGCTGCTATTATGGCAAGAAGTTTAGAAATCCCTGCAGTTTTAGGATTAAAAACAATCTTACACGATGTTAAAGAAGGAGATGTTTTAGCATTAAATGGTGAAACAGGAGATGTTGAAATAAACCCATCTAATAAAGCTGAGTGAAAAAAATTAGCAGAAAACTTTGCAAAAGAAAAAGAAGAATTACAAAAACTTAAAGATCAACCAACTTTAACAAAAGATGGTTTTGATGGTTTTGTTTTAGAAGGTAATATTGGAAGTCCAAAAGACGTTGCTGCTGTTTTAGAAAATGGTGGAGAAGCTGTTGGGTTATTCAGAAGTGAATTCCTATATATGGACAATGATCACTTCCCAACAGAAGAAGAACAATTCGTTTCATACAAAAAAGTTGTAGAAGAAATGAATGGAAAACTTACTGTTATTAGAACTTTAGATATTGGTGGGGATAAAAAATTATCATATTTCTCATTCCCAGAAGAAATGAACCCATTCTTAGGTTATCGTGCTATTAGATTTACTTTAGATAGAAAAGATATCTTTAGAGATCAAATTAGAGCTTTATTAAGAGCTAGTGCATTTGGACCTGTTGGAATTATGTTCCCAATGATAGCAACTGTAGACGAATTCTTGGCTGCAAAACAATTTACATTAGATTGTAAAGCAGAATTAGAAAAAGAAGGTCACAAAATTGGTGATGACTTAGAAATTGGTATGATGGTAGAAATACCTGCAGCTGCAGTTAATGCAGAAAACTTTGCAAAACATGCAGATTTCTTCTCAGTAGGAACTAATGACTTAATTCAATATACAATGGCTGCAGATAGAATGAGTGAAAATGTAACTTATCTATACCAACCATATAACCCATCAATTTTAAGATTATTAAAAATGACAATAGATGGAGCACACAAACACGGTAAATGAGCTGGAATGTGTGGAGAAATGGCTGGAGAACCAGATGCTATTCCTTTATTAATGGGATTAGGATTAGATGCTTATTCAATGTCAGCAACAAGTATTTTAAAAGCAAGAAGCATTATGTCAAAACTTACTTTAAAAGAAACACAAGATTTAGCTAATAAAGCACTTGAATGTGAAACATCAGATCAAGTATTAAAATTAGTTAAAGAATTAATGCAAGATAAATAATTTTTAAAAGAAATGATTACTCATTTCTTTTTTTATTGGTTGAAAAAATACAATAATACTATATTTTTATTGTAAAATAGAATTGAGGAGAAAATAATATTATGGGATTATTTACAAAAAATAAAAACTTAGACGTATTCGCACCAGTTGATGGTGAAGTAATCGATCTATCAAAAGTTGAAGACGAAGTGTTTTCAGAAAAAATGTTAGGGGACGGATTGGCTATTGTTCCTGAAAACGGAGAATTTGTAGCTCCAATAGATGGTAAATTAGTAACTGTTTTTCCAAGTGGTCACGCATATGGGATTGCTAATTCAAATGGTGTAGAAATTTTATTACACATTGGTTTAGACACAGTTTCACTAAATGGTGAAGGATTTGATATTAATGTTAAACAAGGTCAAAATGTTAAACAAGGAGACTTATTGGTTGAAGTTGATATTGAAAATGTTTCAAAAAAAGTTCCTTCAATGCAAACACCATTAATTTTCACTACTGATTCAATGAGTGGAAGAAGTTTTGAAATTGTTAAAACTGGAAAAGTTAAAAAAGGTGACTTAATAGCTCAAGTTAAATAAAGGTTAAAAAACCCTACAAAGGGTTTTTTATTTTTTTTATATCTAAATTTAGTAGTAAAATTAAATAAGGTGATTTTATGGAAACAAACTCAAAGAGTTTAAAACAAAAACATAACGAATTAAGAAGTAAAGCCTTTGATTTAAGTGAAGAAAATAAATTTAGATTTGATATATTAAATTATAAGACTGATGGAATGATTTTTGTTGCATCAACCATAATAGTTCCTTTAATATTATCTGTATTTATAGCATTTATAATACCAACATCAACTTCAGAAATAGGTGAGACGGTATTTTTCTCAACTTACACAATTTCTATTTTAGTAGGGTTAGTTTTCAATTGCATTAGAAATAAAGCTGGATTTTTTAAAAATGGATATTCATGAATATATATGTTCATTTTAGCCCCGACGGTTGTGGCTACATTTGTTGGTATTTTTGCAAACCTTATTTTTAAAATAGAAATAAGCAATTCTGAAAATGTAGGGACTCAGTTTGTTAACGTTATTTCAATGCTTATTACAGAAATTGTGATAATAATTTTAGCTTTAAAGTACGATAGAAAATTATTTGGAAGAATAAAAGAGACTTTAAAAAATAAATGAAAAGAACTTATTATAATTACTATTTTAGGCTTTATAATAATGTTTTTAATAGTCAATATATTTTTCTCAGCTTTCATTGAAGGTTATTTAATTGGTGCAAGCCAAAGCGACAATCAAAATACATTAGTTTCAATTATAAAAGGTGAGCACGGTAGTTCGATCAAAATATCATATGCAATACTTCTTTTTGTATTTTCTGTATTGGTAGCTCCTTTATGTGAAGAAATAAGTATGAGAAATAGTTATAATCTAAATGCATCAAATAGATGACTAGGCTTTGTTGCAAGTTCAATGTTTTTTGGATTCGTCCACTATGGTCAATCATTTGATTTTGAACATATGTTAAGTTATACAGCAGCTGGTTTCGTGCTTTCTGGAATATTCTTGTATACTAAAGGTAATATGACTTATTCATGAATTGTTCATACTTTAAATAATTTAGTTGCCTTCATATTGTTGTTTGTAACTACAAAATAAGAAAAGAGGTCACTTATGACAAAAATAAAAGTCAATCAAAATGACGTAGATCAAACAGTTTTTAATTTTATTAAAAAGAACTTTAAATCAACAAACCTATCAATAATCTATAAGTGATTCAGAAAAGGGAAAATCAAAATAAATGAGGTTAGAATAAAAGACACTAAAGTTAAGATAAAATTTGGTGATGAAATAACAATTTATGATAGTAGTCAAGCAGAAAAAAGAGACCAGTTTGAAGAGGTTGATTTTTCTGATTTAGAGATTATTTATGAAGATGAAAACTTATTAATTGTAGATAAACAACCAAATTTAGAAGTGCACTCACCAATAAATGTAAACTTAGATCAGATGGTAAAAAGTTATTTAAAAGACAAAGGTGAATACAAACCAGAAGAAGAAAACAGTTTTGTAATAAGTCATGTACATAGAATAGATAAGTTAACAAAAGGTTTGGTTGTTTATGCTAAAAACAAAATAACTTTAGATATATTATTAAAGGAATTAAATAACAAAAGTAAGTTTGTGAAGCTTTACTTAGCTAAAACAGAAAACCAAAACCTTCAAACAGGAAAAATAAATGGTTATATAAAATATGACAATGATAATCAAAAGGCTAGATTTAGAATTGAAAAATTCAATAATACTAAAAAAGTAGAGCAAATTAATACTTTAATAGATCCTGAAAATAATATATATGAAATACAAATATTAACTGGTAGAAAACACCAAATAAGAGCTGTTTGTGACTTTTACAAAGCTCCAATATGTAAAGATTTTAGATATGGAGCAAAAAGAAGTCATTTAAGAGAAATAGATCTTATTGCATATAAAATAATTTTAGATGGATTTGAAGACCATTTAGCCTACTTAAATGGTAATGAATACAAATCAAAATATACTTTTTAATGTTAAAATAAAAATAATGTAATAAGGGGGTTGGAAAATGGTATCTACAAGACAAGGCATATTTAGTGTAATTGTTGGTACAACAATCTCTACTCTAAATGCCATAATTCAATTTTTAACTATGTACTGAGTTTTAGAAAAATTCGGAACAGAGTTTAACGGGTTTGTGCGTTTGGTAACATCTTTTTCTGCAATTATTGCAACAGCTGAAGGGGCTCTTGGAATAGCAGCATCAATTTTACTTGTAAAACCGCTTGTAAACAATGATTGAATTAGTGCAAATGAAATATACTCAACAGCAAAAAAAAGTTTTAAAAGATCAGCTGTTGTGGGTCTTATATTAGTTACTTTAACAGCTGTAGGATATCCTCTATATGCAGGTATTAATTCAGGTGGTGGAAATTTAATGGACCCTGGTTCATGACATAACCCAGGAATAGGTTTATCTGGAACTGCAAATGGGTTTGCTCCATATTGACAACTAATACTTGTTGCTCTAATCTTTGGTACAAAAAACTTTGTATCAGCATACTGATTTAGTGTTTATGAAACAATAATTGTGGCAGACAATAAAAACGTTATAAGAAGAATAACTATTTTATTTACTGACTTATTGGTTAGTGGTTTAACATTCTTCTTACTTGCTAAGGTAAATAATCCAATTATTCCTTTCATACCAACTCTTTTATATTCACCTGTAAAAGGACTTTTAATATACTTATATGTTAAGAAAAAATACCTATGATTAAAATATTATAAGGACTTTAATAGTTTTAAACTTAATACAACACAAAGTAAAATATCTTGATCAACATTGGGTGGTACACTTCTTTTAAATTCAGATATAGCAATAGTTTCTGTTATTTTAGGATTGAACGTCTCTTCTGCTCTTTCTTTATATCTTGTTGTGGCCTTAAATGTTAGGTTGATAATGACAAATTTCGTTGTTTCATTTAGAGAATTCTTTGTAACTTTAGTTGCAAAAAGAGGAAGAATAAACTGAGATAGTTATGCAAAATATGAGCTTTATACATATTTGATAGCTGCATTTACTTTTATTAATATGGCGATTCTTTCTCCTTATTTTGTTAGTGCCTTATATTGAAAAAATATTGTTCCTCCTGAAAATTATGCAGGTTCAACAATAGACCTACCAAGTTTAAATGCATTTAAATTTATGTTCCATACGCCTAAATTTTCAATATTATATGCTGCTGTAACTGCTTTTGCTATATTATGTGATGGTCAAATGACATTAATTCAGGCAAAAGGAAGGTATGGAGAAGTATCTAAGTTCCAAAATATAATAGGAATAATATATGTAATAACAGCCCCTTTAGTAACTTTCATATTAGTTACAACAGGTGTTGGTGGAGAAATGAAACTTGTTATAGGTATCATTGCTATGTATACAATTAAATTGTTATGTCTAGTTATCAGATATGGATATTTATGAGTTTATGTATGAAAATATGTAACCTATAATTCAAATAAAAAACATGTTTTAAACAACTTCATGATATTGATTGTTCCAACCGTTATGGCAGCTATATTGAATGTTTTATTAATATCTAAAAAAATGGATATTGAACAATCAACAATGGGGACAAATATTGCGCCTCTAGTAGCATTGTTCTTCGGTTCTATTTTTGTATCAATGTTTGTTCTTATCTTATTTTCTTATATATTAAATGCAAAAGCATTTAATGGATTGATAAAAAATCTACCAATAGTGCAAAAAATAATTTTAAAAAGATCAACAGAAGCAAGACAAAAACGTTTTGAAGAATACGGAATAGATGTTGAAGAAATTGTTGATAAAGGTGATCAAATTTCTCAGGCAATGTATGGAATTGAAGAACCAACGCTTTCAAGTGAGATATTAAATGAATCAACAGAAATTAATATAAATCCAAAAAACGAAAAAATATATGTTTTAAAAGGTAAATAAATCAGCAATAGCTGATTTTTTATTTGGTTTTTAAGAATATTTAAAGTGGTGCAAGATGCTATAATTTATAAAGGTGAGAATATGTTAGTAAGTTCGTTATTTATAGCAATTGGAATTTCAATGTTATATCTATTTATGTTTTATACATCTGGTTTGATTACTTTGGAATTATTCAAATTTAAGATAAAAAACTACTTTGTGGCAATTGCTACAGGTTTTTTCAGTTACTTTACATTTTTATCAGTTTGTACATTTCCTTTACAACTTATTTCTGTTTTACCTTATGTTTTCTTCATCTATTATATATTTGCTATATCTGTAATATACTTACTTTTCTGTTTTGTGTTTATGAGATTTTGATTAAATACAAACTTCTTTAAAATGGACTCTTTATTGTTTCTGGGTGTTGTAGCTATTTTCATAACTATAGATTATGTTTCGATGAATTATATTTCAAATGAAAATTTCAGTAGACATAAAAATACACTTGCAATATTATATTGATTGAAAGATAACCCGGTTTCTTTCTTCAATGACTCTACTTTATTTAACTTTTTGGGATTTAGACCTTTCCAAGGATGATATAGTTTTCAATTATCAACAATAATGATGGTAAATGCACAACCTTATCAGTATAAAGATTTACTTGTTCCTATGACTTTGATCTTAGATGCTTTTGTGCTATCTTCTATTTTTGCAACTTTTTATGAATCATTTTGTCAAAAAGATAAGTTTAAAAATAAATCACTTATTTTTGTTTCAAGTTTATTATTATTTGTAATAACAAGAATAGTTCTTTGAAGAATGGACTACTCAATATTTAGTGGTGAAATAATGTTGTTATACTTAATATTGTATGCAACAACTATGCTGTTAAGGTATACAACGTTTAATAACAGGGAAAGATACAATCCTATATTAGTTGGTATTATTTTAGGTGGGTACATATCTTTTTCATGAGACAGTTCATATCAAATTTTATTCTTGCTTTACGCTTTTATTTTTACAATACAAAGAAGATTCACTCAAAACTTCACTAAAGATATTTTGAAAATAGCTTTATTCCCAATGTTTGGATTTATATTCTATAACATTATTTTAAGCTTGTATCTGCAGGTAGTTATATTTGGTGGAATCTTATTTGTTATGATAATAACCACATACCTAATGAATAAAAATTATAGTTTTGTAGTTAAGTTTGAAACATTTTTGGAAAACAGAAATACATTCACTGTATTGTTTGTACCAATTTTCTTTATGACTATATCAACAGCATTCATTTTAGCTTTTAATGAAAACATAATGTCAGAAAGTTATAACTCATTAAATATTTTATACATGTGATTATCTTTTATTAAAAATAATATTGCAAAGCAACTAATTACATTTATTATATCGATGTCATTATTGGCAGCATCTATAGTTTGAGTTTTCTTTAGAAAAAAAATCAAACATGATTTACTTTCAAATATAGTAGACTTATTTTTAATAAGTTATTTAACTTTTTATAATCCAATTTCTGTTAGATTCATAAATACCTTTTATCCAAAAATGTTTGAAACAAATGGTATAGTTCTTCTGGTATTGTTGTTTGTAATGATAAACTCAGTTCCTTATGTGATTAAGACAAAGAAAGAAAAACAAAATACTAGCGAAGTTGTTGTTATAAAAAAATATTCAAGATTAATTTTTTAGTAAGGAGTTCTTATGAAAGACATACAAATTAAAATCAACAAGTTAAAAGAAGATTTAAATAAGTGAGGACACGCTTATTATGTTTTGGATAACCCAATTGTAGATGATGCAGAGTATGATAAAAGTTTGAATGAACTTATAAATTTAGAAAAACAATATCCAGAACTACTTACACAAGATTCTCCATCTCAAAAAGTTGGTGGAATTGTAATGGATAAGTTTGAAAAGTACAAACATAAACAACCTATGTTAAGTTTATCTAACGCATTTAATAAAAATGACTTAATTAATTTTGACGATCAAATTCTAAAAGAAATTGAGAATAAAAATTATAATTTTTTTGTTGAACCAAAAATAGATGGACTATCTATTTCTTTAATTTATAAAAAAGGAAATCTTTTTAAAGGTGTTACTAGAGGTGATGGTGTTTATGGAGAAGATGTTACTTCAAATGTTAAGACAATTAAAAGTATTCCATTATCTATTTCTGATAAAAGAGATTATGTTGAAATTAGAGGAGAAGTTTTCCTTTCAAAAAATGAATTTGAAAAAATAAACAAGCAAAGACAAAATAATGATGAAGAAATTTTTGCTAACCCAAGAAACGCAGCTGCAGGAACTTTAAGACAACTTGACTCATCTATTGCTGCATCTAGAAAGTTGGATGCATATCTATATTATTTTATGGACAGAGAACAATTCCATACACACAGTGAGTCTTTAGATTATTTAGACAAAATGAATTTTAAAGTTAACAAGCTTGGTAAAATATGTAACAACATAGATGAGGTTTATGAACACATTGAATTCATTCAATCACAAAGAGAACTTCTAGATTATGAGATTGACGGAGTTGTAATAAAGGTAAATGATTTTGATCTTTATGAAAAAGTTGGTTACACTGCAAAATCTCCAAAGTGAGCTATTGCTTTTAAGTTTCCTGCAGAAGTAAAAGAAACAAAACTTAATAATATATTTGCAACGGTAGGTAGAACAGGAAGAATTACATATAATGCTTCTTTAGAACCTGTGCAAATCGCTGGAACCACAGTTCAAGCAGCCACACTTCACAATGCTGATTTTATATTACAAAGAGACATAAGAGTTGGTGGTAAAGTAAAAATAAAAAAAGCAGGAGATATAATTCCAGAAGTGATTGCTCCAGTGCAAAATGAAGATTTTTCTAAACTTAAAAAATGAGTTGAGGAAAAAAATTGTCCTGAATGTAATTCAGAATTAGAGAGAGTTGATGGAGAAGTTGATCAATATTGTATTAACTCTCAATGTCCTAGAAAAATAGTTAGAGGTTTAGAACATTTTGTATCAAGAGATGCTATGAACATAGAGGGTTTAAGTATAAAAATAATTGAAAAGCTTTATGAAAATAAATTTATTAATAATGTTGGAGATATTTATAAATTAAACTTACATAAAGAAAAACTAATCCAACTTGATAAGATGGGTGAAAAGTCAGTTAATAATTTATTGGACTCTATAGAGAAATCAAAAAACAATTCATTTGATAAATTATTCTTTGGTTTAGGTATTAGACATGTTGGTAAAAAAACAGCAAAAACTCTAGCTATAAATTTTAAAACAATCGATAATATAGAAAAAGTAGGATTCGAAGAATTAGAACAGATTAACGATGTCGGTCCAATAGTTGCTAAATCTGTATGTGATTGATTTTCAATAAAACAAAATTTACAACTTATAAATGATTTAAAAAATGAAAAAGTGAATATGAATTATTTAGGTAATGAAGGTACAAAAAATAATGATAAAATTACTTTGAAAAGTTTTGTTATAACGGGTACTTTAAGTAAACCAAGAAATTACTTTAAAGATTTATTAGAAGAATATGGAGCTAAAGTAATTGATACTGTTAGCAAGAAAACAGATTTTCTTTTAGCTGGTAAAGAAGCTGGAAGCAAATTAGAAAAAGCTGAGAAGTTAGGAATTAAAATTCTTTCAGAAGAAGAGTTTTTAGAAATGATAGGTGAATAAGAAATGAAAATAAATTTAGAATTATTAAAAGAACTTCAAGAAGATGCAATGTTAAATCTAACTGAAGAAGAATTGAAAAATATTCTTAAGTATGAGAATGATATATTACATAAATTTGAAAAAGTTTTATCAATCAACACTGATGGTGTAGAAGAATTGCATTATCCATTTGATATCCACAACACACACTTAAGAGAAGATGGCGAAGTTAAAGTTTTAGCACAAGAAGATGTTTTAAGAAATGCTCCTAGTGTTGAAGGTGACTTCGTAACAATTACAAAGGTGGTTAAATAAAATGAATTTTAAAAATATTACATTAAAGCAGTTACATGAAAAAATTTCAAAAAAAGAAATAACATTAGTGGATTTAGTAAAAAGTGTTATAGATAATTCTAAAAAAGAAATGGAAAGTAATTTTTTAATTACCTTATCGGATAAAGAGGCTTTAGAAAAAGCAAAAGAACTTGATTTAAATATTGATTCAAATAATGTTTTATATGGTGTTCCTTTTATTCACAAAGACAACATTTCAACAAAAAATATTTTGACTACAGCTGGATCAAAAATTTTATCAAACTATGTTCCTTCTTTTGATGCAACTATTGCTGAAAAATTTAATGAAACTAATTCTATACTTGTTGGTAAAGCCGCTCTTGATGAATTATCAATGGGAGGAACAGGATTATTTTCTTTTAATGGAGAAGTTAGAAACCCACATGATAACAATAGAATAGTTGGGGGTAGTTCAAGTGGTAGTGCCTATGCTGTGGCAAAGGGGATTGTTCCATTTGCAACTGGTGGTGACACTGGTGACTCAATAAGAAAACCAGCAAGTCTTAATGGTATAGTTGGTTTCAAACCAACTTATGGTTCTATATCAAGATATGGAGCAATTCCTTATGCACCAAGTTTAGACCATTTGGGATTCTTTACAAATAATGTAGAAGATCTTGCTTACTTGTGTGAAGCAACTTTTGGATATGATCAAAAAGATTTTACATCAATAAATAATCAACAAAATTTTGTTGAAAACATATCAAGTACAGACAAAAAAATAAAATTCGGTTATATAAAATCTATTGAAGAAATTTTAACTGGTAAGTTAAAAGAAGATTATAAAAAACTTTATGAATTAATAAAAGAAGCTGGCCATGAAGTTGTTGAATATGATTTTGATAAAAAATTATTAGAAGCAATACCTGCAGCTTACATGATGATTTCCTTTGCTGAAGGTGTATCAACACATTCAAACTTAGATGGTATTAAGTTTGGAATAAGAGCAAAAGGAAATGATTACAAAGAAATAATAAAAAATTCTAGAACAGAAGGTTTTGGAGAAACTGTAAAGAGAAGATTTATAATTGGTAGTTACCAATTGAAATCTGAAAATCAAGAATTGCTTTTAGCTAAATCAAAAAAAGTTAGAAGATTAATAGTTGAAGAATTAGATAAACTTTACAAAGAGGTGGATATATTAATTCTTCCACCAACAATCTCTCCAGCTCCTACAGTAAAAAGTGTTTATGGTTTTGATGTAGAACAAAAAGAAGATAATGAAACTGCTTTTATAGAAGATGTTTTAATTCTTGCTAACTTTAATGGAATGCCTTCTGTCACAATTCCTTTTGTAACAGAAGATAATATGCCAATAGGTATAAACTTAAACGCAAAACCAAAATCTGATCTTAAAGTTTTACAAGCAGCTAAATTGTTAGAAGATATAATTTCAAAAAATTTTAGACAAGTAGGTGATGTAAATGAATAACTTTGAAGTAATTATTGGAATTGAAAATCACGTTGAATTAAAAACTAATTCAAAAATGTTTGGAGTTGGTCCTGTAAGTTATGGAGAAACACCTAACTCAAAAGTTTCTGAAGTTGATATGGGTTATCCAGGAGCATTGCCCTCAGTTAACAAAGAAGGTGTTAAACTTGCAATACTTGCATGTAATGCTTTACAAATGGAAATAGATCCCTTACTTAGATTTGATAGAAAAAATTATTTTTATCCAGACTTGGTTAAGGGTTTCCAAATCACTCAACAATTTTTCCCAATAGGTAAAGAAGGAAAAATAAATATTACTTTAGAAGATGGCACAACTAAAACTATAGAAATTGAAAGACTTCATATTGAAGAGGATACAGCAAAACAAACCCACAAAGGAGATCTGACTTATATAGATTTCAACAGAAGTGGTGTTGGTTTAGTTGAGATAGTTTCTAAACCATTTATAAGAAGTGCCAGTGAAGCTGTGGAATATGTAAATCAGCTTAGAGAGATTTTGTTGTTCCTTGGTATAAGTGATGTTAAAATGAACGAAGGTTCATTAAGATGTGATGTAAACATTTCTTTGAGACCATATGGTTATCCAGAGTTTGGTTCAAAAGTTGAAATAAAAAACTTAAACTCACTAAATAATGTTAAGAAATCAATTGAATTTGAAATTAAAAGACAATCAAAAATTCTTCTATCTGGTGGTAAAGTAGATCAAGAGACAAGAAGATTTGATGAATCAATTCAAGAGACTGTGTTGATGAGAAAAAAGGATAATGCAGTTGATTATAAATATTTTAGAGAACCAAATATATTCCCAATAAAATTAGATGAGAATTGAATTAAAGAAGTTATATCTTCATCTCCTGAACTTGCTTCAGAAAAAAGAAAAAAATATTTAGATAATTATCAATTATCTTCAGATGATGCAAATTATATTTTATCTGATTTATCTTTGGTAAAGTTTTTTGAAGAAAGTATTTCTCTTGGATCTGATCCTAAAAAAGTTGCAAACTATTTAATTACAGATATTAAGGCTTTACTAAATAAAGATGGAATTGAGTTAACCCAATCTAAATTGCAACCAAAAGACATTAGTGAAATTATAAAAATGATGGATGAAGGAGTTATTTCTTCTAAACACGTTAAGACAATTTTACCAATAGCTTTTGAAACTGAAAAATCAGTTCAACAAATAGCTGATGAAAATAATTTAAAGTTAATTTCTGATATAAATGAAATCAAAAAAATATTACAACCTATAGTTGAACAAAATATTGAATTGATTAAAGAACAATACGAACAAAGACCAGAAAGGGTAGAAAAAACTCTTATGGGACAACTTATGAAAGAAACTGGGGGTAATGTAAATCCAACAGTGGCGACAGAAGTTATAATAGAAATGATCAAACAAAACAAAAACTAGCATGAGCTAGTTTTTTTAATCTTCTAATTCTTGTTCTCCTCTAATTTTTAGAACAAGATCATTTACTATATTATTTTTTGCATATACTCCAAGAATGTCTCCTTCTTTAAGGACTGTATATTCATCTGGAAGTATTGTTTTACCATTTCTTTTAATTTGGATTATATTAAAGTCTTTGTTTGAAGTTAATCCTGCATCAAAAATTGACTTATCAATTATTTCTTCTTCATTTACTACAATACTTGTAAATACATATTCGTTATCGATTGATTGAACTTCACTTTCAATATCAAATAATGATTTAGTTGCAACCATTTTTCCTGTAATAACGTCGGGAATGATAACTTTGTCTTCTTCTAACCCTAGAGCTAATAGAATTCTTTTATGTCTTTCATCTCTTGCTTTAACTATTATGTTTTCAACACCCAAGTCTAAAAGGTTTAAAACTGTTAAAATACTTGACTCCATGTTTCCACCAAAACAAACAATAACTCCATCATATTGGTTAATACCATTTTTCTCTAAAGCGTTTTTATTAGTTGCATCTAAAACAACTCCTTCAACAGATTCAAATTGGTTTATGTGTAAGTTTAATTTTTCTTCGTCATAATCAAATATTTTAATTAATTGCTTTTTCTCATCTAATGTTTGAGCAACAGATAATCCAAAGTAATTTGCACCAAATATAGCAAAACTTTTCTTTCTAGCCATATGAGCACCAACTTTCTAACTCTTTAAATTATACAACTCTTTTCAGGTTTAATGTATAATTTAATGTAGATTTGAAAGAGGTAGTTTTTTTATGAAAAATTCTTCAGGCGACGAAAAAGAGATTTTAAATACTAAATCTAAAAAACCTAAAAAAGAGCCTAAAAAACCAAATGAAAAATTCTTTTATAAATTAAAGAACTGATGACCTTTTTCTAGAGTTAGTGGAAGGATTATTTCTGCATATCTTTTAGCTATTATTATTGGTGGATTTTTATTATCAATTCCAGGTGTTGTTGTAGATAAAGAAAATCATTGAGACTTTATAACAGGAATGTTTACAGCATCAAGTGCTATATCAGATACTGGTATAACTATGATTCAAACAAACACTGGTTATTCATTCACAGGACAACTTTTAATTATAATAATGTGTCAAATTGGTGGTATTGGAATACTTACTATTAAAATTTCTCTTTTGGTTATGATTGGTAGAAAAGTATCTTTAGACGACCAAAACATAGCTTCTTCTGAAAGAGGTAATAACAGTTTATCAAATACAGTTGAAATGATTAAGGATGCTTTCATATTCTTGATTGGATTGGAATTGGCTGGATCAATAGTTTTATTCTTTGGATTTTATTTCACTCCAATTGGAATCACAGAAGAAAATGCAGTAGGAATAACAAGTCCTTATAATGACTTTGGTAAATCACTATGATTTTCAATTTTTCACTCAATAAGTGCTACAAACAATGCTGGTTTTGATATTTTAAGTGGAAACTCTTTAGTTCCTTATAACCAACCAGGATCTTATGGATATTTAATTCAAATGACATTTTTAATGCAATGAGTTATTGGAGGATTGGGTTATCCAACTTACCATGATATTAAGAAAAAAATTAAAGCTAGAAGACAAGGAAAAACAGTTAAGTTTTCTTTATTTACTAAATTAAACTTTATTACTTATGTGGTTTTATTTGTTTTAGGACCAATTTTAGTTTTCTTAACAGAATGATTAACTGTTGAAGATAGTCGTATTTTATTAAATGGTCATTTTCAAGAAGTAATTTATATCCCTAAACCAGAAAAAAATACTGGCGAAATAATAATTAACAAGTGGGTTACTGACGGAACTTGAAAACCTACACATGTATGGATGATGGATTTAATTTTCAACGTTTCTTCAACTAGAAATGCTGGTTTTGCAACAGTTGATGTTAATAACTTTACTGCAGGAAGTAAGTTTATATTATCTATTTGAATGTTTATTGGTGCAGCTCCTTCATCAACTGCCGGGGGAATTAGAACCACTACATTTGCAATATGTATTTTAGCTATTTTCTCAATTATGAGAAATAAAAAATCGGTTGAAGCATTTAAAAGAAAAATACCAGACGAAACAGTTAAAAGATCATTTGCAGTAGTTTTAATTTCATTCTTTATTGTTGTTACAAGTATATTTGTAGTTTATTTAGATAGCAATGAAATGCTATTCGGAACAGACAATACAGATCACACAGATGCTACAATAATAAAACTTATAATGTATGTATGTAGTGCCTTTGGTACTGTTGGTTTCCAACCATTCCCAAATAGTCAAATAATACAACTGGGTGTTATAAGTAAAATAATGTTGGTTATTACAATGTTTATTGGACAACTTGGAATTTCAAATACCTTATTGGCTTTTGTTAAACCAAAAAATAAACAAAATTATGCCTATTTAGAAGAAGAAGTAACTATAGGATAGAAGAATTTTTAAAATTCTTCTATTTTTGTTTAAAGTCAGTATTTAAGGGTTTATAAACTATTCAAAATTAAAGTTTGTTTGACTTATACTTTTAAAGGAGTAAGATTAGGTGGTTAAGATTTTTAAATCTTTAGAGGTGAAAAAATGAATCTAAATGATAACAAAAAAGAGTTAACTGACTCCGAGACTCTGTCTTCACACGAAGGATGATATAAATTATCAAATAAAAAAATATGCTCAATATTAGAGGTTAATCCCGAAACTGGATTAAGCAATAAAGAAGCGAAGTTAAGATTAGAAAAATACGGTAGAAATAATCTACCAAAATCAAAAAAACCAAACTGATTTATGATTTTTTTAAAGAGTTTTTTAGACCCTTTAAGTTTAATTATGATTTTATCGGGTCTACTATCTGGGTTGGTTTCTATAATTTCGAAAAAAATTGAAGTTGTTGATATAACAGGTATGGTTATTATTGCCATTATTGTATTTACAAATTCAATTATAGCAACAGTTCAAGAAGTTAAGTCTTTAAATCAAGTTTCAAATTTAAATGAAAATAAACAAACAGCAATTGTTCTTAGAGATTCAAAAAAAATTGAAATTGATATTGAAGAACTTGTACCTGGTGATGTAATATTCGTTAACTCTGGTGGTTTTGTACCAGCTGATACAAGAATTATAGATAATCAATTATTAAAAATTGATGAATCAGCTCTTACAGGTGAAAATGAACCAGTAAAAAAAATATCTGATTCTATTAAAGAAAAAAATTTAATGTTAGGTGATCAAAAAAATATTGCTTTCATGTCAACTTTAGTAATTGAAGGTAAAATGATGGGGGTAATTTTTGGAACAGGTAACGAATCTGAGATTGGTAAAATCGCTTCAAAAATAACTGGACACAAACAAGAAAAAACGCCATTAGAAAGAAAAGTTACAAGACTTACTACAATCATAGGTTTAGTATCAATTGCAATGGGTTTAATTTTATTTTTAACTTCATTCTTATTGAGAGATCAATTGGGAGATGGAAGTTTAAAAAATCTTTTATTAATATCTGTTTCTTCAGCTATATCTTTAATACCAGAATCACTAACTATTATAGTTAAGATTTGTTTAATGGTAGCAACAAAGAAAATGGCAAGAAAAAATGTAATAATAAAAAACCCAAAATCTATAGAAACTTTGGGAAATGTTAATGTGATTTGTTCAGATAAAACTGGAACATTAACTCAAAATAAAATGACTGTTGATAAAATTTTCTTAGACTTTAAAGAAGATGACTTTAAATCTTTTGATAAAAATAAATATTCAGAACTAATAAATTGTATAACTCTATGTAGTGATGCGATAGTTGAAAAAGAGAAAATTGGTAGTGCAACTGAAATTGCTACAATCGATTTTGTTAAAAAATTTGATATTAATTACATGTCTATGAGAAAAAAACATGAGAGATTAGATGAAATACCTTTTGATTCAAAAAGAAAACTTATGACAACATTAAATGATGTTGATGGAAGACAAATGGTTTATGTTAAAGGTGCAGTCGATTACTTATTAGATATTTGTACAAATAAACTAGTGAATGGTAAAGTAACTCCTTTAACTGATGAAGATAAAAAAATTATAAATGAACAATTATATAGTTTTGCAAAAAGAGGCCTTAGAGTTTTAGGGTTCTCTCAAAAAGATATAACTGATGGAAAACAAAAATATGAAAGTAACTTAACCTTCTTGGGTTGTGTTGCAATTATCGATCCTCCAAGAGAAGAAGTTAAAGCATCTATTGAAGAAGCTAAAGCTGGAGGGATTCGTGTAATTATGATTACAGGAGATCACAAAATTACTGCATTTGAAATAGCAACAAGACTTGGTATTGCAGATGAAAATTTTGATGGTGTTTTAACTGGTCAAGACATTAATGAATTAACAAATGAACAACTAAAAGAAAGACTTAAAAGAACAAATGTTTTTGCAAGAGTAAACCCTGAACACAAAGCTTTAATAGTAGATTTATTACAAGAAGATAGCAATATTGTTGCTATGACAGGTGATGGGGTAAATGACTCACCAAGTTTAGTTAAAGCTGATGTTGGTATATCTATGGGTATAACAGGAACAGAAGTTGCAAAAGGTGTTAGTGACGTTATATTGGCAGATGATAATTTCAAAAGTATTATCTCGGGAGTTAACTCAGGAAGAAATGTTTATGAAAAAATCAAATACTCAATTTCTTTCTTGATTGCAGCAAACATAAGTCAAATATTAACTATATTATTAATACTTGCTATAAATAAAGATATAGCATTAAATTCAGTTAATATTTTATTCCATATTTTTATAATTGAAACAATAGTTGCAGTTCCTATCGGAATGCAAAAAGAAAGACGTGGAGTGATGAAAAACCCTCCACCTACACACAAAAAAGAGAGTTTACTAAAAGGGATTAGGTCTCAAATAATAATAACAACTTTATTTAACACTTTATTTGCTGTATTGAATTATGAAATTGCTATTTTATGATTCAGTCAAGATTTAGAAAAAGCAAAAGAATTTGGTAAAACAGGAGTTTATATAGCTATTATGTTTTCTCCAATATTTTACTCAATTCTCTACAATAATTTCTTCTTGCCAATTAAGTCAACTAGAAAAAATAAAGATGTTGATAAATATAAACCTAATAAATGGTTATTAATTTTGATGGGTGTTGCTTTTATGGCTACAACATTGACTTTGATGCCTATTGAAACTGTAAATAATTTCTTCGATTTTACAACAGTTGGATTAGATCCTGGTTTAGCAGCAATATTTTGTATAAATGCATTATTGCCAACAATTTGTATTTATGGTACGTATCAATTGATACTTAAAGTAATTTAAAAAAAGAAAAGGGCACTATATTTTAGTACCTTTTTGTTTATAAAAATATATAATTTGAATTAGAGAAAATTTAAAGGAGAAAAAAAAGATGGAAAATATGGAAGATTTTGAGATTTCCACGGGTAAAGGTAAGTTTTTTAGAACTCTTATCTATTATTTTGGAAAAGAATGAAAGTTATCGTTATCAATGTTAGCTCTATGTTTAATGTTTGTTGTGCTTCACTTGTCATTGCCAATATTAACTTATCAAATGACATTAGCTATTACTGAATCTAAACCTTCAGGAGATAACTTAATAACTAGTAAATGAACAGAAGACACATCATTATTAATATATGTGTCAATAGGAATAGTTTTACTATATTGTATACTTTCATTTGTTTATGACTACTTGGCTTATATAATGGGTCGTAAAATTGAAATTAGTTTAAGAAATAGATCGCTTGAAAATTTAGTTAGACAAGACATTTCTTACTATTCAGATAAAAAAATTGGAGAAATTTTAACTAAAATAGTTTCTGATACTCAAATAGTTGGTGATCAAGCTGTTCAAGTTCCTTTACAATTTGGTTTATCTTTCTTTGAAGTGATTGGAGCTTCAATATTGATGTATATCTTAAGTTGACAGTTAGCAACAGTAACTGTTGTAACATTTGGGATAATAATGTTTGCAATGATGTTTTGTTTCTATGCAACAAGAAATAAAGTTATTAAAGTAAGAGAAAGTATTACAGAAATTAATGGTAATGTAACTGATAGAATTGCCACAGTTAGATTAATCAAATCTTCTGGTACAGAAAATTACGAAACAGAAAGATTTAATGAAGTACATAAAGACTTTTACAAAAAATCTAAAAAAGTTGGTACAAGATTGGCACTTATGTTAACTACAATGTGGGGTGGAACTTTCATCTTACAATTTGCAACAGTAATTGCAGCAATGTTAATTTACAAAAATGACAGTAGCTTCATAAATGAAAGATTCACTGCATACAATCTTGCACAAGGGCTTATGATAGCTCCGTTATTCAATGTTATGGCAGCGTTATTTGGTTTAGCTCAAGCATCTGTTGCTGCTCAAAGAGTGGATGACACAATAAAAGCTAAATCTATAATGGATTCTCATTACTTTGATGGAGAAATTATTGAGGAAGTAAAAGGAGATATCTTATTTAAAGGTGTTGAATTTTCATATCCTGAAAAACCAGGTAAAGTTATACTTCCAAAATTTGATTTCAAATTTGAAGAAGGAAAATCATATGCCTTTGTTGGTGAAACTGGAAGTGGTAAGTCAACTATTGCAAAATTATTATTAAGATTTTATGACCCTTCAAAAGGTGAAATAATAATTAACGGAAATACAAATTTAAAAGATGTTAACTTATCAAGTTACTTAGTTCATGTTGGTTATGTAGAACAAGATCCTCAAATATTATATGGAGACGTATTTGAAAATGTTAAATATGGATCATTTAACTCTACAAATGAAGAAGTTATTGAAGCATGTAAAAAAGCTGAACTACACGATCTTGTAATGACATGACCAGATCAATACGAAACTATTTTAGGAGAACGTGGATTCTTACTAAGTGGTGGACAAAAACAAAGACTTATTATTGCAAGAATGTTCTTAAAAGATCCAAAAATCTTAATATTAGACGAAGCAACAAGTGCTTTAGACAATATCGTTGAAAAAGAAATTCAGGCAAAACTAGATGTACTTATGAAAGGTAGAACAACAGTTACTATCGCTCACAGATTAAGTACAATTAAAAATGCAGATGAAATAATAGTTTTAGGTGGAAACGGTAAAGGAATAGTTCAAAGAGGTAAATTCAATGAACTAAAATCACAAGAAGGACACTTTAAAAAACTATATCAAGCTGGTTTAATTGAATAATAGTCTTAAAAATAAACAGAAATGTTTATTTTTTTGTCTTTTTTGTAAAAAAAATAAAAAAAATATTGATTTTAATATTGCTAATATGCTATTATGAATAGGTAGAAATCTATCTATGGCTTTTTAGCTCAGTTGGTAGAGCAACCGGCTGTTAACCGGTTGGTCGCAGGTTCGAGTCCTGCAAAAGCCGCCATTTTAATGGCCTGTTGGTGAAGCGGTCAACACACACGGTTTTCATCCGTGCACACACGGGTTCGAACCCCGTACAGGCTACCATTATTTTTATATTTTATTTTTGGAGTGTTAGCTCAGTTGGGAGAGCTCCTGCCTTACAAGCAGGCGGTCGGCGGTTCGAGCCCGTCACACTCCACCATTTTTTTTGCTGATGTGGCTCAATTGGCAGAGCAACTGACTTGTAATCAGTAGGTTGTAGGTTCAAGTCCTATCATCAGCACCACGCAAGAAATCATCAACCATAAATGGTTGTTTTTTTATTGCTAAATCTATGTATTATATATTTAAGGAGTAAAAGGATGAAAAAAAATCTATCTTTAATAGCCTATGTTTCAATGGGTATTGCTTTATTAAATATGATTTTCGTAATAGCTTTTGTAAAAAAAGTTTATGAAAAACTACCAAATAATTGTCATATGGAATCTTTGGTTTATATATTCATAGTAGGTGCAGTGTTGTTTTTAGTGGCTATTGGAATTGTGGGTTTGGTTTTTCTTATTAAGAACACAACTAAATCTGCTTTTGTAGCATCAATCATATTAATTACTTTAGGTGTATTGTTAATAACAACTATATATTCATTTACATGAATATTTGGATCAATAAACGCAATTTGCGGTGTATTCATGATAGTTGTTGGAGCAATTCACCTAAAATCAACAAGAGAATACTTATAAAATTCAAATAAGTGTTTTAATAAAATAAAAAAAATGTTATTATAAATGTGTTAATTTTAACGTCTCGTTAGCTCAGTCGGTAGAGCAACTGGCTTTTAACCAGTGGGTCATAAGTTCAAGTCTTATACGGGACACCATTCATCCGGAATTGGCGGAATTGGCAGACGCACCAGACTTAGGATCTGGCGTGGTAACACGTGGGGGTTCAAGTCCCTTATTCCGGACCATAAAGAAATTTAATCACGCAAGTGATTTTTTTATTTTTCAATTTAATTCAATTAATTGTTGCAATTAAAACTCAAACTATATATATTGTTTTTTAGGAAATGTTAGGGAAATTATGAGAAAAAATATTTTATTAATAAAAGTAAATAAAATGAAATCAAACAAATCTTTGATTTCTCTTTCTTTTCAATTTTCTGAACTATTTATATTAAATTAATCAACCATTTTTATTGGTTGATTTTTTTTATAAAAATTCAGTAGAGATAAAGGAGAATAATATGGAAGAAAATCAAAAAATAGATCTTGTTCTTGAACCACATCAAAGACCCAAAAGTATTGGGAAATGAGCTACTCTTTCATTGCAACACGTTTTTGCAATGTTTGGAGCCACTGTTTTGGTTCCGATGGTTATAAACCAATTGGCAGCTCCAGATGAAGTCATAAACATATCTATGGCATTATTTTGTTCTGGTGTAGGAACATTAATTTATATAGCTTTAACAATGGCGAAAGTACCAATTTATCTTGGAAGCAGTTTTGCTTACATGACTGTGTTGGGAACTGGTTGAAAGGATTGAGGAAACTCTATATTTATAGCTGTTTTTGCTGTAGGTATAGTTTACATATTAATGGGGTTCATAATTCATTGAACAGGTGTAAAGTGAATTAAAAAAGCTTTTTCACCTGTAGTTGTAGGGCCAATTATCATAACAATTGGTTTAAGTGCTGTTCCAAGTGCTTTAGGTAATATAGGATTTGCTTCAGGTACAGGAAGCAATGGAGCTAATGCTTGAGGTGATTACCCTCAATGATTAGCTATTATAATTGGGGTAATTACATTCTTGGTTGCAACAATTTGTATGTTAAAAGCAAAAAACTTTTTAAAAGTAGTACCAATCTTAATGGCTCTTGCTATTGGTTACTTAATATCAATAATATTGCATTTCAGTTTAACTAAATATGGATATCACATAATGGATACAAGCTACATTACAGATACAAGTAATTGAGAATGATATCCAAGTTTTAAAGCGGTTTGAAAAGTGGAACCCAAAACAATAGGGCCAGCTCTAGTAGCAATCGTTCCTATTGCTATGGTTACAATGGTTGAACATTTAGGAGATCACATAAACATAGGAACAATGACTGGAAGAGATTTTATAAAAGATCCAGGCATTAGCAAAACATTAATTGCAGATGGTGTTGCTATGAGTTTTGCAGGTTTAATAGGTGGACCTGCAAACGCTACTTATGCAGAAAACACAAGCGTTGTAGGATTAACTAAAGTAGCTAGTGTTTGAGTTACTGGTTTAGCTGCTGTGTTTGCCATAATAATGAGCTTTATAGCTCCTGTGAATCAAATAATAAGAATGATACCAGCTCCTGTAATGGGTGGTATAAGTATTATGCTGTTTGGTATGATTGCGTCAAATGGAATCAAAATTATGATGGATGCAAAAGTAGATTTGAAAAATGCTAAAAATTTAGTTGTAATTTCAATTATATTAGCAATTGGAGTTGGAATGTCAATCATGAAAAAAGATATTCAAATATCAAGTTTCAAAATAACAGGATTATTCCTAGCAACACTTTGTGGTGTTTCGCTTAACTTACTTTTACCAAATCATGATAACCTTGGAGTATTGAGTATATTCAAAAGAAAAAACAAGGACAATAAAAAGGTTAAAAAATAATTAAAAAATGATTCTAATAACTAGAATCATTTTTTAATAGATTTCCTAAAAATCACTATTTCCTTTATAATCTATATTAGTAAATCGAGGTGAAAATATGAAATTAAAAGAAAATGTTCTTATTTTTTCTGACTTAGACGGTACTGCTCTAGCAAGTGACCACAAATTTAGTGAAGTAACAAAAGAAATAGTTAAAAAAGTTTATGAAAAAAACTATTATTTCATACCTGTTACTGCAAGATGTACTATGGATACATTTGAACAACAAGCAATTTATTTAGGTTTGGATAAACTTAAAGGAATAGCGGCTGCAAACAATGGTACTCATATATATGACTTTAAAGAAGAAAAATGAATCAAAAAAGAATACATCACAAAAGAATCTTTAAAAGAAGTTTTTGAAACTACTTTTGGAAAAATAGGTAAATATAAAGTTCACTTTATTGGCGATGACATTTATTACGTATATGGTGAGGGTGAAAACTCAAGATACTGAAGTGATATTATGGGAACTGACTATAAAGTTATAGAAAATTTTGAAGATATCCAAAAAGATATAAATCACATAACTGTAATTTTAGAAAAAAACCCAACAGATAAGAGTGTAGATGAATTTTATAAAGATTTCTCTGGTATAAGCAATGAACTTGATATAATTAAATATACAGATAGAGTTTATGAGTTGGCTATAAAGGGAATTCACAAAGGATCTGTAGTTAAAGAAGTCTTAAATCATCTTAAGTTAGATGAATCAAATACAACAACATTTGGATTTGGAGATAGTTTTAACGATTTTGAGTTAGCTGCGCAAGTAGATAACTTCATAGCAATGGAAAATGGCTTGGAAGAGCTAAAAAATAAAGCAACATATGTTACAAAAACAAATGACGAAAATGGTGTTGCTGATTTTATTGAAAAAAATATAATATAAGAGGAGAAAAAAATTATGGCAGTAAAAGTAATTGAAACAGTAGAAGAATTTGACTTAGAAATAGCAAAAGAATCAACAGTTGTTGATTTCTATGCTGAATGATGTGGACCATGTAAAATGATGGCTCCTATCTTTGATTTAACTTCAAATGAAGAAACATCAGTAAACTTCATTAAAGTTGATACAGATAAATTACCAGAAGTGGCAAAAAGATATAACGTTATGTCTATACCAACTCTAATTTTATTTAAAGATGGAGAAGTTACAAAACAAAACAGTGGATTTATGTCAAAAGATATTTTAAAACAATTTGTAAAATAGGAGGAAACAAAAGTGGTTAAATTAATAGCGCTCGATGTTGACGGAACATTAGTTAAAAAGAAAAATTTAGTATCAAAGGTAAATATAAAAGCAATTAATGAAGCTCGTGAACAAGGCGTTAAAATTTGTATTGCAACTGGAAGAAATATATCTAGAGCTATGAAAGTAGCAAAAGCAATCGGAATTGATTTGGCACACGAATATGTTATTACTCTTAATGGTGGAGCTACTTATAAATATGAAGGTACAGCAAAACCAAAATTAATTGAAGAACATTTATTTGAATTAGAAGACTTTAAAATAATTTATGATAAAGCAAAAGAATATAAATTAAGTACTTTTAGTTATGCAAAAGATCCTGGGGTATCTTATGTTGTTAAAAAGAATTTATTCACATATGTTCTTAAAAAAGTATCAGGAAGAAAATTGGTTAAGTACAATAGAGATACAATAACTGATACATCTTACAAAATTATTATTTATGGTAACAAAAAAGGTATAGCTAAAATAAAAGAGGATTTAAAACCTAAAGAATACGAAATGTTTTCTTGAAGTTATGTTCCTCATTCTTCAAATATTGAAGTTAATCCAAAAGGTGTTGATAAACTATACGCTCTACAAAATGTAGCAAAAGAATATGGTATTGACGCTAAAGACATTATGTTCTTTGGGGATGGCGACAATGATATGAGAGCTATAAAGTGAGTTGGTCATGGTATTGCCATGGGTAACTCTAAAAAAGATCTTAAAGAGATTGCAAAAAATCAAACAAAATCAAACAAAAAACATGGTGTAGGTTACTACATTAAAAAAGAATTATTGAAATAGACACATTTTATATGTGTTTTTTTTATTTTCATAATTTTTATAAAAAAAAATAAAAAATATATATAATTATCTTATGTAAAAAACAAAAGGAGAATTACTATGAAATTACAAAGTGTAATAAATATAAATCAATATTTAATTTCAGAATGATTTAATGTAGTAATAACTCGTGTTGAATGATTTGAAAAAGTTTTAGAGACAGAAATGCTCCTCCTGATTGCGTAATCCAATTTTAATAAATTACGCGTTAAAAATTTAATATTTTTTAAAGGAGAACATATTATGAACAACAAAAATAATATTTTAGAGATTAGAAATCTTACTAAAAGTTATGATGGAAAAGTTGTTTTAAAAGGTGTTGGTTTTAATATTAGAGAGGGTGAATTTATCACTCTTTTAGGACCATCTGGTTGTGGAAAGACTACTACTTTAAATATAATCGGAGGAAGAGAAAAACAAGACTCTGGTGAAATATTATTTGAAGGTAAGGATTTAACACCTATACCAAGTAACAAAAGACAGATTAATACAATCTTTCAAAATTACGCACTTTTCCCTCATTATGATGTTTACGATAATATTGCTTATGGATTAAGAATTAAAAAAATGAAAGAAGACTTAATTACAAAAGAAGTTATGCAATATATTAAGAAATTTTCATTAGAAAATATGGAAAATAAAAGAGTTCATGAACTAAGTGGTGGGCAAAAACAACGTGTTGCCATCGCAAGAGCTCTTATTTTGAAACCCAAAATTTTACTTCTAGATGAACCGATGTCAGCTCTTGACGTTCAATTAAGAAAAAGAATGCAAGATGAATTAAAAGAGCTACAAGAAGAAATAGGAATTACTTTCATCTTAGTTACTCATGATCAAGAAGAAGCACTTACTTTAAGTGACAGAATAGTTGTTATGAATGATGGACAAATCCAACAAATTGGATCACCAGAAGAAATTTATAACGAACCTGAAAACAGATGAGTTGCTAACTTCATTGGTGTTTCTAATGTTATCGGTGATGGTGAGTTTGTAAAAGATTTAAAAGTTAAATTCGACGGTAAAGAATTTGACTGTACAGATAAAGGTTTTGGAGAAAACGAAAAAAATATAGATATAGTTTTAAGACCTGAAGACTTACAAATTCAAGGACCTAATAAAGGATTTTTCAATGGTATAGTTGAAAATATTATCTTTAAAGGTGTACATTACGAAATAACTGTTAAAACAGAAAACAGAAACTATGTAGTTCATACAACTGAATTCCATGATTTCGACAAAGAAGTTTCTATTAAATGAAATCCAGAAGATTTACATGTAATGTGAAAAGAGATAGATGAATAATTTAGATAACGAAAAAGACATTATTGAATTACAAAATAATGTTGAAGTTGAAAAAGAATTAGACGATATTGAAAATATTGAATCTGAAGGAACAGAAATAGAAATAGAAATACCAAAAATTAAATTTAAAGATAAAATTGCAGATTTTAAAATAGTAAAAGGTTTAAAAGGAAAAGTTTGACCAATAATGTTACCATTTATGGTTGTTATGGGATTTTTAGTTGTGCTTCCTTTACTTGGGATTATTATTTTCTCAATAGTGGAAGCAACTGGAAATAGTATTAAATTTAAATTAGATTTTACAAACTTTGTGAAACTTTTAACTTCAGGATCTATTTTATATGTAATGTTTTTATCTTTAATGTATGCCTTTGTAGCTAGTTTGATATGTGTTGCATGCGCTTATCCAATCGCACTAGTGATGACTCAACTTAAAAATAAAATGCTTGCAAAAAACGTTTGAGTATTAGTTACTCTACCAATTTGAATAAGCATGATTTTAAAAATACTTGGACTAAGAAGTTTATTCTTAATAATATCTCCAAGCGCTTTAGGAACTCCAATTGCAGTTATTATTGGAATGGTGTATATGTTTTTACCATTTGCCATTTCACCAATTTACAATGCAATTGAAAATCAAGATAGAAATTACTACCTAGCTGCTTTAGATTTAAAAGCAAGTAAGTCAAAAGCTTTTTGACATACAACTTTTAGACAATCATTGCCAGGTGTATTTGCTGGATTTACCCTAGTGTTAATTCAAGCAGCAACATCACTTTTAATTGTTAGATATATGGGTGATGGAAAAATAAATTTAATAACAACAATAATTGAAAATTACTTCTTTAGGGGTACTGACTTTACTTTCGGAGCTACAATTGCAATAGTTTTAGCACTGCTTTTATTTGCAATTATGGGGATTATGAAATTAATCTCAAATAAATTTGAAGTGAAAGGAGCATCAAAAAAATGAAAAAATTCATCAAATCAAGTTACTTCTTAATAATGATGTTATTTATCTATTTTCCAATAGCTATAATGATACTTTTTTCATTCAATGCTGGAAATAGTACAACACAATGAAGTGGATTTAGTTTAGAGTGATATGCAGCTCTTGTACAAAACTCACCATTTATTAAATCAATTACAGTTTCTCTTTTTGTTGCCATGGTATCTACAATTATTTCTTTAATAATTGGAATGATGGCAGTTGTTGGTCTTACAAAAATCAGACCAAAAGCATCAAGAAATTGAGTAAGAATAGCAAATATACCATTAGTAAATGCTGATGTTATTACAGCAGTTGGTTTAATGTTATTATTTGTTCTTGCTGGAGTAAAATTTGGAATTATAACTTTAATTGCAGCTCACGTTTCATTTAACGTGCCCTATGTAATTATTACAGTACTTCCCTTTATGAATAGAATTGATAAAAATATACTTGAAGCTTCAAAAGATCTTGGTGGTAACCAAAGACAAACTTTCTATAAAGTTATTCTTCCAATATTAACACCATGTATTATAACTGCAGCTGCAATATGTTTTGCAATGAGTTTTGACGATTTTATTATTTCTTACTTTACAGGTGGAGGACAAACAAACGTTTCAACTTTTATTTATACTGCAAAAAGAATGCAACCTTACATAAATGCTTTTGGTACATTATTGGTAGCATCTATTGTATTTATTATTTTGGTTTGAAATATAATTCAATTTTCAATTCAAAAATCAAAAGATGTAAAATTACAAATCAAAAAAGGTGAATACAAAATTAAAACTATTAGTAAAATAGAAAATGAAATTAAATATTTACAAAAATGTCTTTCAACTGGAACAAAAATTGAAAGAAGTAAAAATTTAAAATTACTTGCTCAATATAAATTATTAAAATTTCAACTTAAAATATTAAATGCAAAAAATAATAATAAAAAAATAAGTCGACTAGAATGAAAAAAAGAATTAATTAATGATGAGATAAGAAGTGAAAAAAGATACTTTACTGTATTTAAAAAACTTAACATCAAAAAAGCTCAAATTGAATCAAAAATTGAGAAAATGACAAATGATAAAAAAATTAAGAAATTTGAACAAGTTCTAGTTAAGTTGGACAGAAAAATAAACAAATATGAAAAAGAAATAGAATGAATCAATAACAGAAATGAAATGGATAAAGAAAGATCTTTAGAAATAGGACAACAAGTTATTGAATTAAAAGAAGAGCTTGCAGGATTAGAGAATCCAAGTTCAAAATTGGTTTCTTGATATAACAAAAAAATCAAAGCACTTTCAATTAAAAGAGATAGTTTGCTTGAAGGAAGAAACCAATACAAACTTAGAGTTACTCTCGAAAAACTTGCAACAATGCAAAAAGAGAATCAAGAAAAAAGTGAAGCTAAATACAAACAATTTATGGAAATAAAAAATAAAGTATTTAGAAAAATATCTTTAGTAGAATCAATTGATAAACAAATTAGTTTATTAGATAAAGACGAAGCAAATTATGCTGAAAAATTATCTGATCTACAAATATTAAGAGAACAAAAATTAAATGACGCTAAAGATGATTTAAATTCTAAGTTAAATGATAAAGAACAAAAACTAGAAAAAGTAAACAATTATGTAAAAGCTAAAAAGGATAAATACTTCCCGGATGTTTTACAAGAAGACTATGTTCCTAAATCAAATAGATGAATTAAGAGAAATTGAAAACAATTAACAATGGGTTCAGCGCTTTTAGCTTCATTTTCACTTTTAACAACAGCTTATGTTATGAATAATATTTATGACTTAGTTATTGGAAACTGAGGAAGTTATATAGATCCTGCTTTAATTACTAAATTTGAAAAAGAAACAGGCTATAAAGTTAATTATCAACAATATGACTCAAACGAATCACTTTATAACAAAACTTATACTTTTAGTTACGACATTATGGTTCCAAGTGACTATATGGTGGAGAAATTAGCTACAGAAGGTGCTTTACAACCTATAGATTGATGTAAAGTTAATGTTATAGAAAATCCTATTGATAATTACAAGGAATGTAAAGTTTCTGAAGAACAATTAGAAAAAGAATGACCAGAAAAATTAGAATATGTTGATTCTTTAAAAGAAGTTCATAAAGAAAGTAAATTTAAAGATGCAGAAGGTCTAGAATCAGATTTATTAGATTATTCAATTCCTTGATTTTGAGGGGATGTAAGAATAGTTTTCAATCTTGCAGATTATATTGATGGAAACTTTGTTTATAATGCTGAATTGGTTAAATTCTTAGAAGAAGCTAAAGTAATTGAGGAAAATGAAAAGAAAAATAAAGAAAATGAACCTTACTTGGTTCTGGAAGATAACCTTTCATGAGACATTCTTTGACAAGCAGCAGACAAAGGGTTCAATTTAGCTCTAAATGAAGATCCTAAAAATGTATTTATGTATGGATTCCAAAAATTATACGGAAATGTTGAGGCCGAAGAGGGCTTAACTGTTGGTGAAGGAACTAATGAAAAAGAACTTTCAAAAAAAGCACAAGTGGATGCTGTTTCAAAAGAAATTGAAACACTAATAAGCAAAAGAAATGTTGGACTTTATGGAGATCAGTTAATGGATAAAGTACATGATAAGGACTTTGACATAGCTGTAATGTATAATGGTGACTTAATATATGCTGTTTCTGATGATTATGAAGAAAGTGGCGGAGAAGAAGAATCATTATTTAGTGAACAAAAAGAAGGTTTCAAATTTTCTGTAGTATCAGGGGTTCCTGGTAAAGAAATGTCAACTAAAGTCAATGGGAATCTAAACAAAGAATCAACAAACTTATGAAGTGACAATCTAGTTATATCAAGTGGGAACAGACACTTAGATGCAACTTATAAATTTATAAATTTCATTTACGAAAAAGAAAGTCAAAAACAATTAATAAATGAAACAGGTATGCCTACTGGATTTAAGGAAATGATTGAATTTGGAAAAGAACAAGGCAATGAATGATATAAATGATTTGAGCCATCTAAAAAAGGAAAAGCATTTGGTTTCAATGAAAAAATTGACAATTATCTTGTTGATAAATTTAATCAAATAATTTCTACAAAACATTAATATTTAAATAATTTTTTAACAATATTATATTAGAATCTATTTGTATATGATTGAGGGAGAAAATATTGTGAAGTTAACTTTATTGGATGGACAAATTGTTTTTTATGAAGAACCCAGGACTGTTTTGGAAATAGCAAAAGATATTTCAGAGGCGCTTGGTAAAAGATGTGTAGGGGCACTTATAAACTCAAGTTATATTGTTTCTTGTTTTACAGAAATAAATAAGGATTGTAAAATTGAGTTTATAACAGAAAGACATGACCTATATTATCAAATTGTAAATTATACAGCTAAATTAGTAACTATTTTATCTTTGGTTGAACTATATCCTGATCTTGAACCAATCGTTCAAGATGGCGATAATTCAAAACTAGAATTTAATTTATATTATAATGGTAAACATAAAATAGAAGAAGCTGACTTTGAATTAATTGAACAGGGTGCAAAAAAAATCATTAATGAATCCTATTCGATTGAAAATTATGAAGCTAGCAAGTATGAATTTATATCTAAATATAAACAATTAAACATTAGAGGAAATGTAGATGAACTTATAAAAAATGTTGAAAAAAAATATATATCATTTCCAGTATTAAAACTAAATGGAGAATCATTCTTTAGTCTTTGTGGAACTTTAAAAAACACAAGTGAACTTTATGAAATAAAAATAACTAAAGTAGAAGATTACTTATTGGATGATGGAAAAGACAATGTTTTAATTCAACAAATACATGGAATAGCTGCTTCTAGTGAAAAGGAATTTAATGTTCTTAAGAGAGAACTTGAACTAGATAAAGTGGCAATTTAAATATAAAAATTAAAAACCCGCAAGGGTTTTTTTGTTTTATTAATTTCTAGTTTTTGTATTTTTTTAGTATAATCATTTAGGTAATGGTACCATAGCCAAGAGGCTAAGGCATGGGACTGCAACTCCCTGATCGTCGGTTCGACTCCGACTGGTACCTCCAAAATGAAACAAAGAGCAAGAAATTGCTCTTTTTTTATTATTTTCTTAAAAAAGACACATATTCGATTTTAATTTGCTATAATAAATATTGTCAATTTTGTATAAAGTTGATAAAAAAAGAACAAATTGTAATATAATATTTTTGGTTGTTTTCAGACAAAAATGCGCCCTTAGATCAATTGGATAGATCGTTTGACTACGGATCAAAAGGTTAGGGGTTCGAGTCCCTTAGGGCGCGCCATTATTGAGAGCAATCAATGAATATTATTAAATATTCATTACTTCGGGAAGTGGCTCAGCTTGGTAGAGCATTCGGTTTGGGACCGAAGGGTCGCAGGTTCGAATCCTGTCTTCCCGACCATTAATTTAATATTTTTTTATATATGGGCCCGTAGCTCAGCTGGGAGAGCACCTGCCTTGCACGCAGGGGGTCGACGGTTCGATCCCGTTCGGGTCCACCATATATGGCGGGGTAGCTCAGCTGGTTAGAGCGCTCGGCTCATACCCGGGAGGTCAAGAGTTCAAGTCTCTTCCCCGCTACCATATATTTTATTGTTTTTATATTTTGGACCTTTAGCTCAGTTGGTTAGAGCATCCGGCTCATAACCGGATGGTCATTGGTTCGAGTCCAATAAGGTCCACCATCATGATGACTCTATTATGATCATGAGGGGGCAAACAAAATACGGAAGATTACCCAAGCCTGGCTGAAGGGGTCGGTCTTGAAAACCGAGAGTCGGGGAAACCCGAGCGGGGGTTCGAATCCCTCATCTTCCGCCATTTTTATCGCGGGGTGGAGCAGTTGGTAGCTCGTCGGGCTCATAACCCGAAGGCCGTAGGTTCAAGTCCTGCCCCCGCAACCATTTGGCCCCATAGCGAAGTTGGTTATCGCGCCTCCCTGTCACGGAGGAGATCACGGGTTCGAGTCCCGTTGGGGTCGCCATTATCGGTTTTGTAGCTCAGTTGGTAGAGCAATTGATTGAAGCTCAATGTGTCGGCGGTTCAACTCCGTCCAAAACCACCATTAGTGAAAACGAGGCGTCAGTGATTGACGTTTTTTTATTGAAAAATGTATAAAAAAATCTAATTTTTATTGAATTTTAAAAGTTAATATTCTATAATTAATATTGTTTTACGGAGTATAGCTCAGCTGGTTAGAGCGCACCCCTGATAAGGGTGAGGTCGGTGGTTCAAGTCCACTTATTCCGACCATTAAGAAAATATATAACACCTATTGTGGGTGTTTTTTTTATGTTAAGAAGGTATAATTAAAAAGGTTTAGAAAGAGGTGGTAAATATGAGTATTCCTTCCGTCGATCAGTTAGAAATCTTAATAAATATTAATACGGTAAGAAGTATTGCTAATTTACCACCTATTTTTGCGTTGTCAAAATAGGTTTTTAAGTTAGCTTTCATAAATAAGGAGAACGATGTTATGAAAACTAATAAAAAAAAGTTAAATAATAATTATAATAATCAGATTGCTGAGTTTGTAAAATTAGATCAAGCTCAAACACTTAAAAAATTAGAAATCTCAAGTTTTGGTTTAAATGAACAAGAAGTTGAGATTCAAAAAGAAAAACACGGAGATAACAGTTTAAAAGAAAAGAAATTTAATTACTTACTATCATTTATCAAATCATTTTTTAGTCCATTCAATTTAATATTGATTGTGATTGACACATTTAGTTTCTATCAATATGCAACAGGAAAAGATGAACAAGGAAATCCTTCATTAGAATTATCTGATTTAGTAGGTGCTTTGTTGGTTTTAATTATGATTTTAATTAGTGGAACAATATATTTTGTTCAAGAAATTAGATCATTTAATGTTATTAAAAAAATGACATATGAAAATAAGCATATGACAAAAACAATTAGAGATGTTGATTTCAAAGTAAAAGACATTGATAATGCTAACTCAATTAAGTTAATAAAAGAACACGAACAAATTGAGAACTCAGAGTTAGTTCCAGGAGATTTAATTTATGTATCTAATGGAGACTTAATTCCAGCTGATGTTAAAGTTGTTTGATCAAATAACTTATACTTAAATCAATCATCTTTAACAGGAGAATCATTTCCAGTTCAAAAGAAAACCATTAATGAAAAAGAAAGTTATCTAGAATACCAAAATATTTGCTATATGGGAACAGAAGTTGTTTCTGGTTCAGCTTTATGTATAGTTATTCAAACAGGACAAAAAACTTACTTTTCTGCAATTAATGATAAAGTTACAGAAAAAAGAAGTAAAAATTCTTTTGAAAAAGGTATTTGAAGAATAACAATGTTATTAATATCATTTATGCTTGCAGTTACACCAATTGTGTTTTTGGTTTTTGGTTTAAGACCAGGTAACATTGATGAAAAATGATTTAAAGCAGCAATGTTTGCTATATCAATTGCTGTAGGTTTAACACCAGAAATGTTGCCGGTAATTGTTACTGCTAACCTATCAAGGGGTTATTCAAAAATTAAAAAAGAAAATGTTATTGTTAAAAATCTAAATGCTGTTCAAAATATGGGAGCAATAGATATTCTGTGTACTGATAAAACCGGGACAATAACAAGTGGTGAAATAAAACTTGACCACGTATTTGATATTAAAAGTCAAAAAAATGAAATGATAGAACATATTTTATATTTAAATAGTTATTTCCAATCAGGGTTTCAAAATCCTATCGATCAAGCCGTGCTACTTAGCAAAAATATAAGTGCGCCTAATCTTGATGAATACATTAAAGAATGAGAAGTACCATTTGATTTTGAAAGAAAAATCTTATCTGTAATCCTATCTAAAAATGGAGAAAAAGAAATTTTCACAAAAGGTGCTATCGAAGAAGTATTGAAAGTATGTAACCGTATATATATTAATGGAGATATTGTAAAACTTACTCAAGAACATATTGATAAAATAATCAAAAAATCAGATGAGTATAATAACGATGGATTTAGAGTTATAGGAATAGCTCACAATAAATTAAGGGATGAAGATATTGAAGAAGATTTAGTTTTCTATGGGTTTGGAACATTCTTTGATGAACCAAAGAAAACTTCAAAAAAAATAATTAAAGAATTAGCTTTAAAAGGAATAGCTACTAAAGTATTAACTGGAGATAATGAAGTTATTACAAGATCTATTTGTTCTAAAGTTGATTTTAAAATTGACAAACTTTATTCAGGAAAAGAAATAGAAACAATGACAGAAGAACAATTACACAAAGCTGTTCGTAAAGGAAATGTTTTCGTTAAATTAAGTCCGATTCACAAATCAACAATAATTAGAGCCTTAAAAGAACAAGGACACGTTGTTGGATTTATGGGTGATGGAATTAATGACGCTCCTGTTTTAAGAGAATCAGATGTTGCTATATCATTTGATGAGGCATCAAATATAGCAAAAGAAGCTGCAGATATTATCTTAATGGAAGAATCATTACTTCCAATTAGTCATGCAGTTCATGAAGGAAGAGTTTCTTTAGCTAATATTTTAAAATATGTTAAAGTGACTATTGCCTCAAACTTTGGAAATGTACTAAGTGTACTTGTTGCATTGTTCTTAACTTTAGCAGAACCAATGCAACCACTACACTTACTAACACAAAATTTACTGTATGACATAGTTATGTTTGCTTTTATATTTGACAAAGTGGATAAAAATTTTACAGACAAACCAAGACCTTTGAGAACAAAAAACATTATATGATTTACTGTGATTAATGGACCTGTGAGTTCTATATTTGATATTTCAACTTTCCTAGTATTGCTTTATGGATATCACATAGTTGAACCAGGTATTGGAAGTGGAGTTACACAACCGGGAGCAGAACAATTGGCTATATTTAATGGTAGTTGATTTGTTGTTGGGTTAATGACACAAACTGCTGTTATGCAAATGTATAGAACTGAGAAAATACCATTCATACAATCTAATGGTTCATGACAAGTTTCTGTATCAACAATATTTGTATGTGCTATGGCAATAATTGTTCCATATGGATTCATGAGCATTCCTGCAATAAGCGGTGGAATGAGTATGGGTGTTCCAAAATGAACTTTCTTACCAATTGCAATAGGATTTGTTCTTGCATATATGTTATTGGCACAAGCTGTGAAAATGTTGTATATTAAAATTTTTAAAGAATGATTATAAAAACTTAAACTTATGTTTAAGTTTTTCTTTATTAAGCAAATCATTAAAACAAATAAACTTTTAATGTAAAATAATAAGGTTGATAAAAGAGGTAATAAAATGGAATTTTCACATAAAGCAATTGAGAAAAAATGACAAAAATTTTGAGAAGAAAATAATACATATAAAACAACAAGTGATAAAGATAAAAAAGCTTATATTTTAGATATGTTTCCATATCCAAGCGGGGCAGGACTTCATGTTGGTCACCCCAAAGGATATACTGCAACTGATGTTTTTGCAAGAATGAGAAGAATGCAACAATATGATGTTCTTCACCCAATTGGATGAGATGCTTTTGGTCTTCCTGCAGAACAATATGCTTTAAAAACAGGAAATGATCCAAGAGAATTTACAGCTAAAAATATTATCACTTTCAGAAATCAATTAAAAAAACTTGGATTTAGTTATGATTACAATAAGGAAGTTAATACAAGTGATCCAAACTACTACAAAATTACACAATGAATTTTTCAACAACTTTACAAAAAAGGTTTAGCAGAAATTAGAGAAGCTAATGTTAACTGATGTGAAGGATTAGGAACTGTTCTTGCAAATGAAGAAGTAATACTAGAAAACGGTAAAATGGTTTCAGAAGTTGGTGGTTTTGAAGTAATCAAAAAACCAATGAAACAATGAGTTTTAAAAATAACAAAATATGCCGATAGATTACTTGAAGGTTTAGATGATCTAGATTGACCAAGTTCAGTTAAAGAATTACAAAAAAACTGAATTGGTAAATCAGAAGGTGTAATAGTTAACTTTGATGTAAAAGATAGTGAAGAAAAAATCGATGTATTTACAACAAGAGCCGATACTATGTTTGGTGTTTCTTATGTTGTTTTAGCGCCAGAAAATAATTTAGTTTTAAAATTAACTAAACCAGAAAACAAATCTAAAGTAGAAGAATACATTGCTATTTCAAAAACTAAAACAGATGTTGAAAGACAAGACGACTCTAAAGAAAAAACTGGAGTATTTACAGGAAGTTTTGTAATTAATCCAATTACAAAAGAAGAACTGCCTATATGAGTTGCAGATTATGTTTTAAATGATTATGCAACAGGTGCAGTTATGGCTGTGCCTGCACATGATGAACGTGATTGAAAATTTGCAACAAAGTATGAATTACCACTTAAATATGTTTTAGAAACTTCAGATCATTCAAAAGCATTTGTGGGTGAATCTCCATTGGTTAACTCTGACTTTTTAAATGGTTTAAATAGAGTTGAAGCAATTAAATTGGTTGTTGAAAAACTAGAAAAAGAAAATAAAGCTCAAAGAAAAATTAACTACAAATTAAGGGATTGATTATTTTCAAGACAAAGATTTTATGGAGAACCATTCCCCGTACTTTTCTTAGAAGATGGACAAATCGCTTTAGTTGATGAAAAGGACTTACCATTAGAATTGCCAAAAACCGATTACATTAAACCATCAGGAACTGGTGAGTCACCTTTAGCTAATTTAACTGAATGAGTAAATATTGAACATAATGGTCAAAAAGCCAAAAGAGAAACAAACACAATGCCTCAATGAGCAGGAAGTTGTTGATATTACTTGGCTTACATTTTAACTACAAGTCCAAATGAACTTGTTGATATTCAATCAGATGAAGCTATGGAATTATTTAAAAAATGATTGCCAGTTGACTTATATATCGGTGGTCAAGAGCATGCCGTTCTTCACTTGTTATATGCAAGATTCTGACATCAAGTATTATTTGATTTAGGAGTTGTTCCTACAAAAGAACCATTCCAAAAATTAATAAACCAAGGAATGATATTAGCTGATAATGGTGAAAAAATGAGTAAATCAAAAGGTAATGTGATTAACCCAGATGATATCATTGAATCGCATGGAGCAGATACTTTAAGATTATATGAAGTATTTATGGGTCCGCTCGAAGCTTCTCTTCCTTGAAGTTATAAAGGGCTTGATGGAGCAAGAAAATGACTTGATAGAGTGTATAGAATGATTGAAAACACTGAACTAAGTGATCAAAATAATGGTAATTTAGATTTTGTTTACAACGATGTTGTTAAAAAAGTTACTCAAATGGTTGAAGACTGTAAATTCAACACTGCAGTTTCACAATTGATGATGTTTGTAAACGCAGTTTACAAAGAAGAAAAACCAGTTTACAAAGAATACATTTTAAACTTTATTAAAATGCTTTCAATTTATGCTCCTCACTTAGCTGAAGAACTATGGGTTAAGACAGGAAACGCAGGAAGTGTTTGCTTAGAAGTTTGACCAACTCATGATGAGTCTAAATTAACGCTATCTACAGTTACAATAGCGGTTCAAATTAATGGTAAATTAAGGGGAACATTCGAAGCTGATAAAGGAACTGATAAAGATACTTTAATTAAGCTAGCAAAAGAACTAGATAACGTAAAAGAACAATTAAATGGAAAAGAAGTAGTTAAAGAAATAGCTGTTCCAGATAAAATTGTAAATATTGTAGTAAAATAACACCTAAAAAAGGTGTTTTTTTTTTTTTTTTTAATTAAAAAAACATTTATAAATGGAACCATAAAATATTTTAAACCAATAGAATAGGACAATATTAATGGTTGGCTGGGTGGGATTGTGAAGAAAGGTCAAATATGTTTAATACTTTAATTAGTTTTATAGGTGCTGCAAGTATAATTGCAGCACCTATTCTTAATGTTGCTGAGACTAAAGAAAATAAAGTCTTATATAAAAAAGATTCTGGAAATGAGAATGTAGAGTATATTGGAGATGAAATCGTTTTATATTTCGAGTCACATCCAGAGCCTACGATATTAAACTCTGGTAATGCCATTTCTAATAATACTTCAGAAAGTCTTTTTGTTTATAGTTTTGATATGGGTGAAACTCCTGTTTGAGAATATTCTTTAAACAAAAATAATTACCCAAGCAGTGATGGTTCAGTAATAACATGAAAATGGGGAGATGCATATATGTTCCCTGAAAATGAGTTCTATGAAAAACTTAGATGAAGTAAAGATTATCCCTTAACTGATGGTTCTGTAGAAGACATGGATTTTGATGAAGTTGTAGAATTAACAGATATATTGGTAGATGAAAACTGATATAGATTTGAGTCTGAATCAAACATAAAAGTGGGTTCTGCAATAACATACTATTATGATAATCAGAATATAATTTTAGAGTTTGTAGTTTATTTCAGTGTTGGTGTAATCAACTCAGATAAAACAAGCAGCTTCAAACTTAGTTTAGGAAATAGTTTAAGTTTATACAAACCGTTTTAATGGATTAAAAAATATCGGCTAAGTAGTCGATATTTTTTAATTTCCTAAAAATGCTATAATAATAAGAGTGTAAATAGATAGGGGTAAAGAATTATGTCAAATATTATTGAAAATAATGGTGTTAAAGAGATATTTTTAGACTTTTCATTCTTACAAAATGTGCAATTTAAAGAAAACCCCGCAACCCTAGATCAAATAATAGAGCAATTAGACATAAAGGGTGTTGCTACTTATTTGGATTTTCATAATTTCTTAAGAAACTCAATGGCAAAAAAATCTTTTATATGTTTATTGGATGATAAAACTAGACAATTGTCAAAAAAAGATAAAAACAAGTCATCTTACAATGGGATTATAAGAATAGAGTTAGACTCAAAAAGTCAGTCACTTTTACCTGAAGGCACATACTTGGGTTTTTATGTTAATATCGATACAAAAAATGTATCACTAACCATAAGTTCTATTTTTATGACAAGACTTAAACCTGTAGCTCAAGAGTTTGAAACTATAATTCAAGAATCACAATTATTTTTAATTAGAAATCAAGGACAAATAAAAGATGATGAAATAATAAGAAGAAATGTGTTGAATTCCTCAAATATCTCAGAGGTTGGTAAATTACTATCAACCTTTGAAGAGGAAAAAGAAAAATGACTAAATTATTTAGAGTTTAGTGAAGACCTTTTAAAATTAGAAAGAAAAAAATCTTTACCTTATCTTGGAGCTGAATCTTCAAAAGTTATTAAAATAGATAAGATTCATTTCAAAAGTGAATTGTTTGAGTATGAGATTAAGGAATTAAAATCAAAAAGTTTTAAATATTTGATTTTAAACTCAGAAAGTATTTTAAAAAGCAGAGATATTCCTTTTGATAAAACCAATGTCGTAACTCTTGATTTACTAACTGATGATCTAGAAAAAATAAACAAAATTAAAAAAACAAAAGATTTATCACTTGTTCCTGTAAAGAGAAATAAAAACATAACCACCACTCATGAACTTATCAAAAATATTCATGATATTTTTGATTTTGATTTTGAAAAAACAAACGAAACACAAAATATTCTCTCTCTAACTACAATGCTTGGGGTATCTGAAGAAAGTATGAGCTTTGCAAATTACTGATCAAGAAATCCAAAAACTATATTTTTGGGAGAGAGAAATGAATTTGAAACTTTATTAAAGGACAATCCAAATGAAATGGAAAAGTGACTTGTTAAAAAAATTAGTTTTGAAATAGAAAACGATTTTGACTCTTCTTTATTTACTATAAAAAATAATTTAGATTACTTAAGTTCAGGTTACATTGCTTATACAGGTATTGGTGAGGATGTTCTGATAGAAAGATCTAAACAAGTTATAAAAAAAATAGCTGATGGAAATACAAAAAATCCCTATCTTGTAAATTACTTATTCAATACAAGATTGGTTGAATTATCAGAAGTTTCAAATGATATTGAAATTGAAGATAAAAATTTTGAATTTAATTTAAACAATGAACAAAAAGAAGCTGTAAGAAAAGCTGTTAATACAAAAGATATTTTTATTTTACAAGGTCCGCCAGGAACAGGTAAGACTCAAGTTATTTGTGAAATTATAAATCAACTATCAAAACTAAATAGAAAAGTTTTACTTTCAAGTCAAAACCACGAAGCAATTAAAAACGTTGTAGACAGATTGCCAATTGATCCAAACTTAAATAAAGTTAGACTGACTAATCAACTTAATTTAAAAACTCAAGCGGCTAATAATTACTCACCTGATAGAGTTCTTTATAACTACTATAAATCAATTGGGAAAAAAGCTTTTGATGATATGAATAATGACGAAAATTCAATTAAAGAATTTTATAATTATAAAAATGATCTTGAGAGATTAATAAATGCAAACAAAAGTTTTCATCAAAACAATACTCAAATAAGATCAATACAAGAAAAAATCGATGAGTTAAATCAAAAAATAATTTCTTTTAAAGAAAATAGTTTAGAAAAAATAAAAAATAAAAATTTTTTAAAAAAAGAATTAATTAATGTTGAAAACTTAATTGAAATTTTATCTTCTAAAGATTTTGATGCAACAGTTAATATGGGTGAAAAACTTCTGGAATGTTATAAAAATTCTGCTGAGTATGAATTAAATAATTTTATTTACATGAATTTAAACTTTGATCCAAAAGATTTTTCTAACGTCTATTCTTTAATAAAAGAAGTGGCTAATGAAGTTTATTTTAAAAATGAAACTTTCATTGATATAAAAAATGCTAAAATTAATGCCATTAGACTTAGAAAAAATGCTGACTTCGATTTAGCAGAAAAAGAAGAAAGCAGGATAGCTGGATTAGAGCAAATTTTAAAAATGGATTCTAAAATTTTAGAACTAGACAAAATATTTGATACTCTTCTTTCTAATTTAAAAAATCTTAAATTAGAAATAGAAATTAATTTACAAGAAGATACTGCACAAAATAATTCTCAAGTTGATATTAATAAATTAGAAATTGAAAAAAATGAATTAACTGTTACAAAAAATAATTTGAGTGAAAACTCTGGAGCAAACACAAAAGAGTTGAGAGATTTAATTAAAACAGTTAATCAAAAGTTTAACTTAAATCTTGGGTTAACAGATGTTGATTTAGAAGAACAAATAAAAAAAGAATTAAATAATTTAGAAAATAAATTAAAGGAAAGTAAAGAAAGAAAAGAAAACTTTTCAGAAATCTATACTGAAATAATCAAATACTTAAATGATAACTATAAAATAACAGATAATTTTGAAGAAGAGTTGGCATCAAAAGATTTTTCTGGACAAATGTTTAAAGATAGTCAAAGATATATTCAATCAATTCTAGACAACTTGGTTAATGTTTATTCAATGACATTGACTTCAACAAACTTATTTAGATTTAACAAAGACAACTTTGCAACAAAACTTGGTCTAGAAGAATTAAATTTAAGAAATATGGATGTAGATGTTGTAATAATTGATGAAGCTTCAAAAGCCACACTATTAGAAATACTAATGCCATTAATTTATGGTAAAGCATTGATATTGGTTGGAGACTACAGACAATTGCCACCTATATTAAAATTACAACCAAGTGACGTTGAAGATGTAAATAAATATTTTGGAAAAGATTACAATTATAATTTAATGTATGAATTACTTGATGAGTCAGCATTTAAAAAGTTAATTGGAGCTAGAAATAAAACAATAACAACAATTTTGAAAACCCAATATAGAAGTCACGAACAAATAATGGATGTTGTTAATAAATTTTATGATGGAAATTTAAAAGTGGAACCACAAGTAAGTGAACAAAAACGTCATGATTTAAAAATAACTAATCATTTTGGCAAAGATATTATTGATTCAAGAAGTTCTGTTTATTGAGTTGATTCAACTAATAATCTTCAAAATGAAATTAACTTTGAACAAAGTGAAGAGTTTTCAACAAGTTTATTTAATGATTTAGAAATTGAACTAACTAAAAAATTACTTAACGATATTGACAAAGCAGTTGAAATCAAAAAAACAAAAATAAAACCTACTGTAGCTGTAATAAGTTTTTATGGTTTACATGTAAGTAAATTAAAAAGAGAAATCAAAACAAGTAAATTTAAAAATGTTGAAATTGTAATTAATACAGTTGATGATTTTCAAGGAAAAGAAGCTGATTATGTTTTAGTTAACATGGTAAGAAATCCAGAAAAATTATCAACAAAATCAGGAAGAGAATTCTTGAAAAAATATGAGAGAATAAATGTTGCTTTTTCAAGAGCGAGAGAATTACTAATTATCATCGGAGCTCAAAGAACTGTTAATGATATAACTGTAAAAATACCAACTGTTGAAGATCCTAACATCTCAAACAGTCATCAAGTATATGCAGATATTATTGCTAAACTTGATTTTGAAGGTTGCTTATTGCAACCAAATGAAATTATGGAGGACTAGAAAATGATATTTAATAAAATTGAAATTTTATATGATAAAGTTTGTTTACCTTTAAAAATTAAATATTCAGAAATCAGAAAACCTACGTTTATGGAATTTTTGATTTTATTAATTATCATGGAACATCCTAACAAAACAAAAAACTTATCAGATATTTTAAAAGAAGATTTTGATATAAGAAATCAAGCCTTATTTGAAAGAGCGTTGAGAGAATTAATAAATTTTAAAGTTATTGAAATTAACAAAGTTAGAGCCGGTATTGGTGCTTTAAATATGAAAACATCAATAGATAATTTTTATATAGATTTAAAAATACAACAAGAATTTAAAAAAGGAACTTACACAATTTCTCATGACAATAAATTTCAAGATGTTAAATATTTTATTGATCCAATAACTAAAGTTAATGAAATATTAAAAGACTCTAATTGAGCAAAAAGAGTAAGTGATCTAAAATTCAGTTATAGATTATCAATTCCGTTTGATAATTCACAACTAGAAAATAAGGAATTGATATTTTCAAAATCTCAGGCTTTTATGAAAGAAAAGTCAGACATATTTGGTGATGATTCTTTCTTGAAAGATATTTTAGTTGAAGGACAAGAATCAATTAATGAAGTTAATAGATTTAAAGAGTTTACAAAAAATGACACAGCTGCAATTGAAAGTTGAATTGAAATTTTTGACAACGGCACTTTTAAAGTAAAAACTGACAATCAATATTTAGATGACTATCTAAGAATTAATCCTCATGTTGCTGCAGAAATATTAAAAGATGTTTCTACAAAGTATGAAGACAAAATCAAAAAAATATTTAGACCAGAAAATCAATTAAATAACATTCAGAATTTCATCTCATCTCCAGATCTTTTATCCAATTTAAATGTAAAAACTACTTATAACTTAATTTTAATAAATGATCAACATGTTGAATCGGATAGCGAAATTATTAAGAATAAAGATTTAACAAAAAATATTGAAGTTATTATTTTTTACAATTCAAAAAGAAATAACAAAATCATTGAAGTGGTAGATGGTAAAGTTATTTTCTATGTAGGTTTCATTCAAAACGAATTATTACAAGACAATTCATTTATATACTTAGATTCTAAAAATGCTTCAAGTGCATTTTTGGTTGCAGAAAAGAAAATTGAATCTGTAAATCTAAATATTCCAGTTTTGTTTGCCTACAAAAATTCCAATAAAGTTTTAGATTTAGTTTCTTTATTTAAAGATAACATAGATGAAGTAATAGAGAGGTTTGAACAATCACTTCTTGATTCTGATTATGAACTTGCTATGAATATATATTTAATTCTAGAAAGAATAGGATTGGAAGAAAAAGTATCAAAATCTTTAGAAAACTATCTTGGAAAAACAGTTGACAGCGGTACAAACTACAATGAAATGAAAAAATACTTATTAGAAATTGAAGATAGAAAATTATTTTTAATTCTAGAAAAAGTTGCTAAAAATTTAATAGTGAACTCTTCAAAAGAAAGAACTGACGATGAGTTTTTTGAATTAATAAAAAATTATAAATTTGTAGATACAAAAAATATTTTAGATATATTTAATGAAGTAGATATTCAAAATAATATTGATAACATTTATAGGATAAATGACTTTTTAAGAAAGAATTCAATTGATGGATGAAAGTTTAATGTTAGAAACTCATTGGTTGTTTTAACGGATTATTTCAAAAATAATAATAGAGCAGAAATGTTTGAGGAAAGTAAATATAACTCTGATGTTTGAAATCAACATGCAAGCACACTAAATTTAATTGGTAAAATAACAAAAGAATTGTATATGTCTAATTATAAATTTGTTGAAGATAACTATAATTATCTATTAACATCATTACTTGAATTGGTTGGTAACTCATTAGATATAAAAGACTTTGATGCTTACTTAATCAATTTATCAGAATCTTTAATAGACTTTTACAAGTCTTACTACAAATACAAGAGCGAAGAATTTTCAACAATAACAGAAGATATGATTGAATATAAAATTCAAATATTAGCTGGTGGTTATATTAATAAGGTTGAAGATGCACTAAATGAATTTATAGATAAAAAACTATATAATATGCCAATTGAGTTAAAATTAGAGTGAGTTAAAAATGTTGAAAACAACTCATCGGTAGTTGATAAAATATTGAGAAATAATGATAAAAATTACAAACAAGCTTTAAATATTATCTTTGGTAAAAAAAGAGAATATACACAAAGTGATTTATCAAAATACAGCACAATTTTTGGAGGAAAATAATTATGAGCATGACAGCAGAAGAAATTTTAGTTAATTGTGAAAAGCAATTTGGATTTATAAAAAAAGATATTGATGCTTTAATAAAATACATTAAAGAGTTAATTGGACATTGTGAAGAAATTGATCACTCTGGTTTTTACAAAAATCAAATTCAAGAATTATTAAACAGATTAACTAAAGAACAAGAAGATTTGGCTCAAAATACTTATGAAAGAGAACTATCTTCTGATACACATGTTGCTATTGAAACATATCATGAAATTCAAAGATATGCTGAAAGAAAAAGAGATGTCATAGCTGATTTCAAAGCTCAAGTATTTAACTTTAAAAAAGACGTTCTTGCAAAAGAACAAGAAAATATTTTAAAGGCTTTGGATAAAAATTTATTTGAAGACTTAGAAAAATTAAAAAACTCATTAATTGAAAAATATAAAGACGAAGAAGATAAACTTTACATTAAAAAAATGTTTGACGAAAGTGGACACATATTAATAAATAAAAATAGCAATGAAATATATGATTTTGTTTTAGAAGAACTTAAAAAGAGAAAAGCTTCAAACAATGTTATTGCAAAAGAAATTGTATCTGGATCAATTGAGCTATACAGCGAAGACAGAGATCTTGTAGAAGCAATTAGAGATGAAGCTAAAAACTTCATGGGTTTTGGAGAATCAAAAAACTTCCAAGAAAACATGAAGAACTACTTTATTAATTCTTCTAAAATTGCAGAACAAGAAGCTGTAAGAAAAGATAATGTAATAAAAATAGTTAATGCCATCAGAGATGTTGGGTATATCGTTAATGAAGACAATATAAGAAAACTTGAAGAAAAAAATATGATCTTAATACATGGTGAAAAACCAAGTGGTGAAACAGCTGACTTTGCTGTAAAATTAGATGGAAGTTTTATTTATAATTGAGAAGGATTTGATGGACATGAGCATGACGCTGATGCACAAGCATTCTTAAGCAAATTAAAAGAGTTCAACTTGCATTCAAGTGATGAATTCAATAAACAATATAGAGAGCCAAAGTATATTGCTAAAAATAAACAAATGTTAAAAAATAAAAATAGCAATTCAAACTCAAGCAAGTAGGTGGAAATATGAGTGTAAAAAGAGAATTAAGTCAATTAAAAAATTTAATAGGAATTAAAAAAGCAATCATTATTGAAGGTAACATTGATGATATTTATGAATTTGAAGGTAAATACATTAACATCCATGAAATTGTTATGAATATTTTTGAGCAAAAAAATTATTCAGATAAATTTATTTTTGATCAAAACTCAGGATTAAAAGGTAAAAAAATTTCAAATCTTATTTTAACTTCAGCTGATCAAGGACAGGGTGAATCTGCTGCAAATGAATTCGATGAATTGTTTGGTGGTGGAAGTAACGACAAACCAGAGAAAAAAGATGAATTAAAATTAAAAAAACCTATTGATTTTTTTGCTATTTTAAACAAAAACATAAATAGAGAAGATGATAGAAAAATTGGTTTTGTTGCAGACTATACAAACTTTGTATTTAGTGACCAAGGTTTAGATGTTGACGATAGAGCTGTGTTAACTGAATTTTCTAAAACTTTAAAAGAATCGGATTTTTCTATTGCCAAAATCGATGAATTAACAAGTTGCATAATTTTCTTAACTAAAAAAATTAATCAATTACCACCAAGTTTATACTTAGATAATCCAGAAATAATTATCTCTACTTTACCAAAACCAAGTAGAGAAGAAAGAAAAGAATTCTTATCAACAATCAAATCTAGAATTCAAGTTACAGATATTTCAACAGAATTTGAAAATATAGTTGATGCAACCGAAGGTTGAACTTTAAAAGAACTATCTCACTTTGCTAAGTTTAGTTGTAACTTTGAAACGCCAATTACATTTACAAAAATGTTTAACATCTATAACTATGGTGAAAAAACTTCTCCATGAGAAGAGTTGAGCTATGAAAAAATGTTAACAATAAAAGATGAACTTTCTTCAAAAGTAATAGGACAAGATGAAGCTGTTGAAAAAGTGGCTAAAGTAATTTATAAAGCATATACAGGTTTAACTGGTATAACTTATTCTTCAAAAAGAAGTAAACCAAAAGGTACGCTATTTTTTGTTGGTCCAACAGGAACTGGTAAAACTGAACTTGCAAAAGCTATTACCACTTTCTTATTTAATGATGAAGCAAACTTAATCAGGTTTGATATGTCAGAGTATGGACAAGATAATGCAGATCAAAAATTAATTGGAGCTCCTCCAGGTTATGTTGGATTTGAAGGTGGAGGTCAACTTACAAACTCTGTAAAAGAAAAACCATTTTCAGTAATTCTTTTTGATGAAATCGAAAAAGCAAGTCCAAAAATATTTGATAAATTTTTACAAATATTGGAAGATGGTAGATTAACAGATAACACAGGTCAAACTGTAAGTTTTAGTGAGTCATTTATAATATTTACTTCAAACATTGGAGCAGCTGACGTTAATCCAAATCAAAGCACAGAAGATGTTCATAATGAATTTATAAAAAAAGTTCAAGAACATTTCACAAATGAACTAAACAGACCAGAACTTTTGGGAAGGTTTGGTAATAACATTGTTCCTTTTAACTTTATTAAAGACTTAAGTTTAAAATCAAAAATTATACGTCAAAAAGTTAAACCAATTCAAATTGCTATATATGAAAAATATAAAGCAGAACTTCATATTGATTTAAATGATCAAAGTTTAATTTCAATTATGTTAAAAAATGCAGATGAAAGAAGAGGGGGACGTGATGTTCTTAACTCACTAGAAACTAATCTTGTTGACCCTCTTTCAGAATTCATTTTTGAAAACTTACAAAACATTAAACCGGGAACTAAAATTTTAACTTCATCTGGTGAAGGAAAAATAAATTTTACAATAAATGGCTAATTTAAATATTGGCAAGTTTTTAATGAATAGTGAAATAGAAGGCCCTGGAACAAGATTTGTAATATGATTTCAAGGATGTAACATTGGATGTAAAGGGTGTTCTAATCAAGAACTTCTTTCTTTTGAAAAGAAGATGTTCATGCCAAATGAATTCATTTATGAGAAAATATTACAAGCTAAGGAAATGTTTGATATTGAGGGTGTGACTTTAATTGGGGGAGAGCCTTTCTTACAACCTGATGGGTTAAAAGAACTTGTCCAATGATGTCAAAAAAATAACTTAACAGTTATTTGTTTTACTGGGTACATTTACGAAAAAATGCTCGAGGAGCATGAAGAAATTCTAAACAATATAGATATTTTAATTGATGGACCGTTTATTATGAAACAATTAGATAAAAATAGAAGACTGATTGGAAGTAAAAATCAAAGAGTTATTAAAATAACAGATAAATATAAAGATTGTGATTATTTTGAGCAGCCACATTCAGAAGCAGAAATTCAAATTTATAACAATAGAATTTCTATAAATGGTGATGGTGTTATCTTTGATAATGAAGACGGTGAATTCAATTTTAAAATAAAGTAGGAGACTTAAATGATTTATTTAGTTAAGAGTATGACAAATTTTTGATCCATTTTTCCTTTTTAATTTTTAAACAGAAAGGAAAAAGAAATGAAAAATAATAAAAGTAATTTAATTTTCGACATGACAATGAGTGCAATGCTTTTGTCTGTCGGACTATGCTTAAAGTTGATATTTCCTCCACAACTAGGAGTAGATTTAACTCTTCTTGTGATAATAATCACGGGATTATTTTTTAAATCAAAAATATCATTAACATCAACAATAGGTATATCTGGACTAAGTTTTTTAATAATACCAGAACCTTTATTGTGAATATCTACAATTATAATTTATATTCTTTTCAATATTTTTATAGTTGTATTTAAAAAAATTATTCTGAAAAATAAATCAATAATATATATAACAACACCATTCTTTGGTCTTATGATTACAACATTATATTTATTTGCAGCAATGGTTTCTTATGGCAAAAATGAAGGTTATGCCAATTATTTAAAACACCTTCACGAAGCTTATGTAATATTTTTTATGTATTGCATACTAATACCAATAGTTTTAAATCCAATAATAAGATTTATGAAAAAGATGGAGGAAGCACACCCAAGTGTTTTTAATGATCAATTCAAATCTTATATAAAAGAAAGTGAGGCAAATATGAAAAATTTTAGTGATAAAAAAATTAATTATAATGTTCAACTTGCTTCAATGATACTTTCAATGATGTTATTAATATGCTACTTTAGTTTTGTTCCTTACAAAATGGTAATTAAATTGGATAACATAAATTATTTAGCGGCAATAATGATTGTGCCAACTCTTATGTTATTTATAACTCCAATGTGAATGAGAATGGCTAAAAAAATTGGTAACTTAAATGTTCTTAAAATAAATTCAATAGGTATACTTTTTGCAATTATTTTTACATTCAGTTCTTTTGCAACAACTAAATTAACAATAACAATTCCATTTTTATTTGTTGGTTTAATTCTGTTTGGTGTATTTATCGCTGGTTTTTTACCAATAAATATTGAGGCTATCAAAAGTTTTGAAAAAAGAAATAACTTAAAAAATAAAACTTCAAAATATAATTCTATATTTGGATTTCTATTATTACCAGTACCTTTTGTTTTAAGTTATTTTGTAAATGATGTTGCATCTCTAATTTTATTTATGATAATTTCAATTACGGTTGTGTGTTTGGTTTCTTTCAATAAAAATATAATGTCTGAGGGAAATGTTTTAGACATTAAAAAAGGAACTTTCACAACACTAAAATCTAATAAGAAATTTTTTACAGAGATTTTTGTTCAAAACTATTTCATAGGATTCTTTAAGTTTTTAGATTGATCACTTGTGCTGTTCTACTTTATTTGTTTTACAAATAAAGGTATTCAAATAAAGTGAAAAGAAAATGAAATGATGATACTGATGTTTTTAGTTGGTGGATTTGTATTAAAATATCTGGCACAGGCAATTTTTAGTAATATTAAGTTCAAAAATAAAAATGTAAATAGAATAGCTATGCTAACAACAATACTTCCAGTTATTTTATTCATAGGATTTTTAACTACTAATTTATTTATTAATTATGAATCTGTAAATATAGTTTATTACTCATTGCTAACCATAATGATGTTTATTTTTGGAGCATCATATTCATTAATAGAAAAAACAAAAGCACAAAGATTTAGAGATATGGTTCAACCAGAAGAATTTTCTTTGGCTATGATAATAGATCATGTTATGGGGAACGCATTCTTTTCTTTAATCATAGCGGGGGCATTCTTCACAACTATTTTATTAACAAAAACATCTTTAATTGGTTTAATTATATTAATGGGTATATTTGTTTTTATAGCCACTGTCTTATTGTTGGTAAATTTATGTTTAAAAAATAAAAAAGAGAACTAAAAGTTCTCTTTTTCTTTATATAAATTAAATGTATTCTCTAATAAACAAGCTATAGTCATTGGACCAACTCCACCAGGAACTGGTGTAATAAATTTTACAATATTAGATACTTCATCAAATTTAACATCACCACAATATTTTCCATCAACGAAGTTTGCCCCAACATCAATTACAGTCATGTTGGGGTTTACAAAATCTTTTGTTATTAAATTTGCAACTCCAGCTGCACTAACCAAGATGTCTGCTTTGCTACAAATATCGCTAATGTTTTTAGTTTTTGTATTACATATTGTCACTGTAGCTGATCTGTTTATTAACATATTAGCTAAAGGTTTACCAACTATGTTACTTCTTCCTACTATAACAACATTTGCACCAACCAAATTAACTTCTTTTCAATCCAAAAGTTTAACTATTCCAAAAGGTGTTGCAGGATAAATGTTTGAATTATTTAACATAACATTTCCTAAAGTTACAGGACTGAAACCATCTGCATCTTTATTTGGTGAAATTAAATCTGTAATTTCTTTTTCATCAATATTTTTTGGCAAAGGTAATTGAACAATTATTCCATCTACACTTTGATCGCTATTTATTTTTATTATTTCTTCTTTTAAGTTATTTTGTTTTATATCTTCTTCAAATTTTATAAGTTCACCAATTATGCCAACCTTATTACAAGCATTTAACTTGTTCTTAATATATTTATTACTTGCTGGATTATCACCAACTTGTATAATAACTAATTTAGGTTTTCTTTTTCCCTCTAATTGCTCTATACTATTTTTGAGGCTAGTATTTAGGTCTTGAGCATATTGTTTTCCATCAATAATATTGTTCATGATTTAAATCCTCTCTAGAAAAGATATTCTAAAGGTGATTATAATGGAAAAAATATTAAAAGCATTAGATATGCTAAAAATTAATGAAAATGATTATGAGTTTTATGGGAAAAATATAGCTAAAATCAATTATGAAAAATATTTAAATAATAATAAGGGCAAACTAATTTTAATGACTTCAATAAACCCAACTCCAGCTGGAGAGGGTAAAACAACAACTGCGATTGGACTTGCAGATGGTCTAAATTACATAGGTAAAAAAGCAATTCTTGCTTTAAGAGAACCAAGTTTGGGTCCTGTGTTTGGAAGAAAAGGTACAGCAACTGGTGGTGGCGAAAGTGAAGTAATACCAATGGATGAAATTAACTTACACTTTACAGGAGATTTTCATGCAATCACAACAGCGAATAATTTAATTTCTGCTCAAATAGATTCAGAAATATATTGAAATACTAATTTAAAAATAGATCCAAATAAAGTTATTTGAAAGAGATGTTTAGATTTAAATGACAGAGCATTAAGAAAAGTTGAGATTAAAATTAGTAGTAAAATTAGCAGAACAGAAGAATTTACAATTACAGCAGCAAGTAATATGATGACAATTCTAAGTTTGTCAAAAAACTTAGAGGACTTAAGAAATAGATTAGATAATTCATTGATTGCTTACAATAATGATGGAAAAGAAATATATTTAAAAGAATTAAATATAACTGGTTCTTTAATGGCATTATTAAAAAATGCCATCAAACCAAATCTGGTTTTAACAAAATATGATACACCAACTTTAATACATTGTGGTCCTTTTGCAAACATAGCAACAGGAACTAACTCGATTATTTCAACAAATTTAGGTTTAAGCTTAGGAGATTATTGTATAGTTGAATCTGGTTTTGGAAGTGACTTAGGATTTGAAAAATACATGAACGTAGTTAACCAAGACAATGACCTAATCCCAGATTGTACTGTAATGGTTGTTACTTTAAGAGCTTTAAATTTACACAATGATTTCAATAATAATTTTGATCACTTAAATAAACACCTAAAACATGTTAAACAATATAACTTAAACTTAATAGTTGCAATCAACTTCATAGAAGGTGATGATGAAGAACAACTTAATACACTAAAAAATTGATTAGATGAAAATAATTATGTTTGAGAAATGAATGAAGCATATATAAAAGGTGCTGTTGGAGCTGAAAAATTAGCTCAAAGAGTTTCTGAATTATGCGAACAAAAACAAGATTTTAAAAAGTTAATAAACCCAAATGATGAAATAGAAAATAAAATTGAAAAATTAGTTAAAAATTTCTATTACTTAGAAGAATTTAAAATTAGCGATAAAGCAAAAGAAAAAATAGAGTCTATCAAAAAAACACAATATGCAAAATTACCAATATGTATGGTTAAATCTTCAAACTCAATCGATGGAAATGATTCAAAAGAAGAGAATTACGAAATGATAATAAAAGATGTTAACGTTAACACAGGAGCTAATTTTATATTGGCATATACAAATAATGTTATGAGTATGCCTGGATTAAACAAAGAACCTAACTCAAAAGATATAGATTTAGAAAATGGTTTAGTTACAGGATTAAAATAAAAAAAATGGAACTTTTGTTCCGTTTTTTTAACTATTTTTTAAAGTAATTTAACCCTAAAACTTCTAAACTAGCCAATGTAATAAAGTTGTATGGTTTGTTAAAGTGAGGCAAGAAGAAGATATCAACTAATGGTAATTCATCAATTGTTAATCCTTTTTGAATACCTAAAGCAAACATATACATTACTTCTGTATGGTTATTTACTGATGCAACTTGTGCTCCAATAATTCTTCTTGATTCTTTTTCTCAAATAACTTTTAATCAAACATCTTTATATGTTGACATAAATTCTGGTCTATCTGAATCTTTAAACATAACTTCTTCAGCATCAATTCCAAAACGTTTACATGCTTCCATTTAAATACCAACTGAAGCCATTTTTCAACCAAATACTTCGATACCATTTGCTCCAGTAAATCCTGGACTTTGTAATTCATTACCTTTAACAATATTTGCTGCAGCTAAGATACCTGTTCTAACAGCTGTAGTTGCTAAAGCGATTTGTGTATCTTTTTTCATTGAACAGTTATAAACTTGTGCACAATCTCCAACTGCATAAATGTCTTGATTTGAAGTTTGCATAAATTCATTTGTTTTAATTGCTCCTCTTTCATCAAGATCAATAACTCCTTTTAATAGAGTTGTTTGAGGAGTAACTCCGACTGAGAATACAACGTAATCTACATCAATTTCACTTTTATCTGTAATAACTTTAGTTACCTTACCATCTTGTCCTTCAAATTTAACAACTTTTTGTCCAAGTGCTAAGTTAACTCCTTTTTCTCTCATTGTCTCTTCAACTAAACCAGTAAATTCACTATCGTAGTAAACTGGCATAATTCTATCAGCAATATCAACTAATGAAACTTCTTTTCCGTTTCTTACAAAAGCATCTACCAATTCAACACCAATATATCCAGCTCCAACTACAGCAATTTTTTTGATTGCTGGGTTTTCATTTGCAGCTTTAATAACTTTGGCATGGTGGAAATTTTTACAAATTTGAACACCTTCTAAATTTATTCCTTCTATTGGTGGGAAAATCGGTCAAGTTCCTGAAGCAATAACTAATTTGTCGAAATTATCATCAAACTCTTCACCTGTTTTCATGTTTTTAACTCTAACAGTTTTTTTGTCAGCATCAATCCCAATTCATTGGTGCTCCATTTTTACATTGATATTTTCTCCAGCAAGAATTTCTGGTGAAGCATAGAATAATCCGTTTGGATCTTTAACTTCTCCAGCAACTCATAATGCTATTCCACAACCTAAAAATGAAATGTTATCATTTTGATCATAAGTTGTTATTTCCATGTTTGGATCTAATCTTCTTAGGGTTCTTACAGCTGTTGTACCAGCATGATTTGTCCCTATTACTATAGTTTTCATTTATTTTGCTCCTTTGTGTTTTTACATTATAATAATATATGAATTAAACAACTATGATTAAATTATTGAAAAAAAATTTCATAATTTTGAATTTAAATGGAAATTTTAAAAAGGTGGTGAGTTAATGTTTTTAAGATTAAATGGGGATGTTAACTACTACCTTAAAAGATCAAGTTTTGTTAGGTACTTTGATGAACACAATCTTTCAAGAAAAAGTAAATGATATATTAGGAAAGTTGAAAAAAGGGTAAATGATAAAAATACTTTTACCTATTTCAAATATTGAATTCTATGAAGATGAATTAATTTAAATTTTAAATTATCAGAAAACTTTATAATTAAACTTAATAAAAATATTAAAAAACTTAATCTTACACTTAACTCTAAAGAGGAAAGGTTTATAAGGGATTTAGAAGAGTTAGTTTTTAACTCTTGAAGGCCTCTAAAACAACTTCCTGTTAAATTTGAATTAGGTAAAAGAGAAAGAATAAATTTAATACAAACAAATGTAAATATTCACGACTATAAACCTGAAAATCATGAAAAAAAAATAAAACTTGTTGGAAAATACGACTGCTATTTTTCTAATCAAAATATATATTTAACTGATAATAATCAAAAAGTTAAAAAGATAATTAAAAATGACTCAATACAGGAAGCTTATATTGAGACGTTTGGAGTTGTTATAGTAACCTCTAAAAATAAATATTTATTTAGAGGTAAAAATAGATTACTGACTTTTGTTTTAATACAAAGGATGATACCAAGATTAAACCTAAGATTAGAATCAACAGAAGAGTTATACAATTATTTTGATTTTTGAAATAAATTAATTTCAAAAATTAGTTAATATATAGATAGATGAGGAAAAAAAATATGAAAATTATAAGAGTAAAAGATAACAATGAAGCAGGAAAAATAGTAAGTGATTTGATTTTAAATGAAGTTAAAGAAAACAATAAAGTAGTTCTAGGGTTAGCTACAGGAAGCTCTCCAATAACAACTTATGAAAACATTATTTCAAAAACAAAAGAACAGAATATAGATTGAAGTGAAGTTAAAACTTTTAACCTAGATGAATATAAAGGTTTAGAAGCATCACATAATCAATCATATAGATATTTTATGAATGATAAATTATTTGATCACATAAATATAAATAAAGAAAACACTTTTGTACCTAGCGGTATGATTGAAACAAACGAAGAAGCAAATAAATATGATAATTTAATTGCTCAACACGGAGGAATAGATTTACAACTTCTAGGTCTTGGTATAAATGGACACGTTGGTTTCAATGAACCAGGAAGTGATTTTGAAGGTCTAACTTCAATAGTTAATTTAACAAAATCTACAATTGAGGCAAATTCAAGATTTTTTGAAAATGAAAGTGATGTTCCAACTCAAGCTATATCTATGGGTTTGAAATCAATTATGAACGCAAAAAAAATAGTTTTAATTGCAACTGGAGAATCTAAAGCGGAAGCAGTTAAAAACTTAGTAGAAGGTCCAATCTCAAGCGAATGACCTTGTTCTGTTCTTTTAAATCATAAAGATGTAACAGTAGTTATTGATGGAGAAGCTGCTAAGTTATTGAAATAATTTTAATCATTTCAATAATATTTAGTTTGAATTATGTAATAAAAATAATAATAGGAGAATTATAGTAATATGAAAAATTTTATTTTAGGTTCAAAAACCTTACTTAAAATGGGTCTAAGTCTTTCTGCGATTTCTGTTGTTGCAGTGTCACCGTTAAGTGTTGTTTCTTGTCAAAAAACAATGCCGGAAGGAGATCATTTCGATCGTCCCGTTAATTGATATAGTCCATACAACTCTGTTCGTGGAAACTCGGATGCATTTGCAAACGACTCTTGTTCGATATTGTGAGATGAAGAGCAACAACTATTCTATAGTTGAATGTTGTTTAGAGACAATAAAGGTTTTCCTTCTGGTTGAATAGAAATGACATCACCAGATTTAAACAAATGAACACAAGGTAAGTACAGAATTAAACAAGGAGAACAATTTAATACTTTAAATGGAAAAGGTCAAACATCAGCTTTAGGTGGTTCTGTTTGAGTGGATACAGAAGGTAAATTCTTCGAGCCTGGAGATGTTGTTTTTGTATTATCTATGCAGCCATCAGTTATTTTGAATCAAGGTAGTTCAGAAACTATAGGAAGATCAAGTAGTTATTCAAATGACAAAACCACAGATGAAAGTGGTATTGCATATTTTGTTTCACATGGTTTAGGTCAAGATTTTTATACTTCAGGAGTACTTTCTAAAGAGTGTCTAAATAAAGATGGAACAATGAATTGAAGAGATACAGCTGTTTTTGAAACTGATGATGGTGTGTATTTTGCAATATCTGCAAACAACAGGTTAGAATTTTGAAAAATAAATCACTTTGGAAATAAAAAAGAAAATATAAATAAACCAAAAATAGAAAAAGTAAACGAACTTTTCGTTAGAAATATTGGTGTTGAAGTACCCAATGTTGTAAGGATGGGTGAAAACCTTTGATATGTTTCTGCATCTGTACAAGATAATCCTTTTGGTGGTCCTTTCCAATCATCTTGATACTCATTTTGTGAATGAGATAAAGAAAAAGGTTTCACACCTCTAAAAAATGAAAATGGAAAATTCACTCCATATAATTTAGAAGAATTACAAAGTGTTGAGGCAGCTAAAGAACTTCAAAAACTACAGCCAAATAATAAGGTTCTTGATTGAAAAAATAGTAAATTTAGTCATTTAATAAATCCTTGAACTGCAAATGAGTATGGAACAGAAGGTTATGCGCAAAGGGTTGTAAATCTTTATCAAACACAAGAAAAAATAAAGAATTCAAAATCAAATACAAATAAGGAGTATGCAAAGTTTGCAATTGCTCGCTCAATGACTTCTAATTGAGCATACGACACAGATATATGAACTTGAAAAGGTGGTTCTTATGGAAGTGAAAAAATAGAATTATCAGAAAATGGTAATTTAACTTTCTCTCCATATGATAAGATTGCTGGTTTTTCTGATAACGGAACAGCGGTATACCAATTAAAAGGTAAAGATCTTGAGAATGGATATGATTTATTTTTTAATAATGAAAAATTCACATTTAAATTACAAGAAAATAAAATCACTTGAGAAAACAATGTTAATACGGGTCTAAAAAAATGAACCAAAGAGGGTGGACCTGCCGATTTAGATGATGACATAATAATTGTTTGAAATAAATGTACACTAACTTTTTATGATAAAACAAAAAATTGAAATGCTCACTTTATGCTGCCTCAAAAGACAGTACATAAAATAAATAGTGGAGCAAAATCTATTGTTTAAAAATCAAAATAAATTACATAAGCTAATTTTTGCAACAAAAAAATATTTTGTTGCTTTTTTTATTTTAAAGATTTCTCTACATTGTAATATGGTGTAAAATCAAATAGTAAAACACTAAAGGAGTATATAAACATGAGAAAACAAATTATTGTAGGGAACTGAAAAATGTTCAAAACAAACTCAGAAGCTATTGAATTTATTAAATCAGTAGATTCAAAAGTAAAAGCAGATGAAAACATTATCGCTGGTATTGCTGTACCTTCAATTATGTTAAGTGACGTTCAGAAAGTTGCTAAAAACATAGTTATTTCAGCACAAAACTGTTATTTTGAAAAAGAAGGAGCATTTACTGGTGAAATATCAGTTCCAATGTTACAAGATTTAAACGTTAAATACGCTGTAATTGGTCACTCAGAAAGAAGAGATATCTTTGGAGAAACTGATGAAATGATTAATAATAAAGCTAAATCTTTATTAGCATCAAACATCACACCAATTTTATGTTGTGGAGAAAGCTTAGAAACATACGAAGCTGGAAAAACAATTGAATGAGTTAAAGCTCAAATTACAAAAGATTTTGCAGGAATTTCTGCAGAAGATGCAAAAAAAGTAGTTATTGCATATGAACCAATCTGAGCAATCGGAACAGGTAAAGTTGCAACTCCTGAAATTGCACAAAATGTATGTAAAGAAATTAGAGATATTATAAAAGGTATCTATAATGAACAAGTAGCAAATGAAATATTAATCCAATATGGTGGAAGTGTTAAACCAGAAAACATTAAAGATATTTTAGATCAAGCTGATATTGATGGAGCACTTGTTGGTGGAGCATCATTAATCGAAGATTCATACTTAGGATTAGTTAACTACAAAGGTTAATTATTTAAAAAATGAGTTATAAGATTTTAGCTTTAGATATGGATGGAACCACTTTCAAATCATTAGATGATATAGTAATGGAAAATGTCGAACCTATCAATCAAGCAATCAAAAAAGGAACAAAAGTTGTCTTCGTAACAGGAAGACCTATTCATACAAAATTGAATAGACTTGAATTATTTGATTTTTCAAATGATGGAGCAATTTTTGCAGCATTCAATGGAGCTTTAATTTGCGATTTAAAAAGTAAAAAAGCTATTGATGCTAATCCAATTGATAAAGAAACTGCTTTAAAGGCTTTTGAGCTTTTAAACAGTGATGAAGATTTCAAAGATGTTGAACTATGAGCATATACAGTTGATGACACATTAAGTTATATAAATAAACCTGTGTCAGAAGCAAAAGTATTAAAGCACGAAACAAACTTCTTTGATTATGAACCAGTAATTTTTACTCCAGACATGGAAATGTTGGATTGTCACAAAATTCTAACAATGAATACAAATACAAAATTTGTAAATAAACTTAGAGAATTAGGTCTTGAAGTTTCTTGAACAGAAGGATCTTCAACTGGAGAAGTTACTAAAAAGGGTATAAATAAAAAATATGCTCTAGAATTTTTATCAAAGAAATTCTCAATTGATAAAGAAGAAATTTTAGCTATGGGTGATGGTGCAAATGATGTTCCTATGTTTGAATACGCAGGATTATCAATAGCTCCAGCTAATTCTCATGATGAAATTAAAGCAAAAGCAAAAGAAGTTTCTGAATATACAAATTTAGAAGGCGCTGTTGCTAAAGCAATTTATAAATATATATTAGGAGAATAAATATGAAAACTAAAAAACCAGTAGTATTGGCTATATTAGATGGTTGAGGACTAGCAGAACCTGGAAAAGGAAATGCTGTTCTTGAAGCTAATATGGAATTTGTTGAAAGTCTTAAAAAAGAATATCCATGAGCTCCTTCACACGCAAGTGGTGAATGAGTGGGATTGCCAGAAGGACAAATGGGAAACTCAGAAGTTGGGCATATCCATTTAGGAGCTGGAAGAATTAAATATGAATCATTATCATTAATAAACAAAGCTATTTCTGATAACAAATTTGATTCAAATGAAGAAATTCAAAAAGCAATTAAAAATTCTTTAGATAAAAATAGTGCTTTCCACATAATGGGATTATTCTCAGATGGTGGTGTTCACTCACATATGAAACATATGTTTGCAACATTTGAAGCAGCAGCAAAAGCTGGAGTTAAAGAAATTTACTTACATTTATTTACTGATGGAAGAGATACAAAACCAACTGTTGCATTAAATTATTTAAAAGAATTAAATGAATTATTTGCAAAATATGGAGTTGGTCAAGTAGGATCAATTTCAGGAAGATTCTTCTCAATGGATAGAGATAAAAGAATGGAAAGAGTTGCTGAAGGTTACAAATCAATGGTTAACAGAAACTGTGAAAACTCATTTACAGATCCAGCAGCTTACATTCAATCACAATATGATTTAGGAAAAGATGACGAAGGAATTCTACCTGCTTATAACTCAAGTTGTGAAAATGGTTATATTAAAGAAAATGATACAGTAGTATTTGCAAACTTTAGACCAGATAGAGCTATTCAAATGGCAAGTACATTTACAAATAATGACTATGCAGCATGAAGCGATGAATCATTTAATGGTTTAACATTCCTAGGAGATAAAATTTATTTCCTATGTATGATGGAATATTCAGATTCTGTTAAATCAAACCACATTGCATTTAAAGCAATCGAAGTTGTAAATGGTTTAGGAGAATGATTAAGTAAAAAAGGTTACAAACAATTAAGAATTGCTGAAACTGAAAAAATTGCTCATGTTACTTTCTTCTTTGATGGTGGAAAAGATTACTTTAAAAATGGTCTTGCAACTCCAGAAGAAATTAAACTTGATGGTGCAGCAATTGATCTAATATCTTCACCCAAAGTTGCTACATATGACTTAAAACCAGAAATGTCAGCTGTTGAAATTACAGATAAATTAGTTGAAAGAATTGCTTCAGAAGAGTTTGATTTAATTGTTTTAAACTATGCAAACTGTGACATGGTTGGGCATACAGGAGTTTTAGAGGCTGCAATTAAAGGTGTAAAAACTTTAGATGAACAATTAAAAAGGGTTTATGAAGCTTGTGAAGCTCACGGAGCTACAATGATTATTACAGCAGACCACGGTAATGCTGAAGTTATGATTGATCAAGAAGGTGGACCAAACAAGAAACATACAAGTCAACCAGTACCAATCATTATTACTGACAAATCAATTAAAATGAGATCAAAAGATGCTGCTATCGCAGATGTAGCACCTACAATTTGTGAAATCTTAGGAGTAGAAATTCCTGAAGAAATGACACAACCATCATTAATTGAAAAATAAGATAAAAAAATACCTTCTATTAAATAGAAGGTATTTTTTTATCTTTATAAATTCTTTCAAGTGTTACTGGTATGAGGATTAAAGATGGCAAAGCATAAAAGTGTAATAAGAAAAATCCTGAAAATAAAGATGTTAGAAATTCCATTGAAGGATTTTTATACCTTCCAGTCAATCTTAGCGAAGTATAAACTATTGACATTATATTTGTTGTAAAAGCAAATATGTATAAAGCGGGATAAACAAAATAATATAATGCAGGTATTTTGTTTGCGAAATTATAATTTTCAAACGAAGTCATTTTATAAAGAATTAAACCTATAAAAACTAAATTTATTGACATTTTAACTATGCTTACTATTTTTTGCTCTAAAACTAAGCTTGGTATTTCTTCTTTTTCTTTTTGATTAACTATCTTTTCTTTTGTAAGTCAGTTATTTAACAAAATCATTAGATACTGACAACAAGTTATCAGCAGCAAACAACCAATCGTTCCAAATATCATTAACTCTAAACCGTTTATTTCTACTAATGGATTAAAGAAAAAATAAGGCGTAGCCAAAACTCCAATACCTAATTCTTTGACTCACTCATAGTTATTTTCAATAAGTCATTGGTTTTCTTTATCGCTTATATTTTGCATATAGTGTTCTGATCCAATTTTGAACATTATTAACATTCTGATTGTTACAAAGCATAAATAAAATATAGGATAAATTCACCCAATTAGTAAGTCCTTTTTATATCAACTTCTAATATCTATTTTTTCTTTTCTCACCGCAACTATGTAATAAGTTATTGCGATAATGTATGTAAATAAATGTGTTGTAACTGTTATAAATCACTTTATAAATGTGTTGTAAACATTTGCATAAGAAACTAATGGGTTTGTATCAATATTTTGATTTGATAAAGTTGCTGAAAGACCTGATCAAAACAAAGCCATAGTTAAAGTAAAATAAGCTAGAAAATTAATTCAAGCTACTTTTCCTGGTTTTCATAAACCTCATTTACCATCTAACGCAACAAATATGAAAAATATAAAGAACATTCAATTGGTTTGAGTTGTTCAAAAAGCCATATCAGCAAAAACCTTATTAGTTGCTCCAAATACATGGTATCTTGGTGCTGGATCCAATTGAGCCATAACAGCACTCAATATTAAAAATCCAAAAAAATAAATAAAAAAAACATATCAAATTGTTATTTTAATCTTTTTATTCATAATATTCCCTTCAATTCAATCAATAAGATTATTATTTATTTAAACAAAAAAAGCAATCAATAAGAGTTTTTTATCAACCGTTATTAACTACTTTTCTATCTTTTATTATTTTCTCTATGTTAACAATTGCTTGCATTGATTCATAAACACTTGAAACTAAATTTCTAATTTTTGTTTCATAGAAACAACAATCTCCTGAAGCATAAATACCTTTAACTGAAGTTTCCATAGTGTGATCTACTTCGAATCTATTAAGTTTATTAATTTTTAAATCTAAATTTTCAAATTTTTCTTTTTCTATTGTTGAACCAAATTGAACTATTACAGAATCAAAATCTAATTCCATTTCCTCGTTTGTTTCAATTCCAACGATTTTTAATTTTTTAGCAACATCGCCATCTTCTTGAGAAATTTCTACAAAGTTATAAGGAGTTAAAAATCTAACATTGTTGTTTTTAGCTTGTTCAATTGAAGCTGGTTTTGCTCTAAATTCTTCTCTTCTGTGAATTATAGAAACTGATTTTGCAATTCCATTTAATTCATTTGCTCAATCTAATGAAGAGTCTCCTCCTCCAAAAATTAAAACGTCTTGATCTTTAAAACTTTTCATATTTGTAACTGAGTAAAAAATATTATCATATAATTTATCAACTAATTGTATTGGTTTGAATAAGCCAATACCATCTGAGAATAATATTCTTCTATATTTAACAACTTCTTTATTTGAAAATTTAACTTCAAATCAGTTTATGTGTTTTTCATCTTCGGGTTCAATTCTTTTTATTTCTAAAACATATGTATTATAAATTAATGAAATGTTTTCATCATCTTTTTTTATTAAATCAAACATCTTATCCATTGCTTCTTGACCTTGTATTTTTGGAATAGCAGGAAAATTATAAATAAATTTTTCTGGGTAGTATGTACTAACTTGTCCACCATAAGTTTCTCTAGCTTCAACTACATCTCCAGTTAATTTTAAATCCGCTGCCATTTTTCAAGCATACATACCAGCTGCTCCGCAGCCTATTATTAAAATATCTTTAACCATAATTGCCTCCAAAATAATGCAAAATCATTATATCATATATACATAAGTGAAAAGGGGTAATGCCAAATGAGATTTGAAATTAAAAATTTACAAGAACTTAGTCAAGTTAGTGAATATTTAAAAAGTAAAGTTAGCAAAAATGTCTGTTTTATACTTGATGGACAAATGGGTGCTGGCAAAACAACTTTTTCAAAAAATCTATTGAATAAAATAGGGTTAGAAGATAATGTAACTTCACCAACATTTACAATAATGAATCAATATAAGTTAAAAGATTTAAATATAAATCATATAGATGCTTACAGATTAACACTAGAAGAAGATGAACAAATGTACTTAGAACAAATGATAGATGCATTTAATATAGTTGAATGAAGTCAAAATCTATCAATAAACTATTTAAATTATTTTAAAGTAATTAAAGTTAACATTGAAATTATTGATGAAAATACAAGAGTATTTAATATTTTGGAGGATAACTAAAATGAATTTATTTTTAGACACAAGTAACAATAAGTTGATCTTTATTCTAGAAAAAGATAATAAAATAGTTGATTCTCTTTTTATAGATAATCAAATAAGAATAAGTGATATTGCACTAGAAGAATTAACAAAATTTTTAAATAAAAATAATTTAACTATACACGAAATAAAATGTCTTTATGCAACTAAAGGTCCGGGTAGCTATACTGGTGTAAGGGTCGCAATAACAATAATCAAAACTTTGAAAACAATAAATAATAGTTTTGAAGTATTTTTAATTTCTTCTTTAGCTTTTCAAGCATCTAATAAAAAATGCATAAGTTTAATAGATGCAAAGGGAAATAAATTTTATATGGGTGTATATGATCAAGGCACAAATATAATAGAAGACCAACTAATACCAGCTGAATATCTTGATGAATTTAAAAATCAATTTAAAGATTTTGAAGAAATTAAAGACTATAATAATGTTGAATTTGAAAAATCATTTCTCAATTTGAAAGAGCACTTTAACGGTGTAGAAAAAATAACTGATATCAATCCTTTATATATAAAACATTTCATTTAGAAAAGAGGTCTTAAAGTGAATGGATCAGACAAAACATTTCTATTACCAACATGGGGCTTAATAATTTTAATATTTATTTTAATAATAGGACTAGCGCTTGCTTTTTGAGGTGCTTTTTCAGCATTTAATTTTCAAAGACCAATTAAAAATAAATTAATAGATATTTTTAAAGATAAAAAAATAATTAATAAAAAAGATTTAAATACTAATTTAAAAGGTATTTTTGCACTTACATTTAAAAATGTTGATATTAATGACTTTTTTGTTCCTATATTTATATTCAAAACAAAAGATTTAAATATAAAAATTAAGGAATTATTAGATGAGATAGAATCCAATAGTCAAAACAATATCGCAAAATACATTAAAGAAAAACAATCTAATATAAATAATATAATTTTTGTGCAACTTGAATCAGAAGATTCAGATGAGAACCTAGAAAAATGAATAGAAATAGCAGATTCAAAAGATAAAGGGTTTAACAAATAAAAAATCTTTTTTTAAAAAATGGAATTTTCTCCAATAATTTGAAAAAAAAAAAAAAATCTTTATAATAATAGGTGTGGAGGATATGTATGGAACAGAATCAAATCATTGGTTTGTCATTGATTATATTAGGGTTGATAATAATGGCAATTTTTAGTTGACTTATTTTTCATTTTAAAAATGGTAAAAAAGCCAGCGCAAACTTCAATTCAAAAAATAGTGAAAGTCAGACAGTTTGAGAATTTACTAAAAAAAATTTTCCAGTTTTTATTGCTTTATTTGGTTTGATAATGTCAATCACTGGTTTCATGATGATGTTCTAGTATTCAAAACTAGAAAGAGAGAAATGAGTTTATGAAAAATATTTCTTCAAAATCTGGAGAAAAAAAAGATAATCGATTCGTAGGCTATTGAAAAAGAGTTGGTCATGGAATAATGCCAACACTTTCAAAGTTAAGTAAGGCATTCTTGCTTCCTATAGCCTTGCTTCCTATAGCTGGTGTTTTTCTTGGTGTTGGATCTGCAATAGCAACCAACTCAGCTGACGCTAGTTTTGGTTATTATTTTGGTAGTGTTTTGAATAAAATGGGTGATGTGTGTTTTGGTAATTTACCTGTATTGTTCTGTATTTCGGTTGCCTTAGCATATACAAAAGATTCAGGAATTGCTGCTTTAACAGCTGTTGTTGGGTTTTTGGTTATGAATGGTATGCAAGCTGCTTTATTACATACACAATCAGTTGGTAATGATAGTGTTTACGCATATGTTGAAAATGCAGCAAATGTAAGAGATGGTTGATATAAGTTATATACACTAGTTGGGAATGATTCAAATGGAAATCCTATTTATGAAATTAAATGGGATGAATTAAATTTTGGATTACAAAATATAACTAAATATGCAAGTGCTTCTTCAATAGAATCAATTGCTAATGGAGAATTCAAATTGATTAACTCAAATTTAGAGTTAATAGATGCAGCAGGGAGTGTTAAATATTCATTACTATGAATTAATAACATACCTAACGGATTAATTACATCAAATATTGGTGTAACATCACTAAATACAGGAGTTTTTGCTGGTATATTTGTTGGTGCTATTGCTGCAAAATGTTACAACAAATTCCACGATACTCAATTGCCTTCAGCAATTAGTTTCTTTTCAGGAACTAAACTAGTTCCTATCGTTACTTTCGTAGCAGTTATTCCTTTATCATTAATATTTATGTTCTTATGACCATATATTGGTATTGGACTTGCAGCATTTGGTAGAATCTCTGGAGAACTACCAAGTGGATTGGATTCATTTATTTATGAAGTTATAGAACGTTCATTAGTTCCTTTTGGACTACACCACGTTTTCTATGCTCCATTATGATGAACAAATGCAGGAGGTTCAATTGCAGAAGCTTTCCAAGCAGCTATTGATAATCCTGAATTACAAAATAAATTTTATGAAGTTTGATCTTCAAATCATAATGCTAAAGAATTACTAGCTGATGCAGGTTTTACAACGGACTTTGATGGTGTTATGAGATTAATTAGTACAAGATATCAAGATTTATGACAATCAATGGGAGACCAAACAATGGCTTATAAAGTTATTGCTAACTCAAAAGTTCTTAACTTTACAGATTTAGAGGTTCTTGGTTTAAATATTGGTAGATTCCAATCAGGTAAATTTGGATTTATGTTATTAGGTTTACCAGCAGCAGGAGTTGCTATGTGACTTAATGTACCTAAAGAAAATAGAAAATCAGTAATGGGTATTTACTTCTCAGCTGCATTCACTTGTTTCCTAACAGGTATTACTGAACCTTTAGAATATACTTTCCTATTCTTAGCTCCTTGATTATTCTATGGAGTGCATATGCCTCTAGCATCTATATCATTCTTATTAGCGGGTCTATTCCAAACTCACGTTTCAATGACTGTTTCTGGAGGATTTATAGATTACATAGTGTTTGGGGTAGTTCCTTTCTTTGGTAATCAAGCAATGAGTGCTAAATCATGTTTTGCAGTTTTAGGAGTGGCATTAGTTATGGCACCAGCATACTTCTTTGCATTCTACTTTGCAGTAAAATACGGAAAAGTAATGGTACCTGGTCGAGATGGTTCTTCAGAAGTTCAATTATCAACAAAAGCTGATTACAAAGCTTCAAAAGGACAAAATTTAGATGGTTCAAAAATTGAAAAATCTAAAGATTCAAATGAAGAAGCTAGAATGGAAAAAGCTAGAAAAATAATTGAATTCTTAGGTGGAGAATCAAATATTGAAGACGTTGATGCTTGCGCCAGTCGTTTAAGATTAACAGTTAAAGACTCTTCTTTAGTTGATAAAGATGGAATCTTATCATTAGGTGGAGCAAACGGAGCTCTTATAAGAGGAAATAACGTACAAGTAGTTTACGGTGGAGAACAAGAAGCCATTAAACCACGTATGATTAAAATCTTAGCAGAACAACGTAAAGACAAACCAAATAAATAATTAAATAATAAAAAAAGTTCTTAAGAACTTTTTTTATTATTTTTTAAGTAAATGTATTGCTATATAGAGCATTTTTTTTGCTATAATGAATTATGTGTATGGATTGATACTCAAGTTGGTGAAGAGGGCACCCTGCTAAGGTGTTAGGCCGGGCAACTGGCGCGAGAGTTCGAGTCTCTCTCAATCCGCCATTCAAGAAATAAAACCAAGATTTTAAAATCTTGGTTTTTTATTTGAATATACGAATAATACCTATAAAATAATTAGTGTAAGACTAACTAAGAGGTGATATTAATGAAAAAAAATGAAATGATAAATGACTTAAGTGAAAATCAACCAAAGAAAGGTTTTTTAAAGAAACTGTTCAGTGGAAAAGAAGGTCAAAAGAAAGTTTTAAGTATAGTTAAATCAAAAAAAATTAATAATTTATACTTTTATACAGATGTAAATAATATCTTATTAATTTTAGAACACGGTATAAGACTTATTAAAGATCAAAAACTTAGAAAAGATGAAGAATATGTTGTTTGAACTTACTTAGAAAATGAAAACTCAGTTGGTTTAGAATTTGATAGTTCTACAAGAGCTCATTTTTGAAAATGAGCTAGCGAATCAAAAGTTGATATTGAAAAAATAACAGTAATAGGAATTGACCCCAATGTTCTTGCTAAACATTCAAAAAATGATTGAGCAATGGATGAAGTTAAAAATATAGTTTATGTTTATGAAACTATACCTTTAGAAGCAATTGACTTTATAATGATTAAAGACAAAGCCAACTTAAAAAGAATCCAAACTTATGTTGAAGCAAATGACATCGATATCGATGTATTTTATGGTGAAACAGGAAATGTTGATACAAAAAAGGAGAGAAAATAGATAATGGCTAATAAAATGGAAAAAATAACATCTAGAGATGTTGATTTTAGTCAATGATATACAGATGTAGTTAAAAATGCAGGATTAATGGATTATGGTCCGGTTAAAGGTACAATGATTTTTAAACCTCACGGTTTTGCAATCTGAGAACAAATCCAAAAATTCTTAGATCAAGAATTTAAAAAATTAGATGTACAAAATGTTTATTTTCCTCTTTTAATTCCTGAAAAATTATTCTTAGCAGAAAAAGAGCACGTAGAAGGTTTTGCACCTGAATTAGCAACTGTTACAAAAGTAGGTAATAAAGAATTAGGTGAAAACTTATTTATTAGACCAACAAGTGAAGTTATAATAGCTGACTTCTTATCTAGAGAAATTAAATCATACAGAGATTTACCTATAAGATATAATCAATGAGCTAATGTTATGAGATGAGAAAAAACAACAAGACCATTTTTAAGAAGTAGTGAATTCTTATGACAAGAAGGTCATACTTTCCATGCTTCAAAACAAGAAGCTAAAGATATGACTTTACAAATATTAGAAGTTTATAGCCGTATTGCAAATGAAGTTTTACTTTTACCAGTTGTTACTGGAAGAAAAACTGAAAAAGAAAAATTTGCAGGAGCTCAAGAAACTTATACTATTGAATCATTAATGTATGATGGTCAATCATTACAGTCTGGTACAAGCCATTATTTTGGTGATAACTTCTCAAAAGCATTCAACATTAAATTTCAAAACAAAGAACAAAAAGAAGAAAATGCATACTCATCAAGTTGAGGTGCGTCAACTAGATTAATAGGGGCAATAATAATGACCCATTCAGATGATTTTGGATTAGTGTTGCCAAGTAAGGTTGCTCCAATTCAAGTATCTATAATTGCAATTAACGATTCTGAAGAAGTTATGAATGTGTCAAACGATCTGAAATCTAAATTATCTTCAGATTACAGAGTTGAATTAGATAAAACTGATAAATCATTTGGATTTAAAATATCTGAAGCCGAAATCAAAGGGGTTCCAATTAGAATTGAAGTTGGACCAAGAGATTTAAAAGATGGTGTTGTAACAATCTCTAGAAGAGACTTAAGAAATAAAGTTCAAGTTAAACTAGAAGAGGTTGAAAGCTACATTCAAAAAGAGATTATCGAACATGATAAAAACTTATACAATAAAGCACTTGAAAACAGAAACAGCAAAACTTTTAAAGCAGATACTTTAGAAGAATATAAAGCAATCATTGAAACAACTCCAGGATTTGTGTTAGTTCCATTTTGTGGAGAAATATCATGTGAAAATGATGTTAAACAAAAAACAGCTACAAACTCAAGATGTATCCCTGAAGGAATTGAACAAGTTAAATCAAAATGTTTTAACTGTAATAAAGATTCTAATATGATGGTTTACTTCGCAAGAGCATATTAAAAAAACACATTTTAAATGTGTTTTTTTATCAATCTTTTCCAACTATTAAATCAACAACTCTACTAAATTCATAGTTTTTTGATTCTGGAATTTTTCTCATATTGTATGTATGAATAAGTTCATCAAATAAAGAAACAAAAGTTGGATCATCTATATGCTCAAAAGCTGGTTTTATTTTGAAATAAACTCTTGAAAAAGTAAATATTGGATAACGAACCATATAGTCCATCATTGCTCTTTTAACTTCTCTGTGTGAACTTTCTTCTTCTTGAAGCATTTCTCTTTTTATTTCAACAAACAAATCATTTGCTGCTTGGAAAGTTTTTATATTTGCATCTAATTGGTAAATTAAAAGATCTAAGAAGAATTTGATTCATTTTTGATAATCATTACTATCATCAAGTTTTGCTAGTTCCTGATAATACAAGAACTGCTCGTGCAATATTGCTTTTGAAATATAAAAATAAGGTTTTGTAGTAAGGTTGTATCTATTTAAAACTATGTTAAATAGGATTCTTCCTGTTCTACCATTTCCATCTGTAAATGGGTGAATCTTTTCAAAATAAGCATGTGTAATTGCTGCTTTTACAATTGATTCCAATAAGTTCGAACAACCTTCAAATTGTGATGAATCATTAATCCAACCAATAAACTCTGTCATATATTCATCCACTCTCATTGGAGGGGGAGGCATATGATTTGCTATTTGAACTTGTTTAACTCTTCAAACTCCTGGATTTGCATTTATAGCATCTATTGACATCATATTTACAAATAGGTTTTTATGAATATTTAAAACCATGTCTTTTGTAAATGTTTTAGAATTTAAAAGTTCTTCATTTGCTATTTTTAAAGCGTTTACATAATTAGATATTTTTTTACTTATTGGTGTATTTGCTGCCAATAGTTCTATATCGTTTGTATCTATACCCTCAATCATATTAGAGTGTCTTGCCTCATATTTTAATAATTGCATACTTAAAAATTGTGTATCAAAAGGAGAATCATTTAAATACTGATTATAAAGTTTAAATTTTTCAAGAATAATTATGGCTTGCTCTTTAAATTCATGAGGATTAAATTTTATATCATAGATTTTGTAAAGTTCTTTTGCCATTTTTAATACCCCCATAAAAGACCATATTTACTATATATTATAGCATATTTTTAGTCCTTTTTTACTCTCAACCATCATGGTGTGCCAGATTAAATTAAATTAACTTAATGTTTTTTTTAGAGATATAATAATAAAGTATACGGATTCACAAATTTAAATGTGATATTGACGTGGTATTTATCAATTACTAAAATGGACAGCTGAAGGGAGGTTTTTGAATGAAATCAAAAACTGGAGATTTAGTTCTTGTTCATGCATATAAACATAGCGGAAAGCTGTATAGATCATGAGAAAAAGTAAGCATTTTTGAAGAAACAGATGATTACTTAATTTTAATTAACGAAGAAGTATTAATTACAGAAGTTAATGGAAGAAAATGAAAAACAAATGAACCAGCCATATGATTCTTTTTTAAAGAAGGCTGATACAACATAATATGTATGTTTAAAGAGCGAGGGATTAATTATTATTGTAATTTAGCTTCACCGTATATTTTTGAAGAGGGTACAGTAAAATACATAGACTATGATTTGGACTTTAAAGTTTTCAATGATTACAGTTATAAAATACTAGATTTAAAAGAATTTAATAGAAATAGAATGTCTTGAAACTATTCTGTTGAAATCGTAGATAAAGTATGAGAAAGTGTTGATGAAATAAAAAAAATGATTAAAAGTAAAACAAAACCTTTTGATCATGAGTTTGTTTCAAATATTTGAGAAGAATATGTAAAATTAAAAAATAAAAACTAGCAATTGCTAGTTTTTATTTACTAATAACAAAGGAATATTGGTTATAATATTTAAAGGAAATGTGGAGACGATTGTTTATGGATAAATCAAAAATAAGAAATTTTAGTATAATCGCCCACATTGATCATGGTAAATCTACTTTGGCAGATAGAATCCTAGAATTAACTGGAAGTGTTGAAAAAAGAGATATGCAAGCTCAACTTCTTGATTCAATGGATATCGAAAGAGAACGTGGAATTACAATAAAATTAAACTCAGTACAATTAAAATACAAAGCAAAAGATGGAGAAGAATATATATTCCACTTAATAGATACTCCAGGTCACGTTGACTTTACTTATGAAGTTTCAAGAAGTTTAGCTGCTTGTGAAGGAGCTCTTTTGGTTGTTGATGCAAGTCAAGGGATTGAAGCACAAACTTTGGCAAACGTATATTTAGCTTTAGATAATGATTTAGAAATAGTGCCAGTAATCAACAAAGTTGATCTACCAGCAGCAGAACCAGATAGAGTTAAAGAAGAAATTGAAAAAGTAATTGGAATTGATTGTTCAAATGCGCCAATGATTAGTGCAAAAACTGGTTTAAATGTTGAAGATGTATTAGAAGCTATTGTAAACTTCATTCCTTCTCCATTAGAAGCAGATGATTCAAAACCATTTAAGGCTTTAATATTTGATTCATATTATGACAAATATAGAGGTGTTATGGTTTCTGTAAGGGTTATGGATGGAACTTTAAAGGTTGGTCAAACAATTAAAATGATGCAATCAGGAGCAACTTACGAAGTAACAGAACTTGGAGTTAAAACACCGTTTGAAGTTAAGAAAAATAGCTTAGAAGCTGGTGAAGTGGGTTGAATTGCAGCTTCTATTAAAACTGTAAGAGACGTACAAGTTGGAGATACAATAACAACAAAAGAAAATAGTGCAAAAGAAGCGTTGCCTGGTTATAAAAAACTTAATCCAATGGTATACTGTGGAATTTATCCAGTAGATACTGCAAGGTATAAAGATTTAAAAGAAGCTTTGGAAAAAATATCTCTAAGTGATGCTAGTTTAGTTTATGAACCAGAAAGTTCACAATCACTTGGGTTTGGTTTCAGATGTGGATTTTTAGGATTATTGCATATGGACGTTATTCAAGAAAGACTTGAAAGAGAATATGACTTAACTTTAATTGCAACAGCACCTTCTGTAGTTTATAAAGTTACTCAAACAAACGATGAAATAATAGAAATTGATAACCCAGCATTTTTACCAGATCCTCAAAAAATTAAATCAATTGAAGAACCATTTGTAAAAGTGACAATCATGACACCCGATCAATATTTGGGTGATTTAATGAGTTTATGTCAAGATAAAAGAGGAAATTACATTGATATTGAATATATTGATGACACAAGAAGAACTCTTGTATATGAAATGCCTTTAAATGAGATTGTTTTTGATTTCTTTAATAAATTAAAATCAATGTCAAAAGGTTATGCTTCATTCGACTATGAATTAATAGGTTACAAAGTTTCTAAACTTGTAAAAATGGATATTTTATTAAATGGAGATATTGTTGATGCTCTATCAACAATAGTCCATAAAGATTTTGCTCAAGGTAGAGGGAAAGTTTTAACTGAAAAATTAAAAGAAATAATACCAAGACAAAACTTTGAAGTTCCTATTCAAGCTGCAATTGGTGGTAAAATCATTGCTCGTGAAACAATCAAAGCTATGAGAAAAAATGTTCTTGCAAAATGTTATGGTGGAGATATTTCTCGTAAGAAAAAACTTTTAGAAAAACAAAAAGAAGGAAAGAAAAGAATGAAAGCCATTGGTTCTGTTGAAGTGCCACAAGAAGCATTCATTGCTGTTCTTAAGTTGGATGATTAATATGCAATTTTTAGTAGATTTTTCGACTGGTAACCCAGTTTTTGAACAAGCCAGTATAATTAGGGTTAAAGTTTTTTGTGAAGAACAAAAATACCCTTTATCAGAAGAAGTGGATGAACTAGATAAATCAAGTTTTCACGTTTTAGGTTTTTATGAAAATGAACCAGTAGCTTGTGCGAGAATACTTAAAAAAGATCAAGAATGATATCTTGGTAGAATAGCTGTTTTAAAAGAATTCAGAGGTAAAGGTTTAGGTTCTGAGCTAGTTAATTATTTGGTTGAATATTCAACAACTAAGTTAAATGCTGAAAAAATATACCTAAGTGCTCAAGAAACAGCAGTTAAATTATATGAAAAAGCAGGTTTTAAAATTATATCTGAACCCTTTTATGATGGTGCTATTAAACACTTCAAAATGGTTAGATAAAAATATTTAAACCTTTTTTTGTTTTAATTTGGTTAATAAAATTATATAATCTATATAAAGGTGGGTTTAAAATGAGACGAGTTAGGGTTTGAAGATTCATAATAATGTCTATAATATCAATATGTCTTATTTTTGTTATACCCTGATTAAACGTTGCACAAACAGTTGATCAAAAATATTTAATATCTTTCTCTTCAGAAGGTTTTGATATAGTAACTTTATTAATTTTAATAAGTGGTATTGCTTATTTAGGTGCTGGTTTTATGGCAAATGGTTTAAAAAATAGACCAGGTAAGGTATTTGGAGTTGTTAATGCCGTTATTGGTTTTGGGGTAATAATTTTATTATCATTCCATACATTTATGAAAGCAGAATATATTGGAATTAAAATGATATATTTCATGCCTTTATTTTCTTTATTAACAGTTGATTTGGTTTTAGCAATAATACATATTTCAATTAAACCAGGTGTTCAACAAGTCCAACAAGTTCAACAAGCACAAGCTGTTGAAGGTCACCAATTTTCAAATAATCAAAATGATTCTTCAAGTGTAAATATTAATACACCACAAACTCAAGATGTTTCTGAATTGAAAAATAAAATTTTAAATATGAAAAGTGGATTGAGTAAATCATATGAAGAAGCTATCGATGAAATCGAAAGAACAGGAGCTTTAAGTGGGCTAGATATGTCTGATTTATTAAAAGATGATAGTGAAAAATCTGAAAATAGAATAATACCTTACTCAGTTGAAGAACAACAATATTATCAACAACCACAACAAAGACAACCAGAACCTCAATATTATCAACCAAATCAACCACAACAAAGACAACCAGAACCATATGAACCAACTCACTTCACTCCAAGAAGAGAACAAAATTCAAATGTTCAAGATCCACTAGCAAATTCTTCTAGTGATTATGAGAGTATCCATTCTTCAAGTCTTTCAAGAAAAGATTATAAATATACTTCAAGAAGAAATGATATTGATGAAAATAAACATTAGAGAATTTAAACATAATATTGTTTAAATTCTTTTTTATATAAAATTAGATTGTTAGGTGAGAATATGAAAAAAGTAAAAGAAAAAAAAGATAAGAAAAAATTAAAAAAACTGAACTTCAGAAACTTTAAAACTGGGTCAGTTATTTTTATGGTTTTATTGTCAATTTTTAGAATAGCTATGATAGTTTTTTGATTAGTTTCACCAGTAATATTAGCAATAGCAATCGGATTTGATGCAGGAATAGAAAATCTAATTAAATATATATGAGCACTTATATTGAATGATGGTAACGTAACAAATGCAACCACAATAACAATAAATGTAGCTGCTCCCTTAATTTGATTTTTAGCTCTTTTAATAACTTTGGGTGGAATTGTTAAACCTTTTTATAATAAAAGACTTTGAAGAGAAAGAGGTTACATGGCTTTTAACTTTATATTTTGATCTGTTCTATTGATTGCAATAATATATGGTATTAAATTCACAATACCTTTTTACCAAAAAGGTGAAGGTACAAGTATTACTCAAGGTGATGCTATATATTTAGCTTGAAGGTCTCTTAATGAAAACTTCAACCCTTTTAGTGGTTGGATGATAGCTTTACAATGTATGCATCTTATACTAATTATTTTTGGTATATTCTCTATATTTGAAGCTCACATGGTTAGAAAAATGAAATTAGATTATAGTGACTTTTTAGTTAGAGAAACTAACCAAAGAAGTTTGGTAAATCAAGTTATTGAAGGAAAAATAGAGTTTGGAGAATTTAATCCAGATGAAGTTGATAAAGAAATAAAAAGAATAAAAAAAGAAACTATAGCAGAAGAAAAAAGAATAAAATTTGAAGCTATGCAAAAAGCAGAAGAAGAAAGAATAAATAGAAAAAATGCTAAAAAAGAACGAAAATCAAAAGGTAAAAAAGGAAGTAAAAATCAATAAAACCTTAAGTTACAAAGGTCAAAAAATTGATTATTTTTTAACTTTAAGAGACCAAAAATACATAAGACTAAAATTAGAAGAAACCGAAATATATGTATCTGCTCCATATCAAGTATATGATTGAGAAATTGAACAATTAATTTACAAAAATATGAATAAAATACAAAGAATAATAGAGTATAAGGAAAAAAATAAAGTTTATTCAATTGAAGAAGGTTTTATAAAAATTAATAATGAAAAAATTAAAGTAAATTTTAAAGAAGAAATTGATCTAAAAGATAAATTAAGTTTTAAAAAATATGAAGAAGATCAAGAAACTGTGCAAAAAATGTACAAAAAAATAGCTTTAAACTACTCTGAATACTTCACTGAAGTTATAGAAAAATACAAAAAAATAATGGAGTTAGATTTTAAAAATTTAACAATTAGAGTTATGAAGGGAAAATGAGGGGTTTGTTACCCTGAAAAATCCAAAATAGTTCTAAATACACGTTTGATCCACTTTCCAAAACAAGCATTAGAATATGTTGTTGTTCATGAATTGAGCCATTTAATCCATAAAAATCATTCAAAAGATTTTTGAAGACATGTTGAAAGATATATGCCAAATTACAAAAACATAAGTGAAATTTTAAAAGTAAATGTTTTATAAAGTATAATAATCATATGGAGAAATAAAAACATGGGATGAAGACGAGAGTTTAAAAAAATGAAAAAAGAGAGTGAAAAGAAATCTAATATTTTTGATTACTCAGATGGAATATCAAGCAATATTATTTGAAACAGATCAATGAACTCAGCCAATCATTGAGTTATTGACACACTCTTATCAGAAATCTCACGTTTCAACAAGGAAATAAAAGAAATACTAAGTATTCAAGAACTTCCTGATCAATTAGGTAATTATTCTTGAAAAATAGAGTCAATTTCTACTAATGAAGATTTTTATTCTTATCCTATGGCAAGTTATTTTAAAGAAACATATAATAGCATTTCAAATAAACTAGGGAGCTATGAAGCTGCCTTAATAGTTGCTAGTTTAAGTAAATTTGCATACTATACAACTGAAAAATTCTGAAAAGTATTCAACTATACTTTTGCAAATAAAAGTATAAATGAAAAACCATTATTAAGAGTTTTTGAAGTTATGCAAAGAACGGCAATAGATTCTATAAATGGAATTATTGATAAATCTTTCTTGCTTATTGATAAAAAACAAATTGATCCATATAAACATCATTTATTAATTGAAGAAATAATTGATTTAGGAGACGATTTCACTTATCACTGATCAAGAATGTTAGATCAAGTTGTTGATTTAACGGTTGAAACATTTGTTTTCCAAAATGAGTATGGTCAAACAAATTCATCAAGTTACTCATCAACATATTCTGATTTCTTTGCAAATGATGATGAAGATGATTTTGATGGTTTCTTTGAAAAAACTAAAACAATGGTATTCAATGATGAAGTTAATGATGCATTCAATTACTTTGGAATATCAAAAATGGCAAAACCAGATGAATTCAAAAAGATTTATAGAAAAATGGCAAAACAATTCCATCCGGATTTAAATCCAGATCCTTCAGCAGCTATTGAAATGAAAAAAATCAATATGTTTAAAGAAATTGTTGAGCAATATTATGATAAATACGACATAGTTTAGAAAAAGAGGTTTATATTTATGCAAAAAAAAGTTTGAGATAATTTATTCGAGTCATCACAAAATCTAATAGCAAATTTTTCAGAGAATCAAGAAAAGCTTCTTTTATCTGTGAAAAGTTTTAGTGATAATCTAGTGGCCTTTTCTGAAGTTTATTTTTCAGACAGAGAAGAGTTTTTTAAATTTCTAAGAACTAAATATAATAATTTTTATTTACAAGCAACTTCAATAGTTTCTAGTGCAGACTCAGTTTCTGTAATAATGCAACTTAATGAAGGTGTAAATGATTATTTAATATTAATAAACTTGTTCAGACAATTATTAGTTACTTTAGATGCTCTTACAAGTGATTACTGATTAAGAGTTGGAGAAAAAGTAAAAGACGCCAAATTTATAAAAATGGTTATTGGTCTTTCAAACGAAGCTAGGTTTGAAAATGACTCTGAGGTGTCAGGGTTTGTTTTAAAAACTTTAGAAAAAAACAGAATTAAAGAAAATGATTTCTTTAAAAACTGTATGAATAAAGAGTTGTGAAGTGAAATAAAGTTATTAGAAGAAAAAATACTTAATAAACCAGATGGAGATTTTGAATACTTTAAAGAATTACTTTCAAAATCAGAGCACCTAGCAGATGATATGGTTATAAATTTATGAGCTGTTTTAGCAATAAATATAAGTTATTTAGAATTTTTAAATGACATAGTGGGTGAAAATTAATGATTATAAAAGAGTATGAAGACTATAGTTTTATACAAAATGATTTAATTAGCAAAGAAATGTTTATATTGTATTCAATATTTGGAGAAGAAAGCAAATTTTTAAAAGCTATTCAACAAGAATGGTTTGAATCAAAAGATATTGAAAAATTTAGAGAATTTATAGAGTATAAATTTGAAGAAATAGAGATTAAACAAAAACCTCAAGTGGATAGAGATAGTTTGAGTTGCTTGTTAAGAATGATGTCTATTTGTGACAGTTTCTATGAGTATGAATTTATTTATGAATCAACAAGAGTTCTTTTCTTGGATAGTAAAAAAGAGACTATAAATAATTTAAAACCATATGAATATGCTTTTAAAGAGTTTATTGATTTAAATTACAACAGTTTTATAGAAGAGCTTGAAACACTAACTATTTCAAATAAATACTTGGCTATTGTAAATGATATTAAAAAAACAATTAACAGAATATTTGAAATAAATGATTTTGGGTTAGTTGTGAAAGAAACTTACAAGGTTAACGATTTAATGAGTGATCTTTTAGATATATTAGAAGATGACGAAGATAATACTTTTGAGTTTGGAACAGATGCAGAAGTTATTTTATATAATTTTGCAATTTATCATTCTACTAAGATATATTTTTCTTTACTATTAAGAGAATACATAATATTAGAAGAAGAAAGAATACAAGGAACAGTGATTGAAGAATTTAAACCTTTAATTGAAGAAGAAGAATTAAGAATGTCTGAAACAAAAATAATATCAGACCAAAGTAAAGAAATTTTTTACAAGACTTTAAAAAATTAAGAATAGGAGTTGAGTTTATGGAACAACATTTAAAATATCCTTTTTGTTGTGCAGAAGACTCAACTTTATTTTCAACTTTATTAGAAAATTACATCAAATTAAGAAAAAAAGAAGAAGGAATAGTAATAATAAACAAAGACTTTAAATTATATAAAGAACTTACAAAAACTAATCTAAAAGTTATTTTGGAAAGTGAAAAAAATAGTATAAGTAAGTGAAACGATAACTTAATTGTTGATCTTGAAAAAAAGCTTTGAAGTATAGCAAGTTTAATGTTTATTTATTATGTATTTTATGTTTTTGAAATAAAAATAGATAAAGAAACTGAGGACAACTTTGAATATCTAAAAGATCAAAGTATTAATCTTCACAATTCTGTTGGTACAGAAAAGATTAAAACGGCATTTAAATTAATTTTTCAAATTATTGAAGATATTTCAAAAATGAAAAGTGTAAATATTTAAAAAGAGCCACTTTGTTTTATATATTGTGGTTCTTTTAATAAATAAATTAACTTATTTGTTGGTATAACATTTAAATATTTGGTATTATCAATAGGTTATTAAATTATTAAGTAGGAGAAAATCATGGATAAAAAAATAATAAATATAGCAGTTATTGCTCACGTTGATGCCGGAAAATCTACATTAGTTGATGCTTTTTTAAGTCAATCAAACGTTTTTAGAGCAAACGAAGAAGTTAAAGAACAAGTTATGGATAGTAATGATCAAGAAAGAGAACGTGGAATTACAATCTACTCAAAAAACTGTGCGATTGAATATAACGGATACAAAATCAACATAGTTGATACTCCTGGCCATGCTGACTTTTCAAGTGAAGTTGAACGTATTATGAAAACTGTTGATACAGTTATCTTATTAGTTGACTCTGCAGAAGGACCAATGCCTCAAACAAGATTCGTTTTATCAAAAGCTTTAGAATTAGGTTTAAGACCAATTTTATTAGTTAACAAAATTGATAAAAAAGACCAAAGAGCATTAGAAGTTGTTGATGAAGTTCTTGAATTATTTATGGAACTTGATGCAAATGATGAACAAATTGAATTCCCTTCATTATTTGGAACAGCTCGTGATGGTATTGTTCAATACTCAATGGAAGAAACAAGTGACAACTTAGTTCCTTTATTTGAAACAATTATTAAACAAGTAGGAAATTACCCAATTGAATTAGCTCAAGAACCAGTTCAATTACAAATTTCATCACTTGCATATGATTCATTTATTGGAAGATTAGGAATCGGAAGACTATTTAAAGGTGTTCTAAAAGAAGGGCAACAAGTTGCTATTTCTAAAAATGATGGAACAGTTACAAAAGGAAAAATTACTGGATTATTTATATATGAAGGACTAAAAAGAGTTGCTGTAAAAGAAGCTCAAGCTGGAGAAATCGTAGTTATTTCAGGAATTAGTGACTTAACAATTGGAGATACTGTTTGTGAACCAGATAAAATTGATGCATTGCCACCAATTGTTATTGAAGAGCCGACAATGAGTATGAACTTCTTAGTTAATACTTCACCATTCGCTGGTAGAGTTGGTAAATATGTTACTACAAGAAATATCAAAGAAAGATTAGACAAAGAGTTAGAAGTTAACGTTGGATTAAGAGTAGAACCTTTATCAGATTCATCTGCTGATGGATTTAAAGTTTTAGGTAGAGGTGAACTTCACTTATCTGTTCTAATTGAAACAATGAGAAGAGAAGGATTTGAATTAGGAATCTCAAGACCTGAAGTTGTTGTTAGAGTTGATGAAAAAGGTAACAAATTAGAACCTATGGAAAAAGTTATTATTGACGTTCCAACAGAATTTTCTGGAACAGTTATTAATAAATTAAACCTAAGAAAAGGTATGATGGCTGACATGGATTCAGATGGTGTAAGAGATAAAGTTACTTACCACATACCAACAAGAGGATTAATCGGATTTAAATCAGAATTTACTAACGATACTCGTGGTGAAGGGGTTATGGTTAAATCAAGTATTGGTTATGAAGAATACAAAGGTAAAATTGAAGGAAGACAAAATGGTACTTTAGTTTCAATGGCTAATGGAGTTACACTTCCTTACGCTTTAAATAACCTTGAAGAAAGAGGAATCTTATTCGTAGGTCCTCAAACAGAAGTTTATGACGGAATGATCGTTGGATTACACTCAAGAGATAACGACTTAAATGTTAACCCAACAACTGGTAAAAAATTAACTAATACTAGATCATCAGGAAATGATGACTCAGTTAAGTTAACACCACCAAGAAAATTCACTCTTGAAGAAGCTTTAGAATTTATCGAATGAGATGAACTAGTAGAGGTTACTCCTGAAGATATCAGATTGAGAAAAAAATGACTTTCAGAAAATGAAAGAAAACAACATAGAAATGACCCACACTAGTAAAAAAATTCCAATATGGAATTTTTTTTTGAAAAAAGTTCCAACTTAATATGAAAAAAATTCTTAATAATATAGAAAAATAAGTTTATTATAGAAGTATAAGGAGAATTTAATATGTCAAAAATAACTAACATTGTTGCACGTGAAGTATTAGACTCACGTGGATTCCCAACAGTTCAAGTTGATGTTACAACTGAATTTGGTGGATTTGGAACTGCTAAAGTTCCTTCAGGAGCTTCAACTGGTTCAAGAGAAGCATTAGAATTAAGAGATGGAGATAAAAGACGTTTCAACGGAAAAGGTGTTTTAAAAGCCGTTTCAAACGTAAACGATAAAATCGCTAACGAAATTATTGGTATGGAAGTAACTGATCAAGTTGCAATTGATACTATGATGTGTAAATTAGATGGTGATGATTTCAAAAAAAACTTAGGAGCAAACGCAATCTTAGGTGTTTCATTAGCTGTTGCTAAAGCTGCTGCAAGTGAATTAGAAATCCCATTATACAGATACATCGGAGGAACAAACGCAAGAAGATTACCTGTTCCTATGTTAAATGTTATTAATGGTGGAGAACATGCTGATTCAGCAATCGACTTCCAAGAATTTATGATTATGCCAGTTGGTGCACCAACTTTCAGCGAATCATTAAGATGAGCTTCAGAAACTTTCCAAGCTTTAAAATCTTTATTACACGATAAAAAAGATATTACAGCTGTTGGTGATGAAGGTGGATTTGCTCCAAACTTTGCATGAGCATACCCAGAAGAAACTATTGAAGCATTTAAAGCAAAAACTCCAGTAGAAGTTGCTTTAGATTTATTAGTAGAAGCTATCGAAAAAGCTGGTTACAAAACTGGTAAAGATGGAATCATGATCGCAATGGATTGTGCTAACTCAGAATTATACATCGATGGAAAATACCACTTCAAAAAAATTGAAAAATTAACAGGAAAAGAATGAGCATTAACAACAGATGAAATGGTTTCATTCTTAGATAAATTAGTTGATACATACCCAATTATCTCAATTGAAGATGGATTAGCTGAATCTGACTGAGATGGATTCCAAAAACAAGTTCAAACAATGGGACACAAAATCCAAATCGTTGGAGATGACTTATTTGTAACAAATCCAAAAATTACTGCAGAAGGAATTGAGAAAAAAGCTGCAAACTCAGTATTAATTAAATTAAACCAAATCGGAACATTAACAGAAACAATTGAAACAATTCAAATGGCTCAAAAAGCTGGATGAACTGCTGTTACTTCACACCGTTCAGGTGAAACTGAAGATGCAACAATCGCTGACTTAGCAGTTGCTTTAAACACAGGACAAATTAAAACTGGATCAATGTCAAGATCTGATAGAATTGCAAAATACAACAGATTATTAGAAATTGAAGCTGAATTAGGTGAAGCTGCAATTTACGATGGTCTAAAATCATTCTACAACTTAACAAAATAATTTTTACTCGAACCACTTTGTGGTTCGTTTTTTATTTATAATTAAATAAGGTGATTACATGTTTGTAAATAAAAAGAAAACTATTTTTAGCATCTTTACTCTAACACTATTTTCTATAGTTTTTTTAATATCTAGTTTCTATGATTTAAAAATAGCTAAATCTATTGATACTAGCTTAAAAGATAATTTATTTTTTAATTTTTTAGATGGTTTTGCTGTATTTTTATTTTTAATACCTCTATTTTGAGTTGGTTTAATATATTTGTCAAAATGACTTATTATAAAAAACACCTTAATCAAATCAATAACGTTTATTGGTTTTTATGTAATTTTTATAGTTTTCTCATTTTTATTGTTATATTTTATTTCTAAAAATAAAGAGGGTGTATCTTTTTTGGGTTACCAATTCGCAACCTTCATATTTTTGACTTTAATTTTATTGGTTATAACAATTATTTGTACTAAAAATATTTTGTTACAAAGAAGTGAGGAGATAGATAATCTTGTAAAGATGGCAAATACAACTTTAATTTTTATGATTATGATTTGATTGATATGTACTGGAATGAAATACATTTTTGGTAGAAATAGACCAGAAAATGTTTTAGGTTTAAATGCTAATTTTCAATTTCCTTTTCAAATAAATTTCAAAAGAACATCAAATAGTACAAGTTTCCCATCTGGTCATACAACTTCTGCTTGTCAATTATTATTTTTAGGATATTTTTGTAATATTAAAAAAACAAATAAAGGTTTGATTTTAAAAAGTACAATATTAACATTAGTAGGTATTCTTGTTATAACTATGGGGATATCTAGATTGGCACTGCAAAGACACTTTTTAACAGATATTCTATTATCTATGTTTATATCTGGATTAAGTTATTATTTTGCACCAATAATATTAGAAAAATTAAGTAGGAGAATTAAGAAAAATGGCTAAATATATAGGTTTAGATTTGGGAAGTAAAACAGTAGGTATAGCAACAAGTGAAGGTTATTTTTCAAACCCAAAAGAAACTATAAGGTTTCAAGAAAATAACTTTGAAGATGGTGTTATTAAATTAAATTCATTTTTAAAAAAAGAAGGATTTGAAAAAATAATTATTGGTTATCCAAAAAATATGGACGGATCAACAGGGCATAGAGTCGAAATGGTTGAAGACTTTATAACAGTTATGATTGATCAAAAAGTAGTAAATGAAGATCAAATAGAGAGAGTTGATGAACGTTTAACTACAAGAATGGCAAAACAAGTTATGATTTCAGCAGATTTAAGTAGAAAAAAACAAAAAGAAAACAAAGATCAAGTGGCTGCCAAATTAATTTTAGAAACATATCTTAACTCAATTAAGTAAGTATATAATTAATTTGTATACAAAGTGGAGGTATCAATGGAAAAACATCCTTTAGTAAAAGAAATTTTATTTTCTAAGGAAGAAATAGACACCAGAACTGCACAATTAGCAGCTGAAATTGATAAGTACTACGAAGGTCAAGATGTTAAGGAAAACACTGTAATCCTTATAGGTCTTTTAAAAGGTTGTGTACCTTTTATGGCAAATTTTATTAAGTATTTTAAACATGAGTGTCAAACAGAATATATGTTTGTTTCATCTTATTTAGGTGGTACAAAAACAACTGGTGAGCCAAAAATTAATTTGGACTTAAACATATCAATTAAAGATAAACACATATTAATAATAGAAGATATTATTGATTCAGGAATAACTTTAGATTATGTTAAAAACTACCTTTCTTTTAAAGGTGCTAAAGAAGTTAAAATAGCAACTCTTTTAGATAAACCTGAAGGAAGAACTGTAAAAATGGATGCAGACTGAAGCGGATTTACAATTAAAAATGAATTCGTAATTGGTTATGGACTGGACTATGATGAAAGATTGAGAAATCTTCCTTATGTTGCAGTTTGTGATGTTGAAAAACTTGATGATTGAAAATGATAATTAATCATCATTTTTTTATTAATTAATTAGATTTTTAAAAAAGTTATATAATCAATACATATGGAGGAAGTTTTATGATTAAAAAAATTGGTGTTTTAACATCAGGTGGTGATGCTCCTGGTATGAACGCAGCTGTTGCTTCAGTTATCAAAACTGCTATTTCAAAAGGCATAGAACCTTATGTAGTTAAAGATGGATACAAAGGTTTAATTAATAATTGAATTGAAAAAGTAGATATTAACTTTGCATCAGATATCATTTCGAAAGGTGGAACAGTAATTGGTTCTGCTAGATTACCTGAATTCAAAGAAGAATCAGTTAGACAAAAAGCTGTAGATAATTTAAAAAATTTAGAAATCGAAGCTTTAGTTGTAATTGGTGGAGATGGAAGTTATCAGGGAGCTGAGAAACTTACAAAAATGGGGATAAACTGTATAGGTCTTCCTGGAACAATTGATAATGATATTGTTTCATCTGACTATACTATTGGTTTTGATACAGCTTTAAACACTGTTATTCAATCTCTAGATCAAATAAGAGACACTATACAATCTCATAATAGATGTATGGTTGTTGAAATAATGGGAAATGGTTGTGGAGATTTAACTTTATATGGTGCTACAGGTAGTGGTGCAGAAGTTTTCTCAACAAAAGAAAGTTTCTTAACAGAAGATCAAATAGTTGAGCAAGTTAAAGAATTACGTAACAAAAACAAAAGAAGTGTTATCGTTGCTGTTGCTGAAAAAAATTATGATGTGAATGAATTGGCCAAAAGAATTGAAAAAGAAACTGGTTATGAAACTAGAGCAACAATTTTAGGCCACATACAAAGAGGTGGTAAACCAACAGGTATGGATAGATATTTAGCAGTTAAAGCTGGTATGTTTGCAGTTGAGCAATTAATTGCAGGAAAAGGTGGATTATATATTGGAATGAGCAACAATGAATTAGTTGCAAGAGATATAGATTCAACTTTAAATATGCCAAAAGTTGATAAAACTGATGAATATGAAAAATTAAGAAATATCAACAAAGCAGTTTAGTAACAATAAGGAGAAAAAATTATGAACAAAGAAATAGAATTTTATGAACCAAGTAAAATAGCAAAAAAAATAAAAAGAACTAAAATAGTAACAACAATCGGACCAAGTACTCATTCAAAAGATGATATAAGAAAATTGTTTGAATCAGGAATGAACGTAGTTAGATTAAACTTCTCACACGGTAAACAAGATGAACAAGCAGAAAAAATTAAATCAGTTATTGAATTAAGAGATGAGTTAGAAAAACCAATCTCAATCATGCTTGATACAAAAGGACCAGAAATTAGAATTGGTAAAGTTTTAGACGGAGCTCAAGAAATTAAAGCTGGTACTGATGTTAGAGTTTATACAAGTCAAGATGAATACTTAAACAGAGAATGTAAAGCAACTGAAATGACAGTTTCATACGATATGAGTATTGATTTAAAACCTGGAGACACTGTTTTAGTGGATGATGGAAAATTAACTTTAAACGTAATAAATGTTGAACCAGGATTAGTAAACTGTAAAGCATTCAATACACATACAGTTAAAACAAACAAAAGAGTTAATTTACCTGGAGTAGATTTCTCATTACCATTCTTAGCGGAAAAAGATATTGAAGATATCAAATTCGGAGCAAAAATGAAAGTTGATTACATTGCAGCATCATTTGTTAACTCAGCAGATAATGTAAATGAAATTAGAGCAATCTTAAAAGAATGTAATGCAGAACATGTTCAAATTATTTCAAAAATTGAATCAAAAATTGGTATTTTCAATATAGATTCAATTATCGAAGCATCAGATGGAATAATGGTAGCTCGTGGAGATCTAGGATTAGAAATCCCTTACTATGAAGTTCCATATTGAGAAAAACAAATGATTAGAAAATGTAGAAAAGCTGGAAAAGTTGTTGTTGTTGCAACACAAATGTTAGAATCAATGACAGACAACCCACAACCTACAAGAGCTGAAGTAACTGACGTTTACTACGCAACTGAATTAGGAGCTGACGCAACTATGTTGAGTGGTGAATCAGCAGCTGGAATTTATCCATTTATTACTACAGAAACAATGGCAACAATAAATAAACGTGCCGAATTAGGATTCTACGGAAAAATATACTATGATAGAGCGTTAGAGGTTGCAAGAAGTTCTTCAACTGGTAAAAGAGCTGAAATTGCTGATGAATTAGCAAACATAACAAGAAATGGTAAATATGAATTTGCATTAGTTCTTTCAAGAACGGGTGAATTACTAAGAACTATTTCAAAATTTAGACCAAACGTTACAATTTTAGGTGTTTGTGAAAAAGAAGAATTATGAACTGGTTTTGGAGCAATGCACTCAATCTTTATGAACAAAGTTGACAGCATAGATAAAGCTTCAGAAGACAACGGAGTTCTTTCTGAAATCGCAAGATCTTGAGGTGCTAAAAAAGGTGAAGAAATTTTAATAGTAAGAAATGAAGATATTAAAGTTTTCACAGTTTAATAAATAACCACAATAAGTGGTTATTTTTTTTTTCTGTAATTATATTTAAGGCAAATTAAATATAAAAATGATATAATTCTCTTGTTATTAACAAGGAGAATTATATGAACAAATTTAACCCAAATGAAAAAATGAAAAGAACCAAAGTTATTACAACTATTGGTCCAAGTGTTCATTCAAAAGAAGCTATCAAAGAATTATTTGATAAAGGAATGACTACAATTCGTTTAAACTTTTCACACGCTGATTTCCAAGAACATGGAGAAAGATTTGAATGAGTTAAAACATTAAGAAAAGAAATTAATAAACCAATTTCAATTTTACTAGACACAAAAGGTCCAGAAATTAGAATTGGTAAAATGAAAGATGGAAAACAAGAAGTAAAAGCTGGTACAGAAGTTACTGTTTATACTAATCCAGAAGATTTCACATCAAGAGAATGTACAGCAACAGAAATGCAAATGTCATATGACATGTCACAAGACGTTAAAGCTGGAGATGTAGTTTTAGTTGATGATGGAAAATTAACAATGCACGTAACAAGTGTTGAAAAATACAAAGTTATGTGTAAAGCATTCAACACTCACTTAGTAAAAACTAACAAAAGAGTTAACTTACCAGGTGTTGAATTTACATTACCATTCTTAGCAGAAAAAGATTACAATGATATTCACTTTGGAATTGAAAACGATATCGATTACATTGCAGCATCATTTGTTAACTCAGCAGATAATGTAAATGAAATTAGAGCAATCTTAAAAGAAAAAAATGCAGAACACATCCAAATTATTTCAAAAATTGAATCACAAGTAGGATGTGACAACATAGATTCAATTATCGCAGCATCAGATGGAATAATGGTAGCTCGTGGAGATCTAGGATTAGAAATCCCTTACTATGATGTACCATACTGAGAAAAACAAATCATTAGAAAATGTAGAGAACAAGGTAAATTAGTTATTGTTGCAACACAAATGTTAGAATCAATGACAGACAACCCACAACCTACAAGAGCTGAAGTAACTGACGTTTACTACGCAACTGAATTAGGAGCTGACGCAACTATGTTAAGTGGTGAATCAGCAAACGGAGATTTCCCATTCATTACTGTTGAAACTATGTCAACAATTAACAAACGTGCAGAAGTTGAATTCTATGAAAAAAACTACTACACAAAACAATTAGAAAAAGCTAAAAACTCAAGTTCAGGAAAAAGAGCTGAAATAGCAAACCAATTAGCTAATACTACATTAGCAGGAAACTACGAATATGCAGTGGTTGTTTCAAGAACTGGTGAATTACTAAGAACTATTTCAAAATTTAGACCAAACGTTACAATCTTAGGTGTTTGTGACAATGAAAAATTATGAACTGGATTTGGAGCAATGCACTCAATCTTTATGAACAAAGTAGATAACTTAGATGCATTCATGGAAGATGAAAAAGCAATCTCAGAAGTTGCTAAATCATGAGGAGCAAAATCAGGTGAAAGAATTTTATTCGTAAGAAACGAAAACATTAAAGAAATCACTGTTGCTTAATAATAAAAAAAACTAAACATTTTATGTTTAGTTTTTTTGTTGCCAATTAACAAAATTAGGTATAATATAAATTGGTATATTTATTATTTTTAATAAAAAGGCGGATACATATATGAAAATAACATTATTGGATGGAAATACACTTAATTTCCAAGATAAAAAGACAGTTCTAGAAATTGCACAAGAAATATCAATTTCATTAGGTAAAAAATGTGTTGGAGCAGTAATAAATGGAAAAGAAGTTGTTCCAAGTAGAGCTACAATAGATAGAGATTGTAAATTAGAAATAATTACAGAAAGACACGATGACTACAACTCTGTAGTTAATTACACTGCTAAAGTTTTAACAAGTTTAGCTATTAAAGAATTGTTCCCAGAAGGTTGTGTATACCCAGAAACTGAAGGTTTTGATAAAACAGAATTCTTTGTTTATTATGATTTTGATGAAAAATTAACATTAGAAGATATTAAAAAAGTTGAAGCTAGAGCAAACCAATATATAACTGAAAAAACAGAATTTCTTTTCCAAGGCCAATCATTCACAGATGAAACTTATGCTGAATTGATGAAAAAAGCTAATGTTAGACCAGAATACATTGACTATATGATAAACGCCAATAAACAAAGATACATAAAATTCCCTGTAGCATCAATGGGTGGGGTTAAGTATTATTCAAGATATGCAACTCTAAATAATACAGGAGATTTATTTAAAATAGAATTAAATGAAATAACTGCTTTCCAAACAGAGGGTGATAAATTCGTTTATAAAATACATGGTTTAACAGCCGTGTCAGAAAAAGCTCTTGAAGAGAAAAAAAGAAAAATTGAAGAAATAAAAGAAAGTGATCACAAGTATATTGCTAAAAACTTAGAAATATATCATTTAGATCCACTTATCGGTCAAGGGTTACCTATTTGATTGCCAAATGGTACAATCTTGAAACAAGAAATTAAAAAATACTTAATGCAAAAAGAGTTTGAATATGACTTTATTCAAATTGAAACTCCAGTAATCGGAACAAGTGAACTTTATAAAACTTCAGGACACTGAGATCATTATCGTGATGATATGTTTGCACCAATGATTCTTCCAAAAGAAGAAATGGTTTTAAAACCAATGAGTTGTCCTCACCATATTTCTGTTTATAAATATAAACAAAGAAGTTATAGAGATTTACCATTAAGATTTGCAGAACACGCTTTACAACATAGATATGAATCTTCAGGAAGTTTAACAGGTCTTGAAAGAGTTAGAGCTATGGAACTAACTGATTCACATATTTTTGTAAGACCAGATCAAGTTAAAGAAGAATTTATAAGATGTTTTAATTTAATAACAGAAGTTTTATCAACTTTTGATATTAAAATTGACTACTTATCTTTATCTCTAAGAGATCCAGAAGATAAAGAAAAATACTTCAATGATGATAAAATGTGAAATCACGCAGAAGCAGAACTTGAAAGTGTATTAAAAGAATTAAATATTGATTATGAAAAAATGATTGGTGAAGCAGCATTTTATGGTCCTAAATTAGATATCCAAGCAAAAACTGCTTTAGGACATGAAATTACAGTTTCAACAATTCAATTAGATTTCTTATTACCTCAAAAATTCGATATAAGCTATATTGGAGAAAATGGAACAACTGAAAGACCTATTATGATTCATAGAGGTTTGGTTGGAACTTATGAAAGATTTATTTCTGTTCTTTTAGAACAAACAAAAGGAGTACTTCCTTTATGATGTACACCTCAACAAGTTGAAATTATACCTGTAAGCATAGAGAAAAAAGAATATGCGCAAAAAGTTAGAGATGAATTAAAATCAAATCTTATTAGATCAAAAGTGGATTTAAGAGATGAAAGATTAAGTTATAAAATCCGTGACGCTCAAGTAAGAAAAATTCCATTTCAATTAGTTCTTGGTGAAAAAGAATCAGAAAATGGAACTGTTACTTATAGAAAATATGGTTCTGAAGAACAAATAACTGTAACTCTTCAAGAGTTTGTCGATATGATAAATAATAAAGTAAAAGAAAAAACATATAATTAAATTTAATTAGGAGATTAAAAAAATTATGAATAAAAACAATAACATCGAAGATGAAATTAAGGCTCTTAAAGAGCAAGACTATGGAGTTTTAGACGCTCAACACTCATTTATGGTTGATGGTGTGTTGGGTGGTTTTAAAGCTGCAATACATAAATTACACTATACATTTATAAAACAAATCTTACTTGGAATAATGAGTGGGGTTATTATTGGTTTTGGATACGTTGCATGTATTATTGCAATGGTATCTTTAAAAGGAACTGGTTTTGAAGCTTTTGGAACAATTCTTTTAGGATTTATTTTCCCTGGATGTATCATAATGATTACATTCCTTGGGGGTGGACTATTTACAAGTCACGTATTTAGTACAATTCCTGTATTTAAAGGTTGTGGAAGTAGAAGGTTATATTTAAAAGGTATCTTTGGGGTTCTTTTAGGTAACTTTGCAGGTACATTTATATTTGTTGCACTATTCTCTGCAGCTGGTGGTTTATGAAGAAATGAAGATTTCTTAACAAAAGTTTATGATATGAGTATTCATAAATTGTATTTAGTTGGTCATGAAATGACTAATGGAGAAAAAATAACAGGTTTTGCAATACTGGCAACAGTTGGTATTGGTATAGCTTCTGGAATTTTATGTAATATGATGGTTTGTTCAACTTTACCATTAGCAAGTACTACTAAAAACTCAGCTGCGGTTATATTGTTAATGATTTTCCCAATTGCTTATTTTGCTATTGGAGGATTCCAACATGGACCTGCAAACACTTTCTTTATGTGAATGTTATTATTCATATTTATTTTTAACCCAGAAATTCACGCTGGATCAGCTAATGCTGAAATTTGACATGTGTTCTTATTTATAGCGATAAGTACTTTGCCAACTTTGATCGGTAACTGATTAGGTGGAGCAATAATACTTCCAGGAACCTTATATTTAATAAATAAAGAATATGCTTCTGTTTTATTTAAAAAAATCAAATTAGAATACTTGGAAGAAAAATCAGGAAGCTTTAAAGAGAGAGCTGAAAAACAAGTTAAAAAATTGAAAAAGAAAATAAAACAAAAACAAGCCGATATTGAAGCGAGAGATGCTGAAAAAAATTCATAATTTATAAATAATAAAAATAACATTTAAATGTGGTTTTTATTATTTTTTTTATATATAATAGGAAAAGATAAATGCACAGGAGTATTTTATGAGATTAATAATCAAGCAAATCAGTAAGGGCAAACGCAAGTAGTTTTCAACTATTGATTTTTTGATTATCAAATACATTAATACTTATCTTTAAAATAAAATAATATATAAATACAAATAATAAAAATATAAACAAACAAAACAAAAGTAATAAAAAATTAAATTATAAAATTAACTAGAATGAGAGAATATTAAAAATGAAAAATGACAATTTAAAAACGAAAAGGAAATTTAAATTTAAAATTCCAACTTCTTTTACAATACTTTTTGCTGTATTGGCAATGATAATGGTGGTTTCTTGAATAATGCATTATGCTGGAGTAGAGACTTCTGGTGGAGAAGCAATAAAGGCTATAGGAATAATTGATTTATTTGTATCTATATTTAAAGGATTTGAAGATAAAGTTGAAATAATTGTATTTGTGCTATCGATTGGTGCATTTATTTATATAGTTATGAAGTCAAAATCACTTGATGCTTTGACTCAAAAAATAGCTTGAAAATTTAAAGACAAAACAATTTGAGCTATTCCAATTATAGTGGTATTTTTAAGTTTTTGTGGATCTGCATATGGAATGGCAGAAGAAGCGTTGGGATTCCATATGATAGTTATCCCATTAATGTTAGTTGCTGGATTTGATGTGTTCACAGCATTAATTACAGTGTTGTTGGGTGGTGGAATTGGTCCGATGTTGGCTACTTTCGATCCCTTCCTAATTTTTACTGCAGCTACTGCAGCAAACGCTGATGATCCAGCGCCAATGGATGGTTTGGCATTCAGGTTATTTGCTTGAGTTCTTGTAACTGCATTTACTTCTGGGTGAATTATGTTTTATGCAAAAGGGGTGAAAAAAAATCTTCAACTATCATATACATTTTCAACTTTAGAAGAAGATAAACAATTCTTTTTAAAAGAACAAGTTAATGAAGTTCCTTTAACCAAAAAAAGAACAGCTATAAGTATTATATTTTTATTTATGTTTTTAATAATGATAGCTTATTTATTCCCTTGAGATGAATTGTTTGACATGAGTGCAATGGAAACTGCAGGTAACTGAGTTAATCAAAATATTTCATTTTTAACTGGGTTAGTTCCTGGTATGGGACATGGTGATATGTATCCTGTAGCTGGATTCTTTTTGATAGGATCTTTAATAGTTACTATTTTAAATTGAGAAAGCGAAGAATCATTTATTGAAGATTTAATGACAGGTTCAAAAGATATGTTAGGTGTTGCATTTATTATTTCGATAGCTGGAGCAATAACATACCTTTTAAAAGAAACTGGTATGCAATCACTTATGCTTGACGGTATTCAAAATTCTAATATAGGTAATATGAACCCATTCTTATTCATAATTATGACTTTCTTATTATTTATTCCTATGTCATTTGCTTTACCATCAACTTCAGGTTTCTCAAGTGCAGTATTCCCGGTTTGAGGACCTTTAGCTAGTTCAATAACTATAGGTTCAACTTCTACAAATATGGTTTCTGGAAGTATTACAGCATTTGCTTATGCTAATGGTATGGCAAATATGGTTTCTCCAGCTTCTGGAATTGTTGTTGGAGCTGCACAAATTGGTAGAACAAGTTATGGTACAATAATGAAAGGTACATGAAAATTCCATTTAAGCTTATTTGCTATAAATATTTCATTACTTTTAATAGGTACTGGTTTAAACTATACTGGTGCTCATATTTTCTAAAAATAAAATTAGAAACAAAACCCTATAAAGGGTTTTGTTTTTTAAGGAGTTAATTATGAAACAGAAGAAATTCAATAGTGACAAAGCCTTTTCTGCTAAAAAGTTTATAGACTCATTTAAAATGATGGGTGAGGGAATCAAAAAGAATCCTTGAACTTTTGCTGGTTATTTATTTTACACAATAATAGATTCTATTTTATATTCTTCAATGACAATAGTTGTTTCTCAAATGACAAAAAATTTAACTAGCCAAGAAGAGTTGGCTAATCAATTTTTATGATTTTCATCTATGAATTGAGTTAGTTGAATGTATGTAGGTTTAGTGTTACTTTTTGCAATTATAGTTTTTGACTACTTAACCAACATTTATGCTGCTTTTTTTGCAAAAAGGGTAGAAATTTATTTAAGAATAAAAGCCTTGAGCAAATTAGTTGAAGTAGATATTAGTTATTACTCAAAAAACCAATTAGGTTTAATAATGTCTAGAGTTATAAATGACAGCCAGGGAGCTGGAGATTCTTTCAATGACTTCTTGCTGAATTTACTTTTCTCTTTTGTTAGTTTAGTCACAATGATAGTGTTTATGTTTACAGTGGATAAAACTCTAACTTTCATTGTTCTTGGTATTTTCCTTTTATTAGTAATTATAATTTGAGTTATATTTGTTTATTATAGAAGAGCAATCATAATATCTGTCGATGTTAAACAATCAATTGATGCAGATATAACAGATCGTTTAATTAACATTAGAGCTATTAAAGCAAATGCTGCAGAAGATAGAGAAACTATAAGAAATAAGAAATTGCATGAGGAATATGATAAAAAACTAAGTAAAGTAATATGATTACAATCACTTTTATCATTCTTTGCTTATACTTTTGCTTGATCATTGCCAATAATAACAATAATAGCAGCTATTGCAATTCATGGTGGAAATACACAAGATACTTCTGAACTCACAAACATATTAGTTGCATTTACTTCTGCTACTAACAATGTTTTATATGCTCTTCTTACACTTCCTATTTGAATGAGGGGTTTAACAAAGCTTTCAAACTGTATCATGAGGTTAAATTATATATATGATTCAAAATCACTTCTAAAATTCATAGATAATCCAGATAAAGTCGGAGATATTGAGAAAATAACTTTTGATAAAGTTACTTTCAATTATCCTGAGTCACCAACTAAGCAAATACTTGCTGAAGTTTCTTTCACATTTGAAAAAAACAAAAGCTACGCTTTTGTTGGAGAAACTGGTGTTGGAAAATCAACTATAGCCAAACTTCTATTAAGATTTTATGATGTAACAACAGGTGAGTTGCTAATAAATAGTAAAAACATTCAAAAAATAGATCATAATGACTATTTAGATAAAGTGGGATATGTTGAACAAGAACCACAAATACTTTATGGAACTGTTATGGATAACTTAAAGTATCCTTGTTTTGATAAAACAGATGAAGAGGCCATAGAAGCTGCTAAAAAAGCAAAAATTCATAATTACATTGAAAAATTACCAAAAGGCTATGATACAATTTTAGGAGAACGAGGTTTTATGTTTAGTGGAGGGCAAAAACAACGTTTAGTAATAGCGCGTCTTTTCTTAAAAGATCCACAATTACTAATTCTCGACGAGGCAACAAGTGCTTTAGACAATGTTGTAGAGAAAGAAATCCAATCTGAATTAGACAAATTAATGATTGGTAGAACCACTGTTATAATCGCTCATAGATTGAGTACGATTAAAAATGTTGACGAAATAATCGTATTAGATAAAAACGGTGTTTCTCAAAAAGGGAGTTTCGAAGATCTTAAAAACAAAGAAGGTCGTTTTAAGAAACTATATACACTAGGTTTAATGAAATAGAGGTAAATTATGAACGAAATTAATTGAGATGAAATATCAATGGAAATGATTTCATGTATAGGTACTTCAAAATCAAATGCTATATTAGCAATAAGAGCTGCTAGAGAAAAAGACTTTGAAAAAGCAAACGAATTACTTCAAGAAGCAGAAGTTGAAATGGCAAAAGCTCATAATCTTCATTTTGATATAGTAGCAAAAGAAGCCAATGGTGAAAAATTAGATTTAAAGTTAATCTTTTTACACGCAGAAGATCAAATGCTTACAACACAAGCAATAATAACTTTGGGTAAAGAGATGATAGAAATGTATAAAATTATTAATAAATAAAATTTGGGAGGATATTATTTATGGCAAAAGCATTCGCAATAGATTTAGGTGCTACTTCAGCGAAGTGTGCATTCTTCGATAACGAAAAGGTTATCAAAACATTCGTATTTGACACAACAAACAAAGAAAGATTATTAGAAAAAATATCAGAACAAACTTTTAAAGTTGCAGCAGAAAACAATATCAATATGGAAGAATTAGACTTTGTTGGTATAGCTGTTTGTGGTATTGTTGATAACACAACAGGAACAGTTGTTTATTCAACAAACTTGGGATGAAAAAATTATCCAACAAGAAACGAATTAGAAACTTTATTTAAAAACAAAAATATAGTTGTTTTAAATGATGCAAAAGCTGCTACATATGGTGAATGAAGTGGTTCTTTAAACAGAGAACCAGAATCAATGGCTTTATTTACTATTGGAACAGGTGTTGGTGGAGGAGCTATTTTCAACAGAAAATTAGTTTTTGGAGACAACACAGGATTACCAAGTGAACCAGGACATGGTGGAGGATTCCAAAGTCAATTCCAATGTGATTGTGGATTAATAGGATGTTTAGATCCTGTTTCATCAGCTACTGGAATTGAGAGAAGATTAAGACAAGTGGGAGCTACTTCTACAGGTCCTTTAGGTAAAGTTTATGCTGAATTAAAAGACAATTTACACATAATTGATATTGCAGATCTTTTCAAAGCAGGAGATCCTGAAATAGTTGAAATATTTAGAGAAAACCTGGAACCTTTAGCAAAATGTATCTCTGTATTAATACACTTCTTTGATTTATCAATGATAGTTATCGGTGGTGGTCCTTCAAATCTAGGAGAACCTTTCTTAGAATTAATTAGAAAAGACTTAGAAAAATATGTTTTACCTGATTTCTACTCAAAAATTAAAATATCAAGTTCTAAACTAGGAGATCTAGTTGGAGCTTGAGGAGTTTACAAATATGGTGTAGACAACATTGTTAATAAATAAAATATAAAGAAAAAAATAAATTATATGATAATTTATTTTTTTTTATTTTTGTAGATTAATTATTATAAAATATATATGAAGGAGATTGTGTGTATGAAGAGATTATTATCATTTATAAGTTCTATATCTTTATTTGGAACTACAGCTTTAACTGCGAGTCAAGTTGTCTCTTGTAATGCAACATGAACCAAAGAGTTTAAAACTATATTAAACAATGATGTTTCAAAATTCACAGGCAAAGACTACTATAATATAAAAAAAGATGTTTGTATAAATGAAACGCAAACAGATTGTGCTGAAGAAGATAAAGTAAATAAATTAATAATTTCAGAGATAAATACAGAAATAACAAATGATAAAGAAGTTTTGAAAGAAATAACAGATGAATCATTAAAAATTTTTGAACAAGCAAGCGAATACTTCGATGCAATTGTTCCTAAATACGATCCAGAAGACGAAGATGGAAATGATTGATATCATTTGGTTACAGATGACGTAGTTGCTTGAGGTAAAAGCTCAACACAATTAGTATATGAACAAGAAAAAGATTTCCTTGATTATTTAGGAGATAACGTAATAAAACCTGAATTTGAGGAAAATGTTGCAAGATTTGCTGTTTTAAGAAATAACTTAAAATACACTGAAGCTTATTATGAATATTTAGCAGAACCAAATGCTATAAATAAAGATGAAGAGTATAAAAATCAAGTTAAAAAAATGAATAACTATTTATCAAATGGTTGATTTGTACCTTTATTTAAAATAGAACATATGGGAAGGGTTGTGAGTCATGGTACTTCTCTTACAAAAATCAAATTTGATCAAAATATTTTAAATTATTTAAGAGTTGCTGAATTAAATGGTGATGATGTATTGGAAAAATATGGAAATTACTGATATTCATCAAAAAATAATGAAGGAATTGAACAAGGTGGTTTTATTGTTTCAGATGATGAACATAATAAAACTAATCAAAATGAAAGAAAAACCATTGCCGCTTCTAAGGTTGCTGAAGAAATTATATTAGAGAAAACAGCAAGAATCTTTGAATATAGATTTGTTATTAATCAAGGGGGTAAAAAGTAGTATGTTAAAATATGAAAAATATCCCGATATTTTTGAATCATATAATTCGATCAAAAATAATAAATCTAAGATTAAAAAAATAAAAGAAGATTTAATAGAAGCTAAAAATGACTTACATAATAGAAAATCTAAATATAAACTTATTAGTGCGACTTTCAATAAAATTAGAAAAGAAAAAGAAAAAGAAGCAACAGCAAATTTTGATTTGGCTTTAGCTGAAGCTAAATATAAAGAAGCTGATATAAATAATCTTTATAAAAATTATCATGAAGAAATTGCTACTTTAAAAAGTGATTATGATAATAAGAAAAATACAAGAATTGAAAAAACCAAATTAGATATTCAAGAAGCCGAACAAAAAGTTAGTGATTTAAAAAATCAACTTAAAGAAACTAAGTCAAAAAGAATAACTGGCAGAGTTGAATTAAAAAAAGCTTGAGCTAAAAAACAATCAGTTATTGAAGCTGAAACTTCTAAACTTAAAGAAGAACTAAATGAACTTACTTTAGAGGTTAAAGAAAATATAGCAAAACATAAAAAAGAATATAAAGAACAAACTAATGAATTAATTGAAAGATGAAAATCTGAACACTTAAGTTTAACTGACATTAGATATATTCTTAGAAAATTAAGAAGAAAAAGAAGAATTAAGCCATTTAAAAATGAAATGGATAAAACAATTTATGAATTATCTTTAAAAATAAATGAATTAAAAATTAACTTTAAAAGAAAAGTTACAATTGAACAAGAAAAAATTAAAGCTAAAAAACTTTTAATTAGATACAACGAAGGTAAGGCTGACCCTATCACTTTAAGAACTTCAGTTGATAAAATTACTTGAGCATCAGGTAAATTATCAAATTGAAAATTTATGGTAGCAATTAAAAATGGTTTCTTCTCATTAATGCCTTTAGTTATTGTTGGAGCTATGTTTATCTTGCTAAACAATATTGTTTTAAGTGCTGCAAATGGTGGTCTTTTCAATATTTTCTACATGTCAGCAGATGGTTTGGCAATATTAGAAAGATTTAAAGCAATTGGAACATTCATTTGAAATGGAACTTATGGTTTCTTTGGATTCCTTTTAGCTGGAGCGATTGCATATCACTTAGCTCCATATTATAAAGTTAACCAATGAGCTGCAGCTATTGTAGGATTTGTATCATTTTTAATTATGAATCCATCATATTATTTAAATCTAAATGTATTTGGTAACTCTGGTATGTTTACTGCTATGGTAATAGGAATTTTATCAACAGTTATTTTTGGTAGGCTTTCAAAAAATGAAAAACTAAAAATTAAAATGCCTGAGTCAGTTCCTGATGGGGTTGCTAAATCATTTAATGTTCTTATTCCTTATGCGATAGTTTGTGTTATTTTTGGTGTAACTGCATTTGCAATTTCTTGAATTGGATCAACAGTTGGAGAAATAACAATTGGAGAGAATAGAGTTACTTTTATTGATATAAACGGATTAATAACTGTAGCTATTCAAAAACCATTAGTTAATGCTGTATCGGGTTTAGGTGGAATGATATCAATTGTTTTCTTATGACAATTATTATGATTCATGGGTATTCATGCAAGTGGTATATTATCACCTATTGTAGAACCTATACAGTTAGATGGTTTAATACAAAACCAGCAAGCTTTAGCTGAGGGTGTACAACCTCAATATGTATTTACAAACCCATTTATGAATAACTTCTTATTTATGGGTGGTACTGGAGGTACTATTGGACTTATTATAGCTATTCTGTTGTTCTCTAAACGTGGAGATTATAGAACAATGGCAAAAGTTACATTAATACCAGCACTATTCTGTATTAATGAACCATTACTATTTGGTTTACCAATAGTTCTAAATCCAATATTATTTATACCATTTGTATTTGGACCTTTATTGGCTGGTATATTTGCTTACTTAGCAACTACAACAGGTATTATGCCTCACTCAAGTGTTGTTGTTCCATGAACAACTCCGCCAATATTGGGTGGAATTCTAACAACCAAGAGTCTAATGGGTGGTGTTGTTGCTGCTGTTAACTTTATAATGTTAATTGGTATTTATTCACCATTTGTAATGCTTGCAAATAAAATCGAACAACGTGAACTTTTAAACAAGTTTGCACAAAATAACAATCAAAATCAACAAAATGTAGTAGAATTAAAAAGTGATTTAATAAATTTAAATACAAAAACTGTTTAATTTACTGGGAGGGAAATAAACATGAAAAAAATACTTTTAGCCTGCAATGCAGGAATGAGTACATCAATTTTAGTTAAAAATATGCAAAACTATGCATTTGAAGAGGATATTGATGTTGAAATTAAAGCAGTTTCAGTTAATGAAGCAAAGCTTAATGGTAAAAACTGAGATATCGTATTATTAGGCCCACAAGTGGCTTATGAAATTGATGAACTTAAAACATATATTGAAGTACCAACTTTTGTGATAGATAAAGATGACTACGCAAAAGCTAGTGGAGAAAAAGTATTACAATTTGCATTAGCAAACTGTAAATAAAAAAATCACTTTAAAAAGTGATTTTTTTATTGTTAAAATTATATTAGTGAGGTAATTTATGAAAAGACAACTAGGAATATCAATATATCCTGAACAATCAAATTTTGAAAAGGATAAAGAATATTTAGACTTAGCAAAATCATTAGGTTATGAGGTGGTTTTCACAAGTGCGTTGCATTTTGTGGGATCAGAAAATGAAAAAGAAAAAGCAGCAATGGTTTTAAAATCAATTAAATATGCAAAAGAAATTGGTTTTTATACAATTCTTGATGTTGAATATAAATCAATGGAACTAATAGGCATTAGTGTAAATGACGTATCTAAATGTAATGAATATGGTATAGATTGTTTGAGACTAGATTCTCCAAGTTTGCCATTCGAAATAGCAAACATAACACACAATAAATTTGGAGTAGATATTCAATTAAATATGTCTAATAATGACAGTTTAATTGATAATGTTATGGATTTCAAACCAATAAAAGAGAGATTAAGTGGTTGCCATAACTTCTATCCTTTAGAATACACTGCGTTACCATTTGATTACTTTAAAGAAGCTAATAAAAGGTATTTAAAACATAATTTACCAACAGCTGCATTTGTTGGAAGTCACTTTGGTGAAATGACAACAGCTGTGGGTTGAAAAGAATTACCGACTTTAGAAGAGCAAAGAAATCTTTCTGTGTCTGAACAAGCCAAATTACTTTTCTATACAAATGAAATTGGTTTAGTTATAATTGGTAATGCCTATGCAACAAAAGATGAATTAATAGAGCTTTCTGAAATAGATAGATATGAAATAACTTTAAATATAAAACCACTTTATGAATTAAGTGAAGATGAAAAAGGAATTTTGGAATTTGAACATTTCAGAAGAGGAGATATTACAGAGTACTTTGTAAGATCTACTTTTTCTAGAGTTGAATTTAAGAATTCATCTATTGAACCAAAAAATACAAAAAAAACTTACAATAAGGGTGATGTTGTAATAATAAATAATAATGACATTAAATATAAGGGTGAATGTCATATTATTGCAAAAGATAACTTTGAAGATAAACAACAGAAATATAATTGAATCGGTACTATAAAAGAAAGCGAAAGAAGACTAATAGAATTTATTGGTCCATGAAATCACTTTAGATTTGGAATCGAGGAATAAATATGTTATTAGTGCAATTAAATAGTGGGATGAGTGAAGCAACTTTTTGAACTTTACTAGCATTTGGCTTGGTGGGTTTACTTTTAGGTATTTTTTCAACAATTTTCTTTATTAATTTTAAAAAAAATAAAAAAGTAGAAAAAGACTCTTTTAAAACAATAACAACGAAATTTAAAATATTTAGATTTTGACAATATTATGGAATATTTACTTTAGCAGCCGTTGGTTACCTAATGGCATTGATTTTCCTGGCAATATGCTTAGGAGAGATAATCTAGTAAAATCGTTTTATAAAAAAAAAAAAAAAAATAATTTTTTCCAATTGATAAAAATATTTATGGAAAAAATTATTTTTTTTATTTAAATAGTATAAAATTATTTTGTAAAAAGAAAGGAAAAAAAATAAATGAATGAAAAAACTGTCCATTTAACTAATGAAAAAAAGTTAAAGACAAAAAGAGTCAAAAAAAATGACGATTCAGGTAGTGGTTCTTGAAGCAAATTTTTAACAATGTTACAAGAACTTGGAAAAACATTGCAATTCCCAATTGCGGTTCTTCCGTTTGCGGCTATTTTGAATAGGTTTGGTGCATTAGGTATTCAATTTTCAACTAATCCAGATACTGGTGAGATAGTTAACCAATTTGGATATTGAATTTCATTGATTATTCAAAAACCTGGTTCAATACCTTTTGATAATCTACCACTGTTATTTGCAATAGGTTGTGCTTTTGGTTTAGCTAAAGATCATAGGGGAGAAGTTGCTCTTGTGGCTGTAATTTTCTATTTATCAATAGCTGCTCTTACTGGAGAGGGAGCATTACCACAAATGATATATGGTAATGTTTTAACATCAAAACAACAAGCAACAAATTGAGTTGATCCTAACGGTTTAAGCCATTGAAAAGAAGGTGGACCAGGTGTTTGATCACAGTTGTTATATGTTATAACAAAAACACAATATAAAGGTGAAAATATTGAAGGTTTAATAAATGGAGAATCATACAATACTGGAGCAACTTATGTTTTAAATATAGGTGTTCTAGGAGGTATTGTTGCAGGTTGTATGTCTGCTTATTTCTACAATAGATTAAAAGATATTAAATTACCTGCTGCTTTATCATTCTTTGGTGGGCGTAGATTTGTACCTATGGTTGCATTAGCGGCTGCAATACCTACAGCTTTTGCTTTTGCAATTTTATGACCTTGAATCCAATTTGGATTAATAAAATTTGGTACTGCGGTTGCTGATCCAACTAATCCAGCCGTTGCCATTCCGGGAACAACTATATATGCAATATTGAATAGATTATTGCTACCATTTGGTTTACACCAAATTATGAATACATTCTTCTGATTCCAAATGCCTGTAGAAGGAATTAGAATTGCTTCAATAACAGGATCACCTTTAGGTGAAGGTGTAAAAGAAATTGTAAATGGAGATATTAATGCTTTTGCTAAAGGTATAAACACATCAGGTTTATTCCAATCTGGTTTCTTCCCAATCATGATGGGTGGTTTACCTATGGCTGCTGTGGCTATGATTATGACTTCAGACAAATCAAATAGAAAAGAAATAGCAGGATTCCTAGGTGGTGTTGCTGGTGTTTCATTCTTATCAGGTATAACTGAACCATTGGAATTCTCATTTGTGTTTATTGCTCCAGTTTTATTGGGAGTTCATGCAGGACTAACAGGTTTATTTATGGCTGTTACAACAGCTATGAGAATACAAATAGGATTTGGATTTAGTGCTGGGTTTATTGATTATGCAATATCATTTGCACAATCATGAGGTATGGCAAATCAATCTGCTAATAGCGGATTTGAATCAGTTATAGCAAACCCTCTATGAATATTAGCCTTAACTGCAGCGGCAGGGGCTACTTACTACTTTGTATTCTACTTTACAATAAAAGGTATGAATTTATCAACTCCAGGTAGAAATGTTGAAGGTGTTGCTAATACAGTTAAAACTACAACAACAAAAGACAAATCTTCAAAAGGAGATAAATATGATGTTATGGCTTCTAAAATAGTTGAAGCTATCGGAAAAGACAATTTTGTAAGTATTGATAATTGTGCAACAAGATTAAGACTTGTTTTAAAAGACAATTCAAAAATTGATGATGCATTAATTAAATCAGCTGGAACATATGGTATAAAACGATTGGGAACTGAAAGTTTACAAATTGTTATTGGACCAGATGTTGAACATGCTGCTAATGCTTTGAAAAAAATTGTTCAAATTTAGTTTAAAATAAAAAAAGAAATGTAAACATTTCTTTTTTTTGGAGGTAATATGGCTTTTAATTTTGATAAAGATACGGATTGAATATTTACTTTTTGCAAAAATTGTTGAGAATTCAAAAAATTTGTATTTTCTAAACCAGTTAACTTTGAAACAAAAGATTCTTATAAAGGTATTTGTGTTAATTGCAAAAAAGAGCAAAGAATTGATTTGAAGGAGGCAAGAGATTATTATGATCATTTAAATGATCATAATAATTAATTTAAGTTATGGATAAATTCCCTTGATGAGTTATATTAATAATTATTTTGGTACTTTTAGTTCTATATTTTGTTATACCTTGAAACAAAATTAATTCTAAACGAAAAGAAAAATCTGATTTGGTAAATGAACCAAAAGAATATATTGACTCTGAAGTTGATAAAAAAGTTAAAGAAGCCAAAGAAAACCCCAATAATAAGCCTTTGTTTGGTATTTATAATTGATTTGGTAAAAAAGAGGCATTGAGATTAAAAACTATTGTATATGTACAACCCGAAGAAGATAGTTGTGAGTTATGTATACCATTTGAAAATAAAATACTTTCTCTTGAGCAATATGATAATCAATATTTAACGATGGGTGAAGCCATTTCAAAAGGTTATCATCACATTGGTTGTAAGCATATAGATATAGATTATTTCCCGGGAACAACAATTATTCCTGACAAAAAAATTAGTGAAGAAGAACAAATCAAAAAACACAATATAGTTTTGGGTTTATACAGACTTGAAAATGATATTAGAAATTTAAAATATGAATATGATAATGTTAAATCAACTGAAGAATTAAACTTAAAAATAAATAAAAAATCTGAAGAAATAGATCTATATTGCAAAAATAATAATATTAAACGCAATATAGAAAGAGAAAATCCAAATATTTCAGATCTTGAGAAATTTAGATAATTATTCAAAAAAAGTTAACATTTTTAAAAAACTATAATATAATAATTAAGGTTTAAAGAAAGAAGCGCACAGCTCACCGTAATTTGTAAAGAAACGGTAAAAACTTATTTATTATTCATATATAAAATAAATAAATTTTAAGTGTGCTCCTAATCTTTTAACGGCACACTTTTTATTTTGGAGGAAAAATGGCAGACAATAGAAATATAAAAACAGATTTTGTAAACAGAGAAATTAGAGCTAAACAAGTTTTAATTATCAATGATGATGGTACAAAAAATGGACCACTTAACAAATTTGAAGCTTTAAAATTAGCAGAAGAAGCAGGTTTAGATCTACTTCAAGTGGGTATGCAAGATAATGCTACAGCTATTGCTAAAATACTTGATTATGGTAAGTTTAAATACGAACAAAAACGTAAACAAAAAGAAAACAAAAAGAATCAAGTTAAAGTTGAAAACAAAGAAATTCGTTTAACGGTAGGAATAGGTGACCATGATATGGACACTAAAGCTAGAAAAGCAAGAGAATTCTTGCTTGCTGGAGACAGAGTTAAGATTTCATTAAAATTCAAAGGAAGAGAAATCACTTTCCAAGAATTTGGTAAAGAAACATTAGATAAATTCTTCACAAGAATTGAAGATGTTGCAAAAATCGAAAAAGAAGCCAAACTAAATACAAGATTCTTAGATATGTATGTAATGCCAAAAAAAGGTTAATTATAGGAGGAGAGAATTTATGCCAAAAATGAAGACAAAAAGCTCTTTAGCAAAAAGAGTTAAGAAAAATGGTGCAGGTAAATTAAAAAGAGGTAAAGCTTATAGATCTCACTTAGCACAAAATAAATCAACAAAACAAAAAAGACATCTGAAAAAAGCAACTTTCGTCTCAGCTGGAGATATGAAACGTCTAAAAGGATTATTACAAAACTAAAATAGGAGGTAGAACAATATGGCAAGAGTAAAATTTGGTAAAGTAACTAGAGCAAGAAGAAAACGTTGAATTAAAAGAGCAAAAGGTTACTACGGAACAAAAAAAGCAAACTATAAAAAGGCTCATGAACAAGTTGTACGTTCTATGGCTTATGCTTTTGTTGGACGTAAACTTAAAAAACGTGATTTCAGAAAATTATGAATTATTCGTATAAATGCAGCTGTTAGACCATTAGGATTAAGTTATTCTAAATTCATGAATGGTTTAAAAATTGCAGGAATCGACATTAACAGAAAAATGTTATCTGAATTAGCAATTCACGAACCTAAACAATTTGAAGCAATCGTTGCTTCATCTAAAAAAGCTTTAGATTCTAAAAAATAATACAAAATGAGCAATAAGCTCATTTTTTTATTTATGTTAAAATCTTTTTGTACTCAAAGGAGAATGAAATGGCTAAAGTATTAGAAAATAATGAGATTGAATTTTCAAAAGAAGATATAAGTTATGCTTGAGAAAACTCACCAACACTTATAAATAAAGAACCTGAAGGTTTTAGAATGTGTTTTATTTGTAAATTCTTTATGATAAAAGAAAACTTTCAAGAAGGTGAATTGGCTTGAGTTTGCGAATTCATTGACTTAAAGAAATTTAGTTTAGAGAAAGAAAACATAATAGCTGTTCATCCTGGATGCAGAGAATTTAGGCATAAAGATGATTGCACAAAAATAATTAAAAAAATAAAAGCAACACAATGAAGTGCTGCTGAATAAAAAAAGATGTTTTAATAACATCTTTTTTATTTTCTCTTATAATTTAGTCCAGTTAGATTTTGAACTTTAGTTAATTTTTTTCTAGCAATTTTACGAGCTTTTTCTGCTCCTTCTTCTAATCATTTTTCAACTAAATCAGATTCGCTTAATTCTTTGAATCTTGCTTGAATCTTTTCTAGTAAATCAACAACAACTTCAGAAACTTCTTCTTTTAAAACGCCATAATCTTTTCCTTCAAAGTGTTCTTCTGTTTCTTCTATTGATATGTTTTTTAATGCTGAATAAATTGTCAGTAAATTACTTACTCCTGGTTTGTTTTCAGGATCAAACTTAATTAAGTTTTCAGAATCAGTTACAGCTGATTTGATTTTCTTTTTAACTTCGTTTATATCGTCTAAAAGTGCTATAAAACTTTTTGGATTAGCAGCTGATTTAGACATTTTCTTAGTTGGATCTTGTAAGTCCATTATTTTAGAACCGATTTTTGGAGTATATTCACCAGGTATTGTAAACATTTCTCCAAATTTATTATTCATTCTTTCTGCAATATTTCTTGTTAACTCTATGTGTTGTTTTTGATCTTTACCTACAGGTACAAATTCTGGATCATATAATAAAATATCTGCAGCCATTAAAACTGGATAAGTTAATAACCCTGTTGGTATAAATTCAGTTCCATTTTCTGATTTAACTTTTGTTGATTTATCTTTGAATTGAGTCATTCTTTGTAATTCCCCAATTGTAGTATTACAAGTAAGAATTCAAGCTAGTTGAGTATGTTCTAAAACTTCACTTTGCACAAAAACTGTTGATTTTTCTGGGTCCATTCCACAAGCAAAATACAAAGTTACCATGTTTTTAATGTTTTTTCTTAACACTTCTTTTTCAATTGGTGTTGTTATTCCGTGTAGATTAGCTACGAAAACAAACATTTCAAATTCATCTTGTAGTGCAACAAAGTTTCTCATTGCTCCTATGTAATTTCCCAATGTCATTTGACCTGTTGTTGTTATCCCAGATAACATTCTTTTTTTATCCATAATTCTTACTCCTTGATTTACATTTAATATTATACAATCTTTATATATTTTTCTTTTAAAAATAAGTAAAATTAATTATAGTTTAGAGGTGAAATTGATGTTTTCATTTAGCATAATTAAAAATGACTATAAAACAACAGAAGAAGTTGTTTCAAGTCTTAAAGAAAAACTTGAATTAAGAGGATGAATTTATAATGAGTTAGATCCAAATTATGTTTTCATATTTGGAGGGGATGGAACCTTTTTAAAGGCGGTTTCAACTTATAAAGATAAAATAAATAATATTGAATTTGTTCCGTTTAAATCAGGAGGAATTGGTTTTTACACTAATAAAAATAGGGTAGAAAAATTAGAAGATACAATCGATTCTATTGAAAAGAAAACATATCAATTAAATGACTTTGAATTATTAGAAGTTAAGACTCAAAAAGAAAACTTAATTGTTGCAAATGAGGTAAAAATTCTAAATGAAAAAAACCCTTTATATGTAGAAGTATATGTAAACGATGAATTTTTGGAAAAATTCCATGGAACTGGTATAGTTGTTTCCACTTCAAATGGAAGTAGTGGATATATGAAGTCTGCTGGTGGAGCTGTTATCTTAGCAAAGGACAGTCAAATTTATCAAATGCAAGAACTTGTTCCGGTCAGTACAAATAAGTTTAGAACATTAAATGCACCATTAATTTTAAATGATCAACACACTTTAAAATTCAGGTTTGAAAAAAGTTCAAAAGAAATAATGATAATAGATACTGTAGAATACCAACTTGATGATTTAGAAATTGAAATAAAACCATCTAAAACTAAAATTAAAGTTGTCAGTGATTCTCAAGCAACAAGTAAAATAGAAATACTAAGAGATATCTTTATAAAGGATAAGGAAGTTATAGAATAATGAATACTATAATATATATAATTTTAGGGATTGCATTCACAATATGTTTTATTTCATTATTTGCTTATTTTTCAATAACTAGAATTGTTAAAAATAAAAAAGATAAATATGGAATAGATAGTGTTGAAAGAACAGAAACTATTTACAATAAGATATTATTGGAACTTGGAACAATAGAAAATATTGATAGTGTTAATGGTGAAAAAATAAAAGTATTATCGATGCAACTTGTTAATATAGATAATTTAAAAAAACTAAAAATAAAAGCTGAATTTATAGAAAAAGAACTAACTCTTATTTCTAAGGAATTTTCAATAAAACTATTCATTAAAAGACTTAAAGATGAATTAAAAAAATAAGATATTACTATCTTATTTTTTTATTGTAGTTATAAATTCCACCCTTTAAAGTTCTTGCATCATAACCCAATTGATTTAAAAAATTAGCAACTTGACCACTTCTATTACCTGCATTACAAACAGTAACGATAGGTTTTTTATCTGGATTAAACTCATCTAAATATTTTTTAAAGTCATCTAAAAATTGATCAATATGAATATTAACTGCTCATTCAAAATGAGGTAGCATTTTAAATTCAGATCTTGTTCTTACATCAAGTGTAAAAAATTTATCCTTATTTTGAGCATACTCTTCCACTGAAATTAACACTAATCCACACCCTCTTTCAAAGATATTTTATTCCTTTATATTGAAAATAAAACAACATTTTTTAATCAAAAACTTTACTTTAACTTTAAATAACTTATAATTAGAGAGTATTTAAATCTGGTTGACGTTTAAGAAAACAAACTAAACAAATAATAAAAACTAAAGAAAAGGAGAAATAAATATGGCAGATATTAAATTTATGGCCCTTGGTGGTCAAGACGAAAGAGGAAAAAATATTTTTGTTATCAGTGTTAATGATAACCTATATATATTTGATGCAGGGATTAAATTCCCTGAAAGAAGTGTTTTAGGAATAGATGTAATAATACCTAACTTCGAATACTTAAAAGCTAATGCTAAAAAAATTAAAGGAATATTCCTTTCAAATCCAAGTTCAAACAACTCTGGCGCAATAAGTTATATTTTAAGAGAGATAGATGTACCGGTTTATTGTAATGAACTTACAACTACAATATTAAAATACAGAAACATGAAATATAGAATCAAAAACAGAGAAAACAACTTCAAAATAATAAATCATAAAGATGTTGTTTCGTTTGGTGATGTTAAAATTGAAGCCTTTAGAACTACAGCTGCTTTCCCAGAATCATTTGGATTTGCAATGCATACTGAAGATGGTGTTATTGTTTATGCTGGAGATTACATAATTGATGGAAATGAGCAATCATATTTTTCAACAGATATGAATCACTTAAACCAAATAGCACAAAAAGGTGTTCTTGCTTTAATTAGTGATGCTGAGTATGCTTCAAGAATCGGTTATACAGTACCAAATCACAGAATTGATAAATTCATAGCAGCTCCTATGAAAGACAAAAAAAGACGTTTAATCTTAGGAATGTTTGAAGAGGACGTATTTAAATTATTTGAAATAATTAAACAAGCTAAAGCAAATGATAGAAAAATAGCTGTATATGGAAAAACAATTACAAAAGTAGTTGAATCAAAAGTAATACAACACAGTTTACAAATATCTGAAAAAGATATTATAAGTATTGAAGAATTTATGAAATCAGAAGACGGAATATTAATGTTAACTGGTGCAGGAGATCTTCTTTACACAAGGCTTGCTAAAATAGCTGCAGGAAATGATGATAAAGTGGAATTTACAGAAAATGATACAATTATATTAGCAACACCTCCAGCAGCTGGAGTTGAAAAAAGACATGCAGAAATCTTAGATGAACTTGCAAGAACTAATGCTAAATTAATTTCATTAAGTGATAAAAATATTTGATCAATGAGAGCTAGTTATGAAGATATTAAATTAATGACTAGAATAATGAAACCCAAATCATTTATACCAATAAAAGGTTTATACAAAGACTTCTTAAGTGCAGAAAGAGCTGCAATTGAAGCTGGGGTTGAAAAGAAAAATATTCAATTAATTAATAATGGGCAAATTTTAAAAATATCTGAAGAAGGTAAATTAATTATCGCATCTGACTCAATTAAAACAGCTGATGTTTATGTTGATGGTATAGGTGTTGGAGATATTGGTGCTGTTGTTTTAAATGAAAGAAAACAATTAGCAACTGATGGAGCTGTAATAATTGGAGCAAATGTTAACAGCAAAACTAAAGACTTAATTTCCTTAATTGATATACAAATGCGTGGAGTTATTTACATTACTGAAGAAAATCCAATTTTCAAATTAATGCAAAAACAAATCATAGATATTTTAGATAAATATAAAAATGAATCTAAAACAAATCCAAATGCATATGATTTAAATGCAATTAAAAAAGAAATAGTTTCAAGAATTAGAACAACTCTAAAACAAGAAACTGGTAAACAACCAATAGTGTTAGTTATTATTAATGAATTAGATGGTTCATTCTTTGAACCAAGACAAAACAAACCAAGAAACTCATAGTAAATATGAGTTTTTTTTATTAATTGGTTAGAAAAAAACCACAAAATATATTAAAATCATATGGTAAGGGCAAAAAAACAAAGGTGAAATCATGAATAATTTCAATGGGCAAAATAATCAAAATGATAATGACCGCACAAGAGCTTTTACTATTCATAAAAAACAAAGAAAAGCTGATTCTGTTTCTTGAATAGTGTGTGCTTTATTATTATTTTTCATAAACTTAATGTCAATAGGGAGAATTACCATAGTTGGTCAATTCATAGATGACATAATTTTTAATTTACCTTTTGGATGATTTAAGTATTTCCTATACTTACTATTCTTCATCATAGACTTTGCCATCTATTTCGGTATTAAATTTAAACCTAAAAAAAGATTTATAGCAATGGTTGTATTAACTTGAATAGTTCTTTGCTGAATAATATCTTCTATATTGTTTATAGTTGCTCACCATGTAAGTCCAGAAACTTTCAAAATAGAAAAAGTTTGATCACCTTCAATATTAAAAGACTCTGTAGCTTCTTATTTAAGTAATTGAAAAGCTAACTCATTATTTACAGAAGGTAATGGAGATATTTGAATTGCAGATCCAAGTACTTACTTTACTTTTTGAGCTGGTGGAGGATTAATTGGAACAGTTCTTTCTGGTATTGCAGCATATACTTCAATTTACTTTGGATTAGTAATAGCAATTTTATTTTTCTCATTAGATATGATTTGAATATTTACTGGAGATGCATTTTATTTCTTAAAACCAAAAGGAAAAAGAACAGGAAGCAGACTTAGAATCCTATCTTTAAAAAATGATAGAATGAATAAAAATGCATTTTCAAAACCTAAAAAGAAAAAAAGAAATGGTACTATTTTTAGCATAATAAATTTAGAAGATGATGAGACATTCGATGAAAGACAAATATTAGCTTCTGTTAAAGAATCTGATATAACAATTGAACTTCCAAGTTTTAATAGACACAATGAAAGAAACATTTATGAAGAAGTTAATACAGACTTCTATAATGATGACTTTGCAAATTTAGAATTGGAAAGTTATAACTATGAACAAAATTATAAGGATGACTATATTCAACAACCAAACCAAGGTATGAATAGAGTTGTGGATTTTAACTTGGATAAAGTTAGAGAAGAAGCTAAATTTAGAGCTGAATCAATAATAAAAGAAGAACCAATTTATACTCCTTTAAGAGATAGAGTGAATGATTACGAATTTGATATTCCTTTACCTAAGGAATCAAAATATGGTCAAATTTCTACTGAACAAGCTAGAGAACAATTAGCAAAAGAAACTAATATAACTCCTTTTGGTGCAAATGGTAAAACTCAAGAATTAGTTAAATCAAAAACTAAAAAAGACAAACATGATGATAGTTTGAATGGTCAAATTACTTTAGATCATTTTATAAGTGAGTCTAAAAAAGAAAAAGAAGAAGAGAAAAAAAGAATTGAAGATTATGGAGATTACACTTCTCCTATGCAAGAAAATCTTGCAAGAAGTATAGTTTATTCTTCAAATGTATATCCTTCAAGAAACAGTTATAATAATTCTCAGACAATTGAAGTTAACACTAATAAAGCTGTTGAAAGAGAACAATTTGTAAATGATGCTTATCAATTACCTTCAATTGATATTCTTAAAGAAAGTTCTATCAATTTAAGAGCTCAAGAAGAAATTAAAATGGCAGCTAAGGAAAAAGCTGAAAGAATTAATGAAACATTTAGACAATTTGGTGTTAAAGCTTCTGTTAAAGATATGAGTATTGGACCAAGTGTTATTAAATTTGAAGTTCACCCTGAACCAGGAACCAAAGTTAACAGTATTACTTCATTAGAAAATGATTTAAAACTAGCATTAGCAAGTCAAAATGTTAGAATTGAAGCTCCAATTCAAGGTAAAGCTGCAGTTGGAATTGAAGTTCCAAATGATAATCCTGAAGTTGTTCCAATGAGAGGTGTTATTGAAAGTACACCAATTGTAAAAATGGGAAACAAACTATTGTTTGCAATTGGTAAAACAGTAACAGGAGATCTTCTATTTGGTGAATTAGATAAAATGCCACACTTACTTGTTGCTGGATCAACAGGTAGTGGAAAATCAGTTATGATAAATGGTATTATTTCATCAATTCTTATGAGAGCAAAACCTCATGAAGTAAAATTCTTGATGATTGACCCTAAAAAAGTTGAATTATCAGTATACTCTTCAATTCCACATTTACTAGCACCTGTTATAAGTGATATGAATATTGCTAACAGTGCTCTTAAAAAAGTTATAAATGAAATGGAAAGAAGATATGCACTATTTACAACTCATGGAGTTAAAAATATAGCAGGATTTAATGCAAAACAAACTTCATCTGCAAGCAAAATTCCTTACTTTGTAATAATTATCGATGAGCTAGCAGACTTAATGATGACTTCAAACAAAAAAGATGTTGAAGAATCAATAATGAGACTTACTCAACTTTCTAGAGCTGCAGGTATTCACTTGATAGTTGCAACTCAAAGACCTTCAACAGATGTTATTACAGGAGTAATTAAATCTAATATACCTGTAAGAATAGCTTTTTCAGTTACATCTGCAATTGATTCAAGAACAATTCTTGATTCAGGAGGAGCTGACAAACTTATCGGTAGAGGGGACTTGTTATATACAATCCCTGGAGGAAATTCACTTGTAAGAGCACAAGGAGCATTTATAAGTGATGAAGAAATTGAAAACTTAGTTAGACATTGTTCTAGTCAACAACAACAAGTATTTGAAGCTGAATTCTTAAAAGAGGATGAAGAAGATTACACTGTGTCTGTGGGTGGTTCAAGAGACTCTATGTTTGATGAAATAAAAAATTATGTAATAAGAAGTCAAAAAGCTTCTACAAGTTTAATTCAAAGAAAGTTCAATATCGGTTACAATAGAGCAGCTAGAATAATTGATGAACTTGAAATGAGTGGTATTATTGGACCACAAAATGGTTCAAAACCAAGAGAAGTTTACATTAAAACTGAAGATATATATTAAAATCAGCAAAATAAAAAGCTGATTTTTTTATGTATATAATAAAGTAGAGGTGAGATTTATGGACAATATAGTTAAAAATTTACCAGAAAAACCTGGATGTTATTTATATAAAAATAAAGACAATAAAATAATCTATGTTGGTAAAGCTAAAAACTTAAAAAAGAGAGTTTCTAGTTATTTTAATAAAGCTCACAACTTTAAAACTACTCAATTAGTAAGAGATATAGTTGATATAGAAACAATAGTTACTGATAATGAAAAAGAATCTTTGATCCTTGAACAAAATTTAATAAAAAAATATAGACCAAGATACAATATCGTTTTAAATGATGATAAAAAATACCCATATATTGCAATAACTAAAGAAAAAGATCCTGTTTATGTATATACAAGAAACTATGATAACAAAAATCAAATATCTTTTGGACCTTTACCAGATGGAACAAGTGCTAGAAATATATTAAAGACATTAGAGAGAATTTATCCTTTAAGAAGATGTAAAGGTAATTTAGGAAAGCCTTGTATTCATTTTCATATTGACCAATGTTCTGGAGCTTGTTTTAAAGATGTTGAAAATAGTTATTATGAAAATCAAATAAACAATGTTAAAAACTTCTTTAATAGAACTAATGATGATTTTAAAAATAAATTAGAAGAAAAAATGTTCATTGCTTCAGACAATCTTCAGTTTGAAGAAGCTCAAAGAATAAAAGATATCATAAGTCACTTAAATTTTTCTGTAACAGAGCAATTTGTTGATTTTAATGACAATTTAAACAGAGATGTTTTTAATTACTATGAAACAGAAGAATATATATCATTTGTAGTTTTATTCTACAGAAGCGGAAAATTAATATTAAAAGATCAAGTTATCATCAAAAATAAATCACAAGACATAGAATCTCTATTTGAGAACTTTATTATGCAAATATATGCAAAGAATATGTTGCCTGACTATATAGTTATTCCTCAAACTCTTGAAAACACAAGTTTACAATTATTATTTAAAGATAAAATAACTTATGGAAATGATGAATCAAGTCTAAAGATTTTAGAGCTTGCTAAAAATAATGCTCAAGAATATATAAGACAAGAAGAATTATATAAAAGTCAAAGATCAATAAGTAAAGAAGAACTATTAGATAAATTACAAAAAACTTTAAAATTACCAAAATACCCTTATCATATAGAAATGTTTGACGTTGCAAATATTTTAGATGAATTTGTAACTGGGGCAATGGTTGTTTTTAAAGGTGGCCAACCAAGTTTTAATGACTTTAGAAAATATAATATCATCATTGAAGAAAAAGGTGATTTTCAAAGAATGCAAAACATGATATACAGAAGATATCAAAAAGATTTGGGACAAGAAATCAATTTACCAGATCTTATAATTATGGATGGCGGTAAAATCCAAGTTCATGCTGCTAAATCACAATTAGAATTATTAGATTTAGACATACCCGTGATTGGATTAGTTAAAAACGATAAACATAAAACAGAATATATTTTAGACACTAATGAACAAGAAATCATATTAGATAAATCTTCTGAAGAATTTAAGTTTTTAGAATTAATTCAAAATAGAGTTCACAACTATGCAATAGCAAGTTTCAGAAAGAAACAAGCTAAATCATTTTCTAAAGATGATCTTTCTTCAATAAAAGGTATTGGAGAAAAGATGATAAAGAAAATTAATGAATTATATCCTTCAAGAATGGATTTTTATAATGCTTCTCAAGAAGAAATTAAAAAAATAGTAAAAAAAGATGAAATAGTTATTGCTGTTAAAGAATTAAAAAATAAAATAGAAAACAAAAAATAGAATAATATACCCATTTTATTAGAAAAAATGTATAATATTCTAGTTAAATAAAAGGGGATTAATATGACAGATAAAGATATTATTTTAACAGCTGAAGGGCTACAAGAATTAAAAGACGAATTAGCACATTTAATTAACAATGTTCGTCCACAAGTTATTGAAGAACTTGTTGAAGCTCGTGCACAAGGGGATCTATCAGAAAATGCTGATTATGATGCTGCAAGAAATAGACAGGCAGAAGTTGAAGCTAGAATTAAAGAAGTTGAAGCTATGCTTTCTAAAGCAAAAATCATTGAGGACACTAACTCAAAAAATAAAGAAGTAAAAATCGGAAGCCAAGTTACATTTACAAGTCAAAAAACTAAAAAAGATATGACTGTAAAAATTGTTGGTGCCATTGAAGCTGACCCATTTGAAAACAAAATCTCAAACGAATCACCATTAGCAAAAGCTATGATGGGAAAAGTTGTAGGAGATTCAGTTGAAGTTAGAGAACTTAAAGAACCTTACAAAATAACAATTAAAGAAATTAAATAATTCGACCTAATAACTTTATTAGGTTTTTTTATACAAGGAGGAACAACTATGTTAAAAATTCAAAGTACTTTCAAAAATGATTTACCAACAATTTATTTAGTTGGAACTCCAATAGGAAATCTAGATGATATCTCAAAAAGAGTAATAGAAACATTTGAAAAAGCAGATGTAATTTATTGTGAAGACACTAGAGTTAGTTTTAAACTATTTGAAAAACTGAAATTAAATAAAAAACTAAAAGCACTACATAAGTTTAACGAATACTCAATAAGTGAAAGTTTTATTGAAGATATAAATAAATATAAAAATATAGCTGTAATAAGTGATGCTGGGGTTCCTTGTATTAGTGATCCGGGAGCAATTGTTATAAAACAGGTTTTAGAATCAAATGTTGAAGTTAACATAACTTCAGTTAACTGCGGACCTGCATATGTTCATGCAATAGCGTCTTCTGGTTTTGTTGCTAGAAGAAATCTATTTTTAGGATTCTTAGATAAGAAAAATATTGAAAAAGATATCAAAAAGATAATGGGTGAACAAAAAAATGAAGAAGTTATAATAACTTTTTATGAATCTGTTCATAGAATTCAAGCAACTTTAAATCAGTTATCACTAATAATTGATAAAGATACTAAAGTTGTTTTAGCAAGAGAGCTTACAAAGTTAAACGAAGAATATCTAAGGGGAAGCATCTCTGAAATATGTGATTATATAAATGAAGACAAATTAACTTTAAAAGGTGAGTTTTGTGTTGTTATTGATTCTGAATTCAAAACAGAAAAAGGATCACAAATTGATATGTTAAAAATAATATCAGAAGTTGAAGAATTAATTAAAGAAAATATAAGTAAAAAAGACGCTATTAAAACTATCTCTAAAAAATATAATGTTAATAAAAATGAATTAACAAAACATTTTTATAAATAACTATATTTTTGCATATTTATAACGATATAAATATCGGGAGGTTTTAAATATGCAAAAACTAGATTTAAATAAAAAAAGAGAAATTGTAGGAGGTAAAGGGATAACTGGAGCCTTATTGAGTGGGGTTGGCAATGTTGCAAAAGGTGCTTCTGATTTATTCACAAACACTTTAGGAGCAATTTCAACAACTGTATTTACAGCAATTTCTCTTGGTAAAAATGATAAATTAGAAACTAAAATTGGTAACTCAACATTTAAAACAGACAACACAAGTTCTAATAAATTAAATATTGAAGCTGATTCAAAAGTTCCTGATGTAGTTAGTTTATTCTAGGTCTTTAAAGACCTTTTTTTATTAAAAAAATAGAAAAAATCTTATTTTTTATATTAATTTAGTATAAAATTATTTAGGTTGCTAGTTTCAACCGCACTTTGTATGTCAGCAAGTAGTTTGAAAAATAACTCACATGCAAGGCGAGTCTAGACTGGAGGAATAAAGATGTTCGCAATTATAAAAACAGGTGGAAAACAAATTAAAGTTTCAAAAGATGACGAAATCTACGTAGAAAAATTAGAAGTTGAAGAAGGTAAAAAAGTTACTTTTGATGAAGTTCTAATGATCGATGGAACAGTAGGATCACCTTTAATCAAGGGGGCAACAGTTACAGGAACTGTTGTTAAACAAGGTAAAGGTAAAAAACTTAGAGTTGTTAGATACCACCCTAAGAAAAACGTTAACAAAGTATATGGTCACAGACAACCTTATACAAAAGTTAAAATTGACGCTATTTCATTAGGTGGATCAAAATCAACAACAGATTCAGCTGAAACAAAAACTACAACAACAGCTCCAAAAGCTGCTGCTGCACCAAAAACTACAACAGCTACAAAAGCTGCTGCACCAAAAGCTACTACAGAACCAAAAACTGAGGAATAGTAAATGGTAAAAGCTAAGATTGTTGAAAAAAACAATAAAATAAATTCATTTGTAATAAATGGACATGCAAATACTGGTGAATATGGCCAAGATCTTGTATGTGCTGCAATTACTGGAATAGTTACTGGAGCATTAAATGCATTAGATATTAAGTTTAATAAAAATGTAAAAATAAATGTTGCAGAAAACGAAATAAAAATAGAGGTCACTAAAGAAGATGATTTACTAAATCATTTGTTAGACTTTATGATTATTCAGTTAGAAACTATTAGGATACAATATCCAAAGAATTTTAAAATAGAAAGGATGATTTAATATGCGTTTCTTATTAGGATTACAATATTTTGCTTCTAAAAAAGGGGTTGGGTCAACTAAAAACGGACGTGACTCAGAATCTAAACGTTTAGGAGCTAAAAAAGCAGATGGGCAATTCGCTAATGCTGGTTCAATTATTTTCAGACAAAGAGGAACAAAAATCCATCCAGGTGCAAATGTTGGACGTGGTGGAGATGATACATTATTCGCTTTAGTATCAGGTATCGTTAAATACCAAAGATTTGGTAAAAACAGAACTAGAGCTGTAGTTATTCCACAAGAATCTAAATAATAACACAAAGCTCCATTAGGAGCTTTTTTTAATAAAATGGGGGTAAAAGGATGTTACTAATATTAATGGGAAGTTTATCTTTTATAACTATTATTTTTTTAACTTTTTCTATATTAAAAAAACTTAAAAATAGTGATAAACAAAATGATAACAAACATATTAAAAAAGATTTAGAAAAATTTAAGATTATATTTCAAAATCAATCAAATAAAAAGGTTTATATAAATGAACTAAAAATACTTGAAAATTTTAATAAATTCCCTTTTATGAGTGAATTTAGAGAAATATATAAACAATATCCAAGTGATAGTTTAATATCTTCTTTAAAACATACACAAGAAAGTTTTTATCAATATTGAGCAAATAAGGAATTTGATTTCTTTATAATTTTCGAGAAGTTATCTAAGCAAAATTTGGTTATTTTTTCATCAGAAAGTTTAATAAAGGTATATAACCAATTTTCTTTTGAAATATTTAATATATATACAAGTACTTTTATTCAAGAGGTTATACCCTCTATAATAGCTAAATACGAAAATAAAAGTTATAAATTATTAGATTCAAATAGAATAAATGATTTTATAGATGAAGAATTTATGAAATTCTGTTCTGAAATAGATAAAATTATTGTAGCTATAGAAACTCAACTTTTATTTGGATCAGAAGGCTCAAATAATTCTTCGAATGGCGAATTCATTGACAGATCAAATGATGAAAAATTAACAAATGCTTATAAAGTGCTTGAAGTTTCTCCTTTTGATTCGGATGAAAAAATAAGAAAATCATACTTAAAGTTAGCTAAAACTTATCATCCAGATAAAAATAAAAAAGAGTTTGCAAAACAAAAAATGGCAGAAATAAATGATGCCTATGATGTTGTTTTGAAGGAAAGAAAGAAAGATTAAGGTAAATTAAAATGAATGTAGAAAAAGAAATATTACTTGGTCAATATTTTGATCAAGCTTTAGAAGAAATAAAAAAAATTGTTGCAATGCCATCATATAGAAGAGATTTAACTTATGGAGCTCCAGTTAATGAAGACACAAAAAATGTTTTAAATCATTGTATAGACTTATTCAAAGGTTTTGGTTTTGAAACATTTATCGCTCCAGATTATAGATATGGATATGCTGATTATGGTACAGGTGAAAAATTATTCGGAATTATTTGTCATTTAGATGTTGTTCCTGCTGGAAACATAGATGAATGAGAAACTAATCCTTTTGAACCTGTTATAAAAGATGGAAAATTAATTGGTAGAGGAACTTTTGATGATAAAGGACCTACTATGATGAATATTTTCGCATTTAAATATTTAATAGATCATGGATTTAAACCAGATTACAAAATTAGATTTATATTTGGTACAAGTGAAGAAACAAATTGAGAATGTATGGAAGCATATGTTAAAAATGAACAATTATGTGATTTAGGATATGTTCCAGATGGACATTTCCCTGTTGTATATGCAGAAAAATGAATTGCAGATGTTGATTTAATTGGTAACTTTGAATCAGAATTTGAACTAAGTGGTGGAGAAGTTTACAACGCTGTAAATGACTTAGTTAAATATAAAGGTCCTAAACAACAAGAAATAGCTTCATGATTAAAAGACAATGGAATTGACTCATATGAAAGTGAAGGATACTTATTTGTTAAAGGTATTTCAGCTCATGGTAGTTTACCATTTAAAGGAGTATCTGCTTCTACTTGATTATTAAAAGCAATAGATGCAAATGGTTTAAAACACCCATTAGCTCAATTTGTAGCTCAATATGGTCACTTAAACTTTGATATGAAAGAAATCTTTGGAGATATTTCAGATGAAACTGGAGATTTAACAGCATGTAATGGTATTGTTAATGTTTCTAAAAATGACTTTAGATTCACAATAAACTTTAGAATTCCTTGCACAAGAGATCCTAAAAAAGATGTTGTTGAAGTTTTAGAAAACTTTGTTAAAGACAAAGGTTTGGAAATGAAACTTGGTTCTATTGAAGATAGAGTTTACTTCCCTAAAGACAGTGATGTAGTTAAAAACATTATGGAAGTATATAAAGAAGTTACTGGGGATTTAAATGCTGAACCAATTGCTATTGGTGGAGGAACATTTGCTAAATCAATGCCAAACATGATTGCGTTTGGGGCTGAATTTGACTTAAATGATTCAACAATGCATGCTTACAATGAATATGTAAAAATAGATGACTTGAAAAAAATGATGGAAATCTATGCAAAATCACTTGTTAAATTAACAAAATTAAAATAATGCTTAAAAGCATTTTTTTTGTTTAAAAGCATAATTAAAAAATGATATACTATACTTGTTTGTATATTTATTTTGGGTATGCAATCACATTTGGGAATTTTAACTCCCAGTGCCTATTAACTTTAATTAAAATAGGTGGAGTTATTTAGAACCATAATGGAAGACTAACGAATTAAAATGAAGGGAGCCTTAAACATGGCAAAAGACTTAACAAGAGAACAGTTATGAGACGCTGGAGCTCAATTTGGACACCAAACTAAACGTTGAAATCCAAAAATGAAACCATATATTTATGGAGCAAAAAACAAAAATCACATTATTGATTTACAACAAACAATTTGAAGATTAGAAGATGTTAAAAAATACGTTACTTCAATTGGACAAAAAAAAGAAAAAATTATTTTTGTAGGAACAAAAAGAAGTGCTAAAAACGCAGTTAAAGAAGCTGCGTTAAGAAGTGGAAACTTCTTTGTTAACTCAAGATGATTAGGTGGAACTTTAACTAACATGAAAACTATTTCATTAAGAATTAAAGCTCTATGAGATATTGAAAACGAAGAAAAAACAGGAAAAATTAACTTAAGACCTAAAAAAGAACAAATTCTAATTAAAAAAGAAAAAGCTAAATTAGAAAAAACTTTAGGTGGAATTAAACAAATGCATAAATTACCTGCAGCAATGTTCGTAGTCGATCCAAAAACTGACGAAATTGCAGTTAAAGAAGCAAGAAAATTAAGAATTCCAGTTATCGCAATCTGTGATACAAACGTTGACCCAGATATGGTAGACTTTGTAATTCCTGCAAATGATGATATTCAAGAATCAGTAAACATTATTACTAACTTCATAGTAGATGTATATGCTGATGCAGCTGGAATCAAAATGCAACCAAGTAATTTAAAAGTTGTTGCACAGAAAAAAGAAGACAGAGAATACAATGGTGAAAGAAGAAACTACACACCAAGAAATAATGATGCAAATGGTGAAAGACCAGCATACAAAAAACCTGCAGTAAAAAAAGAAGAAACTAAATAGGAGAGATCAAAATGGCAGTTACACCACAATTAATTAAAGAATTAAGAGAAATGACTTCTGCTGGAATGATGGACTGTAAAAAAGCTTTAGAAGCTACAGACGGAAACATCGAAGAAGCAGTAGTTTGATTAAGAGAAAACGGATTAGCAAAAGCAGCTAAAAAAGCTGACAGAGTTGCTGCTGAAGGGGTTTCATTTGCTAAAACAAATGGGAAAAGAGCAGTTGTATTTGAAGTAAACTCAGAAACTGATTTCGTTTCAAAAAATGATAAATTTATGGCATTAATCGAAAACATCGGAAATGCTTTATTAGACTCAAGCGCTTCTACTTTAGAAGAAGCTTTAGAAGTTAAATTATCTTCAGGACAAACTATTCAAGAAGCTTGTGTTGAAGCAACAGCAACAATTGGAGAAAAAATTGAATTAAGAAGAATTGCTGCAGTTGAAGGTGGAAAATTATCAATTTATAACCATGCAAACAGCAGAATATCTGTATTATTAGGATTTGAAGGAGATATCAATGACGAAGATGCATACAATGTATGTATGCACGTTGCTGCTATGGCACCTAAATATCTTGCTGAATCAGATGTTCCTCAAGAATTTAAAGATCAAGAAATGCACATTATCAAGGAAACAACTGACTTAACAGGAAAACCTGAAAATGTAGCAGAAGGAATCTTAAAAGGTAAACTAAACAAAAAACTTGCAGAAGTTACTTTACTTGCTCAAGGATTTGTTATGGATGAAAAACAAACAGTTGGAAACTTTATTAAATCAAAAGGTGCAACTTTAAATCAAATGTTTAGATTTGAAGTTGGAGAAGGAATTGAAAAAGTTACAACAGATTTCGCAGCAGAAGTTGCTGCTCAGTTAGCAGGTAACTAATATGAATTCATTATTGGTTTCAGTTAGCAATAATAATTTATTGATATTATCAATAGTATTATTATTGATAATACCTCTTGCTTCAATTTCATCATGATACCTAACTATTAAATTTAAAAAATCTAAATCAGAAGTTAAATTTGCTAATATTGGCTTATTATCTGGTATGTTTGTTTTACAAGGATTATCAATAACAACAGCTGTTTTATCATTACTTTCTTGCTTAGGAATTTTAATTCCAAATGAATCAGATCTTAATGAAACATTGCTAATTGTTTTTATTGTTGTATCAATAGTTTTATCAGCAGCTTGATTCTTAATGGTTATTTTCTTTTCAAATCAAATATGATTCTATATTGATAATGAAGAAGGGAAATTAGTAACTTTAGGAGAAACAATTAAGTTATCAAAAATTACAAAAATAATTGAAGATGACGAAAAAAGTTCAGTTTATGTAAACTATTTAGAGGGTAGAAGAACACTTAAAAAAATTAAATTTAGTAAAAAAACAACTATTGGAATGTATTTTTTAGAAAATGCATCTAAAACTGGTTTTAAATCAGAAAAGGGTACAGAAATGAACTACTTCAAAGAAGAAGTAGCTAAAATTAGAGCAACAGCTTTAGAGACTTCTAAAAAAGAATTATCTAAAGAAGCTAAACCAAAAGAAACAGAAAATAAAAAAGAAGAAAATTAATTTCTAAACACATTTTAAATGTGTTTTTCTTTTATTTAAATATACAATTATTATGAAAAAGGCAGAGGTAACTTAGCAATAAGTTTGAGAAATACTCTTAGAACCTGATCTAGTTAATACTAGCGTAGGAAGTCCTTTAAAAAGACAAGTTCTGCTTTTTTCATGGAGGAAATTCATGAATAAGAAAATATTTATATCAACTATAATAGCAACTTCTTTTAGGAACTTAATATTTTTAGCTTTAATAATTTGAGGTACTTTAAGAATAATAAACTCAGGTGTTCCTGGTGAAAGTGGAACCTTAGAAACACCTTTAGGAAAAATAATAACTATAAGTTTTTGTTTTTCTTTTATATTCATAATTTATCTACTTATAAATATATCTTTATTAATAAATTATTATTATTTTGGTTTTCAACAAAGCAAAATAATAATTTCTCTGTCTATAATCACTTTAAATATAGAACTATTATGTTGTTATTTTATTCAAAATAATAAAAATAAAGAAAGAACTAAATTTAAATTTACTAAAATAAACATTTATGAAATAACAGTTATAGCTGTCTTACTTGCTTTTTACTTTGTAATTGGTTTTGTGACTAGTTTGATACCACCAATGCCATTCTACATAACTTTAAGTTTTAAATACATTCCCTTATTTTTTGGAGCATTTATATTATCTATAGCAGGTTCAGCAATACTTTGTTTCCTGGCTGCAACACTAACTGTGTTTATACCAGGAGCAAGCATCCAATTCTGACAATTTATTTTTGATTATTGATTATCGACATTTATGATTTTTATAGCTGGTTTCTTTTCACCCACAGTAAAATCTAATAATGTTTTTACAAAAATAGCTATATGATTTTCTTTTATAACTTTCCCGATTATAATACTTTATTTTTCAAGAGTAACTTCAGGAGTTGTGTATTGACTTAATCCAAATGTTAACAATGAAATAGGTTTACCTGAATTTGAGTGATCAAATTCAATAGGCTATTCATTTATATATAACTCAATTAACACAATATTTGACTACGTGTTGTTGATAATCTGTGTTCCAACAATGTGTGAAACTTTATGGAGTGTAAAAGATAGATTATCTGTAAATAAACAATTAAATGACTAAAAAAACCCATATTTTTTCCAAAAAATATGGGTTTTTGTTATAATTTATCTAGCGAGGTAAGTATGGCATTAAAATATAAAAGAGTCTTGTTAAAAATATCTGGAGAAGCTTTAAAGGGTAGCGGAGATATTTATGATAAAGATAAATTAGATGAAGTTGCAAAACAAGTTATTGAATTAACGAAACAAGGATTGCAAATCGGTATTGTAATTGGTGGAGGAAATATTTGAAGAGGTAAATTAGCAGATACTCTTGAATTATTTAGAATAGAAGCGGATTACATGGGAATGCTTGCAACAATTATGAATGCTTTAGCATTTGAAGCAACATTAAGAAAATTAGGATTTGATAAAGTTAAGGTTTACTCATCTTTAGAAATCAAAACAGTTACAAGTTCATATAACTATAGAAATGCAAGAGAAAAACTTGATGAAGGTTATGTAACAATATTTGCTGGAGGAACTGGTTATAGTTACTTTACAACAGATACAGGAGCAAGCATTAGAGCTATTGAAATTAAAGCAGATGCTTTATTGATGGCTAAAAACGGAACAAAAGGAGTTTATGATTCAGATCCAAATACAAACTCTGATGCAAAATTCTTAGAAAGTTTAACTCACAACGATTTAGTTGCAGGTAATTTACAAGTTATGGACTCAACTGCAGCTGCTCTTTCAAGAGATGGTAAGTTAAAAATTGTAGTATTTGACATGAATGGTCAAGAAAACATAATCAAAATTGCACACGGTGAATTAGAATGTACTGTGATTGATTAAGAAAGGAAAAATAAAATGGCACACGAAATTATTGAAATGACAGAATTAAGTATGGAAGAAGCTATTGATAGTTTTAAAGATTACTTAACAAAAGTTAGAACTGGTAGAGCAAATGCAAATATGCTAAATAGTGTAATGGTTGATTTCTACGGAACACCAACACCAATTAACCAAACTTCACAAATATCTTCACCAGAACCACAACAATTGGTTATTAAACCATATGACAGAAGTCAAGTTGGAGCAATTATTGCTGGTATCAACAAAGCTGATTTAGGTTTAAATCCAATTGGAGAAGCTGATTTAGTTAGAATTAACATTCCTGCTTTAACTGAAGAAATCAGAAAAGATTTAGTTAAAAAAATGCTAAAAGAACTTGAAGGTTTTAAAGTTAGAGTTAGAAATGCAAGAAGAGATGCAAATGATAAAATTAAAAAAGATGCAACTTCACCTGAAGATGTTAAAAAAGACTTAGAAAATCAAGTTCAAAAATTAACAGATAAATATGTTGAAATGTTAGATCAATTATCAAAAGAAAAAGAAAATGATTTAATGAAAATATAATAAAAACTAGCTTAGCTAGTTTTTTTGTCTTTAAATTAAAAATCTTTAAGTTGTAAAAGATTTATTTATATATATACTAAATATTAGAGAGGTGTAACTTTATGGGCTTTAATATGGGTATGGTGGTTTCTTATAACCAACAAAATTATGTAATAATAGAGATTATTGAAAAAGAAGTAACTGGATGGACTATTAAATTTTTGAAAATCAAAAATTTAATTAACCAAGAAATATTAACAGTGGATTCAAGAAAAGTATCTCAAATCGAAATAAAAGGTAGTGCTGAAAAAAGAAGTAATGATGTTGAAAATCAAGTAACAGATACTAGTTATATTGAATCATTATTCTCAGAAATAGGGGCAACAGAAACTGATGATTTAAGTCTTTTTGACTTGTCTGGAGAAAACACCTTCACTTTAGATGATATTGTTTTTGATGATTACCAAAATGAAGATTTAGAATTACAAGCAGATCTTGAACCATTTGAAAAAATTCAAAATGATGCTACTGTTAATTTAATTCAAAACTTCCAAATACCTGAAACAAAAGTTCATTTAACACCTAGAAGAAGTCCATCTTTTGAAAGTGTTCCACCAATTAGCGAAACATTTAGTGACTTAAACTTAGTTGGAGAAATTCCAACACAAACTTCAGAAATAATACCTACTAGAGTTTTGAATGAAGAGAGAAAACAAGCAGATATTCAAAAACAAGAAGAAATGAAAATAGTTGTTGAACCAACTATCGAAACTAAAGAAGTTAAATTAGAAGAAAAAGATAAAACTATAACTTTTAATGATGAAAATAACGAAATGATTAGAATTGAAAGAACTACTGCATCAGATTTATTTAATCAAATAAATGTTAATTTAAGTGAAAAAAGAATGGCAGAAGAAAGTAATGTTCTTTCAAATCAAACAATCGAAGAAGATTTCACTGAAACTTTAGATAAAGAAATTGTTGAAAAAGAAGTGTCACTTCAAAAACCTCAACAAGATATTACAAGAACTTTAGATGAAAAACACTTTGATACACTTGAAACAGGACCTTTAAACACTAGAAAATTATTTGAAAACTTTAATAGACAACAAAAAATTCAAGATAGTCTTAATGAACAATATAACAATAACAACACAGAAAACACAAATACATTATTTGGTGTAAGTGGTGGATTTGATCAAGACGCCTTGAAAAACTCAAATATTTATAGAAAATTTAAAGTTATGAGTGGATGACTTGTTACATTGTTATTGTTTATGTTCTTAACTCCTATATTTGGATTATTTGCAAAAGCAGCTATTCAATGAGTTGAAAGTCAAACAATAGATTTTGCACTATTATTCACATTTAGTTTAAGCAACGTTGTAGATATAGTTATAATAACAACTTCTATTTTTATGGTTGGAGTATTTATTGTTTACTTAGTTTGTTATTTAATTGCAATAAGTGATAAACAATACAAAAAAATAGCATTCTATAACTTCCAATTACAAAATAAAGTTGAAATAATAGATTCTATTCAAGAATACAATAATGAATCAAGTATTTATTTAATCAAAGTTCATAATGAAATTAAAAAAATGAAAAAAGATATTAAAAAAATAAATCAACAACAAATATCACCTGCTATTTCAAGTTCAAATGAAAAAGCTCGTAAGATTTCACACTAAAAGGTCATTTAAATGACCTTTTATTTTTTATTTGTAATAAAATATATGTTGAGGTGCAAAATGCAATATTGAGATCTAAAAATTCTATTTCCAATACTATTCGTATCATGTATTATTTCCATGGTATTTTTGTGTAGAAAAGAAAAATTACAGAAAATCTCATATATGTGATTGGCACAAATAATTTTATTTTGGGTTGTAGCGGGGTTTATTGGAAATGAACTTAAAAATCATATAAATAATTTAAGTTCAACCACTTTTATACTGGCAAGTATATTTTCAACTTCTTTATTTTTAATAATTTTAAAACCACTAGCTACATTTACTACAAGTTTAATAAAAAATAGAAAAATATGAATACAAGCCAGTTCTGGTTTAATGTTAATTTTAGCAATAATGGTTTTAACTTTAAAATTGCCTTTATGAGCATTAATTATTGTTTCTTTAATTTTCTCTTTATGTTTAGCAAGTTCAACACTATTCTACTTATTCTTAAATGAACAAAGTTTTTACAGAATATATGTTATGCCTTCAGTTTGAATAACTTTCGTATTTATAACATTTTCAACAACATTTGGTATTTATTTAAGTAATTTAAATATTGTTGTTTGAGAAAATGCTACTTCTTCAAAAATGAGTTTGATGGTAATAATGATATTGTTAGCTCTTGGATCAATTGCTTTAAGTATTTTTATAAAAGAAAATAAAAATATGGTTCAAGTTTTTGATCAAGAGATTCTCGAAGCACTACCCAAAAAGAATAATGCTGTATTTTGTTTGATATACTTACTAGGGTTTTTACTTACTGTAACAAGCGCTATTAGTAACTCATTGTTTATGAAAATGTACTTAACACTTAACCTAAGCGATTTAAATTTTGAAAACGATGTAATCAAAACTTGATTAAGAATTAATGACTTTGCATATTTAATACCAAGTATATTTGCATCAGTTATCAGTTATAAATTATTAAGAAAAATATTTGAACAAAAGTATTTAATTTTTATTAATATGTTCGTTTTATTTGCTGCATATACAGCTATGGCTTTTGTACAAAACCCATTTGTATTCATTATTTTAAATCTAATTGCAGGTATTTGTTTTAATCAAATAATATATTCTTTATTTTCAGTATGTTTATTTTGAAATTATAGAGCTAAAAAAAATCCAGTAACAGGTTATTATGGAAGTGCTATGTTCTTAGCTTACTTTTCTGTTGAAGCGATTCAAAATACACTTTCAAGTTTAAAAATTGGAATTTTCAAGGAATTCTCAAATATTGATGAACTATTAGCATTCAAAAATAATTCTTCTGATATATCTGGTATAGTTGAGTCGTTTGATAACATAACTACTTTAATTATGTCTATAAGCTGTGTTGTTGTTCTTGCTTCTATATTAATATTTTATTTCATGAGTCATAAAATATTTGCAGATTACACAAACTATAAATTTGCAACGCAAAATCTTAAAGTACTAATCAAGAAAAGGGTAATATCAAAAACAAAAACTAAATTTAATGTAGAGTCTATTGAAGAAAAAGGAAATGATCTCGATGAATAAGATTTTTAATAAAGATATTGAAGTAAGTTTTGAAATTAATCCTTTTGAAATAAAAAGCATCAAGAAATCAAATGTTGAAATTATTTATCAGCAAGATTCTAATTGAGCCAAATCATGACCGATTTTATTTCCTGTTTGTGGGGTTGTTAATGGTAACTTGGAACACAATGGAAAAGAATTGGGTATCGGAAGACATGGTTTTTTTAAAGATATAAAAAATTGAAATGTAGTTGATAAAACTCAAAATAAAATTAAATTAAATTATATTTCTGAAGAGGGTTTTTATAAAATATATCCTTTTCGTTTCGAATTAAATATAACTTTATTGATTGAAAATGATGATTTCACTATTGATATTGAAGTTATAAATCTTGAAAATGAATCTATGTACTTTTCTTTAGGACATCACCCTGGATTTATTTTTAATGAAAAATCTAAAATAACATTAAGAGAAAAACAATTATTTACTGATAGTTTCTCAGCTGGTTTAGTTGAAAGTCTAGATAAAAATATTGAAATAGAAAGTTTTGGTTTTGATGATTTAGATTTTAGTGAGTCAAAATCTTATTTATCAGATAATTTTTTAGGTGAAAGTATTATTTTAAATAATGGAAATATAGAATTTAGAGTTTCTACAAATAATTTTAAGAATTTAGTTTTTTGAAGAGAAAGTAACGAATGTAGTTTTATTTGTATTGAAAATTGAAATGGTATTCCAGATATGTTGGATAGAAAATCAAAAGAAATAAAAGATAAACCAGAAATCATTTCCTTAAACGCAAAAGAAAAAAGAAGTTACAAATTAAAAATTGAGTTTTAAAAAAAGATGCTATTGCATCTTTTTTCATTCTTCATAATATTCCATTATAAGTTCTTTTAATTCAGGAACCAATTTATCTTGTTCGACAGTTTTAAATATTTTTCCTTTTTTAAATATTATTCCGCCTTTGTTCCCTCCAGCTATACCAATGTCTGCTTGACTAGCTTCTCCTGGACCGTTTACAACACAACCAAGTATTGCAACTTTTAAAGGAAATTGTAACTCTTCAACAAAGTCTTCAACTTCTTTAACAACTTCTCTTAAAGAAAACTCTAATCTTCCACAAGTAGGGCAAGCAATTACTTCAACCATATTATGGAATAAGCCAAGTGAGTTTAATAATCTTTTTGCAACCTTAATCTCTTCAACAGGATCTTCACTTAAACTGATACGTATTGTACTACCAATTCCTTTTTGTAAAAGGTAACCAAGACCAAAGCTAGATTTAATAGCTCCATTAAGTAAACTTCCAGCTTCTGTTATTCCTAAGTGTGCAGGATAATCTCAATTTTCACTTGCTAACTCATATGCTTCAATTGCCATAAGCGGATCTGTTGCTTTTAAAGAATAAATAATGTTTTTGAAATCATATTTTTCTAAAATTTCTATATGCTCTCTAAGTGACTCAACCATTGCTTTTGCAGTTCAACCATATTTTGCAACCATGTTTCTTGGTAAACTACCTGAATTAACACCGATTCTAATTGGTATATTTTTTTCTTTACATTTTTCTACTACAGCTATTGTGTTTTCTTCAATTCCAATATTACCTGGATTTATTCTTATTTTTGCACATCCAGCATCTGCTGCAATTAAAGCAAATTTATAATTAAAATGAATATCTGCAACAATTGGCACTGGTGAATTATCTACTATTTCTTTTAATGCGTTTGCATCATCAATACCAAGTACTGCAACTCTAACTATTTGACAACCTTCTTTATAAAGTGAGTTTATTTGTTTTAAAGTTTTTTTTACATCATGAGTTTTTGAAGTTGTCATTGATTGTATAACAACGTTGTTATTACCACCAATTTCAATATCTTTTACCATAACTTTTCTAGTGTTAATTCTATTTACCATAATTTCACCTTTATCAAATTGTCTTTCATAAAATATTATACCCTTATTTTTATATAACTTTTTTTTACAACTCAAAATAAGGGTATAAAAAGATTTTTATGTATAATCAATATAGTAAGGGGATATTTTATATGTCAGAAAAAACTACTTTAAAAGATATAGTACAAATAAATAAAATACTTGCCTCTAAAGACTATGGGACTATAAAGGAATTTCAAGCATATGTTGATGTAATTCAAGAATATGTTGATGATACTTTCTTTAAAAACGAAGCTATAATTGAAAAATTGGTTGAATATTGTCAAAATAGTGGAAGATATCTTGATATACATTTTAAAATACCAAGTGGAATAGATCTTAAAGTTGAAAATATTCATGATTACATGTCAAATACAAAAAGAGCTATAGAAAAGGCTATGTTCATTGAGGATGACACATTAAATCAATCAATTTTTGTTGAAGTTAAAAGTATATTTAGATACTTTTTAGAAAAAACATACGAACTAGAATCACTAACTGATTATGAAACATTATATGGTATTAATACTGTAGAATTTCATCAACAAAATGAAAGTTTTAAATACTTATATACAATTTTTGATAAACTTACATATATTGCAAGACACTTAAATGATAAGTATTGTAAAAAAGAAGTTACTCCATATAATGGAGAACCTTTAAAGTTTGCAAATGACTTTTTAAAAGATATATCATTTTTAGCAAGCAGTGCATTAGAGTATCAAAAATTAAGTGATGTTGTAGAACAAATCACTTATTCTAAAGCTTGACACTACATAAGAAGATTGAGAAATTCAATAGAACACGATTTTGTAGATCCGGCATTTAAATACAATATTTGCTTTTCTTTAGAGTTATTATTCATAATTATTGGTAGAATAATGCTAGCACTAAATAAATACTTACAATCAGAAATGGAAATAAGAAAAACATTAGATAATTTAAAAAACTCAAATTAACAAAAGAAAGGGTAACTATGAATAAATGAAATGAAATACAATTAAATAACTTCAATGGACCCTTAGATCTTTTACTTCATTTAATTAAAGAAAAAGAAATGAATATTATGGATATTAATCTTTTGGAACTATCTTCTCAATATATTTCTTATATTAAAGAATATGAATCATTAGATATTGAAATAGCAAGTGAATATCTTGTTATGGCAGCTTACTTAATAGAGTTAAAATCAAAACTTCTAATTCCAAAAGAAGAAGTTGAAGTAGATTCTAATTACGAAGAACAAGAAAGAGATGAATTAATCAGAAGATTAATGGAATATCACAAAATAAAAGAAGTTACTAATTTCTTTAAAACTAAACAAGAAGATTTCTTGAAAACTTTCAGTAAAACTAAAAGTATTATAAAAATAGCTAAAATAGATGATGATAAATTACCATTAGCTGAAAATAATATTGATATTGAAAAGTTCTCAAATATATTCTTAAGAGCAATTGAGAAAAATAAATTCAAGCAAATGGAAGTAAATACAATCACTGCTGCTGAGGTTTCTCCCGAAGAAGTTGCAGAAGAAATTAAAGAGTTTTTAAGAAAAAACAACATTCAAGAAATTGAACTTGGAAAACTTATTGAAATAAAAGAATTTTCAGTAAGAATGATGGTTGCTACATTTTTAGCGGTTTTAGACCTAGCTGCTAAAAAATTTATTACACTTTCTCAAAACAATGAAGAAGTTATTGTAAAATATTTAGGTTAGTACATGGAGGCAAATTATGGATAACAATAAAAAAATGGCTATAGCAGAAGGGTTGCTTTTTGTTAATGGTGATGAAGGTACAACTATTGAAGATCTTCAATTTATATTAGGAGATGTTAGTCAAGATGAAATTGAAGTTTTGATTGATGATTTAATTCAAAAATATAATAATGACATGTCTTCTGGTTTAAGTATTCAAAAATTTGCTAAAAATAAATATAGAATGATAACTAAAAAAGAAAATGCTGACTTTTACACAAAACTTGCAAATGTCAAAACAGAATCTAAGTTATCAACTGCAAGTATTGAAACTTTATCAATAATTGCTTATAAAGGACCTATATCAAGAGCTAATGTTGAAGACATTAGAGGTGTTAATTGTGAAACTATTTTTTATAAACTTAAATTAAGAAACTTAATTGAAGAAGCTGGTAAATCCGATGAAGTTGGAAAACCAATGTTGTATAGAGTTACAGAAGATTTCTTAAAATACTTTAATTTAAATAGTTTAGACGAATTGCCGAAATTAAAAGAGGCAATAGAAGAAGAAAAAGATATCTTCAATAGAGGTTCATAATGGAAGAAAGACTACAAAAGATTATAGCCTCAAGAGGGTATTGTTCAAGAAGAAGAGCTGAAGAATTAATTGTTCAAGGAAGAGTTAAAGTTAATGGACAAGTTATAAGAGAACTTGGATCTAAATTTGATTCTAATGTAAAAATAGATATTAATAATAAGAGTTTAGAAGAAGTTAAAGAAAAGGTTTACTACTTATTTAATAAACCAAGACTTGTATTAACTACAATGCATGATCCAAAGGATAGAAAAACAGTAGCGGAGTTCTTTAAGAATTCTAAATTAAGAGTTTATCCTGTTGGAAGATTAGATTATGATGTTTCTGGTGCTCTTATAATGACGAATGATGGAGAATTTGCAAACTTTGTAATGCATCCAAAATATGAATTTAGAAAAACATACCAAGCACTATGTAACGGAAAAGTTCATAAATATCAAATCAAACAACTTGTTGATGGTGTTACTATCGATGATGACTACAAAACAAAAGCAATCCAAGCAAGAATATTAAAATATGATGAAGAATATGATGAATCTGTAATTGAATTAACAATTGCAGAAGGAAGAAAACATCACGTTAAGAAAATGCTTATTGCAGCTGACATATATCTTAAAAAACTTAAAAGAACTCAAATTGAGTTCTTAACACTTGATGAACTACCAATAGGTAAATATAGAGAGCTTAAAGCTCATGAAATTAAACAATTTTATGGAATATATAACTCATTAAAAGTTAAGAAGGGAAAATAATAATATGAGAATAGCTATTTTTGGAACAGTAGGAGCAGGTAAATCTACTGTAAGTGAAGAGATATCAAAAAATTTGGGATATGAAATATTTCCAGAACCTATAGATAATAATCCTTATTTCGATGACTACTATAAAGACATGGAAGCAAATGTATTTAAAATGCAAATATATATGTTAACTGCAAGAAGTCAACAACTAATTGAAGCTAGAACTTTAGAAAACGTTATTTTTGACAGAACAATTTTAGAAGATCCAATCTTTGTTGCTGTTAACCATGATTTAAAAACAATGAATGATACAGATTACAAAACTTATACAGATTTTTATGAGCACGTTGTTATACCAAACCTTGCGCATAGAGCTAAATTTGATTTAGTAATTTATTTAAAAGTTTCAACAGATAAAGCAATTGAAAGAATTAAAGAAAGAGGAAGAAGTCAAGAACTAGATACTCCAAGAGAGTATTGAGAAACTCTTAATAACAAATATGATGATTTCTTCGAAAGGAGAAAACACATGTTTGATTTCTTAGTTGTTGATGCTGAAACTGATAATTTAGAAGAAAAAATGGAAGTTATCATGAATAAAATTTATGATAAAGATCCTAGTTTAAAAAAATAAGCAATTGCTTATTTTTTTATTTTGTCATATTTAAAAATGGTGTAAAATCTTAAAGTAAAGTTTTAACAACAAGGAGACCTAAAAAATGGGAAGAGCACACGAAGTTAGAAAAGCAAGTATGGAAAAAACTGCTGCAATGAAATCAGCGATTTATGGAAGAGCTTCAAAAGAAATTTATATGGCTGCAAAAGCTGGAAGTAAAGATCCTGAAGCAAATTTAGCACTAAGAAGTGCTATTGATAAAGCAAAATCAAAACAAGTTCCTGCTGATGTTATCCAAAGAGCTATTAAAAAAGCTGAAGGTGGAGATGCAGATAACTATACTTCAAATAGATACGAAGGATATGGTCCTGGAAATTCTATGATAATAGTTGATTCACTTACAAATAATGTAAACAGAGCTATTGCAGAAATTAGAGATGCATTTAATAAAAATGGTGGAAAAATCGCAAACAGTGGAGCTGTTTCTCATTCTTTCCAAGCATCAAGTGTATTTGTATTTGAAGGAAAAACTGTTGAAGAAGTATTGGAATTATTAATGGAAACAGATTGTGAAGTAAACGATGTTGTTGAAGAAGATGAATTTACAGTAGTTTATGCTCCATTCCAAGCGTTTAACTCAGTTAAAACAGCTTTAGATAATGCTGGAATAAAAGAATATAAAATGGCAGAAACAACTATGTTAGCTGATGAAATGATGACAATTTCGGATTCAGAAGAAAAAGCTAAGTTTGATAAATTAATGGATAGACTAAATGAATTAGAAGATGTTCAAGATATTTATCACAATGTTGAAGATTAAAAAAAGTACTAAATAAAGTACTTTTTTTATTATCAAATTTTAATTCTATTTTCTTTTTCTAAAAACATTCCATCTCCAGGTTTTGTTTCGTAAACTTCGTGGAATTCATCAATATTAATTAATACTCCATTACATCTAAATTCTTCTGGTGAATGAGGATCTATTAAAAGTCTTGTGTTTTTTAGTTCATCAGTAGATTTTCTCATCCAAACTGTTGCATAGTTTTCAAAGAATAATTTAATATCTTCTGGACATTGTTCTTTACAAATATCTAATGCAGCAGCCACACCACTTAAATCTCCAATATTTTCTCCTAATGTCAATTTACCATTAACATTAGTTCCATTTATTTCGTATTTATTGTATTGTTCAACTAACTTTTCAGTTCTTAAACTATATTTTTTATAGTCTTCTTCTGTTCATCAGTTTTCGAAGTTTCCATTTTTATCAAACTTACTTCCTTCGTCGTCAAAACCATGACTTACTTCGTGACCAATTACAGCTCCAATACCTCCAAGGTTTTTTGCTCTTGGTTCATTGATGTCATAAAATGGTTTTTGCAATATTCCTGCAGGAAAACAAATTTCGTTTGAAGTTGGATTATAATAAGCATTAACTGTTTGAGGATCCATGTATCATTTTGTTTTATCAACAGGTAAGTTTATTTCTTTTAATTCTTTTTCTATAAAATGTTTTGAAAGGTTTTTCATATTTTCATATAAACTTCCACCTTGTTCATAACTTCTTATTTCAATTTTTGAATAATCATCAAACTTATCTGGATAACCAATTTTAACTGTAAATGAGTTTAACTTATCGATTGCTTTTTCTTTTGTTGTTTCACTCATTCAGTCTAATGATTTAATTCTATTTGAATAAATTCTAATTAAATCCTTTACCATTCCTAAAACATCTTCTTTTGCTTCTTGAGAAAAGTGTTTTTTAATATATTCTTGACCTAGTAAGTCTCCCAATCTTGAATTAGTGAATTCCACAGCTCTGTCCATTTCTGGTTTCATTTCCTTTACACCACTAAAAACACTTGAGTAATTAAAGTTTATTTGATATAAATCTAAACTTAAAATTGAAGAATAGGCTACTAGAGTTTTAATTTTTAAAATATCTTTTAAATCTTCTAGTTTCATATTTTTTAACATTTCATTTAGTTTATTTAAGAACTTTGGTTCAGATAAAATTAATATTTCAGCTTTTGAATATCCTGTTTTAGTTAAATATTCTTCTCAATCAATAAAATCACAATGTTTTTTCAAATCACTTATTGTAATAACATTGTAAATATTTTCTGGACTTCTTAATTCTTCTTGTTTTAACATGCTTTGAGAAATTTCTTTTTCAAAGTTATATACAAGCTCAAATAACGAATTTGTTTCGAAGTTTAATTTTGAAGTTTTTGAAATATCTTCTAAATAAACTTTGTAAGCAGCTTTAATTTCGTTGTGACGAGGGTGAGATTCTTCATAGAAATCCCTATCTGACATTCCAAGTCCCATTGAACCAATCATTAAGGCTCTAACGTTACTATTTTTAAAATCAGAATCAATTCCTTTAGAATGAAAATAAGATACATTGTATTGTTCAAAACACTCTATTAGAAAACTTGTAAAGTCTGATTTATCTTTTAAATTATCTATTTTAGAAATTAAATCCTTAATAGGTTCAATTCCTTGTTTATTTCTTTCTTCTTTATTTAAATAGTTCTTAAATAGGTTAACTATTTTTTCTTGATCTGAATTTAAAGTTTCATCACTTGATTTAAATTCTAATATCATTTCTTTAATATCATCAATAGATTTCTTGTGTAACATTTCAAAACTACCTCATGACGGATATCCGCTAGGCAATTCTGTGTTATCTATTCAATCTTTATTCATGTAATCAAAGAAATTATCTTGCGCTCTTATTTTTGACATAAATATATCTCCTTTATACTAAGTAGATTATAAAACTTATAGATAAATAAACAATAGCAAACACTAAAAGAACAAAGTATTTATTTTGTTATAATTAACTTTGTAAGAGGTATTAAAATGAACAGAGATATCGTTTTGTTAAGAACAGTGGAAGTTGCTGCTATAGCTTCATATAAATATATTGGTAAAAAAGACAAAGATTTAGTTGATAAAGCAGCTGTAGAAGCTTTTGAAGTTATGTTGAAAAACGAAAAAGGATTTAAGCTAAAAGTAGTTAATGGTGAAGGTGAACTTGATCAGGCACCAATGCTTTTTGTTGGACAAATACTTGGAGATTTAGAAGACCCAAGTGTGATGACTTATGATGTAAGTGTTGATCCTGTTGAAGGAACTCACCCAGCTGCATATAACTTTGCTGGAAGTATTGCCACAATTGCTTTTTCTAAAGAAAATACAATGTTACAGTTACCTGAAATGTATATGGAGAAATTATTTGTAAGCACTGAGTTTATTAATGATATAGATTTAAGTAAAGGTATAATTGAATCAGTAAAAATGATGCAAAATAAAGCAAACAGAAAAGACTTAAAATGTATAGTTTTAGATAAACCACGTCATCAAGATATAATAAAACAAATGAATGATATGGGAATAATAGTAAGATTGATACAAGACGGAGATGTATTGGCGGCAATAGATGTTGTTAATGGAGATGCTGATTTTGTTTATGGTATTGGTGGGGCTCCTGAAGGCTCATTAATGGCAGCACTTGCTATTTCTTCTGGATGTAAAATGCAATCAAGATTAGTAAAATATGAAGAAATTTGACCAAGCGAAATCGAAACTCAATCAAGAGTTGATAAGGAAAGAGCTTGATTGGAGAAATATAATTTAGATTTCGATTCAATATTAGAAGATCTTGATTTGGTAGCTGATGATAGAGCTAGATTTTTTGCAGCTGGATTGACAGCTGGTGGAAGTTTAAAGCCAGTTGATTATAAGGATGGTAAATTTTATGTAAATGCCTTTATGTCATCTCACGGAATTGTAAGAAACTTCAACTCTGTTTATGATGTTGAGAAAGTTAATGGTCTAAAACCAGAAATTAAATTTTTGTTTGATAAATATAAAAGATAGGTTTTTTAAAGTTATATAATATTCTAAAGAGAAGGTGTTAATGTGGATGATATTACAAAGAAAGTACTTTTAATCTTTTTAGTTTTTTCATTAATTTCATTCATTACAATAAGAATTTATAATTCATATGTTATGAATAAGGTTGTTGTTCACGAAATAAATTCAGCTGATAGTAATATATCTAGCAGCAAAATAGACTCTATAATATCTAAGTTTAAGATATATCTAAGAGCTGAAGATTTACAAATAACTTATGGAGAAACTGAAAATTATTGTAGAGTTAATCAAATGCTTAGTAAGAGAAAAAAACAAATAAATATCCCTAAGTGAATTATGCCAAGTGTTGGTTATGAATTGGATTATATATTAGCAAGTATTTGATTTAATACAAAGCTTTATCAAAAAGATAGTGAAATAAGAAAACTAAATATGATAATCAAGTGAATTCCTATGTTTCTATATATAATTTACTTTTCAACAATGATTATTTCTTTTGTGATCTATTTTTTAAACACAGATGCAATAATAGCTGAAAACCCATCTAATTTTTTAATGTTCATTTTTAGTAAGCCAATATTTGAATTTATATGTATAACAGCATATATAACAATAATGACATTAGTATTTTTTTCTAATCAATTAAAATCAAAATTAGAAGAAAAATATGAAAGAGAAATTTTTCAATTTGTTAAAAATGAATGTGAAAGTTATAAAACAGATATATCTGCTGCAAGGGTATACGCAAGAGAATTTAATAAACTCGATTTTAAAATATTTAAATTTAATGCAAAGACGCAAAATTTAAAATTTTTCGGTCCTTTTACTTTCTTTTAGATTTTTTTCTAGTAAAATTTTTATGTAGTGTGTTAGAGGGAAAAAATATGATTGTATTAGAAAACGTTACAAAAAATTTTAATGGCAATTTAGCTATTAATGAAGTTAGTTTGAGTATTGAAAAGGGAGAGAATTTAGCTATAATTGGAGCCAATGGTAGTGGTAAAACTACTTTGGTAGAGATGATTTGTGGAATTCAAAATCCAACAAGCGGAAAAATAAGTTTTAAAAATGGAATAAATGATATTGTAGGAATTCAATTCCAGGAAGGAAGTTGACCTCCAAAAACTAGACCGATTGATTTATTGGAATTTTTCAAAGGTAAAAAATGAAAAGATGAAGAATATGTAAATAAAATATTCAAAATTTTTGAAATTGAAAGTATTTTAAAAAAAGATATTAATAAACTTTCTGGTGGGCAAAAACAAAGACTTAATTGTTTTTTGGCCATAATTAATAACCCAACCTTAATAGTTATTGATGAATTGATAACTGGTTTAGATCTTAAAATGCAAATTAGATTACTTAAGTATTTTCAAACTTTAAAAGAAAAAAAAGAAGTAACCATGATAATTGTTTCACATATTTCAGATGAAATAGAATCACTTTGTGATAGGGTTGTTGTTTTAAAAGAAGGAAAAATATTTGAAGACAACAGTTTAAAGGAAATAGTAAAAAACTATAAAAACATAAGAAATTATTTAGAAAAATATTTTGATGAGAGCAATGATGAGAATAAATAAAGATGCTTTTATAAATTTTTACAGACTTAATATACTTTTCTTTAAAAATATATTTAAGGACTATAAAATTTATCTAGTTTCTATTTTAATTCCTTTAGTGTTATCTTTTTTACTGTATTGAATGTGAGGAACTGCTAATTCTAGCGCTATATTTGCTCCACAAATGTTTGGTTTCATATCTATAGGTTCTATAATAATACCTTTTTATATTTCTATCTTAACTAATGAGTGAAAATCTACAAATTTTTTAAAGCAAATTAAGTCTTCAAAAATATCTATAATAAGTCTGAATCTATCATTATGTTTAATAAATTCATTCTTTTGTTTATTATCTTCGGTTTTGTGTTTAATTTTAGCGATGATATCACTTAATTTTATTTATGCTTTTCCAATTAAAATAAGTGTTTTTTCAGACATCGATTGATATATATGATTAGATTATTTTTTAATTATATTATTTGGTTCTTTTTTAATACTATTATCTTTTTTTGTTGTATCAAATTTATTTAAAAATAAGTATTTATCTTTATTTGCAAATATTATTTTGATGATAGTATTCTTAGTTGGTGGGGACTGTGTTGTTATACCCAACATAACATCTAAAAATCTTTTTGTAATAATCATTCAATATTTAATACCTATCAAATATTATTTTTGAACCATTTTTATGTTTACATCTTATCAATTCATTGATTCTTATGGTATGGGTAAAATTTTATCAACAAATGATCTAAGCAATCAAAATATTTCTTTTAATAACATAATAGTGCCAATTATAATGATGTTAATTATGGTTGTTTTGTTTTTGTTAATTTTGAAAAAGATATATGTATGGGGGTATAAAAAATAATGGATAATTTGAGTTTTAAAAATAGTTTTATAAGAACTATTGGTTTCACTTTTAAAACAACACTAAAATCAATAAAACTATATATTTTTATGTTACTTATACCAGTATCTTTTTATGTTTTTAGTTATTTATTTATAAGCAATTTTGATTCAAAAATTATAAACCCAGCTATTATGTTATCTAAACTTTTACTACCATCTATTTTTTCTATTATGGTGATAACAACTTTGATGAATGATTGGAATAAATCGATTTTTATTAAGTATGTTAATATTTTTAAATTGAAAAAATTTCATTTAATGCTGGCTGTATTTATTGTTTTCTTCTTTCTTAATTTAGCTTTTTTATTATTATTTATTTCAATAACATCTTTTATAGATATTTTTTTAGTTAATAAGTCTATGATAAATGCATTAAACTTAAAAACCTATTACATTCTTATTGATCAAAAAAATGTAAACTTTTTAATCAATTTTAGAAGAATAGTTGGAGTGATTTTTGTTTTTATATTTTCAAGTTTGATAAACTTTCTTATTGGTTATATGATGAGTCATATTTCAAAAAACTTAATATTAGTTCAAATATTAAATATTTTTCTAATAAGTTTTATATTAATTTTCTCAGATATGTTCATAGATCCAAATGATAGCTTATTTAATAATAATGTAATTTACATATGTTATTTGGTTCCTCAAAAATATTTAACGTGATTGGTCTATTTATTTTATGCTGATATTGGTACTGACAAGTCTTTTATAAATCTTATAATTTTAAATTTAAGAACCAAGTTGTTTGTAGATAATTATGTTTTACCGATTTTGGTGTTATTTGCATATACAATGTTACTTCTGTTTTTAATACCAGGAAATAGAAAATTCCTAATTGAAAGGGTGAAAAAATGAAAAATTTCTTAAAAATAATAGCATCTTTTAATTTGTTTGTTCTTCCTCTTTTTTCTGTTGTTTCTTGTACAACACGAAATAATTTAGAATCTAAAATAAATAAAATAATAAAACACAGAGAAATACCCACAGATTATAGATATTTAAATAATTGAAACGAATTGCTAATTTCTAACTCGCTTTATTTGAATAATTATAATATGGAATATAATTGGGCTGTAAAACTTGAAGCCGAAAAATGATTTATGGAAGAAAATGAGAATTTAAAAAATTATTTAACCCCAAAAGAAACTAAAATTATTGAAGGTGATGATTATAACGATAAAATACTTATTGATTTAGAATTTCCATATTCGAATGATCCAAAGGTTCCTTTCTCTGGTTCAACAGTTATAGCATCAACTTTAATGGAAGAAGAGTTTTTACAGATATATAATTACAAAAATTTAGTAAATTTAGGTTATGAGATAAAAGTTGAATCTTCAAATAAAGATGTAATAAATGTTATTTCTCAACCTGATGAAAATGGTGTTTTTTTCTTCAAGGGTACAAAAGAACAAGGTGATGCAATATTAAAAATTGAAGCAAATCCAAAGAGTCTTAACCAGAATCTACCTACATTAAATAATGAAATAAAAGTATATAACAGAAGTAATAAGGATAATGGTTTCTTGCAATGAAGAACATATCAATATGTAAAATATGTATATTCAAAAACGGATAGTTTTACATTGTTGGTGGCATGTTACCTTGTTCAAATATATTCTCAAATGATGTACAATGCATCTTACAATACAAATCCAAATATAAGTGGAAAAATGCCTCTGTTAGATGAAAAAATGATTGATATGTTATATTGTGCTTCTGAATATAATATGTTTATTAATTATTTAGAATTCTGACCTGCTGCAGATAGTCCAATAGGTGGATATGGTTTTTATTTCTCATTTAATTTCTATGTTCATCCAAGTTATAAAAGTGGAACCGGAAAAGCATTGCAAAGTTCACCATTGGCTGAAATAAACCCTTTATTAAAAGATTTTTCAAAAGAAACTTTTAATTTATACAACGATTTGAAAGGAGAGGAAAAATAAATGAAAAAATTATTAACTTTATTCATGGTAACTGCAGTTACAACCTCTTCTGTAATCACGGTGTCTTCTTGCAGTATTGGAGAAACCTCTACCAGACCATACATATCAAAATTACCAGATTTTGATTGATCGAACGGTTCAACAGGATATGATTTAGATTTTGATCCTCTCAATAAAGAGTTTGTAATCGAAGAAGATAATTTTTTAGACACTAATTCAATTATTCAACCAAATTTCGTTGGTAAATATTTTGATTATGATACTTTGACAACAAATTTTAAAGAAACACCATCATTAAAAAAACAAGCCACTACAGGTGTTCCGATAAATAAAATATATTCATCCGGAAATGATTGAGCTGATTTTGGTGTTACTTCAAAGGCTAGAAAAGGATTGAAAGCAAACACAATTTTAAATTGAAATGATGGTAAAGATATTGATTTAAAGTATGGTTTTGCAAATAAAGAATTAAATCACAGAACTAAAACTGCTCTAAAAGCAGTTTCAACACAAGATGAAAGAATTTCTTTTGCTGATATTAGGGACCACTCTAGAGTAAATGGTTCTTATCAAAATACAAATATCGGAACTAAAAACCCATTTGAAAAATCAGTTTCAAATTTTCAGTATAGAGATTATATTTTTGATTGAGGTCAACACGGAAATATAGCTCCTCCTGCAGCGGATATGATAGATGCTGCGCATACAAACGGTACTCCTATTTATGGGTTGATATTCTTATCTGGTTATGGAGGTCTTCAAAGAGAAGATGTAAAAGATTTCACTCGCAAAAATGCAGATGGAACATATCAGCTTGTAGATATACTAATTGAAATGGCAATAACCTATGGTTTTGATGGATGATTTTTTAATGATGAAGCAAATGGTGGTTGACCCAACGGAACAATAACACCTGCAAATTTTTCTTATGATATAATAAAACAATTTAATGCTAAGAAAAATAAAAGTAATGATCCAAAAGTCAAAAAATTAAACATCGCTTATTATAGAGATAGTGGAACTTTGAAAACACTTAATAACACACCAACTTTTGGTGATTTTGCAAGAATGAGTGAATACAGTGATATTTTACAAACAGATTTCAGAGTTAAACCAAATGAAAACAAAGATTATATAAAAACAAACAATGTTGATAGTAAAAAAGTTCACAGTTTAGTGGAATTGGCAGGAATGTATTCTTTTGTTGGGAATTTCGATTGAAGACAATATATTTATGGTTTAGATGAAAATAATAACGATCCAACCAATCCTATTTATAATAAAGAAATTTACCAATCTGTAACTTCGTTTTCTGGAGCTGGCGGAGGTCAATTTGGAAGTGAGGCTCTTGAAATACTTAACTCAAATAACTCTTTAAAATCAAAAAATTATAAAAGTAAGGTTGAGTCATTTATTTATGCTCAACAAGTAAGTAATTTATATGATAATTATATATTTTCTGGATTGAATGGAGGTCTGTCTGAAAAGGATTCTGGATCAATTTCTCCTTTAGTACAAAATCCAAGAAATATGATCCAAGCAGATCCTAGGATAGATGTTGGTAATCAAAAATTAGAAGATGAAAATGATATTTTCAAAAACTTATATGATTTTAAAAATAATGGAGGTTATGTTTCTACTAGTTTTGGAATCGGAGATGTAGTTCAAGAGTATACAATTATAAATGATGAAAACTTCCAAGATAAAAATAGTATCAAAACTAATTTCTCTCTTGGGAATGGTTCATATTTTTATGAAAGAAATGCAAACGGTAAAATAACAAGTAAGTTAGAAGGTTATCCTTGAACTAACAGAAGATTTACTGATTTAGCACAAACATATAACTTTGATATAAAGAAGGACAAAAAAAACTTACCTATTGACCAAGGCATTAATGGTTTTTATGATTACTATGAACCTTATGTAAAAGGTAATTCTTTATCTATTGGTTCTATTCTTAATATGGATGGTTCTATTTCTGAAGCTAATTGAAAAAGTGGAAGTTATGATTGAAATATTATGGGTTCAAATTTAGAAAAAGGAAATTATTCTTTATCTTTTAATGTTAAAACTTCAAATGAGAATCTAAATATTGAAAATGATTTAAAAATACTTACCACATATACTAAAGATGGTGTTAATGAACAAACAGAATATTACACACCTAAAGTTAAAGAACTTAGTGATGGTTGATATAATATCTCAACAGAAATATCTGCAACTGAAAATAAAAAAATTGCTAAGATGGGAATACAAATAAATCCAAAAATTGATGCAAAATTCAAATTTAATGTTGGTGAGTTTAATATTGAAAAAGAAAAACTCGAAAAAGAAAACACTGTAGTTTCAGATATAAATTCAGAAGCTGTAATTAAAAGAGATGATCAAACTATAAATGTGAGAATGAATTGACGATCAAATCAAAATAAATCAGATTATTATGAAATATACTATAAATATGATGATAAATGATTTAGAGTTGGTGAATCAAGTATAGAATCTTTTTATGTTGCTAACTTAAAATATGAAAGCGATATAGTACAGTTTGGTATTAAACCTGTAAATTCTGGTAATGATAATCAAAAAATACAGACATTTAAATTGAAAATTTAGTATAAAAAAAATCATTCCTTATTGAATGATTTTTTTTATACTACAATATTATCCTTGACCTAAGCCTTTTTCTTTTCACTCAGCCATGATTTCCTCTTTACCACCAGGTTTTGAGTATCTTTCTTTGTATTCAGCATATCTTTCTGTACATTCTTTTAGTTCATGCATAGCTTCTTCTGCTGTTCCTCAACCATTTATTTTAACTTCTTTTTTTTGTAAAGCTTTATATTGTAAGAAGAAGTTTTCGATTTCATCTTTTAAATGTTGTGGTACATCACTTAATGTTTTGTAAGCATCAAATCTTCTATCATCTGCAAAAACACCAAATAATTTAGTGTCAATTTCTCCAGCATCAATCATTTTGATTGAACCTAAAATTCTAACATTAACTCCAACTCCTGGAAGAGTAGGGTAAGTTACAAGACTTATTACATCTAATGGATCTCCATCTCAATCAAGAGTATTAGGTACAAAACCATATTCTCCTGGGTAAAAGTTTGCTCCGTATAATACTCTATCTAAACTAATTTCGTTAGTGTTTATATCGTATTCATATTTATTTGAACTACCCTTTGGTATTTCAACTATCATTTTAATTGTATTGTTTTCCATTAATAAAAATCTCCTCTACAAAGATATTTTATATTAAAAAAAGAAACTACATAAGTAGTTTCTAAAATAAATGTTTATTAATTAAGTAAACTAGTGTTTTAATACTTAAACAAATAATGATAAGATTTGCAGCAAACTTTAATAAAGATACACCAAATGCAATAAAAAGTAAAGAAATTCATGTTGCACTACCTTTATCGCCAATAATTTTACCTGTATCAGGTCAAACGTTCTTATATCATTCGAAAATAAATAAATCATTTAACACTAATGATGTAAAAGCTGACATAAAAGAAGCTACAAAACCACAAACTGCAATAATGGCAATATAGTATTTGATTTGATTATCACTTTCTACTTTAAATAATCAATATTTCTTCAATAAAAAGAAAAATATGGCAAAAAAAGCTAAAAAAGAAACATCAGATAAAGTCATTGCCAACACTCCTATAGGATCACTTCCAAAAGGCAATACAATTCTTAAAGAATTTGCTGCTGCACAAAATATAGATGCATAAATAAAGTTAGAACTTATATAAATAAACATTATTCCCACAAACGATATTTCCATTGTGAAAAAATTAGCGATTGGTATAGCTCCAAATGCATATTTACTAAATATTGTTAAGAATATCTCGACCGCAAACAACATAGAAAGCAGCGATATCTTTTTTATATCTAAGTAGAAAATGTCTTTCATAACCAATCTTCAGTTATATCTATTGATCTCTGCAAAGTCATATTTATGACTTCAAAAACCATAATAATTTTCCATTTAAAAAATCCTTTCAAATAAAAAGGCCCCACTAAATAAGGGGCTTTTATAAAACAAAAAATATAAACTTGAAAAGTTTAATTTATTGCTAGGTATTTTCTCACATCCGGACTGTACCGTCGGTTTCAGAATTCCACTGAATCATGCTCTTTTATAAGCTCATAGACTTTCACTATCGGTAAGGAATTTAACCTTGCCCCGAAAATACTCACATTATTATTATAAACTACTATACATAAAAAACATTTAATTCTAATTTATAAAAATTATAATTTGTATTTATAATTTTTATAAATTGATATATAATATTTTTGACATATAAAGGAGAAAAAAATATGGAAAACAAAAATCACGAAATTCCACATCACGATGATGAAAAAGAGGGTAAAAAAGATCATTATCATGATGAACATCACTTTGATTTTCTAGGTAACCACGATGATATTAACGATGAAGATTTTCATTGAAAAAATAGTTTATTTACAAGCAGACGTAATTTAACATTTAAAATAACTCTATCAGGAGTTTTTCTGGCATTGGCAATTGCAATGTCGGCATTTGAAATGGGTATTGAATTTATTTTAGAAAAAGTTCAATATCAAGGTGTTCCAATTCCATTTAGAATATTTGATTTAATAGTAATAACATTATCTTTATCGGCTTTAGGACCTATTTTCTCAAGTTTAATTGGTTTTATTGCGCCATTTATACATTTAGCAGATGGAATGCATAGCCCTGTAGCGGTTGTTGTTGATTGTACGGGTTATTTCATAGCTGTTTGAGTATTATGATTTTTCTACTACTTTGTGTTTAGAAACTCAAGTATTCATAAACATCCAATTAATAGTGTAGACAAGTTTAAAAGGTGAACACCAATTGTAGCTTTTGTACCTATTATGACAATAATTTACACAGTTATAGTTTTTGGAATGATGTATTTAAATATAACTTTTGAAGAAGCTCATCATTCACATGAAACATTTGCTAATATATCATTATTCCATGGAGATCACGCACATGACCACGACCATGGTGAGTGAGAAGATATAGTTAATAACTTTGGTGTATTTATAGGTATAATTTCTGCAATTGAATTAGCAAGATTTTCAATTTGCTACTCAATATTTGCATCAATTGAACCTCAAGTTAAAAAAATTAACCACTACTATAAGTAAAAATAATTATTCTAATTTTTTCTTGCAATATTTGATAAAATCAATGTATAAGTTTTAAATAGATTGGCGAGGAAAATCGAAAATGGCAGGAAAAAAACCAGTATATGTTTCTATGGATTTAGGAACAGCTTACACTTTAGTATATATTGAAGGTCAAGGAATCGTTTATAACGAACCTTCAATCGTTGCTTACAGAATTAAAGAAAATAAAATCGTAGCAGTAGGAGCAGAAGCTTACAAAATGATCGGTAAAGGTAACAAAAACCTAAGAATCGTTAGACCAATGGTTGATGGAGTTATTACTGATATCAAAGCTACTCAAGCTCAATTAAACTATATCTTTGCAAAATTAAGATTAGAAAAAACTCTAAGAGGATGTGTTATGTTATTAGCTTGTCCTTCAGTTATTACTGAATTAGAAAAATCAGCATTACAAAAAATTGCATTAAACTTAGGTGCAGGACATGTATTTATTGAAGAAGAAGTTAAAATGGCAGCTATTGGAGCTGGAGTAAATATTTATGCTCCAACTGGAAACTTAGTTGTTGATATGGGTGGGGGAACAACAGATGTTGCTGTTATCTCATCAGGAGACATAGTTCTTTCAAAATCAGTTAAAATAGCTGGTAACTACTTAAACGAAGAAATTTTAAAATTTGTTAGAGCACAATACGGAATGGAAATTGGGATCAAAACAGCTGAAACAATTAAAATCAGTATTGGTTCATTAGCAAAACATTCTGATGAAAAATCAATGAAAGTTTACGGACGTGACGTTGTTTCTGGATTACCAAGAGAAATCGAAATTACTCCAGAAGAAATGAGAGAAGTATTAAAAGTTCCTTTATCAAGAATTATTGAATTAGTAGTTCAAGTTCTTGAAGCAACACCAGCTGAATTAGCTGGAGATATCTTCAGAAACGGAGTTATCTTATGTGGTGGAACAGCATTAATTAAAGGTATTGCAAAATACTTTGGTGATACTTTACAATTACCAACAAAAGTTGGAGAAACACCATTGTTAGCAGTTATTAACGGTACAAAAAAATATGAATCAGAAGTTTTTGAACAATTAAGAGCAGCAAAACATGAATTAGATTACTAGAAAAATGCCAAAAGGCATTTTTTTTATTTGGAAATTATTGGAGAAAAATTCTAAAAAAAAATAAAAAAAATGTAACTTTTTTTATGAGTATGCTATAATGAAATTGAAATTACAAGGAATTGTAATTTTACATGTATCAACAATGGGATGTTAACATGTTCAAAAGAAAAGCTGATTATCTTATTTCATTAATTATTAAAATAAAGTTGTTTTTGGGAATTGAATGAGTGGTGCAACATAAAAAATAATTCAGATAAGATAAATAAAAAAATTCTCGCAAGAGAATTTTTTTATTTATTCATCACCAATTTTAACAGCACCAGTTGGACAAACCATTTGGCATTCCACTAATTCAAGATCATTTTCGTTTGCTTCAGCAAAACCGTCATCATCCATGAAGAGAGTACCAGTTTCATCAATTTGTACACAAGCCATGCAACCAATACACATTGATTTATCTATTCAAGTTTTTTTCATAAAAACCATCTCCGTTTCATTAATATAATAACAATAATTTTAAATATTTACATATTTAATTTATAATATATAGGTTAATGGGGTGAAAAAAATGAACCTAACAAGAATGGAAAGAAACAAGCAAATTCATGAAAAAGTGAGAAAAGAAATTGCTTATAAAAAGAATATTCAAGATGAAAAATCTATAATTCATTCTACTTTTGAAAAACTTAAGAAAATAGATCTAGATTTTTTCAAAGAAAAGTTAGCTTTATTTGATGCTAAACACGAATTTGAAAAACCTTATTTAGATAGAGATAAATCTTCAAGTCTTTTCCCAGAAGAAATTAAGTACGAGATGAAATTAGAAATCTCAGAACTTAAAAAACTTGGAAATGCGCCAGTTGTTAAAAAACCAGAACCTGAAATGGAAGAAGAATCTTTAAATTTAAGAAGTGAAAAGTACATTAATTTATATAAAAGTCTTCAAGCAAACGAAAAAAACTTTCAAAGAAACATTGATAAGTTAAAAGAGAAACAAGCAGGACTTAAAAATACACCCCAAGATATATCTATGACAACAGTACAACAAGTTAGAAGTAAAGATAATAGAAGTACTCAACAAATGATATTAGAAGTTAGTGAAAAAAACGAAAAAGGTCAAAATAGAGTACTTAAATCTTGAAAATTATATGAAAAAAAATATGGTTTTAAATGAGCTTTACCAATTTTAATAATATTGGCTCTAGTTATGGTTTTAGCTATAATAATTCCAATTTTCATTGTGTAGAAGGGTATTTATAATATGAAAAACATAAATATTGCAGTAGATGGAACTGCAGGGTCAGGAAAAAGTTCTGTAATGACAAAAATTGCAGATAAACTTCAAATGAATTTTATAGATACAGGTGTGATGTATAGAGCATTTACAAAATTATGTATCGATAATGGAGTTGATTTCTTGTCTGACTCAGATATTGAAAAGCAAATAGAAAAATTTGATTTTCAATATATTAATGAGAACTCAATACTTGTTAATGGTATCGATTATGGAAAAAACATTTTTGATTATGAAGTTGCAGAAAACATTAAATATGTGGCTAAAAATAATAAAGTAAGAGCATTTATGGTTAAAGCACAAAGAAAAATGTCAGAGAGCAAAAATAATATTGTTATTGGAAGAGATATTACAACAGTTGTTTTACCAGAAGCAGAATTAAAAATATATTTTGATTGTTCTGTTGAATCAAGAGCAAAAAGAAGATTTGAACAAAATAATAGAAAAAACGTAACTCCAAATGTTTATGAAGATATTTTAAGACAAATACAACAAAGAGATGATTACGACAAAAAAAGAGATGTAGGGGCTTTAAAGATAGCTCCCGATGCTTGATACTTAGATACAAGTGAATTAAATATGGATCAAGTTATTGAAGTGATTTTGAAAAAAATAGAAGAAATAAGATAATTTTATAAAAAATATAGGAGGTGTAGAATTATGGCAAGAAAAGGAATAGTTGCAGTTGTTGGTAGACCTAATGTTGGTAAATCTACACTTTTTAATAGAATAATTAGAGAAAAAAAAGCTATAGTAGAAGATAAACCTGGTGTTACAAGAGATAGAATGTATGGAAGAGCAGAATGACTTACATTACCTTTTATAGTTGTAGATACTGGAGGAATTACTTTACAAGATAGTCCTTTTTCAAAAGAAATAAGAATGCAAGCTGAAATAGCAATTAAAGAAGCTGATGTTATTGTTTTTGTAATAAACTATAAAGACGGCATTACTCAAGAGGATGAAGCTGTTGCAAAAATACTTTATAAAACTCAAAAACCAGTTATTTTAGCTGTAAATAAATATGACAAAAAAGAACAATTTGATGAATCATTTACATTCATGACATTAGGTTTTGGTGAACCTTGTTTAATTTCTTCGACACACGGTATTGGTGTTGGTGACTTATTAGATAAAGTTATTGAAAGTATGCCTAAATTTGATGACAACAAAGATGATGAAGAACTAAAATTAGCAATAGTTGGTAGACCTAACGTTGGAAAATCAAGTTTAGTAAATGCACTTGTTGGTGAAGAGAGAATGATTGTTTCAGATATTGCAGGAACAACTGTTGATGCAGTTGACAGTAAAATAAAATACAATGGTAACGAATATACAATTATTGATACTGCTGGTATGAGAAAAAAAGGTAAGATTTATGAAAATCTTGAAAAGTACAGTTACCTAAGATCAATTACAAGTATAAATAAAGCTGACATAGTTTTACTTGTTTTAGACTCAAGTGAAAAAGTAGCAGACCATGATACAAATATTGGTGGGGTTGCATTTGAGGAAAATAAACCTATAATAATAATTGGTAATAAATGAGATTTAGTTTCAAATAAAGAAACTAATACTATGAAGAGAAAAGAAGAGGAAATCAAAGCCTACTTCAAGTACTTAAATTACGCAAAGGTATTATTTTTATCAGCAAAAGAAAACAAAAGAGTTAATAAAATATTTGATGTAGTTGATCTTGTTCAAAAAAATATTAAAAAAAGAATTAGAACAAGTTTATTAAATGAAATATTCAATAAAGCTCAATTAATAAATCCAGCACCAAATCATAATGGTGGTAGATTAAAAATATTTTATGCATCACAAGTTGAAGCGTATTTACCAACATTTGTTTTATTTGTAAATAATCCAGAATTTGTACACTTCTCATATAAAAGATTCTTAGAAAACCAAATAAGAGCGCAATTTGATTTTAGTGGAGTGCCAATAACAATAATCTTTAGGGAAAGGAAATAAGAAAATGGCAAAGGAAAAAATAGCAATAATAGGTACAGGAGCATACGGGACTGTTTTAGCTAATGTTTTAGCAGATAATGGTCACGATGTTTTAATGTATGGTATAGAAGAAGGTCAAGTTAATGATATTAACGAAAATCACTTAAATTCTAAGTTTTTTCAAGATTTATTAATTAACTCAAACATAAGAGCTACAACTGATTTTGCTGTAGCAATGGAAAAAGCTAACATTGTAATCTTAAGTGTTCCTACTTTCGCTCTTAACAATGCAATTGAAAATGTAATTAAATACGGAAAACGTGAAATGCACATCATAAACGTAGCTAAAGGTTTAGATGAAGAAAATTTAGATGTTTTAAGTAAAAAAATTAAAAAACAATTCGAAGGAACAGGTGTTATGAAGTCTTATGGGGCTATTTATGGACCATCTGTTGCAGTTGAAGTGATAATGAGAAAACCAACTTGTGTAATGAGTTGTAATGAAGATGAAGAGATAGCTACTTATATGGCAAAAATATTCTCAAATGAATACTTTGTAGTTAAAGTATCAACAGATGTTGTTGGTTGTGAAATTGCAGCTGCTTTAAAAAACACAGTTGCAATAGCAGCGGGTATGTTACATGGATTTTCAGCAGCAGATAACGCAAAAGCATCTTTAATTACTATTGGAAATGCAGAAATCTACAATGTAGCTAAGCATTTTGGAGCAAGAATTGAAACTTTTATGAACTTTGCTACATTAGGAGATCTTATTTTAACTGCTTCATCACTTAAATCAAGAAACTTCTTTTTAGGAGTTCAAATAGCACAAAAAGACGATGCTAAAAAGGTTTTAACTTCACACAAAAACACTGTTGAGGGAGTATTATCTTGTAAATTAGTGTATGAAATGTGTAAAAAATATAAAATAAATGCACCAATGTTTGAAATAATGTATAAAATACTATACAATAATCATAAGCCTAGTGGGTTAGTTAATGACTTTTTCCAACACGCTAAGGTAGTATAGATATAAGGGGTGGATAAACCATGACAAAAAAAGAATTATCTGAAAAATTATCAGCTGAATTTGGTAGCACTAAAGCAGAAGCTGAAAGAATGGTTAACTACGTATTTGACGAAATCTCAAATGCTTTAGTTAAAAAAGAAGAAGTAGCAATCGCAGGATTCGGTAAATTCGTTACTGCTGACAGAGCTGCTCGTGAAGGTGTAAACCCAGCAACTGGAGCAAAAATTAAAATTGCTGCAACTACTGTAGCTAAATTTAAAGTAGCTAAACAATTAAAAGAAGCAGTTGCTAAATAATAACCTATACAGTAAAAAAACTTGCTTTTAGCAAGTTTTCATTTTGCTAAAATATAGATGTTTGAATTATTTAAATCAGGATTAATTAGTAAAAAAGCACTTTTAATTCTTAACTACTCTAAAATTAATATTAATGAGAACCAGTTAGCTATATTATTGATAATTATGGAATTATCAAATGAAGATCAAAAAAACTTTACACCATCTGAAATTGCTCAACACATGATGATTTCTAAAGAAGAAATAGAGAAAGAAATCTCAGAACTTTTAAAAAACAGAATCATTAAATTGGAGCAAAAAGGTAAAAAAACCATTCTAGACCTTACCCCTTTATTCAATAGACTACTTGTTGACTTGGAAGAGTCACATTCAAAACTTAAAAATGATAATAATTATAAGTTTATTGAGAAAATATTTAACTATAAACTTAACGAACAAGAAATTGAACAAATCGATAACTTTATTGAATTAGGTATTTCAAAACCTAAAATAATGTCTATTATTGATCAATATAAATTAAACAATATAAATGATTTATTTAAGAAATTAGAAGAACAATCTAAGAAAACATCAGTAAAAATTACAATGTATAACTGATTAAATGATTAAATATTATATTGAAATCAAAATTAATACCTGAAAAATCTACTTTAAAAAAATTATCTTTAAAGTAATCATAGGGTATTTTTTTATTATTTAATTTATCCAAATCTTTAATGTGTAGGAAATATATCTCATCATATAAATGAAAATAAACTAATAAAAAAGCACAACCTCCATTTTTATTAACTAATTCTAACTTTTCTAATTGATGTTTTTTAATATTGCTTAGATTAAAAAACTCTTTTTCTGTTTCTTTGGCTTCAAATTCCAAATACAATCCATTTCATAAGCCTATATAGTCACAAAAACTGTTTTTATTTAATCTTGCTGTAACAATGTTGTCTTCAATTGAAATAATATTATTGTTAACTGGCATTTTATATATAAAGCCTTTTTGATCATTTAATAAATTAATACTATTGTTTATTATGGTTTCTAAATACATACCTTTATTTTTAATAATCATAATATCACCCAATATATTAATCGTTATATATTTACAAAAATTTATAAAATAAGATACAATAAGACTAAACGGGGGCTAAAAAAATGGCAGATTACATAAAATTATCAAAACAAGATATATTAGATAAAGACTTTGAAGTTGAATATAAAGGTTACAAAGTTGAAGAAGTTGATTCTTTTTTAGATATGATAGCAGAAGACTATAAAATATTTACTGATAGAGAAATCAAAAAAGATGAAAAAATAGCTCTTTTAGAAGAAGAAGTTAAAAGAGTGACTAACGATTTAAACCAAACATTAGCAAACTTAAAACTTACAGAAACACAAATTGAAGAATTAGCTAGAAAAGGACTTAACAGTTCTGATTTAATTAAGCGTATTTCTAATTTAGAAAAAGACACATATAATAAATAATTTGGTATAAAATAATGATTGAGATTGAATCTGAATCAACTGCTATATTTGAAAAATAATATAGAGGAAACTCCACGCTTGCACATTCTGAGATGAATGTAGTGATTGTGCTAGAGGAAAAAATAACTCTAGGTACCAATTTATATTGGTAACGACTTAAGGGTAATCTAAGGGTACTTGTACCTATGATGAGCTTTTTAAAGTGCCACAGAGACGAATAGCTAGAAATAGTGAGATGGAACGCGGTAAACTCCACAAGCAAGAAACTCAAATTTTGGTAGAGGAACTTGAGGGCGAGGAAATGAACAAGTCTTCAGGATCGCTTTTGGCGATAGATAGATAGTTGATGCACGTAAGTGTTACAAAACGTGGGTTATGATGATTTAATTTCACTATATTTTTTAAGGATTTGTATATGGAAAAATTATTTGAATATTTAAAATTAAATAATTTAACAATATCTAGTTGTGAATCATTTACAGGTGGATATTTCTCAAATCAAATTACAAATATTTCTAATGCAAGTAATTACTTTAAAGGTGCATTTGTTTGTTATACAGATGAATTTAAAAGTAATATTTTAGGAATAGATATAGAAATAATTAAAAAATATGGTGCAGTTTCAATAGAAACTCTTGAATTAATGTTAGACAAAACTCAAGAAAAATTAAAAACAGAAGTTGTTTTTGCTTTTACTGGTTTTGCAACTCCGCTTAACGAAAACCCATTAACTGGTTTAAGTTATGTTGGTTTTAAAATAAAAGAAAAAATATATACTTATGAATTTAAAATAAAAGAAGACATAACAAGAGAAGAGTACAAACAAAAATCTTGTGAATTTCTTATAAATAAGTTTTTAAATTTATAATTTTTTTCTCTATTTAGTCGATAAGACTTATAGGAGGAAAAAAATTATGATAGAAAAAACATTACAAAAAAATAAAGAAGAGGTGCTTTTAAATATGAGTAACAACAACATTTATGATGATCCAGCTTTTAAAAGTGTCTTAAAAGATATTGAAAAAACTTTTGGAAAAGGGTCAATCATGCAATTAGGAGACTCAATAAATTCTTCTATTGAAGTTATACCAACTGGTAGTTTCTTATTAGATAGAGCAATTGGTGCTGGAGGATATCCTAAAGGTAGAATAATTGAAATTTATGGTCCTGAATCAAGTGGTAAAACAACACTTTCTTTACATGCTATTTGTGAAGCTCAAAAAAATAATGGAAGAGCTGCTTTTATTGACGCAGAACATGCATTAGATCCTAGATACGCACAAAATATAGGTGTAGATATCAAAAATCTAGTTGTAGCCCAACCAGACTCTGGAGAACAAGCTTTAGATATTTTAGAAATGCTTGTTAAATCAAATACTATAGATATAGTTGTGGTTGACTCGGTTGCAGCACTAGTTCCAAAAGCTGAATTAGAAGGTGAGATGTCAGATCAACAAATTGGTTTACAAGCTAGACTTATGTCAAAAGCTTTAAGAAAATTAAATGGTATTGTATCTAAAACAAATACAACAGTTATTTTTATAAACCAATTAAGAGAAAAGGTTGGAGTTATCTTCGGAAATCCAGAAACTACACCTGGTGGAAGGGCTTTAAGGTTCTACTCTTCGTTAAGATTAGAAGTTAGAAAAGGTGAAACTATTTCTACAAATGGTGAAGCTACTGCCAATAAGGTAAAGATTAAAGTTGTAAAAAATAAAGTAGCACCACCATTTAAAACATGTCAAATAACAATTGCTTACAATAAGGGTGTTGAAAAAGACTTGGAAGTAGTTGAAATGGCAACAATCTACAATGTTTTAACAAAAGCTGGTGTTTGATATTCATATGGTGAAGAAAAAATTGGACAAGGTAAAGAAGCTGTGAGAGAATGATTTACAAAAAATCCAGATAAGTACCAAGAAATACAAGACAAATTAAAAGAATGTATAGAATAAAAAAATCGATTTAATCGATTTTTTTATTTGCCCCTTTATAAGTTCGCTCAAATATTGTAAAATCATAAAGTCGCAAAAGCGACACCACACTTTTCTAGGATTGGAGAATCAATGCTAGTTACAAAATTAGAAGAAAATATATATATTGCGCTTTTAGCTATATTATCATCAATAATTATTGCATCCATTGCAGTCATTATTTATTTAGTTAAATCTCGTCAACGCAAATATATACTAAAAAAAGCAAATGACGAAGCAAAAGAAATAAAAATGAATATAATTGCAGAAGCAAAATCTCAAGAAGCATCTATTAGATTAAACGCAGAAAATGAAGCTAAATATATTCGTGAAGAGATTTCTTTGGAAGAAAAAAATTTAAAAATTAAAAAAGAAAAATTCTATCAGGAATTAGAACTTCTAAGCAAAAAAGAAGAATCAATAATTGAAGATAGAATGAATATAAATAAAACAAAAAAAGAACTTGAAATTGAACGTAAAAAAATTCAAATGTTACTTGAAAATACTGCTTCTTTAAGTGAAGAAGAAGTTAAGGAAGAACTTTTTAATATTGTTGAAAATAAGTATTTATTTGATCTTTCAAATAAAATAAAAACATTTGAAGAAAATCTTAACAAAAACGCTCAGCAAAAAGCTTCAAGAATATTGATTGATGCAATGCAAAGTTGTCATGTAGAAGTTACTACAGAAAAAAATACAACTTTCTTTGAATTGGAAGATGAATCTTGAAAAGGAAAAATAATTGGAAAAGAAGGTAGAAATGCTAAAACTTTTCAATCATATGGTGGGGTTGACATAATAATTGACGACACACCAAACAGAATCACTATCTCATCTTTTAATCCAATTAGAAGAGAAATAGCTTATTTGACTTTACAAGAGCTCTTAAAAACAGCAAGAATTCATCCTTCTACAATAGAAGAACAATTAATAATCCAAGAAGAAAAATTAGAAAAAAGATGTTATGAAATAGGTCTAAATGCTCTTAATTCATTAAATATCGATGATTTACCAGATGAAATAGTAACTATGATTGGTAAGTTGAAATTTAGACATAGTTACGGTCAAAATGCATTACAACACTCTGTTGAAGTTGCTTCCATTTCAAAAAGAATAGCTCAAGAACTTGGGCTAGATGAAAAAATAGCTCTTAAATCTGGTCTTTTACATGACATAGGAAAAGCTGTGGATTTCGAACAAGAAGGAAGTCATGTAACTTTAGGTGTAAGGGTACTTAAAAAATATGGAATAGAAGAAAAAATAATTAATGCAGTTGAATCTCATCATAATGATGTTGAAAAAGAAACTTATTATGCAGAAATTGTAGCCATAGCAGATGCTATGAGTGCTGCAAGACCTGGAGCTAGAAATAATGATTCTGAAGATTACTTCGCAAGAATGAAAGAATTAGAAGATATTTGTTTATCACAAGAAGGGGTTTTAAAAGCATATGTATTAAAATCTGGTAGAGAAATTAGAGTAATGGTAAATCCAAGCATAATTGATGATTATAATATGAAAAAAATATCATATAAATTAAAAGAAGAAATTCAAAAGATCAATAAAACTCCTGGAGATATCTTCATTACTGTAATTCGTGAAAAACGTGAAACTATAAGATTATAAAAACACCAAGCAAATGGTGTTTTTTGTTATAATTATTTGTGATTGGAGTGAAACTTATGGGATTTGGAGATTTTTTAACAGGTAGAATGAAAAAGTCTATCGAAAAGAACTTAAAGAAAAGTACTTTAAATAGTGAAAATGTAAAAGAAGTTTTAAGAGAAATTAGATTAGCTCTTTTAGAAGCTGACGTTAACGTTGATGTTGTAAAGAAGTTTATAACTAATGTTGAGAAAAAAGCAGAAGGAGCATTTATTGAACAAGGTGTTAGAGCTGACCAACAAATGATCAAGATTGTTCATGAACAATTAGTTGAAATTTTAGGTAAAATTAACAAACCTTTAGAAATAGATAAAAAACCATCAATTATAATGATGGTTGGACTACAAGGGGCAGGTAAAACTACTACTGTAGGAAAACTTTCTAACTTAATAGGTAAGAAAAACAAGAAAAAAACATTAATGGTAGGTCTAGATATTTACAGACCAGGAGCCATTGATCAATTAGTTGAATTAGGTCAAAAAAACAACTTAGATGTTTTTGAAAAAGGAAAACAAGATCCAGTTAAAACAGCAAAACAAGCAATCGATTTTGCTCAAGAAAATGGATATGAAGTAATAATACTTGATACTGCTGGTCGTTTACAAATTGATAAAGAATTAATGAAAGAGTTAAATGAAATAAGAAAAGCTGTTTCGCCTCAAGAAATTATTCTTACAGTTGATGGTATGACTGGACAAGATATCATAAACGTTTCACAAGAGTTTAACAGTTTATTAAAATTAACTGGTGTAATTGTTACAAAACTTGATGGTGATGCTCGTGGGGGAGCAACTTTATCAATTACTGATATTACAAAATTACCAATTAAATTCATTGGGGAAGGTGAGGGAATTGGTGCTCTTGCAGAATTCCATCCAAAAAGAATGGCTGACAGAATCCTTGGTATGGGTGATGTTGAAACATTATTTGAAAAAGCAGCAGATGTTATTGATCAAAGAACTATGGAAAAAACCATGAAAAGAATGTTTGCTGGTCAATTCGATTTAGAAGATTTAAAAAACCAAATGGAACAAGTAGCTAAAATGGGAAATTTAGGAGGTATTATGAAAATGGTGCCTGGAATGAATGGAAAAATTAGTGAAACTCAAATCAATCAAGCTCAAGAAAAACTTTGAGTTGCAAATATATTAATGGACTCTATGACTTTAAAAGAAAGAAGAGAGCCAAGATTATTAAAAGCAATTACTAGAAAACAAAGAATTTTAAAAGGTTCTGGTAGAAGTGAAAAAGAATATAATGAACTTTTAAATCAATTTGATAAAGGTAAAAAACAAGTTCTTGAAATGTCAAAAGCATTAAAATCAGGAAGAATGCCTAATATGGGTGGAATGAAGTTTTAATCAAATAAAAAAACCAGTTTAATTAAACTGGTTTTTTTGCTCATTATTAAAATTTATTATTACATCCCTTTTGGTAATTGCGTTTTCAAATTCGGCTTCAATCACTAATGTGAACACACCTTTTTGACTTAAAACATTATTTTAGTCTCTAATTGTAACGGTAAAAAAATCATTCTCTCCGCAATATAACCAATTATGAGAAACCTTTGCGCTTCCTGATAAAAAATTGTAGTTTTTTTCTTGAGTAATTTTAAATTCCTCCTTAGATTTTGAATATGGTAGTAGCTCATTTATTAGGATTGAATCTTGTCTAACAGGGTTTTCAAATTCAAAATCATATGGGCCTGGTTTAGGAGATTCTATAACTGGAACTTTGATTTGTGTCTTTGACATAGTAACATTACCAATTACATCTAATTTCACATAAGACTTTGTAATTTCTTTTGTTAATGATAAAACAATTTATTCCCCACATTAACCACTCTTATGCTTATTATATAATTCAATAAAAAAAGTCTTTTGATAAAGACTTATTATTTTATGTTATTTTTTAATTTCTATATAATTTATTTTTGTTGTTATTTTTGAGTGTACATTAGCTTGATTTGCTCCACTTCTGTATTTTCCAGCAATATTAGTTGATCTTACTTGTATTGAATTTTGTTGCTGGTTATATATTGTATCAATTGCATAAAATGCCCATATTTTGTTTTGTGTATAATTTATTTGATATTTTTTTATTACGCCATTTTCAAACAATGATTCATCAGTGTTATTATATATGTCTTGAGCTTTAGAATCTGATATTGTGTCTGGATATGTAAGTTCATTATGGTTGACTAATTTACCAAGATCAACTGTCTTAGTTTCGTTTAAGGTATTTTGAATCTCTCCATGACCATGTTTTGCATCATCTTCATGTTTAAAATTATAATTTATATTCAAATATGAATAATTTTCAATCAATTCTTGATCGTTTTTCACACCATAATTATCAAGTTTTATATTTATAATTTCCCCATTTTTCGCCATTCATCTACTTCTTTTATCAACTATTGTATCAACAATAACATCATTTGATTCGCCATTTACTTTAATTGTTTCTGGTCTTTGTATATCTGGCTCATTTATAAGTGTAATATCAAACTTAAAAACCCCTGAATACATTATGTTTGATGGAATCGCAACTGCCCTAGATTTATAAGTTAGTCTCTCTCCTTCATTTGGTTTTACATAATTCATACTTTGGAACTTTCAATTATCTTCTTCAAATCACATTGAAAAGATAATATCTTCAACATACTCATTGTCTTCGTTAGCTATTAATAATTCTGTGAAAACAAGATCTCTTATTACTTCAAAATTTTCTTCTTCCTTTGATAAGTTAACCACGGCAGGATTAACTTTTATCGAGTTTACATTAATTTTATGCATTTCAATATTTTTTAAGTTAGTAACATTTGTTATAACTTGTACTTGACCTGAAGCTGTAATAATACTTAATGCACCAATAAGTGTTTTTAACATAATTTCCTTCTTTCTTTTAGAATTATTTCTATTTTTTATATATTTTAATAGAAATAATTCCTACTTTTATTTTATAATAATATTAATAATAAAAATAATATTTTATTATCTATTTTAAGGAAAAAAACAAAATGAAAAAAACAATATGAATGATTTTTATAGTTATTTTAACTATAACTTTATCTTTTGTTTATGGGTGTGGAAGCAGGAATTTGGAATTTGTAAAACTTTCTTCTGGATCTGTGACTTTAGATTTAAAAAATGAAGAAACATCTTCGTCTGTAATAAAAATAATGAATATTAATTCCGTATTGTCAGTAAAAATAATATACAAAGATGATGCTGATGAATACATTGATGTAAATATCAGTAATGAAGAGATTAGAATAAAGGCAATAAAGGAAACTAAACATGCAGAATTTGAGGTTGTAGGAGAAAGGTCTTTGGGCAGTGCAAAGGTTAATGTTAGTGTAGTTCATTCCCCGCCGGATGGACCATATGATTTTCATTTAGAAAATTATACTTTTACAAATCCTGAAAGTGAGGCCTATATAAGATATTCATTAAAAACGGGCGTAATACAAAATAATGGTTGAAATAGTCTATTAGGAAAAATGAGTTTTAGATATGAATGAATATGATGTAATTCGGGTAGTTACTCAATAAACTATTGTCAACAAAATATACCGATCTCTGCTCATGAGAATTCTAATAATACAAACATTGATATTAAAATATTGGATAAAAACAAAATACTTCTAATGGAGGGTCAATCTGCGTTTGAATTCTTTGTGAGTTTCGAAAATGGAAAAGAAGAAAGAGAAGGTATAGTCCAATTTATAAATTAAAAAAACTAGTTATATAACTAGTTTTATTTTTTTGCTTCAATTTTCTTGATGTCTTTTTCTTGTTGAGAAATGGCTTGTAATCTTCTGTTTGCTTCTTCGATAGTTTTTTGAGTAACTTCCATTTCAATTCTGCGTTTTTCAGCTTCCTTGATTTTTTTTCATACTCCAGCTTTCATTGAATCTGACATTAATAATACAGATACAACAGCTACGTTAAACAGATCACCAATAACTTTTTCTACATGTTTTTTTTCTTTTGCAGATAAGTTTTCTGATTTGTATTTCTCTAGAACTTCAACTTCTTTAAAGTAATTAGTTGCAAAGTCTGTTCCAAATTTTTGGAATACTAAAGCATTACCTTCGTGAACGAATAATAGAATGTTTTTAAATAAGTTAAGTTTTAATTCTATTTCATCGTTTCCAGCAGCTCTAAATTGTCCGATAACATTGTTTAATCTGTCATCGTGGTATTGATCAACTAATTCTTCAACAACTATTCTTGTTGGTTGACCAACTAATTTTAAGATTGGTTTTTTAGTTGCAGTTTCTGAATCTACAAATTTGTAGTTCATTGCATTAATGTATTTTTTAATACGTAAAGGTAAGATGTACATATCGTATGCGATATATTCACTGTATCTTCATTTTCTAGCAACTATTTGTGAAATTATATTGTAAACCATTTCTAAAATAGTTAAGTTTAATGTTCTTTCATTTAATTTAAATTCTAATTTGTTCAATCTTAATAATTGGTAATATTCAAAACCATAGTATTCAAGAGCAATCATATTAAAGTAAGTTTGAACAGTTGAGTTGTTCATAATTGCAGAATATGAAAATTGAATATCTGGAACTAATGCATCAATTATATTTTCAAATTGAGGTCTAAAGTCCAAAATAGATTGAAATTGTTTTTTTTCAGCCATAATATCTCCTCCAAAATCATATAGATATTTTATCATATATTTTTTTGAATAAATATGATAAGTGTATAATATTAGTGGTTTTTAGGAGAAAATATGAAAATAAAATTAATATGCTTTAATAAAGTGAATAAAGAGTTTAAAGAAGTTTATCAATCATATATTGATAAACTTAAAAACCACTGTGATTTAGAAATTATAGAAATAAATGAGTTTGATCACGGCGATATGAAGTCTAATATGGTTAAAAATGAACAAAATATTGAAATGAAACTAAAAGAAATAAAAGACTTTGAAGTATTTTTGTTAGATATAAACTCAAAACAATATACATCTGAACAAATAGCACAAACTCTTGTAGAAAATCAAAACTATAAAGGAGGTAAAGCTTGCTTTATAATTGGGCCCAGTGATGGTTTTAGTCAAGAATTTAGAAAATTACATCAAAATAAAATTAGTTTTGGTTTAATCACATTGCCTTATAACCTAGTAAGAATAGTGCTATTAGAACAAATTTATAGAGGTTTCAAGATTTCTAAAAACCAAAAGTACCATAAATAAAGGTTAATATCAAATTTTAAAAAAATAGACTTTTTTAAAATTAATCTATAAAATGATACTATCGCTAAGGAGGTAATCCTATGTTTGACGAAAAATCAACTTTTAATTGATTTCCAGGTCATATGAACAAAAGTATTAAAGAAATTGAAGAAAAAGTTTCAATAGTTGATTTAGTTATTGAAATTGTAGATGCAAGAGCACCTTTTTCAACTCAAAATCCGTTACTTAGAAAAATACTTAACAAAAGACCAAGACTTATTATCATGACTAAGTTTGACTTATCTGATAAGGAAATCACAAACCAATGAACTGAATATTTTAAAAACTCTGGACATAGAACTTTTATTGTTAAAGATAAACAAACAGATATTTACAATGATGTTTTAAAACTTATCAATGAAATGACAAGAGAAAGCCAATTAAAACAAAAAAGTAGAGGTATAGAAAACCCACAACTAAATGTTTTAGTTGTAGGTATACCAAACGTTGGTAAATCAACTGTCATATCTAAACTTTCAAAAGGTAAAAGTTTGAAAATTGGAAATAAACCCGGAGTAACAAGAGGAATGCAAAGAATAGTTATGACAAATAACATAACTTTAATTGACACACCTGGAATTTTACCTGCAAAATTCGAAAATGAAACAGTTGCATGTAATTGTGCAGCTACAAATTCAATTAGATTAGATGTTGTTCCAAAAGAAAGAATGGCAACAAAATTAATGAGATATATTTATAACTCATATCCTTCATTGATTGAAAACACTTACAAAATTAATAAAAACGTATTGAGACCTATAAATTATGACGATACATTTACTATTTTTGAAGAAATAGCTAAAAGAAATAAATTTACAATATTAGATGAAATAGCTGATGTTGAAAGAGCAATTGAATTATTTATTCACGATATTATAAATAATAATCTTGGAAAAATATCATTCGAAAAACCAATTGAAATTAAAGAAATTTCAAAACAGGCAATTGAAGAAGATGACTTGGACTCAACTGTAGTAAGTGATTTAACAGTAGAATGATAGAAAATTTAAGATACTTATTTGATCAAAATATTAGAAAAGAACACAATGTTGTTTTAATTGCTGGAAGTGATGAGGTTGGAAGAGGTGCTATGGCAGGACCGATAGTTGTAGCTTCAGTTATACTTAAACCTGATTACAACAATCCTAAAATAAAGGATTCTAAATTATTAAATGAAAAACAAAGAGAAGAGTTATTTGAAGAAATAAAACAAAACTGTATAGATTACAGTATTTGTGAATATGACTCAAAGTTTGTAGATGAAAACAATCCTAAAAAAACAAGTCAAATAGGAATGATTGATTCTATAAAGGATTTGAAAGTTAAACCAGATATTTGCTTAATTGATGGAGAAAATATAGAATTAAGTGGGTACAAATGTTTACAAGTAATAAAGGGTGATAACCTAAGTATCACTATAGGTACTGCAAGTATACTTGCAAAAGTTTATAGAGATAGAATTATGAACAATTACCATCTGGAATATCCGCAATATAACTTTATTAAACATAAAGGTTATTGCACAAAAGGTCACCAAGAAAGAGTTAAAGAATTTGGTGTTTTGGATATTCATAGGTTTTCTTATAAACCTATTAAATTTCTAAAGGAGAAACAAAATGAACTTTAATAAAAGTAATGAAGTGTATCAAGAGTGAGTTAATTCAACTCATTTAGACGAAAGTTTAAAACAAGAATTATTAAATGCAAGTGATGAAGAATTAAATGCTGCATTTAATATTCAATTAGAATTTGGAACAGCAGGAATAAGAGGAATCTTAGGGGCTGGTCCAGGAAGATTTAACTTATATACAATTAAAAAAGTAACTATAAGTTATGCGAAACTTTTAATGTCAAAATATGGAGATGAATTGAATAGAGGAGTTGTTATTGGACATGACAACAGAAAATATTCAAAAGAATTTTCTCAATTGGCAGCAGAGATACTAACAAGCTTTGGTATTAAAGCTTATTTATTCAAAGATAACATTATGAAACCAACACCAGTTGTTTCATATGCTACAAAAGATTTAAATGCAATAGGTGGAATAGTTATAACAGCAAGTCATAACCCGGCTATATATAATGGATACAAAATCTATGATGAATTTGGTTGTCAATTAATTGATGAAGATACAAAAGTCATAGCTGAATATATGGAAGAAATTCAAGATATATTGAGTTGAAATTATAAAACTGATGAATCAATTTTAGAAGTAGTTCCTCAAAGTGTTTTAGATAACTACAAAGAAATGATCTCAAACTTACAATTCTATAAAAATGAATCAAGAGATGGATTTAAAATGATTTATTCAGCTGTTAATGGAACAGGAACTGAATTTACACCACCTTTATTGAGAAGTTTTGGCTATGATGTAATTGAAGTTGAAGAACATGCTTTTGAAGATTCAACATTTAAAAATGTTGGAAACCCAAACCCTGAGTTTGAACCGGCTTGAAAAATTCCTTTTGAATACGGACAAAAAAATCAAGATGCATCAATAATGATAATTCAAGATCCAGATGCTGACAGAATTGGTTGTGCAATTAATCATAATGGTGAATGAATAAGAATTGATGGAAACCAAACGGGACCTTTATTAATTGAATGAAAATTAAGTCAAATGAAAGAACATAATTTAACTCCAGAAAATCCAGCTATGTATTCAAGCTTTGTTACAAGTGATTTAGGAGATAGAATAGCCAATGAAACTTATGGAGTTAAAGTAATTAAAACTCTAACTGGATTCAAATGAATGGGATCAGAAATCCTAAAAGAACCAGAAAGAAACTTAAACTTTGTATTTGCTTACGAAGAAAGTTATGGTTATGTTCTTGACTCATCAACTAGAGACAAAGATGGTATACAAGCAACAACTATGTTAGTTGAAGCTGCATGATACTATAAAAAACAAGGTAAAACATTAATAGATGTTTTAAATGAGTTATATGAAAAATATGGTTATTACTATACATATACAGAAAATTTAAACTTCAAACCAGAAGAAATTAAATCTAAAGTTGAACCAATTATGAAGAAGCTTAGAGAAGAAGAATTTAACACTTTAGGTGGATTAGAATTGAGTTATGCTGAAGACTATATTGATGGACTATTCAATATGCCAGGTCAAAACCTAATGAAGTTTTACTTTAATGATGGTAGTTGATTTGCAGTAAGACCATCAGGTACTGAACCAAAAGTAAAAATCTACTTTATTTGTGTTGATAAAAACGAACAAGATGCAAAAAATAAATGTGATTTAATCTTTAAAGATTTAAAAGAATTCTTAGAAATTTAATTTAAAAAAATAACACGATGTGTTATTTTTTTATTTTTAAGTTATAAAAAATACTTTTACTACAATATAATTATATTGGCAGTATATTTTTTGCAAATCGAATTGAGGAAAAGAAATGAAAACTTTAATTATAGGTGGTAGTGCAACCGGAATGGGTGTTGCTGCTAAATTAAAAAGAAATGATCCTAATATGGAAATCACAGTAATACAAGATAAGGAATATGTTTCTTTAGGTGCCTGTGGACTTCCTTACTTTGTAGTAAATAACTTTGAAGATAAAAACACTTTAATCGCAAGAAAAAAAGAAGAGTTTGAAAAAACTGGTATCAAAATCATAGCTAATACAAAAGTTTCATCAATTGACTTTGAAAATAAAAAAGCATTTTATGGTGATAAATTTGAAGACTATGAAAACTTAGTGATAGCAGTAGGAGCAAAACCTATAGTGCCAAATATTAAGGGTGTTGAAGGAGAAAATGTCTTTACTCTTACAACATTAGAAGATGGAGTATTGTTAAAAGAAAAAATGAACAATGATAAGACTATAAAAAAAGTTGCTATCATTGGGGCTGGGTTTATTGGTTTAGAAATGACTGAAACTTTAGCTGAATTAAATAAAGAAGTTTATTTAATGGAAATGGAATCAAAAGTTATGAAAAGAACTTTTGATGAAGAGATATCTAATTTAATTGAAGAAAAATTAAGTGAAAAAAATATCAATAAATTATTTGGAGAACAAGTTATTGAAATAAAACTTAAGGACAACAAAGTCGGCTCTATATTGCTAAAGAGTGGAAAAGAAATAGAAGTTGATGCAGTATTGTTATCTGTTGGATTCCAACCAAATACACAATTTTTAAAAGAAAGTATTTTGGAAATGAATGAAAGAGGAACAATTATTGTAAACACAAAAGGTGAAACAAACATTAAAGGTGTTTATTCAGCAGGTGATTGTGCAACTTCTAAAAACTATATCAATCAAGAAGATATTTATTCTCCATTAGCAACAGTTGCAAGTAAATTTTCTAAAGTTATAGCTGATAACATAGCTGGAAAACAAAATGAATTTGTAGGTTCTATACAAAGTGCAATTTTAAGGTTGTTTGACCTAGAAATAGCAAGAACTGGTTTAACAGAACAAATGGCTAAAATGAATAACATAAATGTTAAATCTGTTTTCATAAAAGATAAAGATCATACAAACTACACTCCAAATCAAAAGGACATATATCTGAAATTGATAATCAATGATGATACAAAAGAAATCATCGGAGCGCAAATGGCAGGAAGTAATAATTCTATTTTAAGAATTTATGGATTAGCTGCTTTAATTTGACAAAAGGCAAAAGTAGATAACGCTTTAGAACAAATCGACTTACCATATGCACCACCGTTTTCAAGAAGTGTGGATATTATTCACATAGCTTTATCAAAATTAAATAAATAATAAAAGGGGGAACTAAAAAAATGTTCTTATCAGAAGATCAAGGTCATAATTTGCTTAGAGACTTTCTAGCAATTAGTACATGACAGTCACTTGTGGCAATAACAATATTTATATCATTACAAGTTGGTTTATGATTCTTTTTAAAGAAATATAAATTTGCTTTTATGTACAGAGTTATTTTAGGTATGGGAATTGGTTTGGTATTTGGATTAATATTACAATCAATAATAGGATTTCCTGGTTCTGATGGTTTTGAAGAAATTTCAAAACCATGAAATGAACTTTACTGAATTTATGAATTAAATATATGAGCTTCATTCTTTAAAAATATTTTCATTAACGGAATTTATTTATTAACTGTACCTATTGTATTTATAGCAATATTTAAAATTACTTCTAAACCAGGAGAAACTGGTTTGGGAAGAATTACAGCAAAAGGAATTGCATTATTGTTATTTAACGTAGCTGTAATGTTTACAGTAACATTCTTTATCGGTCTGTTACTAAAAGTTGGTGAAGGTTTTGATTTAACTTCAGATAGTGCTGTTACAAACAAAGATAACGTACCATTACCTCAAATTATTTGAGAATATATTCCAAATAATATTGTTGGAACTTTAGCTAAAAACTCAATAATACCTGTAATGGTAGTTGGGGCTTTAGCTGGAGGGAGTGTAAAAATACTTTCAAAAAGAAAACATGTTGAAATGGAAGCCATTAGAAAAGCTATGAATACAGGATGAGATGTAATGATGTCAATTTTAATGACATTCATGAAAATAATGCCTTTAGCTGTTATGTCTATGATTACTGTTTCAATTACTTCAAGACCAATTGGTGCTTTAGTAATTCTTGGTAAAGTAATTGGTGTTGGATATTTAGGAGTATTTATTGCTCTAGGATTATTAACACTAGAAATTTTCTTGAGTGGAGTAAAAGTTGGTGCTTGATGAAAAAAAGCTTGAAGACCTTTAGTTCAAGGTTTTTCAACCCAATCTTCTAACGCTTCCTTGCCTGTTGCTATGGAAACATTAACAGAAGATATGAAAGTTAATGGAAAATCATCAAATACAATTCAACCAATCTCTACAACAATGGGATTAATTGCTTGTGCTGGAGTTCAATCTGGATTAGCAACAAGTATTTTATGAACTGGAACTTCATCAGGAAGTGCAGTTCATGATATGGGATTATTCACATTTTTCATAATGGCTTTATTTGTAACTGTTGTTGCATCACTTGGTATTGCTGGAGTTCCTGGAACTGCAACAGTTGTTACTGTTGGTGTTCTTGGAGGAATCGGATTTGGTGGATATGCAGGAAGTGTATTGCAAGTAATCGCACCTCTAGATGGACTATTCGATATGGGTAGAACAGGAGCCAATGTAGTTGGTGGTGTAGCTGTTGCAACAATTGTAGGTAAATCAGAAGGATTGATTGAAGAAGACTCGGATCTTTTAAGTGAAAAAGGTAAATTGGTTCAAAAAAATATACTTGAAAATCACAAAATAAAAGATGATCATGTAAATAACTTAAATTCTATTAAGTCTAGTGCTTCAAAAGAATTAAGAAATAAAGAATTAAGTGTTGAGAAAAAATCTGAAATTAATAAAAAATTAAAAGAAGACATTAAAACAGAAAATCAAAATTTTAAAGCTAAAATGATTAGTTTAAAAGAAAGCAAATCAAAAACAAAGGGGGCTAATTAGTTATGAAAAAGATTTTATCTATTTTAGCAACTATAACTTTAACAAGTACAACTTCTAGTTTAGTTGTAGCTTGTACAGATACTGTTAGTTCTCTAAAAACAATTGATTTAGATGATACTAAAAGAGAATTCAATATAGATCAATTTGGAAGAAAAGAAATTAAAATTACAAATAGAAGTAAATTAACAGGACTTAAAATAACAACTTCAGGAAATATTACTGCAACATTGGGTGGAAAAAATAATGATGTTATTACTGTTGAGGCAGGAAAATTTGAAGATTCTACTAAAGATAAAACAACTTTAAAAATCGAAGCTAAAAATGCTTATACAGAAGTTATTTCATTTAGTATTAATCAAAACTCAGGTTGAAAAGAAATTGAAACAGATCCTAAAGAAGAATTAGAATTAAAACAAAATGAAGAACAAGTTATAACAATAAAAAATTATTCTGAATTAAAAAATGTTTTAGTTTCAATTGATAGTACTGAACATGTTACTTATAAACATGAAGGTAACAAAATAAGAGTTTATCGTAAGTCTGAAGGAGAAGCTAAATTAACTATTAAAGCTGATAATGTTGATAACTCAAAAGAATCAAAAACAATAAATATAAAATAATTACTGAAAAGTAATTATTTTTTTATTTTTTTCAAATATTTATCGACATTAATATTTGGGAGGAATATTAAATATGAATAATGTAACAATAATTGGACAAATAGAGGGAAACCCTCAAGTAGTTTTTAATTCTAAAGATGGAGAAAAAAAACTATATAAATTAACATTAAGAGTTCCAAGAAACTATAAAACAAAATCAGGAGAAATCATTGATGATTTTATAAATGTAAAAGTATGATCAAATGTATTAGGTGATGAGTATGAATACTTTGATCAGTCTTATATCGGTGTTGAAGGAAGATTAGTTTCATTTGGTAATTCTGAAAATAACAATTACGGCAATGAATTAGTTGCCAATAAAGTAATGCAAATAAACTAATGGAAAACGTATTATTATATTTTTCTATAAAGTACAAAGGTGATTGAGACAAAATTTATCATGCTTTAGATACTAAAGAGAAAATAACTCATAAAGACTTAGATGAAATATCTTCTAAAATAGATTGTAACTTCATAACTATTTTGAGTCCGTTATATCCTAGTTATTTAAAAAATACTCACAAACCACCATTTGTAATATTTTATAAAGGGGACATTACCTTACTTTCTAAATATCACAAAACAATAGCTTTGGTTGGTGGAAATGAAGTCAATGACTATGGTATTCAAAATATTGATTCTTTAATGCAAGAATTAGACTCTGAAAATGTAATTTTTTCAACTATTGAAAATGAAGGTGTAAATAATGAAGTTTTAGATAACTCTATTAAAAATGAATATAGTTTAATAAAGGTTATCCAAGATAGTATGAAAGATTACTTGAAAAAATCAATTGATCTTCCTGAAAGAAAAAAACTCTTGGCTATAACTGAGGTTTATGAAAGCGATATTAGTTTAAATGATCAAATTAATGACTATTCAAATAGGGCTCTTTGTGGTATTTCTAAGGGAATTGTTTTTGTACAATTTAAAAACAATGATCCTATAAATAAGTTATTTTCTTTTGCAATTAACGAAGGCAAAGAAGTTTTTGCAATACCTGATAGTACTTTCTCTAAAAACGGCACTAATAAACTAATTAAAAATGGTGCTAAGTTAGTTGAAAATGCAAAAGATATATTAAATGAAATTTAATAGTGATATAATGAATTTGTGATAAAGATATCACGCTTGTAAGGCTTAGGCCTAAAAAACTAAGTATAAATTAAACTAATCATTTTATTCCCGACACACAAATGATAAGAGTAATTTTAATTTGAGAGAGATTTTATCTCTCTTTTTTTGTTTTGGGTGTTATAATTTTATGGATATTTAAAAGAAAAATGGTGAAAAAATGGCTGATAAAATTACATTGGAAAATACTCAAGAAGTAAATATCCAAAATCAAAACAAAGATATCAAACCAGAATTCAAAACTAAAAGAAGTGGGAAATCATTCTTTGCAATAATATTCCATTACTTGAAAAGACATCCAATGATAGGTATTTTTTTGGTAGTACTTACATTGGCTTCTTCCGTTACTAGTGTTTTGAGTCCAAAAATTATAGAAAATATTATGAGTATATTAACTGCTCCAACAAGAATTAGTTCAGCAATTGCTGGAGAAACAAAACCTCCTGTAAATTCAGTTGAGGATATTAATAATATTCTTTGAGCAATAACTAGTGGTCCTAAAATAACTGCCCATGGAGATGGTACAGATTGAAAAAATTTTTACTACACAACTAGTTTATTTGGATTTGATCTTCAATGACAAGATTGAATCTATGTTCAATTAGGATTATTTGGTTCATTGGCAATATTTACGTTTGCATCAAACTTTATTGCTGGAATTATGGGTAAAAACATCGAAATTGAATTAAGAAATAAAACTCTTGAAAGACTTGTTAAACAAGACATGAGTTATTATTCAGATAAAAAAATTGGTGAAATTTTAACAAAAATAGTTTCAGACACTCAAATAATCGGTGATCAAGCACAACAAGTACCAGTTACAATGTTGGGTGCTGCTTTTACATTCTTTGGGGCATTAATAATGATGTTTACAATAAATATATATCTAACTGTTGTTGTAATTATAACAATGGCAATTATTGTGACTTCAATATTCTCTACATTTGGAATAGTTAAAAAAGCTGCTTTCAAAACAAGAGACTCAATTACAAATATAAATGGAGATGTTACTGATAGAATTGCTACAGTAAGATTGATTAAAGCTTCTGGAACAGAAAATTATGAAACAGAAAGATTTAAAGAAATACACAAAGATTACTTTAAAAAATCAAGTAGTTTAATTAAGTTACAATCAACAGTTATTACAGTTTTGGTAGCTGGTGTAAGTTCAATACAAATGATTATTGTTATTGCTGCTGCTATCAAATGACACGATAACCCAGGAACATTATCTATTGTATTAACTTCATTTATATCTTCTGTTGGAACAATGGTTGGACCAATTATGCAAGTTGCAAGATTACAAGCTGGATTAATCCAAGCCTCAACTTCTGCAGTAAGAATTAATGAAATACTTGGAGCAAAATCAAAAATTGATCCACATTATAATCCTGAAGAAGGAATACATATTGAAAATATTGACAAAGACATCGTATTTAAAGATGTTGAGTTTAGATATCCAGAAAAACCAGAAAAAGTTATTATTCCTCAATTCTCATTTACATTCGAACATGGAAAATCATATGCGTTTGTTGGTGAAACAGGAGCTGGTAAATCTACAATAGCTAAATTATTATTAAGATTCTATGATCCTTATAAAGGACAAGTTTTAATAAATGAAAAATATGACTTAAAAGATGTAAACTTATCAAGTTACTTAGATAAAGTAGGTTATGTTGAACAAGAACCTCAAATCTTATTTGGAGATGTTTTAGATAACATTAAATATGGTAGATTTGATGCAACTGATGAAGAAGCTATTGAAGCTGCTAAATTAGCTGAACTACATGATTTAGTTATGACTTGACCAGAAGGATATAAAACAATTCTTGGTGAACGTGGATTTATGTTATCTGGTGGTCAAAAACAAAGACTTGTTATTGCAAGAATGTTCTTAAAAGACCCACAATTATTAATCTTAGACGAAGCAACAAGTGCTTTAGATAATATTGTTGAAAAAGAAATTCAAGCAAAATTGGATAGCTTAATGAAAGGTAGAACAACAGTTACTATCGCTCACAGATTAAGTACTATCAAAAATGTTGATCAAATTATAGTACTTGCACCAGAAAAAGGAATAGCTCAAACTGGAACTTTCAATGAATTGAAAAACAAAGAGGGACATTTCAAAAATCTTTATGATGCAGGTCTAATGGGATAAAAAAAGAACTTTATAAGTTCTTTTTTTTTTAAACACTTTTATGCTGAGATAATATATAATTATTATGAAAGAAAAAAAGGGTAAAAAAATGAAGTTTTTAATTAAAGTTATGTCCATAGCTATGCCAATCTCTGTGGTTGGTTCAAATCCAATAATCAACGAAATGGTAGAAATCAATACAAGAATCGTTAAAGATGATTTAAGTAATTTTGATAACAATTCTTATTCTATACATGGTATAGAATATCATAAGGGTTGAGAAGAAGATATTTTCTTACAAATATCTGATTCATTTTCACAAAAAAATCAACATAATGAGGAACAATTATTTATTAATTTACACAATTATGGTAAAGAGTGATTTATTATAAGAGGTAATAATTTTTCTGTTCCAAAAGTTGGTAAATATAATAGATACAAAATAAATATTCAAGCAAATGAAAAAAATCCTTTTTATAAAGGTGCAACAACTTTTGAATTAAAGATATGAAATGATGGTGAAAAATTAGATATATTTGAAGAATATGATGACTTTATAAATAACCAGTATTTTAAAGAAAATTTTTCTTTAAGTAATTCACCTGAAAAAGAAATTAACAACATATTTATTGAAGAATTGGTTAAGTTCATTAATAGAAGTTCTTTTGTAGGTAATGGATATGATGCTGAATTATTAAAAGATGCATGAGAAAATGGAGAATTAATAATAAAAAACAGCTTAGTAACTGATAATGATTTTTATTCAATTTATGAATTTGAACTTTATTCTATAGAAAGTAAGTGATCAAAATTATTGGTTTCTGGTAAAAAACTTGAGTTTGAAAATGTAAAATTAGTAAAAAGACAAAAAACATCATTTTCACATTTACAAGATGTTTTAAATGATAAAAAAATGGAAAACTTTGAAATAAATAATGATAACTATAATGATGATTACATAATCGATAAAAATATAGATATTATTGATGATTATTTCAATAAAAATCCAAATAATACAATTTATAAGGATGTTGGTAATTTTTTATCTACATATAGAAGTCAATATGATATTTCTGTAAGTGAAGAAAAAGAAATTAAAGATAAAAACTACACAAGTACAAAAAATTATTATTTTGTCAAAAGAACATATGAGTTTATACCAAATAAAAATAATAATATTTTTATAAATAATTCCGTTTTATCTATAGATTTCGTTTATAAAATAGATTATAAAGATGAAGTTTATAATTTTAATTCTCTTGAACAAAAACACACCATGACTGCAAAATCAAGTAAAATTGTTAAATATAAAATGACTAGTAAAGTTATGAATATAGATTTTAAAAACATAAAGGAAGTTGATAACTTTGAACAACTAATTTATAGATATTCAGAAGTAAAGTTTGACTTTAAAAGTTCTTATAAAGTTCAAAACAAAAAGATTACTGAGTGTAATTTTATTTATGATGGATTTAAAAATACTTCAACTAAAGGTCACAAAGCAAAATGCAAAGAAGCAAAACAAAATGAATCTTTAAAATTAACTGATTTAAAAGATTCAACCGAAAAAAAACCATACAATTTAAATTTACTACATAAAAACGAAGCTTGATATATTGCAGACTGAAACACTAATTCCTCAACTAAAGCTAAAATTTGATATGAAGGTACTAAAATTTTCTACATAATTGAATCAAACATTTATTTATATAAAAGTGGTAGTGAAATGCAAACTGATTTTGATTTTAAATTAAAATCTTTAACATTAAAAAAATAAATGATACTATACAAATTAACATTTAAAGAATACTTTACAAATATAAAAAATAATATTATGAACCTAATCTTTTTGCTATTAATGGTTTTTTTGAGTATTATTTTATCTATTTTGGAAAATAACAATAATTATGGAGAAAATCTGTTTGCTATTTATCAAATAATTACATTTTCAATGGTTTTATTATTTAATATTATAATTCTGATTAACTATTTATACACAGAGCTTATTTATAAAACAAAAAACAATATTATAAATCAAGAAGTGAGACACAAAATAAAAGTAGTAAAAATTTATACAAGAAAATTGAGTTTAGCTTTTGTGATACTTTTAATAGTTAACTTAAATTACTTGCTTGCAGAAATAATCATTTGATCTTTGACTGCGCCTTTTTATAGTTTTTATGCTCAAATTATAATCTTCAAGTATATATCTATTATGTTTTTGGACATATTAATAATAAGCTTTTTGTCTTCTTTATTTATTCTTGGTCAAGAAATAGTAGCTATTATATTTTGTCTTTTAATTTTTATGAGTTTTTCTTTCAAAAGTATTGCGTCGAATCCGTCGTTCAATTCTGAAATAAAAAATGTTAATTTTCAAAAACAATATGAAAATAAAAAAATAAAAAATTATGATATAGCTTATTCAAATTATAATGTAAGTAAACTTTTAGAATGATCAATAAAAATATATGAATTGAAAGAAAATAATCGTATATTTTCTTCAATGATTGAAAAACCAAAAGAATTTATCGAACTCTTTGATGAAGATTTTGTTTTAGTTTCTTCAAATGGGGATAGATTAGATAAATATAGTGATAACTATGTTAATATCTTTTGATACTTTTTATTAGATTCTAATATATCAACAAATGTGGTAGATTCTTGAAAATGAAATACGTTTGATGAATTTAAAATTCAATTAAGAGATATGAATGATATAGATTTAAATAATCCATATAAATGAATGCTGGATTTACAATTTTTAATAAATAACTTATCTTCATATGAACCGATAGAAGATGATTCATACATTGAAGATCTTGGTTTAAAAACAGGCCCTAAAGGTTACGATGTAAGAAAAATTTATAAATTAATGATAAAAAATTTAAATATTTTATCTAATCAAAAATATGGATCTTCTTCTTTAGAAGATATAGCAGAGATTAGACAAATAATAATGCTTTCTTATGAATTATTTTTAGATGAATTTACTAATAATAAAAATATTCATGGAATAAATTGGGGTTATAGAACATTTTCAGGGCTAGATGAACCAAATAATGCTATAAACGGTTATAAGTGAGGTGCTGAAAGAGAAATATATTCAAACAAAACCTCTATATCATATGGTAATAACGAAATATATTCTGGAATTATGCAAATGATAGCGCTATCAAAAAATATTCCAAATATGAATGAATTTTATGAATGATCAGAATACAATATTTTTTCAAATGAAATTTCAAATAGATATATTAAATCAACTAGGTTAAATTATTACTTTAATCCATACGCATCTATAAACTACATATCCAACTTTGGATTTTATACAAACCCAACTAGTGAAAATATAAACAATAGAAGTAAAGGCGATAAAATAATGGGAAAAGGTTTTCTGGCCAATAATTATATTTATTTCGACTATAAAAATAAAAACAACGCTAGTGTTTTTGATTTGGAAAGAAATGATTGAGAAGATGGAACTTTAAAGGTTGTAAAAAAAGTACAAATAATTAGTCCTTGATTAATTTATTTTGAATGAATTTTAATTGATACAATTGCTTTATTTTTATCTTATCGATTTTTCAAAAAGAAAACAATTATATAAGGAGGACAAAAAATGAGAATATATTTATACAGTTTAAAAGATATTTTTTTAAAAAAAAGCTCTATTTTATGCTCGCTTATTTTTCTATTTATATCAATATTTTTTTCAATCATTGATATTTATTTAGATATAGATAGGTATTCGACCACTCAAATAATAGTTATGATGACCGGTTCTGGTGCTGGATTTTTAAGTGTTTGAGTTTTTCTTGTACTACACTTTTATGAAGAATTCTACAAAAAAAGTGAAAATGGAACTTTAAATTTAGAAATTAGACTTAAAATTAATGCATTTAACATTTTTGCAAGAAGAATCATAACTTCTATGATTTGAATGATTTCTTTATATTTAATAACTATGACTTTTGAAGTTATTATAAGATCTTCACTCACTTTTAACTTTTGGTATTATTATTCGACTATAATTTCAAAGTACTTGACGGGATTGATGATTAATTTTGTCATTATATGCTTATTAACTGTATGTTTTTCTTGGAGAAAAATAGTTTTAGCGATTATTTCTTCTTTTATTTTGTCTGTTTTATATTTGGCAGGAGATTTCGTTGCAAACCCCCTTACTTTGAAAAAAATAGATAATAATGACGATGACTGAACTGATTTTGGAAATTTTGCCTATAACGAACTTAAACTTAACTATAGAATCACCATTTCAGAAATGGCATTGAAATTAAAAGAAACTAACAATACTTTTAGAGATATGTGTGATAATCCAGAAAAATTAATTGAACTATACAACTCCATTAACATTAATTATGGAGGAGTAGAAACAATAGTTGATTGAAAGAAAGATGAAAATGAAAACACAAATATGAGTAAGTTATTCTTCTATATTTGAAAATCAGGTTACAGTATTAATTTAGAAGATATAGATAAGATTTATTATATTAAAGCATCTATTGTTAAAGATAAAAAAATCACAAAAAACCCATTCAATTGAATGGAAGACTCAAAAAAACACTTATATAGTAAATACAATAGATTTGATAATATTATAGAAGCTTATAATTTTATGTTTAAAGAAATTGATGGAATGAAAAAAAGTGATGGAAGTCAATATACCAAAAAAGAAATAAAAGAAATAAAAGAAATTATTAATTTAGCAACTTATTCATTTAATTTTGGTTCGATACTTAAAAACAACTTTATCTACTCTCAATATGAGAATTTAATTACTATCTCAGAATCTGATAGATTATATGCTTATAAAGATGGTGAACAATTAAGTATGGATTATTTTTTAGGTGAATTATTTAATCAAGTCATGGACTGTGTTATGTCTACAAGAATTTTCTCGTTTTCAGAATTAGTACCTAATGCTGAATTTACAATTTATTCTGACAAAATTAGATCTGAATACTCTAGATTAATGAAAATAAATTATTATTTAAATCCTCTTGCAGGTATTTTATATTTGAAAAATTACGGGGTTTCAAGTAAAGATGGATACTCATTTTCTGATAATTTTTCTGGTATGGGGAGCACTTCCTTATCTTATGGTGGAAGAACTAAAGTAGTGCGAATTAAAAATAAAAATATATTAACTGACTCTGATTTTGATATAAATCAAAATGACTTTTATGATAATGTATCTTTTGAAATAGAAGATGTTTTAATTAACAAATGAATAATTTTTATAGAACAGTTGTTGTGAACGGCGTTAATATTTTATATAACATCAATAACTTGAAAAAGAAAATTAATAGTATAGGAGAAAGAAATATGAATTTTAATGTATCTAATGTAACTAAAAAATTTAAAGAGAACGGAATTGAAAATATAAATGTAAATTTCGAATCTAGTGACATTGTTGGTTTTGTTGGCCCTAACGGAGCTGGTAAAACAACTACAATGAAGTCTATATTTGGTGAATATAAATTAGATTCTGGTCAAATAACTTATGGGGGTAAGAAATTTTCTGATTGTGATCCTTCAAAAGTAATATTCTTAACAGATCAAACACAGCTACCACAATTTTATAAAGTTAAAGATTACATATTGTGAACAGGAGCTTTATACAAACTCTCAAAGGAACAAATTCTAGAAAGAAGCGACTTTCTATTAAACTCTTTTAATTTAAGTGAAATAAAAAATAAGAAAATTAAAGAATTATCTTTAGGTATGCAAAAAAAATTAAGCATAGTTTTAGCTTTAATGGCTAAACCTGAAATAATATTTATGGATGAACCTACAGCAAATCTTGATGTTGATGCAAGACAAGAAATTTTAGAGATAATAAGAAATCTAAATGAAAAAGGGGTTGGATTTTTTATTACTACTCACATAATTGATGAACTAGAAGAAATTATAAATAAACTAGTCATTATTCAAGACGGAAGAATTTTATATAACGACTCTTATGATAAAAAAAATAATAAAATATTAGAAATTTATAAGAAAACTACAGTAAAAGAGATAAAACCTATAAATACAAATCTTGAAGATTTGTTCAAAATGAAGTAAAACCTAAAATATTTTTAGGTTTTTTTTTTTTTTTTTATTTAATTTTGTATCATATAATATCAATCATGGTACTTCTTTGTATCTAGAAAGAGAAAAAAATAATGACAAATAACAGTAAAGAAAATCTGATTAATGAAAAGCAGCCATTAATTCAATTACAAAATATAACAAAAACTTATAAAAATAAAAAAGCTTTAGATGACGTTAGCTTGATTATTAATCAAGGGGACAGAATTGGTGTAATTGGTCCAAATGGTGGAGGTAAGTCGACTTTAATTGAAATACTTGGTGGAATAAGAAAGCCAACTAGTGGAAAAGTAATTAGACAAGAAAATATGACTATTGGATTACAATTTCAAGAATCAAAATATCCAATTGGTATAACTGTTTTAGATATGATCAAATACTACTTGGAGACATTTAATATTCCTATGACAGAAAAAGAACTAACTGATATTTTAAGAAAATTTCAAATTGATAATTTTAAAAATAAATTCTTAGAAGGTTTAAGTGGAGGACAACAACAAAGAGTGAATATTCTTTTAAGTTTAATTCATAATCCTGACTTAGTTATCTTTGATGAAATTTCAACAGGACTTGATATTGAAGTTAGAAGTGAAATATTTGATGCGATAAAAGAAAATGTAGTAAATAAAAATAAATCTATGATTTTAGTAACTCACATGATGAGCGAAATAGAAGAATTATGTGATAAATATATTTATATCCATAATGGAAAAATAAAAGAGCAAGGATTGGTTAAGGAACTTGTCACAGAATATGGATCAGTTCATAACTTTACTTGAAAGAAATTTAAAGAAGAAAAGGCTGTTGATTTGCAAAAAGAATTCAAACAAACTGATAGTGAAAATAAAAATAAACTAGATAAAATAATCAATAATGAAAAAAATAAAGGTAAAAACATTCCTTTAATAAAACTTTTACTTAAATATTATTACAAAGGTTTTGCAGTTCCGTTTTTCTTGTTTTTCTTTCCTTTAATACTTTTATTTTTAGAAGGTTTTGTATTTAAAACTATGCCTGATGAAAATGGAGTAGTTGGGGGATTACTACATAATTTAATTGGTTCTTTAGCTATGATGCAAATTATTTCTGTAGGTATTTTTATAATTCCTCAAACAATATTAGAATTTAAAAATAGTGTTCTTATGAAACGAATTGGAGCTACAAATATTAGACCGATTTTCTTTATATTGACAGTAGTTGCTATGGGAATATTTTTCATGATAATTGGCTTTCTTTGAACGCTTCTTTGAGCTGGAATTATGTTTGGTGGTAGTTTGGGTTGAGCCAATGTTTCTCTGCCTGTTCAGATTGGTGAATCTTTACCATTTTTACTATTAACATTAGTTCAATCAATATCTTTAGGTATGCTTTTAGCAGCACTCTTTAAATCAACTACAGCTTATATAGCTGTTTCAAATGTTTTATATATGCCAATAGCGTTTTTGGGAGGTTCATTCTTACCAATTGATTTAATTATGAACAGTTCAGTACTTAAATATGCTACCTATATAAATATATTTAAATATTGTATGGATCCATTTATAAATGCATGAGCAGGAAGATTTGTATTTGACTTAACAACCGGAATATACTTAGGTGTATCAATTGTTATGGTAAGTGCATTTACAACTACAGCTGCATTTAAATTAAAATGAGAATCTTAATAGTTTAAAAATTGCTCAATTGTATTGTGCAATTTTTCTTTTCTTTTTTTTGTTATAATTAAGCAATGGAAAAACTAGTTAATATAATTGGTGCAGGATTAGCAGGTTGCGAAGCTGCTTACCAATTATCAAAAAGAAATATAAAAGTAAAATTGTATGAAAAGAAAACAATCGAAAGGAACCCTGTTCAAAAATTAGATTATTTTGCAGAATTGGTATGTTCAAATACTTTAAGATCTACTGATTTAAAAAATGCAGTAGGTACTTTAAAAGAAGAAATGAGGATGTTTGATTCTTTAATAATTAAAGCAGCTGAATATGCTCAAATTCCAGCTGGAGGAAGTTTAGCGGTCGATAGGGATGAATTTTCAAAATACATCACAGATACAATGAAAAATGATCCTAACATCGAAGTTATTGAACAAGAGTTTGAAAAAATCGATGAAAATCAAATTACTCTAATAGCTTCAGGGCCCTTAACTACTGAAAAACTACAACAAGAAATTGCTTCTCTAATTGGAGAAGATTACTTTTACTTTTTTGATGCAGTAGCACCAATAATAACAAAAGATTCAATTAATATGGATATTGCTTTTAGAAAAAATAGATATGAAAAAGGTGAAACACAAGACTATATAAACTGTCCAATGAACAGAGAACAATATGAGTTATTTTATAATGAACTAGTAAATGCTCAATTAGCTCCAATGCATTTAGAATCTGAAAAAAACTTAAAATACTTTGAAGGTTGTATGCCTGTTGAAGTTATGGCAAAAAGAGGTTTTGATACACTAACATTTGGACCATTAAAACCAGCTGGTTTAAGAAATTTAGATGGAACTAATAATTTTGCTGTTGTTCAATTAAGACAAGATAATGCAGCAGATGATTTATATAATTTTGTTGGTTTTCAAACAAACTTAACTTGACCTGAACAAAAACGTGTATTCAGATTAATACCAGGTCTTGAAAAGGCTAATTTTGTAAGATATGGAGTTATGCATCAAAATAACTTTATTAATTCACCAACTGTTTTAAATGAATTCAACCAATTAAAATCAAATAATAATATATTCTTTGCAGGACAAATAACAGGAGTAGAAGGTTATGTTGAATCAACTTCTTCAGGTATTATTGCTGCAATCAACATTGCAAGAATGATAAATGGAAGTGAATTAAAAAAATTCCCAAAAGACACAGTTATGGGTGGACTTCAAAACTATATTATTTCAACTAATCCTAAAAACTTTCAACCAATGAAAGCTAATTGAAGTATTGTTGAAAATTTAGAAATTAAGTCTAAAATAAAAAAGGAAGAAAAAAAAGAACTTTATTCAAACAGATCTTTAAATTCTATGAAAGATTTTATTAAAACTTTGTAATAATAAATGAAAGGCAAACATGAGAGAAATTGATAAACAGAGTATTTTTTGATTTGGATTACATAATTTAGCTCAAGAAAATGCTCAATTAAAATACTATATAACTACTCAAAAAGAACTTATTTACAACTTATATCCAGTAGTTTATTTAGGGGTAATACAATATTCTCTTTACAGAGGTATAGTGTTGGATGAAATACCTCTAGAAGAAAGCAATTCATATACAGACTATATTTTAGAAAGATATGAAGAAATATATAAGATAAGATATAGATTTGTAAAAGAAAAACCTAAAAAAGCAAATCTAAAAGACGAAGAAACTTATGAGTTATGCGAAGAGATAATATCAAACTTACTTATTACTTACATAAACGAATATTGTTTTAGAACTTATGATATGTGAAAAAACTTAGCACAAGCTTATATAAGAGAATGCGTTATAAATTACGAATATGATATAAATCATGAATCAGATGATGGAAAAATAAAAACTTCAATGTTATATCCTTTCTTTTTTACACTAAGTTTAATAGTTGTACAAGAAAAACAAGGTTTATATCAAAGAATTGAGAAATGTTATCAAAAAGATGTTTTATTAAGAAAATTTAATTCTGGAAGAGAATGAAGAGAAAAAGAATTAGATTATTTAAATGAAACATATGAACTTATAAAAAATGATGAAGAGTGATTGCTTTTCTTAAGTAACTTTTCATCTTCTAAATGAGATAACTTTGATCTAAAAGAAAGATTTAAGGCTTTATTCCAATTAACTAAGTTAACTACTATTCTTATGAAAGATGAAATTAGTGCTGTGACAATGTTAGATGATGGTGAAGAACTTTTTGATCAAGTTAAAAATTACTTACTATTATTTATTAGTGAAGACAAAATTCTAAATGATAAAAATGAACTTAAAAAAGACTATAAAAAATCTAATATAAAAATTCTTTCACCATTTGCAAACCAAAATATTAATATAGAGGTTTTAGCACCTTACATTGAATCAAAAGGAGAAAGATTTACAGAATTTAATAAAGATACTTTAATAAGAACTTCAGAAGTTATTTATACGGTTTTAGCAAAATTGAGATTAATTCTTTTAATTCATGAATATTTACCAAACTTGATTGATTCAAGAATAAATCCAAAGAAAAAATTGTTTGTTGATGTTCTTAATTTATTTGAAGAAGTTAAAGAAGGTAAGTTCAAAAGAAAACTTGACGTTGAAAACCTATTAGAAGCTGACTTTTTAATATCTGAAGAAGATATTAATGAAATATTGGAAATAGATTATACAAATATTGAAGATTTTTATAATAAAAATTGTTTCTACAAAATGGGTAGAATTATGAGTTTGATGCTAGGTATTGAAAATACAACTGCTTCAAAAATGAACTATGATCTTTTTGAATTATTTAGAAATATTATCATCTTAATGGGACCTCACCCATTAGATCACACAGTTCAAACCAATGAAAATATAGAAAAGCTTTATGAAAGCTTTAAACTAATGTGTTTTGATTATGAAAAAATGTTAAAAAATAACTTTGAAAAGTCTTTAGAGTATATTTCTAATTTAGAATTACCTTTAAAGTTATTAAGATGAAAAAAAGACTAAATTTAATAGTAATCTATAAAAAAATTTGCTATTATTATTTTGTCTTATTTTGCCCACGTAGCTCAGTAGGATAGAGCATGCGCCTTCTAAGCGTAGGGTCAGAAGTTCGAATCTTCTCGTGGGCGCCATTAAGAAATTAGGTACTAGTTAAAGCTAGTATTTTTTTTATTATTTTTTAGTACAATACAGTTGTACAATCAAGTTGAGGTAAAGAAAATGACATTAAAATATGATTCAAAAATTTCAGAAAATGAGAAATATGATTTAATTGCAAAAGCTTATTTAAGTTATTTTGCAGATCCTGTTTATGATGAAGTGAAGCAAATCAAATTTGAAAACTATGAAGTTCTAGAATGTAAAAATCATTCTAATGCAATTGTCACAAGCAATTGAAATTATGAGATTAAAAACTTTGAAGACGTTAAAAAATACAATGCAAAATTCTTAGTTAACTTTACAGAAAGAAAATATAATAATCAAAAACTAGATAACTTTCGTTTTAAAGGAAGTTACAAATTCATGTCTTTAAACTTAGAGGGTTATGAAAAATTAGATATTCAAGAAATTGAAAATGCACAGTTTGAAAAATTAACTGATAGAAAAGATTTGGATGATTTTGTCAAAATAGTTGGAGATGTCTTCAGTGAAGAGGGCAGTGACAATAAAAAATTCTATGGAATATTTGATGAATATAATGAATTAAGTGAACTTTTCATAATCAAATATAACCAAAAAATAGTTGGAACTGGTCATCTTATAAATTTTGAAAATAAATTAACAATAGTGGATGATATAACAATGTCTGAAGAGGTTAGGGGAAAAGGTCTTGCAACCTTTCTTATGAAATCTCTTATCAATAGATGTATTGAAATGGGACAAAAGGAAATTTGCTTAATAGCAAGCGAAGATGCTTTTAATATATATAAGAAACTTGGGTTTGAAGAAGAAGGCTTCTGACTTGAACAGTTTAAGTTAAATAGTTAGGAAAATTGATATGAAAAAATTTAGTATACAGTTAGTATTTATAAGTGTTTTATTTTTCTTATACTACTTTTATAGCGCTTGAGTTAATAGTTTTAAAGATGGAAATTCAGATTTAATGTTTGAATTATTTGATCCTTTTAAATTAATTTTATTGGGTATGATATTCACCATAATCTATTCAGCAATAAAAAATTTACTTTTTTCTAGATTTGTTAATCTTAAAGAATATAGAAAAAACTTAAGAAACTATATATTATTTGAATTTGAAAACACAATAAGTTATGTAAATAATTTAAAAGTTATAATAGAAAAAAATGATTCTTTAGGAGCTAAAAACTCCATTAAAAATTTCAAATCTATTGTATATAGTCCAAATTACTTATCTGATTTTATGGAAGTTTTGGCAAATGATATTTTAATGGAAAAAGACATATCTATTTATAAAGATAGTATTGAAATTATTAAACAAAATATTGAAAATAACTTTCATTCAGAAAGAGAAAGAGTACTTAAAAATCAAAAAGGTATAATTGAACTAAAAATGTCTGAATCTTATTTTACAAATACAAGTTGAGATTCAATAAAATATAATTTGGCTTTAAATCATCTTGAAAGCAGTACAGCAAGTAGATGAAAAATATCTAGTTTATACATATCTAAATTTAAAAACTCTTTATTTATTTCGTTTTTAATTACATCATTAATATTTTTATTTGTTGGGATTGGAATGTATTTAAATAAGACTGCATTTAATAATTATGTTTTAGTTGGTTTTATTGGATCAATATTATTAATTTCTATGATTCACTATAATATCTCTATTTTAATATCATCTAAAAAAATGAATATTAAAATTTATTGAAGCCACTTAACTGTTTATTACTTAGTTATAAGTGTTATATTTGCAAATATAATTTTAAACGTGATATTTTTCCCAAATGTTTCTTCTAATAATGTAGAAGGTAGTTCGGCTTGATATAACTCTGAGTTATTAAACTTCTTAAAAAACATTCTTTATATAGTGTTTTCAACAATGTTATTAACATATGTTTTTGGAGGTCTTCTAGAACTTCTTGAAAACAATAAATTTAACTTGAAAAATTCAATTGAGGCATTTTTAATACCTTTATTTGTATTTGTAACTACATTGATCATAAATGTAATTTCAATTCATCAATCTGAAGACTCTCTATACTTTATAAATTTTGCTATTATGACTGTATTTTGAATATTTGTAGGTATTTGAAATAAGTTCTTTGCTAAGTAGTAAAAAATTTTACTAATAGTAAAATTTAATAATTAATAAAATCATTTAAAATAAAGTGTTCATAAACCTTATTATTAAAGGGTTATGAAAAGAAGTATACACACAAAAATTTGTTTTAAATGTAAGTTAAAAATTGAAGAAAGCGACAGATATAAACATTTTGAAGAGCAAGATATATTCTCTAATAAAGTAATATTCTACGCTCATCAAGATTGTTTAAAATAAGTTTGTTAAGTAATTTAACTTGACAAACTTATTTTTTAGTTTAATATTAATAATGTTCTTAAATAGAAAAATAGGAGGAAACATGGTTAAATTAAGATTAAAAAGAGCTGGTAAAAAAAGAGCTGCATTCTACAGAATTGTTGCTTCAGATGCTCGTGTTAAACGTGATGGAGAATACATCGAATTAATCGGGACATACAACCCAATTAATGGTGAAGTGAGCGTTAAAAAAGAAATCGCATTAAAATGATTACAACAAGGTGCTCAACCAACTGATACAGTTAGAAATATTCTTTCAAAAGAAGGTGTTATGACTGATTTACACAATGCTAAATTAGAAAACAAAAAAAACCAACCCAAGAAAGAAAAAGCAGCTAAAAAACCTGCTGCTAAAAAACCTGCTGAAGCTAAAGAAGAAGCAGCTGCAGAATAATTATGCAAGATGTTTTTAAAGCATGAGAGGAAATGTTAGGTGAAATTATTCCTAAAGAGATAAAATATGCTTTTAAGGAAAAAATAGAAACCGATCAAACTTACGAATTCATTTTAGTAATTGAAGAAAAAGACTCAGAGATTTTTAGAAGTAAAAAATCTGAAAACTTAATAGATTCAATAACAAACATTTGCAATTCTGAGATTTCAAATTTTTCTAAAAAAATAGTAATAGATTTAGAGGTATTAGAAATATATGCTTAATAATCTAAAAAAAATAGGAAAAATAGTTGCTACTCACGGTTTAAAAGGTGAAGTCAAATTCAAATTGGAAAGTAATCTTATTCTTTCAAAAGAAATTTTAGGAGAACAAGTATTTCTTGAAGATAATTCTAAAAATCTAGATGTATTTGATGTTAAAAAGTCTTACTTTTTAAATAAAAAACACATACTTGGGTTAGAAGAAGTTACTGATATTAACAAAGCTCAAAAGTTAGTTAATAACTTAGTTTATGTTAAAAAAGATTCTGATTTTATAGAAGAAGAATTTAGTTATGTTGGATTTGAATGTTTTTACAAAAACGATACTTATGGGAGAGTTATCGAAGAAATGTTCAATGGAGCTCACGATTTAATCAAAATAAAAGTTAATGAAAAGGATTTATGAATCCCTTGTGTAGACTTTTATATTGAAGAAGTTGACGAACAAGAAAAGATAATTAAATTAAAAGAGATAGAGGTACTAATGTAATGAAATTTTCAATTATTACGTTATTCCCTAATCTAATTAATTCTTATATATCTGAATCAATTATTAAAAGAGCTATTGATAAAAACAGTATTGAAGTTGAAGTTATTGACTTAAGAGATCACACAAATTTAAAACACAATCAAGTTGATGATTATCAATTTGGTGGTGGAAAAGGTATGGTTTTAATGGTAGAACCAGTAGTAAATGCAATTGAAAGTTGTAAAAAAGAAAATAGTTTGATTGTTTTAACAAGTCCTCAAGGTAAAACTTGAAATCAAAGCTTGGCTAGAAATTATGCTTCTAGCTATGAACACATAATATTAATATGTGGTCATTATGAAGGTTTTGATGAAAGAATCTTGGATTATGTTGACTTAGAAATATCAATTGGAGATTATGTATTAACAGGTGGAGAAATTGCAAGTATAACAATTTTAGATTCAATAACTAGATTATTGGATGGTGTTATTGCAAAAGATTCACATTTAAATGATAGTTTCGAAAATGATTTACTAGATCACCCTGTTTACACTAAACCTTTAGAGTTTAGAGGTAAAACAGTTCCAGAGGTTCTTACAAGTGGACACCATGCAAATGTTGAAAAATATCGCCAAGAAGGCAGATTAAGAAACACTTTCAATAAGAGACCTGATCTTTTAGAAAAAAGTGAATTATCAAAAACAGATAAAGAGTTTATTGAAAACTTAAAAAAAATGAAAGGAGATAATTAATTATGAATATGTTAACAAAAAACACAAAATCTTTAATAGATGAACAATTAAATAACAATCTTCCAAATTTTACATCAGGAGATACTATCAAAGTTAATGTAAAAATTAAAGAGGGAGAAAAATACCGTATCCAAGCATTCGAAGGTGTGGTTATTAAAACTCAAGGAAGTGGAATTTCATACTCAGTTTGTGTAAGAAAAAACTCAAACGGTGTTTTTGTTGAAAGAACTTTCCCGGTTCATTCACCAATTATTGAATCAATTGAAATCATTAAACGTGGACGTGTAAGAAGAGCAAGAATTTACTACATAAGAAAATTATCAGGTAAAGCTGCACGTATTAAAGAAGTTATCAACAATAAATCAAAAGATGCTTCATCAGTTAAAAAAGCAGTTAAAAAATAATTTAAAAAAAATAATGATCTCTCAACATGTTGAGAGATTTTTTATTTTAAACTAATAAATTAATACTTAAAAAAGGTAAAATATACTTTGTTAAGAGGTGAAAATATGAAAAATTATTATGAAGAGCTAATGGAAAAAATAAATGAAGCAGTAAATAATAATAATTTTGAAGAAGCATTTAGAATAGTCAATGAAGAGTTAAATGCTCCATATGTACCTCATGACTTTGAAGAGCAACTTGAAAAAATGCACACTCAATTAATGGAAAAACTTAATTTAAAAGATAATAATTATAGCAATTGAAACACTGATAAAGTATTAGAAATAATGTCTAAAAAAATGGATCAAGATGTTCATTTAATGGCGTTTGATGCTCTAAGGGGTTTAAATGCGAGATTAATAATTGATGAAATTAAAGATTATCTTTTAGATAAAGAAATAAAACCAGAATACAAAACTTTTTTAGTTATGGTTTTAATTGAACAATCTATTGATCAAGAAATAGTTATTGAAAAGAATAATCAAAGTATTTCTATAAATCCATCAAAATTTAAATTAAATGATGCACAAGATATATTGAGAGATATAGAGTTAAAAATAGAACAAGTTGTATATGATGTTAATCCAAGTTTATTTGCAATTTGCCAACATATTGCAAATACATATTTTTACAATAAGTTTCCAATGTTAACTTTTGAAAACTTTACTTTAAATGATTTGGCTATGGCAATCATCACAAAAGCTTCTAATTCGCTTGGTTTAGAATTGGATGAACAGTTAGAATTAAAATTAGATTTTAATAAAGATAATACAATGTTATTATTAAATGAGTTGAATAACATTATTTAGAAGAAGAGGTATTTAATTATGATAAAAACAACTTTTACAGAAGAAGACTTTGTAAAATATAACGACCCAAAAAGCGTTATGATGCAATTGTTTGGTGTTACATGTTCAGTTTGTGGAATTGATGAAATTGATTTTGTTGATGAAAAAGCACCAAAAACATTAGGACAAGTTGCTGAAGAAATTTTAGCAGAGAACCCAGAAATAGATGATGAAGAATTAAATGAAATGATAGAACCACAAATTGATGCGTGACAAGAGTTAGATGATTACAACGCTTCAATAGGTATGCCTACATTTTTATGTTATAACTGTCATGATCAATTAATTGAGGGAGAAATTTCAATCTCAATGAATGGTGAAGAATAATTTTTAAAGGAGTAAAATAGTTCATGAAATTCGTAGATTTAGCACATTTTAATATTAAATCAGGAAAAGGTGGCGATGGAGCTGTCTCTTTTCGTCATGAACTTTATGTAGCTAATGGTGGACCAAATGGTGGAGATGGTGGAAAAGGTGGCGATGTAATTTTCGTTGCTGATGAAGGAAAATCTTCACTATTAGACTTAAAATTACAAAAATTTTATACTGCAGAAGATGGTTACAAAGGTGACATCAAAAATATGCACGGTAAAAACGGTAAAGATACTTATATAAAAGTTCCTGTAGGAACTGTTATATATAATGCAGATACAAACGAACTATTATATGACTTTGTAAATGATGGTCAAGAAGAAATAGTTGCTTTAGGTGGAAAAGGTGGAAGAGGAAATGCAAGATTTGCTAACTCAAGAAACAAAGCACCGACAATCTTTGAAGCTGGAGACCCAGGAAAAGATATAAATATTAAAGCAGAACTTAAAGTTTTAGCTGATGTGGGATTTGTTGGATTACCTAATGCTGGTAAATCAACTCTTTTAAGAACTATATCAAATTCAAAACCACAAGTTGCAGACTATCCATTTACAACTTTAAATCCTCAACTTGGTGTTTCAAGAGATAAGCAAGGAAGAACATTTACTGTTGCTGACTTACCTGGTCTTATTGAAGGAGCTAGTTTAGGTAAGGGTTTAGGACATGAATTTTTAAGACATATTGAGAGATGTAAAATCATTTGTCATGTTATAGATATGTCTGGTAACTACGCAACTGAAGATGTAATTAAAAATTATGAATTAATTAGAAAAGAATTAGTTGAATATAATTATCACTTAGAAAAAAGAGTAGAAATAATTGTTGCAAACAAAATGGATATTGATGAAGCTCAAATAAATGTTTTATATTTTAAAGAAAAGTACAAAGACAAAAAAATAATAGAAGTTTCTGGTTTAAGTAGAATGAATATAGATCAACTTTTATTAGAAATTGGTTCAACTTTAGAGGAAGTAAAAGACATTCCTCTTTGAGAAATAAAAGATGAAAATCCTCAAGATTATAAATTATATACATTTGAAAGTGACTTGAAAGATATTCAAGTTAAAAACCTAGGTAATGGTAGATGAAGAATCGAAGGAGAAGATGTTTATAAGGTTTATCAAAAAACACCTATCTCAACTTACGATAACTTATTACTATTTAACGAAAAACTTAAACAATTGGGTGTTTATGAAGTTCTTAGAGAAAAAGGCGCACAACAAGGAGATATTGTTAAAGTCTTTGATATAGAGTTGGAGTGAATGGATTAATATGGAATTAAAAGAATATTTAGATTATTTAGTTGATTGATTAAGACAAGAAGTTAAAAAAGCAAGTCAAAAGGGTCTTGTTGTTGGTATAAGTGGTGGAATTGATTCAGCTGTTGTTGCAGCTTTAGCAAAAAAAGCTTTCCCAAAAGATTACATAACTGTTTGAATGCCATGTAAATCAAGTGAATTAGATGAAAAATGCAAAATGGAATTAATCAACGATTTAGACCTAAAAAATGTAACTGTTGATTTATCTCAAACATTTGAAGTTATTTCAAAATCACTGAATGATTCAGGAATAGAACAGTCTAAATTAGCTTTAGCAAATACTAAAGCTAGATTAAGAATGTCAACACTATATTCTATGGCGCAAACTCATAACTATTTAGTTTTGGGAACAGATAATGCTGATGAATGACATATTGGATATTTCACTAAATTTGGAGATGGTGGAGTTGACTTACTTCCGATAGTTCACTTATTAAAAAGAGAAGTAAGGCAAGCTGCTAAAATACTTGGAGTACCAGAATCTATTATAAATAGAGCTCCAACTGCAAGTTTATGAGAAGATCAAACTGATGAATCAGAAATTGGATTCAGCTATGATTTAATCGATGATTATATAAGTGGTAAAGAAGTTCCTGATGAAGTAAAACAAAGAGTTGATCACTTACATAAAATATCAGAACATAAAAGAAATGGCGCACCAATGCCTAAAAATATAAGATAAAAGTTTAAATAATTTATTTAAACTTTTTTTTATTAATACACTTTTTTGTTAGATAATTAGAGAAACAAGGAGAAATACAAAATGACAGAAGTACAAGCAAATACAATAAGTGAATTTATAGATAATTTACCTGACCAAACAGCTGATAAAATGTTTGAAGAATTAATAGCTGGGATGAGTTTATACTTTGCAGTAGTTTTATTTGGTGAAGAAATTGAAAAAACTTATGAACCATTAAAATTAGATGGAAAGTCTCTTGAAGAAATAGCAAGAGTAGTTAAAGAAACTGAAATAGGAGAAGAAGAGGTTTATGCTGCATTGATGGGATCATTGCAAGAAGAATCAGATGCTGAATTATTTGCTGAAGATTGTGTACAATCAATTGCTTTTAGTCCAGAATTCCCTGAAGAAGTTTTAGCAAAATTAAATGAATTAGATATAGAAATTAATGACTTTGCAATGAATTTAATTGTTACATTGAAAGATGAATTTATCGATTTCTTTGTAAATGACTTAGATGTTGTTGAATGAAAAAACGATATCATTGATGCATTAGTTGCAAGTTGAGATTAATAAAAAAATTAAACTAGATTAAAAAAAATCTAGTTTTTTTTATAATTATGTTATTATAAATATGATTGTAGATAGGGTAATTTACAGTTGGGCTAAGAATAAAGGTGATTTTATGAACGCATTATTATTCAGTAAAACAGTTTTTGAAGTTATGGGACTAAGAATTCCATTAACTGTTATATTGGTGGTTTTTGCTATCATTGCGTTAGCATCTTTGACAATATATTTCTTAATTCTTTTTAGAAAAAATAGAAAATTCTATTTTGAAAAAGAAGAAGTGTCTGCAAACGAGTTTAAAAGACTTGAAAAATTTGAAGACCAAAGAAACGATTTTGAGCTTGAAATAGCTAAAATCAAAAAAATTCAAAGAGAACGTAAAAAATAATACCTTTTTATGCTCGTAAAAAAGGGGGCTTTTTTTATGAGTGGATTTTTAAATCCTTTTAAAAAAGAAAATTCAACAGAGAACCAAAACCAACAAAATGTTGGAAATTTTGCGTTTAATCAAAACCCTCAACAAAACATGAATTACCATAACGAAACTGCTATGTACCAAAAAAACTTGATCGAAAACAAGAATGAAGGTTACATAAGACCAAGAAATAGAACTTTTGATAATAGTTACTTTGAACAAGCTCAACAAACACCTCAATTCGGTAAAAACGAAATTACTGGAGAAATATTTATGAAAGGTTATGTTTCAAATAATACACCAAACAATAATTCAATGTATTATCAACCACAAATTAATCAACAACCAGTTCAAAGACCTCAAGTTCAACAAATGAATCAACCACAAATGAGACAAAATTCTTATAATAATTATCCAATTCAAAATGAAAACTTAAAACAAGAATATTTAGATTTTGATAATAATGCAAGAATTGATTATGGAAATTACAGAGACGAAAACCAATATAATAGAATGGTTTATCCTCCAAATAATCAAATGAATAACATTCAAGTTAATGAAAACTATAATAATAAACCATTATACGAAAACTACAGTGCACCAAACAACAACATGCAATATGGCTACAATGATTTTTCAAATAATAATCAATTTTACAACCAAAACTCTCCATATGGATATAATCCAGAAATAGATTATGCACCAGTAAGTTCTAATAACTATAACCCTTATGAAAATAAAAGTTATAAAGATAGATACAAAAATGCCAACATGATGCCAAAAGAAATTGGTAAGGAAGTTAGAAGTGAAAAATTAAGAATATTCTTAATGTTCTTAATTGGGGCTACTGGAATAATAACTTCATCTTTAATGTTAGCTATTTACTATAAAGCTGGTGAAAAAGGTACATACATGGGAATTGGAAGACAAGAAGTTATGTATCCTTTCTTTTCAATTTTATTGTTAATAGTTTCAGCTGGTTTCTTTTTCGTAAGTATATCTGATTTTGGATTCTTATATTCAAATGTTAAAAAATATGAAAGAGATTTATATTTTGGAAGAGAATCAGTTCCGTATTTCATAACAAGAAATTATAGAAATTTAATCTCAAGATCTGTTTATTTAAATTGAATATCTTTCAATATATATGTTTTTGGAGCAATAGTTTTAGGAATAATGTATGGTCTTCAAAGTCAATATTTAACAAATAATACAAATATTTATTTCCTATTTTGAAAAATAGGAGAATTAAAATCATTAGAGTCAGAAATTAAAATAAATATAATTATTTTATTTACAACTTTAATCATTCACGTTTTAAATTTAGTTACTACAAGAACTAGAAAAAATAACATCATTGGATATTATGGATATGAAATAATTCCTCAACAAGAAATTAAAGAAATAAGAAAAAAAGCAAATAAAGTTTGTATGATTATTTTCTTTACTGTATTGGCAATTATATTATTCTTAATAGTTATACCTTGATTAATTGTTAGAAAAAAAAGAGGTCTACCACTTAAACCATGAGGATCAACAGTTTAATGGACAGAAAAATTAATAGCTTATATGTTCACATTCCTTTTTGTGAACATATTTGCTTTTATTGTGACTTTGTTAAAGTTAAAAAACCTCAAGATCCAAAAGTAATTGAAAAGTATCTTGATAGGTTAAAAGATGAATTAGATTCATATGGAAATAATTTAGATAACATACAAAGCATTTATATCGGTGGAGGAACTCCAAGTTGTTTGAATGAAGAACAAACAATAGTTATGTGTGAAATGCTTTTAAAATATACTCAAAAAGAAAATTTTGAATATTCAATTGAGTTAAATCCAGAATCAGTTACAAAAGAAAAACTAGAAATTTATAAAAAATATAATATCAACAGAATAAGTATGGGTGTTCAAACTTTTGATAATGATTTATTAAAGAAAATAGGAAGAATCCATAATAATTCAATTGCTATAAATGCTTATAAGTTAATAAGAGAAGTTGGATTTAAAAATGTAAGCATAGATTTGATGTATAACTTATATGATCAAACTAAAGAAAACATCGCTGTAGATTTAAATTACATTAAAGAACTTAAACCAGATCATATTTCATGATATTCACTTATCATGAAAAAAAAATCTGTTTGAGGAAGAAAAAATATGAAGGTTCCAGAAAATGATGAACTATTTGATGAAATAGTAAATCAAGGTTTAAAAGACTTGGGATATATTAGATATGAGATTTCAAATTACGCTTTAGGAGAAAAAAATAAATCTTATCACAATATGACTTATTGAAATAATTCTATATTTGCAGGTGTTGGAATTGGAGCAACAGGTTTTGAACAAATAGAAGGTAAATACTTTTTAACTAAAAATGAAGGTAATATTTTAAATTACACAAAAGAATTTGAAGAATTAACTCAAGAAGATTATTATTTTCAAATAATAATGATGGGATTAAGGCTTGTAGAAGGTATAGATACATCTTTAGAAATAAATAAAGAAATTTATACTTTCTATAAAGAAAAAATTAATCAAAAAATTGATGAAAATTTACTTGAAATAGTAAATAATAAACTTAGATGTACAGAAAGGGGATTTAATATCTTAAACGAGATATTAATAGATTTTTTATAATATGAAAAAAGCTTTAATAGTTGTTGATTATCAATTTGATTTTGCAGATCCAAAAGGAAAGTTATATGTTCCTCAAGGAGAAGTGATTAAAAATGGAATTGAAGATAAAATAAACGAATATAAGAATAATGGTGACTATGTGGTTTTCTCTGGAGACTTTCATCCAATGGAACATGTTTCATTCTCTCAATGAGGAGAACATTGTGTTGTTAACTCAGCAGGATCTGAATTCTATGTAGATAGTTCAAAAGTAGATTTAATTATAAGAAAAGGAACAGAACTTGATTATGATAGTTATTCTGCTTTTTATGTTGCTCAAGATTTAAAAGTTGACTCAGGACTTAATGACTGATTAAAAGAGAGAGAAGTAAATCAATTAGAAATTTGCGGATTAGCTTTAGATGTTTGTGTTAAAGCAACTTATGAAGATGCTGTTGAAAAAGGTTATGAAAGTGTAATAAATTACGAACTTTCAAGAGCAATAAATTAAATACAACCATTTAGGTTGTATTTTTATTATGTTAATGTTTTTGGCGCTTTGCTTTTTTTTTTTTTTTTTGACTATAATGAAAATGTTCAGATACTTATTATTTTTTTTATGGAGAGGAACAAAATATGAAAAAAATATTAAGTTTTTTAGGGACAATAACTTTAGTTTCAATGACTGGTGCTAGTGTTGTCGCGTGTAATAAAACACCAGTTGATGAAGTTATAGATGAGGCTCAAGACCCTATTATAGAGAGCATTGAAAATAAGACAATCAAAGTGGGGAAACAAATTGAATTTAAAATTACTATTAAAAATAGAATTGAAAATGAAAAAATATCTTTTAAGATAGATGATAGTTCACTTTTAAGTTTTGATTATAATGAGGAAACAGAGATAGCAACCTTAAAAGCTATAAAAGCAGGAAGAACAAAAATAATATTAGAATATAAAAATGCAAAGAGTATTTCTTTTGATGTTAATATTTCCGAAGAGGAACAAAAACCTTTACAAAAAATCCAACTTGATGATTTACAAGGTTATTTAGGATACTTGAAAAACTTTAGCGAAAAAACAACAATAAATGATTTAACTGAAATAGATAAAAAAGAACTTTTAAAAAATTTATTGATTTCAAATAACATAAATGATAATTTAGATATTTATATTGCTGATATTGAAATGATTACTTTTAAAACTAAAAATAACATAAATAGATATTTCGGTATAAAGTCTAAGCAAAACTCTGAAATAATAGCGGGTAATAAAGATGACATTTTCTTTAGAACAGAAACATTGAATTTCAATAAATATAATTTATCTACAAAAGGAACAAATATTGAAGACGACCTTCTTTCAGAAAATGAAAAAGAAAATGAAATCGCAGTAAAAAATGCCATATTAAACTTATTCATAAGAGTGAATAAAGAAGAACATCCAATATCAATAAAAGATATTGATATTGAAGCTGGAAGTGCCAAAAATGGATATGAAGTGACAAGTAATTATGAAGTAGTTATTTTTTCAAAAGAAGGACAAGAAAATAACTCTGGAAAATTGACTTTTCAATTTCAAACTTTCTATCTTGGTGGAAAAATTATTGAAGTGGACATAAAAAAACTTTTTAACAAATAAATTATTTAAATAATTAATGACAAACTTTTATTAGTTTGTTTTTTTTTTTTTTTGAATTTTTTTGGTTACTCTTCGATTAATAACTTGGGAGGAAAAAGTATGATAAAACAAATAATAAACAAAGAAGAAAACAATCTTATTTTTTCACAAATTACAAATAATAATGATATTGTGGATTTTAAAGATGTAATATACAATTTTTTAAATCAACCACAAATAAAGATCGAAGCAAAGTATGATGATTTATTCAGTAAAGCAATCAAAAAAAATTGTTTTAAAGAAATAGTTAAAGAACTTGAAAAAGACTTCAAAACAAATTTTACATTATGAAAAATAACAGAGAAAATATGTTATTTAACTAACAAGTTTTTTTCAAGTAAATTTAAAAAAAGCGAGGGTCTTCAATTACTTCAAAAAATTTTTATATTAAAACAAGTTTTTTTAGCACAATTAAGACACAACTCAAATATATGACTCAAACTGGATTCTAATCAAAGTCAAAAAATAAATCATAAGAAAAATGAAAACCCAATAAACTACAAACTTGCTTTAATGTTGTTTGATTTTAATGAAAAAGATGATTTCTTTATAAATCTAAGTGATGATCAAAAACAAATATTAAATCTTGTTTTAAAATCAAATTCTATAGAGGATTTTGTAAATTTAAACTCAGATTTGAAAATAGATATTTTCAAGTATTTACCAATAAATATGATGCTGTTACAAGCTCAAATGATAAAAGGTAATTCTAAACTTAATTTAAAGGAAAAAGCAAAGTTGTCTTATTCGACTTTTATGCAACTATTTTGTTTATTCGTGGAAGAAAATATTTCAAAGAAAAAATTAAATTAGTATTAAACACCATATAAATGGTGTTTTTTTTATATAAAAATTTATAAATTTAGCACTTTACCATTGACATTGCTAAAACAAGATGTATTATATTATTGATTAGCAAATAAGGTTATAGAGTGCTAATACAAAAGGAGGAAATTTTATGGATTTTACACAAAAACCAGATCCTTTAAATGATCCTGAAATCTTAAGTAAATACACAAGAGATTTAACTAAGGACGCTAAAGAAGGAAAAATAGATCCCATCATCGGTAGAGATGATGAAATTATGCGAGTAATTAGAATATTGAGTAGAAAAACTAAAAACAACCCCGTTCTGATAGGTGAACCTGGAGTTGGTAAAACAGCTATAGCTGAAGGTTTAGCTCAGAGAATAAATAAAGGTGATGTACCAAGTGTTTTAAAAGATAAAAGAATTTTAGAACTAGATATGGGTAGTGTTATGGCTGGAGCTAGTTTCTTAGGAGACTATGAAGCCAGAATAAAAGGAATTGTGAATGCAATTCAAAAAGAAGAAGGACAAGTAATATTGTTCATTGACGAGTTACACTTAATTGTTGGTGCTGGAAAAACAGGTAATGGAGGAGGAATGGATGTTTCCAACCTTCTTAAACCAGCTTTAGCAAGAGGTGGAATTAAAGTTATTGGAGCAACAACTTTAAAAGAATATAGAGAGTATATTGAAAAAGATGCTGCTCTTGAGAGAAGATTTCAAAAAGTTGTTGTAAGTGAACCTACTATTGAAGAAACAATATCAATACTTAGAGGTTTAAAAGAGCGTTTTGAAACTTATCATGGAGTTAGAATTCATGATAATGCGCTAGTTGCAGCTGCACAGTTAAGTGACAGATATATATCTGATAGATTTTTACCAGATAAAGCTATTGATCTAGTTGACGAAGCAAGTGCGACAATTAAAACAGAACTTGCTTCTGTTCCAACTGAGTTATATCAAATAGATAGAAAAGTAATGCAATTAGAAATAGAAAAGGCAGCTCTTTCAAAAGAAAAAGACGAAAAATCTCAAGAAAGATTAAAACAAGCCGAAAAAGAGTTGGCATCTTTAAAACAAAAACAAACTGAATTTAATGAAAAATGAAATTCAGAAAAAAAATCATTAGAGAAAATAAATCAGTTTAGATCAACTATTGATTCTTTAAAAATAGAGTTAGAACAAGCACAAGCACAAGCTAACTATCAAAGAGCAGGAGAGATTCAATACTCATTGTTACCCGCTCTAGAAAAACAGTTAGAAACAGCTCTTGATACTAATAAAGAAAAATTAATTTCTGAAGAAGTTACTGAAAGTGAAATTGCTTCAATAGTTTCTAGATGAACTGGAATTGAAATGGAAAATCTAATCGAAAGTGAAAAACAAAAACTTTTAGGATTAAATACACAACTTAAAAAAATGGTTAAAGGTCAAAATCAAGCAATTGAGCTTGTATCTGATGCAATCATTAGAAGCAGAAGTGGAATTAAAGATCCAAACAAACCAATAGGAAGTTTCTTATTCTTAGGACCAACTGGTGTTGGTAAAACAGAGGTTGCAAAATCACTTGCAAGAAACTTATTTGGAAGTGAAAAGAAAATGTTGCGTTTTGATATGTCTGAATACATGGAAAAACATTCAGTTTCCAAACTATTAGGTTCTCCTCCAGGTTATGTAGGTTATGAAGAAGGGGGAAAACTAACTGAAGCAGTTAGAAGAGCTCCTTATTCAATACTTTTATTTGATGAAGTTGAAAAAGCTCACCCAGATGTGTTTAATATTTTCTTACAAATATTAGATGATGGTAGAGTAACTGATTCTCTTGGAAAAACAATAGACTTTAAAAACACAATTATAATTATGACTTCAAATATAGCCTCGGATTACTTGATTTCAACACCATCTGAATTGGTGGATCAAGACGTATTAATGGAAAACTTAAGAAAATTCTTTAGACCAGAATTCTTAAATAGAATTGACAATATAGTTAATTTCAATGCTTTATCAAAAGAAGTTATTAAAGAAGTTATCATTAAAACACTAGATGAATTAAAAGAGAGAGTTCTATTAAATAACGAATACATCTTAAACTTTACAGATTCTTCTATACAAAAGATTTTAGATGAAGGTTATGACCAACTATATGGTGCAAGACCAATAAAAAGATATATTGAAAGAAATATAGAAACATTAATAGCTAGAGCTATTGTTGGTGGAGAAATTGAACCAAAAAGAAACTATGTTATTGATGTAAGTGATGATAAGTTTACAATAACAACTTCAAATAAATTAAATTAGCACTTGATTATTAAGAGTGCTATTGATAAACTAGATATGTATTGTGATGGAGGTGTTTTCATTGTTAAAAGATCGTCAGAGTTTGATTTTAAAATCAATTATTGAAGAATATATCAAAACTGCTTCACCAGTTGGTTCAAAAAGAATTCAAGAAGTTTTAGCAATTGAAGTGTCTTCTGCAACAATTAGAAATGAGTCAGCTCTACTAGAAGAATTAGGTTTTTTAGAAAAAGCTCATACTTCTTCTGGAAGAGTTCCTTCAACAAAAGGTTATAGATACTATGTTGATAATTTAATGGAATCTAATAATATAGATGATATTAAACATCAAATAGATGAAATCTTTAAAAAAAGAGGAGCAACTATTGATGAAATTTTAGATCAAACTTCATCAATATTAAGTGAAATGACTAAATTAGCAACTGTGGTTGCAACATCTGATACAAATGATGAACTTCTATTATCTAAGATTGAATTAGTACCCATATCATCTAAATCTGCAATAGTTATATTTGTTCTTTCAAATGGAACTATTCAAAATAAAACTGTAAATCTTGATTCTGTATCACTAGAAGAATTAAGGTTATCGATAGATTTATTTAATGAGAGGTTAATTAATTCAAAAATATCAGAAATAGAAACTAAATCACAAGCTATGATACCGGTTTTAAAACAACAAGTTAAAAAATATGAGTTTGTTTTACAAACACTGGTTGGAGCTTTAATTCATACAGATTCAAACAAATCAAAAACAAGTGGTGTTAAATATTTATTGGAAAACCCAGAGTTTAATGATCCAAATAAAATAAAAGACATCATTCAGTTTATTGAAAACGCTTCTCCTTTTGCTTGATTTAATTATCAAAGCAAAACAAATAAAACAACTGTGGCTATTGGGTTAGAAACAGGAAATGAAAATGATGATATTGCTGTTATTGGGACTAAATTCCCCACAAAAGGTGGGGGAAAAGGTGCTTTAGCACTGGTTGGTCCAAAAAGAATTGAATACGATAAAGTTTCAAAGCTTTTGGAATGAATTAGCAAAAAAATCGAAGAGAAGTTTTTATTAGAAGGAGAATAATAATGGAAAAAGAAAAAATGAAATCTATTTTGGATTTATTCGATACTCTTAAAAAAGAGTTAAACATTGAACCAAAAAAAGAGAAAGAAAACAAAGAAACTCAGGAAGCTGAAGTTCAAGAATTATCTAATATTGAAAAATTGGAACTTGAATTTGTAGCTTTAACTGAAGAAAATGCAAAATTAGAAGAGGCAAGATTAATAGCTGTTGCTGATAATCAAAACACTGTTAGAAGATTCCAAAATGAAAGTATTTTGGTTAGAAAATATGGTGGAGAAAAACTAGCATCAGAATTGATACCAGCTATCGACATGTTTAGAGGGGTTTTAAAATCAACTCCAGATAATCCAGAAATTAAAAATTATTTAATGGGATTTGAAATGATTATTAATCAAATAGATCAAGCATTAACAAATGCTGGTGTAACAATGGTTAGTGTAAAACCAGGAGATGATTTCAATCCTGAATTACATTCAGCAATTGAACAAATCAAAACAGAAGAATTTGAATCAGGGAAAATTGCTATTGTTGTATCAAATGGTTACAAATTACATGATAGAGTTATAAAACACGCTGCTGTTAAAGTAGCAGAATAATATAGAAAGTATTTAGAGGAGAAAATATTATGGCAAAAGAAAGAATTATAGGAATAGACTTAGGAACTACAAACTCATGTGTTGCTATTATGGAAGGTGGACAACCAATGGTTCTTGAAAACCCAGAGGGTCAAAGAACTACACCATCAGTTGTTGCTTTTAAAAATAGCGATATTATTGTTGGGGGAGCTGCAAAAAGACAATCAGTTACAAACCCTAACACTGCAATCTCAATCAAACGTGATATGGGAACAAACAAAAAAAGAAATTTAGAAGGTAAAGATTACACACCAGAACAAATTTCTGCAGAAATTTTAAGATACTTAAAAAAATATGCTGAAGATAAAATTGGATCAAAAATTACAAAAGCTGTAGTTACAGTTCCAGCTTACTTCAATGACGCACAAAGAAAAGCAACTAAAGATGCAGGAAAAATTGCTGGATTAGAAGTTGAAAGAATTATAAACGAACCAACTGCAGCTGCATTGGCTTACGGAATTGACAAACAAGATAAAGAAATGAAAGTTTTAGTTTATGACTTGGGTGGAGGAACATTTGACGTTTCATTATTAGAATTAGCTGATGGAACATATGATGTTTTAGCAACTTCAGGAGATAACGAATTGGGTGGAGATGACTTCGACCAAAAAATTATGGATTGAATTGGACAAGAAATTAAAAAAGAACACAACATTGACTTATCAAAAGATAAAATGGCTTTACAAAGATTTAAAGATGAAGCTGAAAAAGCAAAAATCAACTTATCAAGTCAAGTTGAAACAGAAATTAACTTACCATTCATCACAATGAATGAAAATGGACCAGTTAACTTCTCAACTAAATTATCAAGAGCAGAATTTGAAAAAATGTCTAAAGATTTAGTTGAAAGAACAAGAAAACCAGTTGAAGATGCTTTAAAAGAAGCAAAATTAAAAGCAACTGAAATTGATCAAGTTCTTTTAGTTGGGGGATCAACAAGAATTCCAGCTGTTCAAGAACTAGTTAAATCATTATTAGGTAAAGAACCAAACAGAACAATCAACCCAGATGAAGTTGTTGCTATGGGAGCAGCTATCCAAGGTGGAGTTTTAGCTGGAGATGTAACTGATGTTTTATTATTAGACGTTACACCATTAACATTAGGTATTGAAACAATGGGTGGGGTTATGACACCATTAATCCAAAGAAATACAACAATTCCTACAGAAAAATCACAAGTATTCTCAACAGCAGTTGATAACCAACCAGCAGTTGATATTAATGTTTTACAAGGTGAAAGACCAATGGCTGGAGATAACAAATCATTAGGACAATTCCAATTATCAGGAATTAAACCAGCTCCAAAAGGAACACCTCAAATTGAAGTTACATTTAAAATTGACGTAAACGGAATCGTATCTGTTACTGCAAAAGATAAAGATACAAACGAAGAAAAAACTATTACAATTTCAAACTCAGGTAGTTTATCAGATGCTGAAATTGAAAAAATGGTAAAAGAAGCTGAGGAAAACCAAGAAGCTGATAACAAAAAACGTAAAAACATTGAATTAAAAAACAAAGCTGAAAGTTATTTAAACATTATTGAATCTTCAATGACAGAAGCTGGTGATTCAATGAATGAAGAACAAAAAAAACAATCAGAAGAAATGGCAAAAGAAATTCGTGAATTAATTGCTAAAGAAGACTATGAAGCTTTAGACAAAAAAATGAATGAATTAGAACAAGCTATGAAAATGGCTTCAGAAATGGCTGCACAACAAGCACAAGCTGGTGCAACTGAAGAAGCTAAAGAAGAACCAAAAGACGAAAACAAAGATGAAGAATCTAAATAGTTTTAAAAAACAACTAGTAATTAGTTGTTTTTTAAAGATAAGAAAAGAGGTGTATTATGGCTAAAAGAGATTTTTATGAAATTCTAGGTGTTGCAAAATCAGCATCAGAAGATGAAATTAAAAAAGCATATCGTAAATTAGCTAAAAAATACCACCCAGATATTTGTAAAGAACCTGATGCTGAAGAGAAGTTCAAAGAAGCAACTGAAGCTGCAGAAGTTCTTTTAGATGCAAATAAACGTCAAACTTATGATCAATTTGGTCATGAAGGGCTAAATGGAATGGGTTCTGGTTTTGGCGGTTTTGGTGGAGGATTTGGAGACTTCTTCTCTAACATGGGAGGAGCAGGAGACTTCTTCTCTGATATATTCTCAAACTTCTTTGGGGGTAGAGGAGGCGGTTCTTCAAGACAAAGATCTTCAAGAGGAAAAGATATTGTTATATCTGTTAGTTTAACTCTTAGAGAATTGCTTTTCGGTGTAGATAAAGAAGTAAGTCTTGATTTAGTTTCTAAATGTGATGATTGTGATGGTATAGGAGCTAAATCTAAATCTGATATTGTTGAGTGTGAAGTTTGTAATGGTCACGGTGTAGTTACCGTTTTACAAGATATGGGTATTGCAAAATTCCAAACACAACAACCTTGTCCAAAATGTAAAGGTCAAGGAAAAGAAAATAAAAATCCATGTAAATCATGTAGAGGTGATGGAGCTGTTATGAAAAAAGAAACAGTGACAATGCCAATACCAAAAGGTTTGGTGCCTGACCAACAAATAGTTTTAAGAAATGCAGGTAACTATTCAATTGATGGTGGAGAACGTGGACATTTATATGCTGATATTCATTTAAAAGCATCTAAAAATGTAAAAATAGTAAATGAATTCGATATCAAATTTAAATTTGATGTAAGTTATCTTGATGCTCTTCTTGCAAATGAAATTTCTGTTAAAACTTTAGATGGAGATATACAAGTTAAAATACCAAGAGGTATTAAAAATGGAGAAATAATTACAGTTAAAAACCACGGTTTATACAAAGGTGTTAAGTCATCTCACAGAGGTAATTTATTACTTGAAGTAAATATTGTAATACCTTCAGAACTTACAAATGAAGAAAAAGAAAAAATTGAAAGCATAAACAAAGATACAGAATTTAAAGTCACAAATAATTTAGAAGAATAACCATTTGGTTATTTTTTTTGCCAAAAGTATTTATTTTGATTTAATCTTATTATTGTATAATCAATAGGTGGAGGTTTAATATGTCTGAAAAAATTAAAGTTTTAAAAATTAATAAAAGCACATTAGATAAACTTGATGAAACTACTGAAGATTTTGGTTCTAATGGTTTTTGATTTGAAGAAGATTTAGATCATTCAGTTTCAATGGATTTTGATAAAACAATTGCTCTAAAAGACAAGAAAACCTCTAAGATTGATTTAGTACAAAATGCTAATTCACATTTTTTTGACCCTAAAGGACCTAAAGATTTAAGTTTTCAAAAATCAGATATAGGAAACAAGACTTTTGAATCAATAAATTTAGTAGATAAAATGATTAAACCAACTGATTCTCTTATAAGAAAAGAAATTATAGATATGAGAAGAATGAGTTATGAAAATGAACAAAGAGATAAAGAGTTCTTATTAAATAAACTTAATGTCGATTTAAAACCAAATAATAATTTTAAAAACTACAATTTAGCTAAAAATGAAGAAATTATTACTGAATCAGAAAAAGTTGAACCGATTAAACAACAAATGGACTTTATTGAATCACAACTTGTTAATCTTGAAAAAAAACTTGATAAAGTTGCTAATTTAAAAACATTTGAAAAACCAGAAACAAATTTTGAACCTATAATTGAAAATGTAAAAGAACAAGTAAAATCAGAAAATAAATTAAATGAAGAAAAAAACGAAGCTAAAACTATTGATGATGAAATAACTCAAGAACCAATAGAAGAAGAAAAAGTTGAACATAAAATTAACTTTTTATTAAAAGATGAAGAAGTTTTAAAAGAAGAATATAAACAAGAACAACAAAAACAACAAAAACAAGAAATTACAAACCAATTAGTTTTAAAAGAAGAAGAGAAAAATGTAATGGTTAAATTTGATAATGAAGATCACAAACAAAATAAAGATAGTGCTGTAATACAAATAAAAAATAATAAAAGAAGTTTATTCCAAGACATGGATACAAAAGAATTAAACTCTTTCTTTGAAGAAGAAAGTAAAAACTATTCTTTACCAGTAATAAACAACAATGACTACACAATTGCCAATACAGTTGATGATTTAGAAAAGGCAATTAATAATTTAGAGTTCGGAAGTAAGAAAATTAGAGAAAAAGAAAAGTTTTTTGACCAAGATGGTGGAACAACGCAATTGGTTGAAAGTTTACAAATTACATCTAGAGGTGGTAAAAAAGCTTCTCTAAATCCAGTTAATTTTGATGCTTTTGAAGATTGATTTAATCAATCTAAAGATGTGAAAAAACTAGCAAAATTAGCTAAAAAAGAAAATAAAAAAATGAATAAAAGTATTAAAAAATAAGGCGATTAAATATGAAAAAAAAGAAAGTTATTGTAGGTCTTAGTGGTGGAGTTGATTCATCAGTTACAGCTGCAATATTATTAGAACAAGGTTACGAAGTTGAAGGACTTTTTATGAGAAATTGAGACAGTAACTTAAATAATGATATTTTAGGTAATAACTTAGAAGGAGATACTTGTCCTCAAGAATTAGACTACTTGGATGCTAAAAAAGTTGCTGAAAAATTGAATATTAAAATACATAGAATAGATTTTATAAAAGAATACTGAGATCACGTTTTTGAATATTTTGTTAATGAATACAAAAAAGGAAGAACACCAAACCCAGATATTTTATGTAACAAATATATCAAATTTGATAAATTTTTAGACTACGCAATAAATGAATTGAATGCAGATTATATAGCGATGGGTCATTATGCTGGTGTTAAATTTAATGATAACTCAGGTGAATTTGAATTAATTAGAGGTTTTGATGAGAATAAAGATCAAAGTTACTTTTTATGTCAATTAAATCAAAAACAACTTTCTAAAACTATGTTTCCTTTACAAAAATATGAAAAAAGCGAAATTAGAGAAATTGCTAAAAAATATGATTTAATTACTGCTGAAAAGAAAGACTCTACTGGTATTTGTTTTATTGGTGAAAGAAATTTCACTAAGTTTTTACAAAACTACATTCCAAATCAACCAGGAGATATAGTTGATATAAAAACAAATAAAAAAATAGCAGAACACATTGGTGTAATGTATTACACAATTGGTCAAAGAAAAGGTTTAAATCTTGGTGGACAAAAAGAACCATATTATGTTGCAAAAAAAGATGTAGATAACAAAATTTTATATGTATCACCATTAAGCGATGAAAGTTATCTAGAATCAACAAAATGCGTGGTTGAAGAATTCAATTTTATTTCTAATTATAAAAACTACTTTAGCTCAAACAAATTTGAATGTGTAGCTAAGTTTAGGTATAGACAAAAAGATGTAAAAGTTGAAGTTGAAGTCATTACAGACAATCAAATAATAATAACTTATAAAGAACCTGTAAGAGCAGTTACAGAAGGGCAAGAAGCGGTTCTTTATCTTCAAGAAGTTTGCCTTGGTGGTGGAGTTATTGACAAAGTTTTAAATAATTAATAAAAATAAGTTAAAATAAATATGATTTAAAGAAAGAGGAATGTTGTATGTTTTTAGGCGCAAGTACAAGCACAATTGTTATTGGAGTAGTTGTTTTAGTTGTTTTAGTATTCGTTATTGTTTCATCAATAACAAGTAAAAAAGCACAAAAAATTGAACAAAAAAAGAGAAAAAAAGTAGTTAAAGAAGAAATTAAAAACTACCTTGCAAAAACACAAAATATCAAAAATATCAAAATTGAATATGAAAAAGTTTATGCAAGAAAAGGACCTGAATACAAATACAGAGACGTATTTGATGTTGTGGTTCAAATTTTTGAACCAAAAACAAATAAATTAGTTTCTACAAATGCTTATGAAGTAGAGGGAATTACAACAAAATCTGGTAAAAATAACTATGTTACTGCATGACAAGTAAATGGTGAAATTGATCTTGAAAATACTCAAAGAAGAATTGCTATAGCTGAGAAAAAAGTTAAACTTACAAAACAAGAAAAAGTTGTTTTAAAACAAGAAGAAAAAACTAAAGCTGTAGAACATAAAATTCAAGTTAAAGAAGAGTTAAAAACTATAAAAGAAGAGAAAAAGCATCAAAAAGAAAACAAAGATGCTAATCTTCAATTAGATAGAGCAATTAAAGCAACAACAATCAAATTTATACCAAGAAGAAATAAATAACATATTTTATATATGTTTTTTTTGTTTAAGAAAGGAAGAATAATATGGCAAATAACATAAGGGTAACAAAAGAGGATTTTAAAAGATACATGTCTGAGTGTCCTAAAATAGCTTGAATATTTCATAGCATTGAAAACTTCAAAAAAACCATAGAGTTAAAGAAAAACGAAATGATTGAAACTCATTACAAAGCATCAATTGAAACTGATGAAGATTGAAACACTTCAGCTGGTTTTAATGCTATTGACCTTTACTCTGATTTGTTAGAAAAAGACGAAACTGAATTAACTCAACCAGAAATAGCTCAAAAAGAAATGTTAATAAAACAAATGGAAGATTTAAACGGATTTGAAATATCAGGTCTTCTAGCAGAAACAATAGTAGATGGTAATGCTGTTGGATATGCTGCTAGAGAATATTTTATTGAAAAACTTTATGAAGAAAATCTTAAAAACAAAACAGATTTTGAATATATAGATTTTCAAGAAAAGGGTTATGTAGAAACAATTGAAGAAACAAAAAAAGCATTAGAAGGAAATAAAGTTAAGTATTTATTCGAGTCTTCATTTGAATATATGGACTCAATGTTAAGAGTTAGATGTGACGTTTTAATTAATCATGGTAACAGACATGTTACTATAGTAGAATTTAAAGCATCAACAAAATCTAAAGCAGTTCACTTTTTTGATGTGCTTTATCAAAAAAAAGTACTTGAAAAAAGTGGTTACTTTGTAGATGATGTAAAAGTTGGACTAATAAACAAGTGTTATGTTAGAGGTGAAGGTATTGATCCTAATAGACCAGATTTCTTTATTGAATATTCAGAAATGGATTTTGAAAAAGAAGTGAAACCTCATTTGGAAAATATTGAATTACCCAAATCAGATGAATCTGATTTAAACTACTCACAATTAATTAGAATAACAGATAAGTTAGAATCAACAAAAAAAGATGTTGGTTTAAATGAAATGATTTTAGGTATGGAAGATTATGGATTTGACTTTGATGAAAAAATATTGGAAATATCAAAATACCTTCAAAATGATTCAGTAATTTTTAATACTGAATGTGAAAAATATCAGTTTGATTACAAAAACAAACATCATAAATTAGAAAAAGCAATTTGTCATCATGTTGTTGATTATTATGATAAAACTAGATTTAATTTATATGAATTGACTAGATTTAAAGCTAAAGCTGCAATAATAAGTTCAAGAGATGAAAATGCAATTTATATTGACAATATTGATGATGTTAATCATTCTAAATTTCAAGGTAAAGGAAAATCTCTTTTTGGAAAAGATGAATTAAGAGTTATAAAAACAGTTAGAAGTTATTTAAAAAATGGATCACTATCTCCTTTAGATATAATTAGAGAAGATGGTGTTAGAAATTTAATGAGTCTTTTAAAAGATTATTATAGATATCCAGTCTATATGTATGATTTTGAAACAGTAAAGTGAGCTGTTCCAAAATATGATAATTCTTGATCATATGAACAAATACCATTTCAGTATTCAATACATGTAATAGACAATCCCAACTATGATTTTAACGATCCTATAAATACAATGAAACACTTAAACTTCATTGCTCAAAAACAAGAAGATCCAAGACCTGAATTTTTAGTTAACTTTATTAGAGATTGTTTTGCATATGGGCCTGGTGTATATGTTGCTTATAATAAATCATTTGAAAGAAGTGTAATTAAAAACTTAATTTATTCATATCCTCAATTAAGAAAACCATTAGAGTATATTTATAACAATACAATTGACTTAATGGAGTTCTTTAAGAAAAAAGAAGACAATTGATTGATTTATCATCCAGACTTTAGAGGATCATATTCAATTAAAAAAACTCAACCAGCTTTAGATAGTACTTTAAGCTATAAAGACTTAAAAATAAATAAAGGTGATAAAGCTAGTCAAACTTTTAGACAATTTTTAGATGATGTTATAAGTCAACAAGAATATGAAGTGATCTTAAAAGAAGATATGCTTAAGTATTGTGATAGAGATACTCTCGCTATGATAGTTGTCTTACAAAGAGTTGTAGATATTGTAAGAGAATATAATCCTAATTTTGAAATGTACATTAGACAAATGTTGGAGGAAGAAGAAAATGCATAAGGTAATATTTTGTGGAACACCTCAAATTTCTGTAGAAATTTTAAAAGGTTTAGAAAATATTGGTGTTGAAATAGTTGGTGTAATAACTCAACCAGATAAACAAGTTGGTAGAAAAAAGGAAATTAAATTTTCTCCTGTGAAAGAATATGCTTTAGCAAAAGGTTATACATTATTTCAACCTTTTAAAATAGGTGAAATCTATGAAGAATTAAAAGAACTTAAAGCTGACTTTATGTTAACTTGTGCCTATGGACAATTCATAACCCAACCAATTTTTGATTTATTTAAAAACTGTGTAAATACTCATGCAAGTATATTGCCAAAGTATCGTGGAGGAAGTCCTATTCAGTTTGCAATTATGAATGGAGAAAAAACTACAGGTATTTCATTAATGAAAATGGTAAAGAAAATGGATGCTGGTGAAGTATATTATCAAGAAGAAATTGAAATCGAAGATAAAGACGATTCAGCGTCATTATTTGAAAAAATGGCTATTTTAGGTAAAAAAATGATTGAAGAAAAACTTTTAGATATATTTGAAGGAAAAATCAAAGGTATTGAACAAGATGAAAGCAAAGTTACTTTTGCATATAATTTAAAAAATGAACAAGAAGTTATTGATTGAAATAAGTCAGCTTATGAAATAAATAATTTTATAAGAGCTTTAAGTCCTCAACCCATTGCTTTTACTTTTATTGGAGAAGAAAGAATCAAAATAAAATTATCTAGAGTTATTAGAGATGATGAAAATATAGTTACAGTAGATAAAATATTTGCAAATGGAGAAGTAATATCTACTGATAAAGAAGGTATTATTGTAAATACTGCTAATGGGTATTTGAAAATACTTGAATTACAAAGAGAGGGTAAGAAAATGGTGAGTGCATCAACATTTAACGATCCTAACTCTTCAATTAAAATGGGAATTAAATTTGGAAAATAAGTCAATCTTTAGGCTTATTTTTATTTTCTAATTATTTGCTCTAAAATCTACTAAAAAGGTATTTTTTTATATATAATTTATTTAGAAATATTAAAGGGAGATTAATTTATGTCAGTAAACGATTTAAGACCTGGAAGTACATTCTTATATGATGGAAACATCTTTGTAGTTTTAGAAAACTCATTTTCTAAAACAGGAAGACAACAAGGAAAGGTTACAGTTAAAGTTAAAAACTTAAGAACTGGAGCTAGAGTTGAAATAACATTTACAGGTGGAGAAAAAGTAGATAAAGCTTTAATTGAAAAGAAAGATATGCAATACCTATATAATGATGGAACAAATTGTGTATTAATGAACACAGAAACTTATGAACAAGTTGAAATCGCTTCATCAAAATTAGAGTGAGAATTAAAATTCATTACAGATGGAATAATGGTTAAAATGACTGAATATGATGGAGAAATCCTTGGTATCACAATTCCAGAAAAAATAGAGTTAACAATAGTTGAAGCAGAACCTGCTGTAAAAGGTGACACAACAAGTGGAACTCAAAAGAAAGCAAAAGTTGAAACTGGGTTAGAAATAACTGTTCCCTTATTTATTAAAGAGGGAGAAAAAGTTTTAATTAACACAACTGATGGTAAATACGCTGGAAGAGCTAACTAAAATAATAGATTAAGAGGTATTTGTTTATGTACATTTCAATTGAAAGAAACTCTAGAGGAACTTTAGAGATCGATGAAAAAATTTTAAGTAAAATAATTGAGTTTGATGTAACATCAAACGCTACAGGTTATAGAGATATAAAAGCATCTGTTAGTATTCACCAAGAAACAAACTTATTCATAGTTGTAAGAGTTTATACTATTGAAAAAGGGATGTTTGCTATGGATGGTATAAAAGTGGCTTCAATTATTAATGATTCAATTTATAAAACATTGAGAATTAAACCAAAAAATATAGCATTTTCATTTATAAAATAGGTACAAAAGACCTATTTTTTTGTATAACCAAGTGCTATAATATGCTTTAAAAATGTGTTGAAATAGTGTATAATCATTTTGTATTTAAATGGAGGAACTAGGTATGGCAGCTGCAAAAACAACAGGAAAAAAAACAACTACAACAGGAAAAAAACCAACTAATGGAAAACCTGGAGTAACTGAATATGTAAATCAAAAATTCGGTCCTAAAGCATTAGCTTTAATTAATAAATATAATCTTCAAACAGATGAAAGTTACAAAAAATTAATCTCATCATTTGAAAGAATTGATTCATTACCAAAAAATGACCCAAGAAAACCTAATTTAGTTGATTTATGAGAAGGAGAATTCAATAGAATTTTCAAACATTTCTGAGAAAACTATGCAAGTGGTCAAAAGAGAAAAGATAATGGAGTTTCAGGTTGAAAAGAAAGACTTGATGTTAAACCTGTTGCTATGTCTCCTGATCAAAAAAGAAAAGACTTAATGACTAAACTATCACCAGGTTCTATTTCTTCAAATAGAAATACTAAAGAAGATATTCTTTCAAGAGCTGGTTATGTTAGTCAAGTTAAAACAGAACAATTTAACTTTACTGCAGTTCCAAGAACTGGACAAAATATTTATGAAATTGAAAATTTATTAAGCGCAGCTGAAGAAAAAGGAATGGGAGAACCAGAAAGCATTTTACAAAATGGTTTTGGAGTCGCTCAAAAAGTAGAAGTTGAAGAAGCTCCAAGAGCATCTAAAGAAACAAAAGTTTCAATGGATGAAGAAACAGAGTTGATGACTTCAAAAGCTATACCAGATCCAAATTTATTAGAATTTATAAATGAAGGAAAAGTTTCAAATGAAACTTCAAATGAAGTTGAAGTTAAAACTGAAAAACAAAATATGAATAATAACAAAGAAGAAACTTTAGGATATGTTGCAAGAGAAAACATGTCAAGAGAAGAATTCAACAGAGCAAATAATATTTACTTTGATGAAAGTCAATTAAACAGTGAAGATGATAATTTAGCAGCCCTAGAATTAGGAACTGAATTCTTCCAACAACATTTAACAGAAGATGTTTTAGGTTCTTCTCATGTAGAAGTTAATGAAGGTCTTGCAAAAAGAGAATATAACGCTAAAGATGAAGCAGTTGCTCCAGAAAAAAGAAATATTCTTTCAAAAGAGGGATTCGAAATCACTTTAAATCCTGAAAAAACTGATTTATCAGGAAAAATTTTATATGATGCAAAAGCTTCATCATCTAAATCAAAACCATATCACGAAGAAAATCCAGTTGGTTACTACCCAATGAATTATGATGCTGCAAAAAGACCAGCAATGCATGATTTAATGGCTGCTCACCAAAGAGAAGGAAAAGCTCTTGATGAAATGACACAAAAAATCGAATTCTTAAGAGAATTAAGAAACGATCGTCGTCACAGAATCAATATGATGAAGATTGAACGTGCTAACAGTTACATTGTTGCTCGTGCAAGAAGATTAGCTGAAGCTCGTGAATTAAAAAGACTTAAAAAACGTGAAGAATTTAATCTAAAAGCAATTGAAAAAGCAGAAAGATTAAGAAGATTACAAGAACGTCAAAAATTAATTGAATTAATGAAAGAACGTCAATTAAAGAGAAACGAAGAAAAACGTGTTGCTACAGTATTGAGATTAGAACGTGAAAGACGTCTTGAAAGAGATGCTAAATACAGAACAGAAATCGCAAGTATTGATGCACAAATTAGACACGAACAAGAAATGATTAAACGTACAGAGCTTAAAATGAAAGCTTACTTTACAAAGGTTCATGATGACCAATTATTTGACAAATCATTAAAAATTGCAAAAGCAACTACTCCAAATTACAAATCAATTGAACAAAAAGCAGAAATGATTCAACAATTAGAAGAACAAAAACGTAAAGATAGAGTAGAAAAAATAAGTAGAAAATTTATAAAAAATATTAAATAGTCAAATCATGGGCAAGAATTTATTTTAAACTTGCCTATTTTTTGTATAATTTTGAAAACGAGGTGTATTTTATGGCAAAGAGTAAAAAAATAATAGACAGAACACCTAGTATGAAGGTTTTAGAAGAAGCTAAACTAGGGATAAATACAATTAACTCTCTTTCTGGGAAAATTGGAACTGCTGCATTAAAAAGTACTAGTGAAAAACCAGAATTACACAAATCAGTTCAAAAAATGCAAGATAGACAGTTGAATCCATTGGATGAAAAAAGAACTGACTCTAGAACAAGACATATTGAAAAAGTTAGAAACAAAACAGAAGTTATTAATGAAAAACTTACTCTTTTAGAAGAAAGAAAAATGGGTTTTGTAAGTAATAAAAAATTGGATTATGAATTGGAATTGGAAAGAAAAAGAGAAGAATCAAAGAAAAAGGTTAAAAAATCTTTATTTCAAAACCAAGATTATGAAAAATTGAACAAACAAGCAGCAAATTTATTTGCTCAAGATGTTGTTGTTAAATCTAAAATAAAGGATTCTAAAGAAAATCTTAAAGGTAGAAATCAAAAAGTAGCTGATCTTAAATCAATGTTTGATACTTCTTCTTCTAGCAAAATATCTTTTAAAACAAACAACACAGTTGTTAACACAAAAAGAATTACTAAAATATTAGGTGATATTTCATTTGGAAGCGAATCAAGTGAATATTTTGCAAAAGCTCAAGAAAAAGAAAATCAAAGAATTTTTTCATCACCTTTAGCTGATTATAAAGTTGAAGATTCTGCAAAAGATTTAGAAATAACTGAAAATAAAGATGATATTCAAGATCAAACAATTGATATTAATGAAACACAAGAATCAATTGACTTAAAAACAATAAATCAAAAAGCTAAAAAATATGAACAAGAAGCTGAAAAGATTAGAAAAGAACTAGATAAATTAAATGATAAAAAAATAGAATCATATAATATATCAAATATTTACAACAAAATTTTAGAAAGCAGCCAAGCTGTTAAAATAAGCAGAACAAAGAAACCTAAAAAAGAAGTTTCAAGTAATGTAGATATTAGTAAAATGCCATCAATAGCATTTGAGAAGAAATAGAAGGGAGAAAATCCTTATGGCTAAAAAAAACAAAGTTAAATCAGAAAAGGATTTTCCTTTACTATCTCCTAAAGTAAAAATTAGAGTAAAAAACCTTATTGAAAAAAGACTTACAAGTCAAACAATAATGTTATTTGCGCAAGAATATGAAACTTACGATTTTGATTTTCGTGAGCAATTAATAGATTATATTAATTATTTAATGGAAATTGAAAGAGAAAAATGAATGAATGATTCAGGTCATTTATACGAAAAACAAAGTGTTCAGTCTTTTTCAAACCTAAAACAAGTAGATTTCTATCAAAGACAAGAGGAAATTAAAAAATTCCAAGAATACTTAACTAAAGATAGAGATTTAGCTACTCAAAAAGCAATTGAAAATTCAAGAAGAGAAACACTTATTAAAAAGCCAGAAGTTAGTGAAACTACAAAAGTAACTAAATCTACAGAAGGTAAGTCAATTGAAAAAAATTCAATTAACAGAATGCTTCTAGAGGCTAAAATGAGAGAAGAAAAAGAAGCTAGAGAAGCAAAATTAAGAGAAGCTAAAAGATTAGAAGAAGAAAGACTTAAAGAATTAGAAAAACAAAAAGCGCTTGAGAAAAAGAAAAAAGAACTTGAAAAACAAAATAAATCAAAAAAAGTTAAAAAAGAAGCTAAAAAGAACTCTAAACCAGTAAAGGCTAAAGTTAAAACTCAAACAGATAGAGATTATGAAAAAGAACAGGCTGAAAAAGAAAAACTTTGAAGAGAATTGTATGGTAAATCAAGACAAGAAACTCTTGATGAAAGAAAAACAGAAAGCCAAACAATAGATGATTTTGTTGAATACGATAAAAAACCTAATTTTGATTCAACTATTGAATTACAACATTCATTTACTATATTGGGTCATGTTTTTTCTATGGAAGAAACAACAGATCCGAAAAATAAATACTTTAGTTTTTGATATGGAATTAAAAAAAGAGCTAAAACTTCAAATGTTTCAATTTGATTAAGTATTTACCCTAACAAACAAAAATCTGTTCTTAGAAAGAGATTAAGATTAGAAGCTAATATGGGTATGTGAGATAAAATTAAATCAATATTTGGAGCAAATCCATCAAAAGAAGTTGCAAAAAAACAAAAACCTAAAAAAGAAGTTAAAAAAGTTAAGGTAAAAGAAGAAAAACCTAAAAAAGAAGTTAAAAAAGTTGAACCAAAAAAACAAAAACCAAAAAAACAAAAACCTAAAAAAGAAGAAACTAAAAAAGATAAATAAAATTAAGGAAAGTGTGAATTAAATTATGTATTATGCAATTGGTGTGGCAGTTTTCATTGTGCTTTTAGCAATAACTTTAACTGTTACTATTTGTATCGTTTTAAAAATCAAAAAACCTAAAAAAATATTAAAACAAGTAACAAATCAGCCATTTTTTATAAATCAAGAGCACAATAAAGAAAAATGATTTGTCTCTAAAGATGGTACTTTTGAGAAAAAGTGAATGGAAGTTCAAGATTATGATTTCAAGATAAGATATTTTGATTATGAAGAAAACTTCTCAAAAGGGTTTTTAAATTCAAAATTCATTAGAACTAAAATTTTCTTGTATGAAATAATGGATATAAAATCAGTAAATAAAACTATTGAAAGAATTCAATTATATACAACTTGTCTTGAAAATATTTGATGAAATAAATATAAGATATTGTTAACAACATCTTTTAATGAAATGCCTCAAATAACTCAAGCACCAGAATACTTTTTCTATAAATACTACTTCAAATTTATTTCTAAACTAAGAAAAATAATGATTAGTTATTTATGTGATTATATTATTCCGAATGTAATAATTACTGAGTTAAATCAAGAAAAATATAAAAAATACAAAATAAACATATCAAACGATCCTAAAAAGAATATATTATTTGCCTTTGAACAAGTTGCTCAAGAAGCAGATGATTTGTCTAACCAAATTCATGAAGAATTTAATATAGAACTTAGTCAAAAAGGATCTGAATGAAAAATTGATTACTCAACTAAAAAAGATCCTTTAAGTTTATTCTTGCCTGAAGAAATTGTTAAAAAGAATATGCTTAGAAAGAAAATAGTTACTTTATCTAAAAAGTATAAAATACCTTTTAATGGTAACATTGAAGAAACAGTTCAAAATCTACAAATATATTTAAATAGTGTAGAACAAGATAAAATTAATTCAATAAAACAACTAGTTACTAACTTTAATGATGAATTAAATGTTTAAAAACCACTTATAAAAAGTGGTTTTTTGTTATTTTATTCAAATAATATCAATAAAGATTCAATTTAGTCCAATAAGATTATATAATAATAGTTATATGGGGGTACTATATGTTATATACAGCAAGTGATGCTATAAACTTAGTTTATAAAATAATAGGTAAAACACTTTCTTTATTAAGTGATGATTTTTCAAAAGATAAAGAAAAACAAAAACAAGTTGCTTTAAATTTAAAGGAATTTTATAGATATTCAATGAAAAAAAGAGTTCACACAGAAAGTGAAATCATAGCTTGTGGAGAAACTTTTAATTGAAACTTTATAACTCCTTCAGAACTTAGTGAGTTAAAACAATTATTTTTAGATAATTGTTTAATATCAACAACAGAAAATCATTACTTAGATCATGAATATGTTGTCCAAGAATTAAACAAAACTTATGATAAAGCGCTAGAAAATACTTTTATAGTTGAAAGAGAACTTATTGATTGAGATAAAACTATTAAAATGGTTGAATCAAGATTTTTAGCATGAATACATGCTAAAAACTTAAAACAAGATAAGGATTTAAAAGAAAAACTGTTATCTATAATGGCTAACTTAAATGAAAAAGAAGAAGTATCTTATTATTCAAAATATAATATATTGATTGAAACTTTAAGAAACTTTAAACAATTCATTGAAGATTACGACAATGGCAAAGTAGCTCCAACACCTGAAAATCATAAATACTATGAAAAATGTATAATTAGTATTGATGGATTAAAATTCATAGACGAAAAGGACTTTATCATTTACTTGGATTATGATCGAATATTAGATCAAATACAAAAATTACCTGATAATGCTGAATTATGAGACTTTAACTTTACTATGGAATTAAATATTAGAATCTTCTTTTCTAATATATTAAGTAACATAATAACTTCTCAAACCATAAGTGTTTGAGGTGCTAAAGCAGAAATGATTAGAAGTAATGGTGGTTGATTAATCTCAAGAGAAAAAGAAGCATTTAAGAATCTATACATTGCCCTTACTCAATCAAGTGAAAAAGTACAAGAATTAATTTCTTTATCAACAAAAAGACTTAACAGAAATTTAATTCAATTAGTTAAGGATTTATTAATAAAATACAAAAATAAAATAGGTGATGACCTATACAATCCTATTATTCTTAATTCATATTTTGAACAAATAGATAAATTAATCAAATACCATGAAGCTGGTATTTCTGATTCTTTCCTATCGCATCCTAATGAAGTTTTAGATGGATTTAATATTAAATCTGCTGATGCTTTATTGGATTTTGAAAATATGTCAAGAATATCAGATGCATTAATTGAATTGGATTCTAATTTAGCTAGTCAATCAAAAGGTGACATGCTTAAAACAGTTGAATTCATTAAAAAAATTAGTGATATTGAAGAATTTTAAATCGTTATAATGACGATTTTTTAATTGGAGGTAAATTATGCAGTGTTGTAAATGTGAAACTCTCTCAAAGAGCTGTATATGTGTAATAATAGAGTGTAATTGTAAAAAAGACTCAGAATGTTGATGTTGCTTATCTCAAAAGTGAGATGAAATAGACAAAACCTTATCTATAACAGCTAATTTTTTAAGTTATTCTGCTCAAATAAGTAAAATGAAAGATGTTCCAAAATTATTTAAAAAAGGTATAAAAAATCTTTTAAATGACATTAAAGGGGCAAATGACAGTTTAGATAACTTTAATAAAACTGATTATATGAAACTTATTGATTCAAATTATGATCCTCTAAAAGTAGCTAATATAATTGAAGAAGATAGCATATCTAAATTAATTTATTTTATAAATAAGTTAGAATTTTATATAGAAATGTCGATTGTATTAATAGAGATGAATAAGACTTTAAATTATGAGATCTCATATTTAGAATTGTTCTCAATTATGGATAATTTAGAAGAGTTAGTACCTTCTTTGGTTAAGGTTTTTGCTTCAATTGAGAAAAGTTTAGATAACTCTGTTGAATATGAAACTTTGAAAGAAAAAATGTACACTTTTGATGTAGATTTAACAAATTTAAGAAGTATGTTAGACATTAAAATACTTAACAATAGGTAATTATTTGTTATAATTAAAAATGTTATGTATAAAAAAGGAGAAAATTTTTATGAAATTTAGTGCAAAAAAACTTGCTGAAAAAGGTCAAGGAACTTGAATAGTTACAATAGATGGTAAAGAATGAGAAGAAGCTGTTAAAAAAGGTAAAAACAAAGCTGCTGCAAGCATTGAAATACCTGGATTTAGAAAAGGTAAAGCACCTAAAGAAAAAATCGAACAATACTTAACTCCAGTTAATTATTTAAATGCAGCTGTTCAATCAGTTATGGAAAAAGCATGAGAATTTGCTAGAGATCAAAAATCTGATATAGAACCATTTACTTCACCTGTTCCTACACCAGTTAAAATAAGTGAAAAAGAATGTGAATTACACTTTATCTTTGATTTAAAACCTGAAATTAAAATTGGAAAATACAAAGGATTAACTGATAAAGACTTAGTAAAAGAAGAAGTTAAAGCTACAAAAGAAGAATTAGAAAAAGCAATCGATCAATATAGAGAAAGATTTGTTATGGAAAAAATCAAAGAAGATGGAGCTAAAATCGCAAAAGGTGATGCAGTTACATTCGACTTTGAAGGATTCATTGATGGTGAAGCATTTAAAGGTGGAAAAGGTTTAGACTTTAAATTAACAATTGGAAGTGGACAAATGATACCTGGATTTGAAGATCAAATGATCGGAAAAACTTTAGGAGAATCATCAATTAATGTTACTTTCCCAGAAGATTACACACCTGAATTAAAAGGTAAATCAGCTGAATTTAAATTAAATGTTAAAGAAATTAAAGAAAGAATTTTACCTTCAAAAGATGATGAATTAGTAAAAGACTTAAACTTACCAGGAATTAAAACTTTCAAAGAATTAGAAGATAGCTTGAAAAAACAAATAGTTGATCAAAAATCAACTCAATCAAAAAATATCTTTGTAAACAAAGTTATTGATTTAATTAGAGCTCAATCAAAAATTGAAATTCCTAAATCAGCAATTAATAAAGAAATTGACACTCTATATAGAGAATTTGAAGCAAAAGTTCAAAGTCAAAAATTAACAATGAAAGATTACAAAAAACAAACAGGATTAAGTGATGAAGATATCAGAAATGAACTGTTTGATGATGCTAAAAAACGTATTGAAAGCTACTTGATTACAGATCAAGTAAGAAACACTGAAAAATTTGAAGTTTCAAAAGAAGAAATTGAAGCAAAATATGAAGCACTAGCAAAAACTTTCGGTGTTGAAACTGATTTCATTAAAAACTCTCTATTACCAGAACCACAAATTAAAGAAGAAATAATAAGAGAAAAAATTGTTGATTTCCTATATTCAAACAATGGTTAAAAAATACAATTTAATTGTATTTTTTTATTTTTTAGCACTTAACACTTGCAAGTGCTAAATATTGTGATATCATAATTTTGTACCTAAGGAGGAATATTATGAATAAAAAATTACCTATGTTAATAACTCGTGGTAGTTACATTTACCCAACTTTTGACCAAGTATTGGAAATTGGAAGGGATAAAACTACTCTTGCTGTTAAAGAATCTGTAGAAAAATATGAAGGGAAAATCTTAATGGTTTCACAAAAAAAACCATTAGAAGATGATCCAAAAATTGAAGATTTATTCACATTCGGTGTATTGGCCGAAGTAAAAATTAAAAAAGAATGAAAAGATGGTACATTAACTGTAAATATAAAATCAATTTCACGTATAGAGGCAAGTGATATTGAATTAAATGAATTTTATATTGCAAACTATGAAGTAAAAGATAGCCTAAAAAGCTCAGATAAAGAAGCATTAGATAAAATTACAAAACATATCAAAGCAATGATAAGTTCACAAGATGAATTCCCAGCAGAAGTTGAAGAAATAATAAACTCAGCTTCAAATGACATTGATCCAAACTTTATTGTTGATAGTGCGGCAAACTTAATGCCATTTATGCCTATTGATAAAAAACAAGCTATGCTTGAAGAGTTAGATCCAGTAAAAAGAATTGAAATAATCAATGACTTTTTAGATGAAAAACGTCAATCAGCTGATATTGAATCATCAATCAGTAAAAAAATTAAATCTAGAGTTGATGAGCAACAAAGAGAATTCTATTTAAGAGAAAAATTAAAAGCTATTAAAGAAGAATTAGGAGATTTAGACGGAGAAGGAGATGACTTGGCAAAATATAGAAAACGCCTTGAAACAGAACCTTTCCCAGAAAATATTAAAAAAAGAATACTTTCAGAATTAGATAAATGTGAAGGTATGCCTGCAGCTTCATCAGAGGCTAACATCACAAGAACATACATTGATTGAATGATGCAAACTCCATGATGACAAAAAACTGAGGAAAAAACAGATCTAAAATTTGCAAAAGATGTTTTAGATAAACACCACTATGGTTTAGATAAAGTTAAAGAAAGAATTATTGAGTACTTAGCTGTTAAACAAAATACTAACAAAGTAAAAGGACAAATCATTACATTGGTAGGTCCTCCAGGAGTTGGTAAAACAAGTTTAGCAAAATCAATTGCTGAATCAATGGGTAGAGAATTTGTAAAAATGGCTTTAGGTGGAGTAAAAGATGAGTCTGAAATTAGAGGACACAGAAAAACTTACATCGGAGCAATGCCTGGTAGAGTAATACAAGGAATGAAAAAAGCAGGAGTTAAAAACCCAGTTTTCTTACTTGATGAAATAGATAAAATGGCAAGTGATTATAGAGGAGATCCAGCTTCAGCGATGTTGGAGGTATTGGACCCTGAACAAAACTCAAAATTCTCAGATCACTACTTAGAAGAAGAATATGATTTAAGTGACGTTGTATTTATTGCAACAGCAAACTATCCTGAAAATATACCAGAAGCTCTATATGACAGAATGGAAATCATTGAACTTTCAAGTTATACTGAAATTGAAAAAATGAAAATTGCAGAAGAATATTTAATACCAAAAGTATTAGATGATCATGCAGTTACAAAAGAGCAAGTAATTTTCACAAAAGAATCAATCAACGAAATTATCAAACACTATACTAGAGAAGCTGGTGTAAGACAATTAGAAAGATGAATTGTTTCAATTGTTAGAAAATATGTTGTTAAAATGTTAAATAAAGAAATCGAAACATTAACAGTTACTCCAGAAGTGGTTAACGAAATGTTAAAAAAACGTATCTTTGAACATACTGAAAAAGAAAATGAAGCTCAAGTTGGTGTTGTTACAGGACTTGCATATACTCAATTTGGTGGAGATATCTTACCTATAGAGGTAAATCACTTCCCAGGTAAAGGTGGACTAGTGTTAACTGGTAAACTTGGAGATGTAATGAAAGAATCTGCAACAATAGCTTACGACTTTGTTAAATCAAATTACAAAGCGTTTGGAATTCCAAAAGAAGTATTTAATGAAAATGATATTCATATTCACGTTCCAGAAGGTGCTGTTTCAAAAGATGGACCAAGTGCTGGGGTAACAATTACTACTGCTATTGTTTCTGCTTTAACAAATAAACCTGTTCCAAGAGAAATTGGTATGACAGGAGAAATCACACTAAGAGGTTTAGTATTCCCAATTGGTGGATTAAGAGAAAAATCAATTTCTGCTCACAGAAGTGGATTGAAAAAAATCTTAATACCATTTAAAAATACAAAAGACATTGAAGATATTCCTGAAGAGGTAAGAAAAGAATTAGAAGTAGTTCCTGTTCAACAATACTCAGAAGTATATGAAAATGTATTTGGTATTAAATTAGATAACTTAGTGAGAGAACTTCCTATATCAACTTCATCAAATGAAGAGACTAAAAAAGCTCATTAATAATTAAAAACAACTCATTTATATGGGTTGTTTTTAATATTTTTGTGATAATATATCAACAATGAAATTAAAAAAAGGAAAATAATAATGGATCAATCATTTAGTGCGACAAATATGCCAATTGGTGATGTTAATGTTGCAACCCCAAAAGAAGAACCTAAAAAATATGTTCCTGATGACAAGGTTTATAAACTTGTTAAAGAAAAACAAAAATTAAAGTTCTCTTGAATTGTATTAATTTATGGGTGAAAATATAAAGCTCTATTCTTAAGTGTTGTTATTGTAGTTACGTTTAGTGCCTTTTTAGTAAGTTTAAATACATTATTTTTAAGAAATGTACTTTCTGCAGCTCAAAATACACCAGAAGCAGCAGAAAAAAATCACAACTTGACAGGTGATCAAACTTTCTGAAATCTTAAATGATATTGATGAATGGCTATAACTGCATCAGATTTAGTTCTACTTTATTTTTGTACTTACATAAGAAACTCGTGTTCAATTATGTTGGCTGTAAATATTGAAGTGGAGTTAAGAAATTTAACTATTAAAAGATTATTGGAACAAGATATTAGCTACTATTCAGATAAAAAAATAGGTAAACTAATGACTAAATTAGTTGGAGATACAAACGTAATTGGAAATGAAATTTCAGGTATGATTGCTTGAGTTATTCAAGCACCATTAGTAATAATAATGGGTACAGCAATGATGTTTGTAATTCACGCTCCATTGGCATTAGTTGCAAGTATTTCTGTTTATCTATTAACTATACTAGTAATTTTATTATCATTACAATACCAAAAAAAGGTTAAAAAAGTTAGAGAAGTAATATCAGATATTAATGGAGATGCTGTTGACAGAATTGGTGCTATTAAATTAGTAAAAGCAACAGGTACTAGAAAATATGAAGAATCAAGATTAGAAACTCTTCATGAACCTTATATTAAAGCTTTTAAACCAATATCTAAAATCGACGGAACTCTTTTAGCAATTTTAATTGCATCAGATGTTGTAATAAACTTAATAATGGTAACTGTGGCAATTGTTTTCTATGGAGATGTAGATAATATGATGACTGAAACTTTACCTGCATTTATTTCTGCAATGGTTGGTTTAACAAGGCCGTTATGACAAATTGCAGCAATTATACCTGGACTTTCAAGAGCTTCAGCATCTTCTGCACAAATTTATGAAACTATCGAAAAAGATCCTATAATGGATGATAATGAAAAAAATGGAATGTTATTTGATGAAAATATTTCAAAAATTGAGTTTAGACAAGTTAAATTTAACTATCCTGAAAAACCAGAAGTTAATATTGTTCCGAATCTAGATTTAGTTTTAGAAAAAGGAAAATCATATGCCTTTGTTGGTGAAACTGGAAGTGGAAAATCAACTATTTCAAAACTACTGTTAAGATTCTATGATCCAACTGAAGGATGTGTTCTTGTCAATGATAAAAACGTTAAGGACTTTAACCTAAAAAGTTATTTAAGTCATGTTGGTTATGTTGAACAAGAACCTTCAATAATATTTGGAGATGTTTATGATAATGTAAGGTATGGTTATTTTCAAGCAACAGAAGAAGAAGTACATGAAGCTTGTAGAAAAGCTCAAATTGATAAAATTATTAATAGTTGACCTTATGGTTATCAAACAGTTCTTGGAGAACGTGGATTATTATTAAGTGGTGGACAAAAACAAAGACTTGTAATTGCAAGAATACTTTTAAGAAATCCAGAATTATTAATTTTAGATGAAGCTACAAGTGCTTTAGATAATATTGTTGAAAAAGAAATTCAAGCTCAATTAAATGAACTTATGAAAGATAAAACATCAGTTATTATTGCTCACAGATTAAGTACAATAAAAGATGTTGATCAAATATTTGTTTTAGCTCCAGGTAAAGGAATTGTTCAACAAGGAACTTATCAAGAGTTAATTAAAGTTCCAGGTAAATTTAAAGATTTACATGATGCTGGAAATGCATAATAAACTAACCTAAAAGGTTAGTTTTTTTATGCTATTATTCAATTAGGAGTTGAAATTATGAATAAACCTTTAAGTTTCCTATTAAGACCAACATCTTTAAAAAACATAATAGGACAATCGCACTTAATTAATAATAAATATGGATTAATAACAAAAATGGTTGAAAACAACTTCCTTGCTAATCTAATTTTTTATGGTCCTCCAGGAGTTGGTAAAACATCAATGGCAGTTTCTATTGCAAATGATTTAAATACCAAATATGAATTTTTTAATGCTTCTAATGATAAAAAAGATAAATTACAAAAACTAATTGAATCTTCAAATCATGAAGAACAACTTGTTTTAATAATTGATGAAATTCATAGAATGAACAGAAACATCCAAGATTATTTACTTGAATATATAGAATCTAAAAAAGTTATAGTTTTTTTAACTACAACTGAAAACCCTTATTTTGTAATAAATCCAGCTATAAGAAGTAGATGCACAATTCTAAAATTAGAGGAAATAAATACTGAAGAAATGAAAGAAGGACTTAAAAGAGTTCTTAAAAACAATGATATTCAACTAGATATAGAAGACAGCGCTTTTGATAATTTATGTGAACTTTCAAATGGAGATTTAAGAGTTGCTTTAAACTCAATTGAGATGTTAATTAACTTATACTCTGATGAAAAAGTTAATAATGAAATTATAAAATCCATTTTTGATCAAGCAGTGACAAAAGGAACTGGAGAAGGTGATGAATATCACGACCTTAAATCAGCTCTTCAAAAATCAATAAGGGGAAGTGATGTTGACGCTTCACTTCATTATTGAGCTAGATTAATGGCTATTGGAGATTATGAAGTTTTAATGAGAAGAATGATCATAATGGCATATGAAGATATTGGTCTTGCGAATCCAGCAATTTCAGTAAGAGTTTATCAAGCTTGTCAAATTTTTAGACAAATAGGAATGCCAGAGGGAAGAATTATACTTGGATTGGCAATTATAGAAATGGCTTTAAGTGAAAAATCTAATTCCTCATATTTAGCTTTAGAAAAAGCGCTTGAAGATGTTCAACAAGGGTTGGCTCCACCCATACCTCCTTACTTAAGAGATAATCATTATAAAAATGCTCATAAACTAGGACATGGAATTGGCTATAAATATGCTCATGACTATGAAAATGATTGAGTTGATCAACAATATTTACCAGATGAAATTAAAGATATCACTTATTTCAAATTTAAACCTCATAGTGCATATGAGAAAAAGTTAATGGAAATCTATATAAAATTTACAAATAAAAATAAGATAAAATAATATAAGTGAAAGAGAGGTATTTTAATATGAAAACAAGTATGCAAATTAAAGAAGAACTTGCAAGTCAAGGTTATATTTGAATGCCTAACTATAAAGATATCTTACAAAAAGTTTGATATAACACTGAAACTTATTTTGATGATGATGAATTAGTTTTATCAGCTCTTTGAGCTAGTTTTAAAAGATATGAAGATGAAATGGTAGGGATAGTTTTTATTACTACCAAAAGAACATTTACTTTAGAAATTCTTGATAATGATTCAAGTACTCAAATTAGATACTTACCATTCGATTCATATTCTTTACAAAAAATTCAATTACAATTTGCTAAAAATAGTGGGGGATTACACTATGTATCGCTTCAAAACGATAGTTTTGGAAATGGGGTAACTTTTGCAACTCCAAACAGAGATGTGGCCCAACACTTTGTAGATACTTTAGCTGGAAGAACTAATGGAGAAATTGAAAGACTTCCAGATTCAGACAATCCATTATTGGCTGAAAATGAAAGAGAACAATTAATTGATGAAGATTTAAATAAAGCTGAAGAAGTTGTTCCTCATAAATTTGAAAAAAAACATGAAGAAATCAAACCCATGAAGGAATTTGATGGGTGAAGAAAAGCGCCTCCTGAGGCAAAAGAAAAAGTAGTTGAAATTAAAGTTGTTCCACCTAAAAAAGTTAAAGTTAAAAAAGAAAAGAAAAATGGATATGGATCAAAATGACAATCAAAAGCTTGATTATGTTGATTCTTGCTTCCAATAGGTATTTTGGGAACTATTCTTGCTGTTATATTTATAATTTAAAAATAAAAAATCGCTTTATTTAGCGATTTTTCTTATTTTCTTTTAATTGATTTTATTTGTCAATCTAAAGCTCCTGCTTCTAATAACAATTTAATTTCATAGTTAAATGTTTTTTTAGTGTTTGGATCTTTATAAGTTGTAGTGTAAGTTATACCAGCTTCATCCATACCTTGATCAATTCCATAATGACTTTCAACTTTTGTTTTAAAATTATTATCTTGAATTAATGGTTTGTATACTGTGTTTGACAAGTTATTTTTTACAGAGTTTACTTCAGCAAAACCTTTAACAATTTGATCTAATAGACTGTCAACTGATTTATCATCAACTATTTTTTCTAAACCTGACAATAAGGAATCTTGTCTAAATTCTCCTAATTGTTTTCCGTTTGCATCAAAGTTTGTTCCTAATGCATACATAGCAGCTTTTGCTCCTGTAATAGAGGTATTTTTTACTCCATCTACTGAAATATATAGACCGTTTAGACCAGAAGTGATCATTAACACTTGAAGTGCAGTGTATTTATTTTCTGCATTTGAACCAGTCCCATTATAAGCGTTTCCATTTTTTGTGAAAATAGAATATTTTGTATCACTTAAAGCTTTCGAAATGTCTTGTAATCCATTTGCCATTCCCTTGGTTTCTTGTTCAAGTTCTTTTAATTTTTGATTATTTGGTGTTGAAGAATTAATTGCATTGTATATAAAGTCTAGTATTTCACTAATAGTTTTTCCTTCATAAACAGGACCTGCAAGTATTGTTTCAAGAGAAATGTTATTTTCCCCTCCGATAACTGTTTTTAAGAAAGTTGATTCTTTACTTCACAAAGCTTTTCAAGATTCCTTTAAAAGTTTATCATTCTTAAATCTGAAAGGCACATTAACTCCGAATGTTTTAATAAAATCGAATAGTGAATCAAGACCGCTTATTGATCTGTTTTCAACAAAGTTGTCAATAGCACCTTTTAAAATGTTACCCACTTGAACAGGCCCCACACCTATACCCAGAACGGTATAATTAATATTTTGTCACTTACCTATACCATAACCAAGTGCAAAAATTAAAGATGAGAGTCCCTCTGAACCTTCATAATATCCACCAAGTCCAAGTAAAAAACCAGTTATTTTTATAGTTCAACCACCAAAACCAGGTTTATCTAAATTAACTATTTTTTCACTACCTGATTCAAATAATAAAGAAAATAACTTAGCTGTATTTAAACCTTCTGAATCTGAATTTAAAGCAATTGATAAATTCTTAAATAATAATTTTGTTTCAAATCTTTTAAAATTATTAGAACCTAATAGTTTTAAATAGTCTATATTTTTATCGCTTTCACTGAAAAGATTTTGGTTATTAGAAGGTTTAAAACCTCCAAAATCAACACTAGTTATCCTTTGTAATAAACCTGTTACTACAAATAAAAGATCTGTTATGACTAAAGTTATGTTTGAAGTGTTAATGTTGTTCAGATTTTCAAAGAAAACACCCATTAATTCTCCAAAATCTTTTTCAAATGTATAATCAACATCTGAATATAAAACATTTACATCTTTTACGATTTTATCTGTTTGTCCAGATAAAGCTGCAAAAACATTATAAAGTCTTCTGTTTGTTGCGTTCATAACTTGTTTGTTAGTCATGTTTTCAACTTTATCCATTGTTAAAACTGAATTTACTAACATATCAAAAGTTGGAATTAATATATCAAAGTGATTCATTAATTCTAATAAACCAATTATTAAGGGAACAAAATTAACACTTGATAATGCTGACATTAAACCGTTTGTAATGTTTGTTTTACCTTCTTTTGAATCATTTAAGAAATTAGCATTTAATAAATTTGAAATTAGACTATAAGCCAAATTTGAACCTGATAAAGCTTTAATTAATATTGCTAATGGAACTGCTGCAGAATCTAATAATTTTGAAATATCTTCCATTGGTCCAACACCACTTGCTGCTGAAGGAGAAAGACCTAATTCTGGTAATAATCCTTGAATTAAACCAGAAAGACTTGGGTGAACACCACCATTTGATTTAATGGCACTAATTATTAAAGTTAGCATACTTCCTAATGAATCTGCTGATCCAACTGGAGATTTAACTTGATCTGTTAAAAATGCACTATCACTATAGCTTGGATTTTCACTTTTGCTTAAATTATTAATTTCATTTCTGTTAATGTTTTGTCCATTAAAGTAATTTTTCATTAATGAACCAACAGTTGTTTCTGAATCAGTTTTAAAACCTGGCATTAAAGTTTTTGCTTTACCAGAATTTATTAATCCTGTTAAGTAATCTGCATCATATGCAAGTTCATTTGCTGCAAGTGTGTCTTGACTAGCATTTTGAATCATAGCACCTCTTAAGGCTGTTGATGATACTTGTGTTAAGTTTTGAATTTTATTTTTTATTGAAGTTTTTATATTGTTAACTGTACTACATGCAGCAACACTTCCTGTTGATGCTGTAATAGATATAATTCCTAAAAAGGAAATTAACTTTTTCATTTTCCCGACTACCCCTTATTCATTCTTAGAAAAATTATATAATAAAACTAAAATGTTTTTAATATATAAAAGAATTTTTTTATATATTAAAGATAAAAAAAGAGCTTAATAGCTCTTAGATTTTTTTTATAGAGTTAACTTTTCAAGAAGATTCATTAACTTCCAATACAATGTTTATTTCATAAGTAAATTTTTCATTTGAGAAGGGGTTTGTATAAACTGTTTTATAAGTTATTGATTGTCTGTCGTTTGGCTTATCAATATTATCTTGTGTTATTAATTTAGTTTTAAAGTTTTTATCTTGGATCAATGGTTTATAAACCTTATTAATAACTTCATCATTAATTTTTTTAATATCGTTAAAACCTCTTGAAATATCATCAAAAGAGTTTCAAATGATTGAATCATCAATAATTTCTTCAAAACCAGCTAAAAATGAAACTTCTCTAAACTTATTCATGTTTTGATTACCATTTGAATCATAATCAGTTCCTAATGCATACATAGCAGCTTTAGTTCCTTTAATATTTAAATTTTCAGGTTTATTTTGATCTTTTGATATTATTAAACCTCTACGTTTAGAAGAAACAATAAAAGCTTGTAATGCATTGTAAGTACCTTTTTCATTGGTGCTTCCTTCTTTAAATTGTACTAATTTACCTTTACTTTGATATCACAAAGTATAGTTAATATTGTCTATTTCACTTGAAATAATTGAAATACCATTTTTTAACTTATCTCCTTTTTGACAAACAGCACCAGATATAGAATTATAGATTAAGTCTAGAATATCTGATATTTTCGTTTTTTCACCTATTTCGGTGTTAAATAAAGAATATAAACTCGTTTGTAGTCCAAATAAATCTTTAAATAAAGTGGAATCTTTATCTCATATTGCATTAAATAATTTTTTTAATTGAAAAGTTGTGTTATCACTCACTTTTAAATCTATTTCAATAAACCCTGATAAAATCTCTAAAACTTTATTTAAACCACTAAAATCAGAGTTATTACCCAATCCATCTGTTATAACTCATCTAAATAAGTTACCAACTTGATCCGGTCCTATAACTTTGGCAACAGATCATTTTTGCCAAATAGCTACTCCTTTACCAATACCATACACCAGAGATGAGTAATTGTTTTTTTCGTTTCCAATAACTGAAGAAGACAATTTAGTAAATAAAGAAAAGGCATTTATTTTTTCGTCTATATTTGTGGGTTTTTTACCTGAGTTGAATAATAGATAAAACAGCTTTTGAGCTTGTTTACCATTATAGTTAGTTGTTGTATTTGTTATTGCTATTAAGTTTTTTAATAATATTTTTGTACTAAATGGGTTTTCTTGCATACTTTTTTTATTTAGTTCTTCTATGAAAGCATTATTATCTTTTTGATCACTAAATAAATTATCATCGTTTTTTGGAGAAAAATCTGTGAAATCAACACTTGACATGTATTTCAATAAAGAACTTATAACAAATAAAATATCCACTATATTTTCTGGTTCGCTTATAATTGAAGTTAATATGGCTGTAAAATTAAGATCATTAAAGTTTGTTCCAAACTTTTGTAAGAAAACTCCTATAATATCTCCTAAATCTTTATCAAAATTTCTTGATAAACCTGTATATAAGGAGTTATTATCTATTATTTTATCGTTCTGCCCAGAAGATCTTGCAAATATATTATTAACTCTTTTTAAAGATGCATTTAATATAGATTGTCCTGTTAACTCTTGTGCTGGCTTATCTAATGTTAAAACAGAGTTTATTAATAAATCAAAAACTTGTTCCATACCATTTGCTTTAAATTCTTTTAAAAAGTTACCTATTCATTTTGTAATTTCTGAAGTATTTTTTTCTTTTATGGCATTTTCAAATTCTGAATTAAACAAGTTTTTCAATAGTGAATAAAAAGAGTTTGATTCTTGTAAGAAAACTAGTGTTTTTGATAAAGGATCACTTATTTTATCAATTAACTTTATAAAAGGTGCTATTTTTTTGCTATCTAGAGACTGAGTTAAATCATCTGAAAGATTTAAACTTGGCAATAATCCCTCTATCAAACCAGAAATGCTGGGGTGTAGACCTCCATTAGTTTTTAAAGCACTTACCAATAATACAAAAGTGCTAGAAAAACTATCAATTGAACTCACTGGAGCTTTAACTTCATTGGTCAAAAAGTTATTATTCATTTGGTTTATTGATTCTCTGTTTAAGTTTTGGTCTTCAAAATAAGTTTCTTTAAGTTGGTTTAAAGTAGAGTGTTTATCTGTTTTAAATTTAGGTATGATATCAGATGCTTTGGAGTTACCTATTAGGTTATTTAAAAAATTAGAATCATATGCAAGTGTCTTATCTTTTCCTTGACTTGCATTTTGAATCATGGTCCCTCTTAATAGTGCAGAAGAAATATCAATTAAATTTTTTACCTTATTTTTTATTGATTGAGACTTATAGTTTACCATACTGCAAGAGGCAACACTAAAAGTGGATGCTGTTAAAGAAACGGCCCCCAAAAAAGTTAATAATTTTTTCATTTTTATCCCCCGATATGTTTTATTATATTTTTTATTTGTGATAAAATTCTTTTGGAATATTAAAGGTTTTTTTCTTTTTCAAATAAAAATGAAAGAGATTGAAAAAAAAAAAAAAAAACTATAATATATGTTTATTTCTAGTCGGGGAATTAAAAGAAATGAAAAAGTCAATATTTTTATATTTAAAACAAGGGATAAAAGGGGTCCTGCGATTTAAAATACAATTTATAGTAATTGTTATTTTAAGTTTTTTAGCAACATTCATTTTGAGTGTTTCTTTGTCGTCAACAAATAGATTAAGTAATGATTATGATCAAACAATGTCAAAAATGGATAAGTTTGATTTTATAAACGAAAAAACAGTAGGTTTAAATTCTTCTGATGAAGTTTCTACATACATTTATTCAAGCATGGATGTAATCAATAACCAGTTTAATTATGTTCACAATAGTGAAGATCCTTCAAATGAAATAACTAATAAAGCAATTGAAGCAAATCACAACTTAGTTCTTTTAGAAGATAACAAAGATTATCCTGATACATTTATATCAAAAACTTTTAGAGATTCTGAAGTTCAACTTAAGTTTTTAAATATGATAAGTGATTTTAACTTTTTTTACAGCATTTTTAGATATGAATATAATGAGTTAACTGAACAAACAAATTGAGATCCTTATTGAGATAATTTAGGAGACCCTGAATGAACTTCTTGAAATTATGTCCAAAACGGTAAATGAGGAGCAAATTCAAATCATGGTTATGACGAAGCTGAAGATGGTTTTGGTACAATAGGTAGATTTTATATTCCTACTTTAGAAAAACTTAAACAAAATTACTTAAATGATTTATTTAATGAGCAAGATACTCCTGCTTATGTAAAAAATACTCTTTTTTGAAAACTAAAAGAAGAAGGTTCGATAGATAAAGAACAATTGGAAAAAACTAAACTTACAGACAATGATGACAGAAATATCTATAGCAGATATTTATATTTCTCATTGGAAGGAATTCTTAGACAATTAATAAGACAATCTATTGAGTATCCTGCTTTCTGAATAAACCAAGCTATTAAGTCTTCAGAATCAAAAGATTTGGACTCTGTTGTTTCGGAATTTAATAAAATAAGTGTAGAAGAAAATATTGGATTTAAATGAGTTTTTAAAGATGATACTGAAAATATAAAAAAATATGCAACTACAATTTTTGCTTGAATTTTTGGTATAGATATAAATAGTGATGTTAATGGATATACAATAGATGAGGAAATCAAAAACAAATTCCTAATTAATGAAGAGAACAAAGCTTGAAAAAATTCTTTAGATTTAAGTGTCTCATATTCAAAAGGAGACTTTCTTAAAAACAAAAGTGAAGTTTTTGCTAAGGGTATGCGTGGAAGTCTTTCTCAAATAACAGCAAATATTAACGAAAAAGGTCTTGTTAAAAATTATGGTAAAACTTTTGGAGCTGATTTTTTAAGACATTATAATGGTAAATCATTAGAAAGAAGTTTAGATTATGCTACTAAGTTTTCATATTTAAACAACTACGATAAAGAATTTAATTACTCTAGCATAAAAACTCTACACGCTTTCTTCTTAAGATATAAAATATTGGCTGATGCTTTTGGTTTTGATTATGATGTTAGGGGTGAAGCCTACTACACAGATAATGTGGAAGAAGTTACTTATAGAATTATTGATATTGATCAAAATACAGATGCTTTAAAAAATTTAACCCTTTATTCAGGTAATATGCCTAGAACAAGAAATGAAATTCTTATCGGTCAACAATTTGCAACATCAAACAAATATAAAATAGGTGAAAATATAAAAATTGGGGGAGGTAACTTTGTAATTTCTGGATTTGCATCAGAACCGCTTTCTTATTACCCAATGGTTGATACAAATAACCCATTACCAAATAGTAAAAAATCAGCAATAGTTTATGCAAATAATTATGTAATGAGTCAAATAGAAAGTCGTGCTTATCAAAAAAATATAACTAAAATATTTTATAATTTTCTAACTACAAAAGAAGGTGAAGAAAAAATAGGTATTCAAAAAACCAAAGAGTACAACTCATATTTATTTTCTAATGTGGAAGACTTTTACAATCACTATAATTTTATAAATAATGGTAGAAACTTTAAAAAGTCTTCAGTGGATGATTATAAGGACTTTGAATCAAGTGTGTTTAAATTAAATTGACAAATAGCTCCATTAATAATTGGTGTTTTTAAAATATTGTCATATATATTTTGTTTAATAATTTTTGCAATAACAATAATTGCAACGGTTGTTGCTGTTAAAAAAACAGTAGAACTTAACTCTGGTGAAATAGGTATATTAAAAGCTATGGGTGCGAGAAACTCTGAGATCTCTTTATCATACATTTCTTATGGTATAGTTGTAATGCTTTTTACAGCCCCGTTGGCATGAATAACGGGGTCTGTAATTCAAGAGTTTATAACAAAGGTATTTTTCCAATTTAGTTCAGGTAAATCAAGTATTTTATATTTTGATGCCTTATCATTGGTCATATCAATATCTGTCTTTGGTTTATTATTATGCTTTATTTCTTTCTTTACTGCTTATAGAGTGGTTAAGAGACCAACAATTGAAATAATGAATAAAAAAGAAAATGTAAAAAGAATTGAATGATTAGATAAAATGAAAAATTATATAATTCGAAATAAGAAATTCTCTAGTCGATTTAGTTTTGAACTTGCTGTTTCTGGTTTTTCAAAAACCATGCTTACTTCTTCTACTGTTTTCTTTGCAGCATTCTTTGTTTCATTTGGTCTTACAATTCCTGGGATTGTCCAAAATGTTGTGGGTAGTTATTATAAAAATGTAAACTATTCTAATTCTTATGAAAATATAGATTTAATAGGTAATGCTCCATTAGCAAAAACAACAATCGCTCCAACAAAATACATTGATAAATATGAAGAAAATCTAATCGATAGTAAAGATATATTTGGAAACGGTATTTCTCAAATATCTAAAAATATTTCTGATTTTGCAGCAAATCCAGATAATTCTGCAATACCACAGTTACTTTTAACAGAGAAAAATGGTTTAATAAGTCCTGAATGAACATATGAAACTATGCTTGGTTATAACTCTATGAATAATTCTTTATTAGCCTCTATATCAAGTATTTTGGGTAATAATATTGCTCAATTATTAGGTAAAGGTATATCTGTTTCGGATATTCAAAAAATGTTAGAATGAAAAATTCACTTTAATGACTATTCTGATTTTGCTTCAAGAAAAAAAGATATAGATGATGTCTCTCAATTATTAACTGATGGTTTACCAGCTATACTTACAAGTTTTATAGAAGGTTCAAGTGTTAGTGAAGGTAATTGAAAAGAACAAATTGTAGATATAATTATTTCACAAACACCACCATACATAAAACAATATGTTACTAGAACAGAAAATAGATTGAATAACTTTCAATTTGGTTGAGAAATAAGTAAATATATACCTGGTGTAGACAACTTCTATACTAAACTTGATATAGAAAATAATGATAAAAGAAAATTTACTATAACAGGTTTAGATCAAACTCAAAACGCTTATAAAATAGATGACTATTTAAGACATACGGTTTTCACAAACGACTATCAAGCTAATATTTTGAAAAAAATATTAAAAGGTGACAACAATATATCCCAAGAGGAACTTGATGATGTCAATAATTTTTATGATAAAAATACAAAAACATTAAACATTCCTGTAATAGCAAATCAACAAACTGACTTTGATTTGGATTCAAAATGAGATATTTTAAATAACCCTTCAATAAATAAAAGTAGACTTGTTATAAGGGACGGTTCTGTTGATATACCAAATGAAGCATGAATGTATAATGATGAAGATTGAATGAAATATAATAAGAACTATAAAAATAATACAAGTGATTATTTTATGGAAATGAGTAACCTTTCAGCTTCAAAATTCACTTATGCACCAATTTTTGATAAAAATAATAATTTGATGGATAACTCTTATGGTTTCTATAACATTGATAGAAAAATCACAAAACAGGGAGAAGAATTAGATTTAACTATTAGACCTTATTATTCATTTGATAATATAAATCTTTTAATACCAAGTGCTTATAAAGGTTCTTTCCAAGAATTAATTTCTAAGGGAAATAAAAATAAAGAAAACCTGTGATATCAAGCAGAAGTTTCAAGTACTGAAGTTCCAGAAGTTACAAAAAAAGCATGATCTAAAATTGATAATAGTTTTGCTGATTCAAGTTATTTCTCTATTAAACCGTATTCAATGTATTTTGATCCTAGAAATAATTACGAAAAAGAAGATCAAAACCTATCTGGAAAGGCCGTTGAAAATATAACTGCAGCAAATGAAACTTTTTTTGGTAGAAATTTAAGGGATTCTAATGGACCAATAGCTTTTGGTACAAAAGAACTAAATTGAATTAATAAAAACCCAAATTTAGATAAGATTCAATTTAAAAAAGTAGGTCAAATAGATGTTTATGGAAGTTCTTTAATAATTGGTGATCAAAGTATTATGAACATTTTGAATGGTTATGATATTTCTAAATACACACCATTTAACTTTATATATGAAGATAAAAGTGTTCCTTCAAAAAGTTATTCAAAAGATGGAGTAACAATTCAAACTTTTGATTATATTGATCCATTAAAATATTTAGAAGAAGATGGAGAAAGTTTTAATAAAGACTTAATATTTGGTGAAACAGATTTTGAAAAAAGCATCAGACCAAGTCAGTGGTACAACGGTGTTCTTTCTAATTCTTCTGAACCGCTTTTTATAACAACTCAAGCTTCTTTCTCAAGAATTATGAAGTCTGGTTTTGAAGCTGTTAATACACCAATGTATGGAGATTCTGGACTAGAGATAAGTTCAACAAAATTATTGGGACAACAAAAAGCAATGATAAATCAAATGTCTGCAATAGTACTTTCTATAGCAACTATTGCAATATCTTTATTGGTCATAATAATAATATTAACAATAACACTTATAAATGATTTATATGTAAATCAGTATAGGAAGTTTATGGTTGTTATGAAATCGTTAGGATATTCTAATAGAAACATTATTCTATATACATTTGGTGTAGTAACTCTTCTTTCAACAATATCTTATATTGTTGGAGTGGTTCTAAATTTCACTGTAATATATATTTTATTCTCTATTATAAGTAAAAATTATGGTTCTATGCCTTTTGGATTCACTTGATGAACTCCTATTATAGCTATAATATTGGTATTTGGTTCTTTCTTTGCATCAATTGCAATTACAACAAGAAAAATAAGAAAAGAATCACCTTCAATTCTTATGAGATAATAAAAATAACTACTATAGTAGTTATTTTTTTATGCCCTCTATATGAATAAACCTTTAAAATTCTTTTAAAAATGTGATATAATTTTATCAAACAATGAAGGAGCTTTAATAATGAGTGAAAAAGTATACCAATTAAATTCTGATCAAATCGGAGTAGTAAATTTCCCAGAACCTTGATTCCTAGCACACTTTGAAGTAGAAGGGGAATTAGAACCAGTTCAAATTTTCTTTCCATCATTAGCTGAAGGAGTGCAAAAATTTGCAACTTTCTTTGAAGAAAAAGTTATAAACCACTGATTATCACAAGGTGCAGAAGGTGAAAGAAAAATTAGAGAGTTAAGAGATTACTTATTAACTACTTGACTAAATCCTGGAGTTGAAACTATGAGAGAAGCTATGTTTCAAACTTATGGTTACCCAGAATTTAGAGAAAAAACTGGAAAAGAATTAATTGAAAATGGTTATGACTTCTTAGGAGTAACTATTGGACACATTTGTTTAAGATTTAATAAAAATCATTTCTACTTCAAGGGACTACACGTTTCAGGAAGAACAGTTGATAAAATGTTAGCAGTTAACTTTTGATCAAAAGTTAAACAAGAAGCTATGAACGATATTGGAACTACAATATTTAAATAATCAAAAAACTCACGTAAGTGAGTTTTTTATTTTAATATTTTAATTAAGTCATTTTGTTTTATATTAAGGAATTTATTCATGTTATTTGCCAATACATAAATTGCAGCGGCTTTTTCGTAATGTTTTGTCATTTTGTTTGGTTTAAAGTTTGAATATGTTTCAATTACTTGATTTTTTATATCACAAAAAACTATATCTACATTTTCTTTAAAACCAAATGAATTAAAGCCTCTAGAGTAAACTAATCTAAATCCGTTTTCTGAAGAGAATTTTTCCTTGAATATAAGAGAACTGAATTTATTAAAAGGACTTCTAACTGTTCTTATATTAATGTCTAAAACATCTTGATTATGAATAAGTTTTGCAGAATAGTCCTCTTTAAAAAGATCTTTACTTTTATTTTTTTTGAATATTTTTGCAAAATTAATTATTTTTCTTATTGAAAGCATTCAAATCACCTAGAAATATTATATCTAAAAAATAGTAGTATAATATTAAAAAGAAAAGAGGAATAAATATGGCAAAAGTCGCTATTTTTGTTGCTAACGGTTTTGAAGATACTGAAGTTGTAGCAACTGTTGATGTTCTAAGAAGAGCAGAGAAGTTATTTGCTGGAAGTTTTCCAGTTGTTGATATCGTTTCAATAAATGATTCTAAACAAGTTAAAGGTGCTTGAAATATACAATTAACAGCAGATAAGTTAATTAATGAAATTAACTTTGCTGATTATGATTGTTTAGTATTACCGGGTGGAAGAGTTGGAGTAGATCATTTAAAAGAAAATGAAACTCTAATGAATGCTGTTGAAAAACACGCAAAAGAAAACAAAGTGGTTGCAGCTATTTGTGCAGCTCCTGAAATACTAGGTAAATTAGGATTAGTTGATGGAATAGAAGTTACTCACTATCCAGGATGTACAGCAGACTTAGATAAGGCTATTAAAAAACCTCAAATGTCAGCTATAGCAGATAAAAATATTATTACAGGTAGTTCAATTGGAGGGGCACTACAATTTGCTTTACAAATAGTAGATCACTTTACTTCAACAGAACAAATGTTAGAATTACACGAAACATTAGTATTTAATTATTAAAAAATTGTATTTTTATTTTTATTAGTTATAATAAAAGAGTCATATTTGTAAAAGAAGGCGCAAGTCTTCTTTTCTATTTGTTAAAACGAAATAGGCAATTATTAAATTAAACAGGAGGAATAGAAGCCATGATAGATGGTGCACAATTATTAGATGCGATTTATGAAATCGTACAAGATAAAAAAATTGATAAAGAAATTATTTTAGAAGGAATTAGAGAAGGTTTTCAAAAAGCTTATGAAAAATTCTTTGATCCAGAAGCTATTGTTAGAGTTGATATTGACCAAAACACAGGTCAAATCAAAGTATTTAAAGAATTAACAGTTGTTCAAAAAATTGAAGATGAATGATTGGAAATTGGTTTAAATCAAGCTAAAGAACAATACGGAGAAAATGTTTCAATCGGAGACAACGTTTATGAACCAGTTGAATTTACAATGGAATTCTCAAAACTAGCAGTAATGCAAGTTGGGCAAATCATTAAACAAAAAATTCGTGAAGGTGAAAAAAATAAAATATACCAAGAATTCTTAACAAAAAACCATGAAATTGTTGGAGGGTTTGTAAAAGATGTAACTGAAACTAGTTATTTAGTTGATGTTGAAGGTTCAATTATTCCAATTTGAAATAAAAAAATGATTCCAGGAGAAGATTTTGATATTGATCAAAGAATTACTTTCTATATTGAAGAAGTTTCAAAAGACAATAAACACTCACAAATTCAAGCTTCAAGAATTCACCCTGAATTCTTAACAAGATTAATGGAAACAGAAGTTCCTGAAATATCAGAAGGAATTGTTGAAGTTAAATCTGTTGCTAGAGAACCAGGACACAGAGCTAAAATTGCTGTTTACTCACACGAAGAGGGAGTAGATCCAATTGGAAGTTGTGTTGGAGCATCAGGAAGCAGAATTAAAAATGTTACTAAAGAGTTAAATGGTGAAAAAATTGATGTAGTTTTATGAAATGAAGATCCAAAAACATTTGTAATGAACTCATTGGCACCAGTTAAAGTTATTAGTATTGATATCGATGAAGAAAACAATGAATGTTTCATCGTTGTACCAAACGAACAATTATCATTAGCTATTGGTAAAAAAGGTATGGCAGCAAGATTAGTTGCAAACTTAGTTAATATGAAAATTAACATTTTCTCATTAGATAGTGCAAAAGAAAAAGAAATTGAAATCAAATGAAATGGAAACATTGATGAAGCTGAGTTAAACAACCCAGAATTCTTAAACAAAGTTAACAAAAGAAGAGAAAAAACAGCAGGAAACTATGTAAAAGAAAACAATCCAGTTAAAAAAGAGGTTGAAGAAGAAATAGTATTTGTTGAAGAAACTTCTTCAATTGATGAAATTCAAGCATCAATTGCAGCATTTGAAAGCTTAAGTGAAGATGACAGTACTTTTGAATTTGAAGAAAGTATCGGTAGTGATGAAGATTACGATTCATACTACCAAGACTAATTTCTAAAATGAACAAAGACGTAAATCTTAGAAAAGATGCTGCATCTGGTAAGATGTATCCAAAAATAGAATTAATCAGAATTGTTAGAAATAAAGATGGTGAAGTTTTTATTGATAATACAAAAAAAGCTAATGGTAGAGGAGCTTATATAAGACCCACACTTGAAGCTGTTCAAAAAGTTAAAAAAACTAGAGTTTTAGAAAGACATTTAAAAACTAGTTTAGACAGCGATTTTTACGAAAAACTTCTAGAAGAGGTAAAATCAAATTGGGACTAGATTTAGATAAATTATTAGGCTCATTAGGAATGATTTCATCTGCTGGAAAACTTATTTATGGTGAAAAACTTTTTGATCAAATAAAACAAAGCAAAATAAAAATAGTATTAACTAGCTCAGATATGGGCCCATCTCAATTGAAAAAAATAAATGATAAAGCTAATTTTTATAATGTAAGAATTATTAATGGTTTATTTGATTCTCAAAGATTAAATAAAGCCATTGGAAGAACCAACGTTAAAAGCGTAGGGGTTAGTGATGAAAATTTTGTAAAGTTACTTTTAAAAAACGTCGAATAAGAGAGGAGATGTAGTTATGGCAAAAAACACAAAAACAGATAACAAAAACAATAACAACAACAATAAAATACAAGCCAAAAACAAATCCAAAGCACATAGTGCTAATTTAAAAAATCAATTAAAACAAACTACTGAAACAGGTTTAATTGATGGTATTTTTGTTTATACAGAACCATTATCAATTGCAGATTTTGCAAAAAAATTAAATAAGGGTCCTGCTGAAATCGTTAAGTGATTCTTCACAAACGGTTCAATGGTAACTCAAAATCAAATTCTTTCAGAGGAACAAATGGGAGAATTATGTATTGAGTTTGGTTATGACTTTAAAAAAGAAACTACAGTTACAAAAGAAAACATTTTTGAAACATTTAATGAAAAAGATGATCCAAAAGATTTAAAAGCAAAACCTCCTATTGTTACAATCATGGGTCACGTTGACCACGGTAAAACTACTTTATTAGACTCTATAAGAAACGCAAACGTTACTGAAGGAGAATTTGGTGGTATTACTCAACATATTGGTGCTTACCAAGCAACAATTAAAGACAACAAAATAACATTTATCGATACTCCAGGTCACGAAGCATTTACAGAAATGAGAGCTAGAGGTAGTGAAGTTACAGATATAGTTATTTTAGTTGTTGCAGCAGATGATGGGGTTATGCCTCAAACAGAAGAAGCTATTGACCATGCTAAAGCTGCAAATGTACCAATTATTGTATTTGTTAATAAAATTGATAAACCAGGAGCAGATCCAAGTAAAGTTAAAATGGAATTAATGAACTATGGAATTGTTGCAGAAGAATATGGTGGAGATATTCCATTTATTGAAGGTTCTGCAAAAGCAAAAACTGGTTTAGATACTTTATTAGAAACTATCTTATTAATATCAGAACTTAGAGATTTAAAAGCAAACCCTAACAAGTTTGCTAGAGGAACAGTTATTGAAGCTAAATTAGACAAAAATAGAGGTCCAATTGCAACAATACTTGTTCAACAAGGTACTTTAAGAATGAGAGATATTGTTATTGCTGGAGGAACATTTGGTACTATCAAAGATTTAGAAAATGAAAATAAAGCTAAATTAAAAGAAGTACTTCCAGGACAACCTGCAGTTGTTATTGGTTTAAATGAAGTTCCAAAAGCTGGAGATAAATTCATTGTTGTTACAGAAGAGAAAATGGCAAGAGATATTGCTAAAGCTCAATTTGAAAAACAACAAAATGAAGCAAGACAAAAAAATCAAACATTTACTTTAGATTCAATTAAAAATAAAATAGAATCTGGTGAATTAAAATCAATTAACATTATTTTAAAAGCAGATACACAAGGTACTGTTGAAGCTGTTAGAAACTCAATGTTAAAAATTAACATTGAAGGTGTAAAAATTAATGTTATTAGAGCTACAGTAGGAGCAATTTCAGTAAGTGATGTTACTCTTGCATTAGCATCAGATGCCTTGATATATGGATTCAATGTTAGACCAACTGCTCAAGTAAGACAAAAAGCAGAAGAAGATGGTGTTGAAATCAGACTTCACAATATTATTTATAAATTAATTGAAGAAATTGCAGAAGCTGCAACTGGTATGTTAGATCCTGTTTTTGAAGAAAAATCACTTGGAGAAGCTGAGGTAAGACAGTTATTTAAGCACTCACAAGTAGGAACTATCGCTGGATGTAGAGTTATGAGTGGAACTATTCCACGTGGTTCAAAAGTACATATCTTGCGTGATGGAATTGTTGTTTATACTGGTGAATTATCATCATTAAAAAACAAAAAAGATGACGTTAAAGAAGCAAAAGAAGGTGCTGAATGTGGACTTACAATTAAAAACTTTAATGATTTAAAAGAAAATGATATTATAGAAGCATACAAGGTAGAAGAGGTGAAATAGTTATGGCAAACGATATTAAAATTGAAAGAAATCAATCAACTATTTTAAGAGAATTAAACTTAATCTTACAAAGAGAATTCCCTGATTGTGAATATTTAAACTCACTTACAATTCACGAAGTAAGACTATCAAACGACATGAGTCATGCTAAAGTATTTTATTCATTTATGGATACAACAGCTGATCAAAAAGATGTTCAAGCTGAAATAAATGAAAACTTAAAAGAAATTAGAATGATCTTAGCAAGTAAAGTTGAAATGAGAAGTGTTCCTGAATTGGCTTTCGAATTCGATAAAGCTTTAGAAAATGCTAACAAAATAGAAGAAATTCTTAAAGAAATTAAATAACAAAAAAACCTGCTATAAGCAGGTTTTTTCTATATTTTATTTATCGAGCAATTTTTCTGTTATTAATTGAATTCTATTTGTAGTGAGTGTGAATAAAACAATTGCTAACATAGAAAAGGGAACAAAAGCTATTAATGTTTTTCACAGTATAAATAAACTGTAAACAGTTCCAAACTCAATTAGAGAGTTTAAACTTGACATAACAGATAGACTTAATGGTCCTAAAATAAATATTATTATTCCAGAAGTTGTTAATAAAAATCCTCTTTTTAAGAAAGAAAAATCTTTACTATAAACTCTAAAAATTTTATCGTATATTAATCAAAATAGTATTACTCAAATTGCCAATCCAATTCCTGATGTAAGCCTAAAAATAGGGCTACCACCTCAGATTAGAAATTGAAGTAAACCGTCTAACAAACCTATTATCATACCCCAGTATACACCGACCACTTGAAAGCTTATAGCAATAAAGAAATATTTTAAGACAAATCCTAAGTTAACACCACTTACAAAAAGTGGTATAACTACGTTTATCATACTTACAGCTGTGGACATACTTAGTAACAAACTGACAAGGGTTATTTTAAGTGTCTCACTTTTAAACCTTGAACGTCTGTTTGTTTTATTTAGTTTGCTGATTTCATAATCGATATCAATTTGATCGAAACCTGTGATCAAATTAAATTCCTGATTATTCTCATCAGTATTTTTCATCGGTTAATTATCCTCCTAAACAAACATATGGTTAGAATTCAATATATATTCACCTCATAGATTATTATATTATAATATATAAAGAATTGGGGTAAATTATGCACAGCTTCTTTTTAAATAAATTAAATGAAAATGCCTTTGAAATTGAAAATGATGATTTTCACCATATTAAAAACGTTATTAAACTAAAAGAAAAAGAACACATTATTTGCGTTTTTGACAATACAAAGTATTTGTGTGAAATTACAAATATTGGTGAAAAATCTTGTTTTGCTCAAATAGTATCCAAAATAGGGGCTTCTCAAAAGAATTATCAAGTAAATTTGATACTTGGTATTATTAGAGAACAAAAGTGAGATTATGTCCTTCAAAAGGCCACAGAGCTTGGTGTTGATGCAATAATACCTGTTGAATTTAAAAGAAATGTTGTAAAAATTGAGATTAAAAAAGAAGAAAACAAGATTAGTAGGTGACTTTCTATTTGTGAAAGTGCATCAAAACAATCAAAAAGATCTTCAATACCTGAAGTTAAAAATGTTATTAGAAATTTAAGTGAACTTGAAAAATATAAAGCTGATTTAAATTTAATATGTTGAGAAGAGGAAAAAAATAACTCAATAAAAAAAGAGTTTAAAAAAGACTTTAAATCTATAAATATAGTTATTGGACCAGAAGGTGGTATTTCAAGTGAAGAAGTATCTAAACTAAATGGTATGTGATATATTAATGTTAGTTTAGGTGATAATATAATGAGAGCAGAAACAGTTCCTTTATTTTTATTGAGCTGTTTAAATTATGAAAAAGAGGGTTAATTTATGGAAAAGAGCTTTAGTAAGTTAATAACAGCTGATTTAGAACAAATAAATAACCAATTAAAAGGTGTTTCTATAGATAAAAACCTTAAAAGTTTTATTGATAAAAATATAGCTTTCATAAAAAGAAAACTGAAAAACATAGTACAAATTAAAACTCATGGTTCTTATGCAACAGGAGAAGTTTATAATTTTGATAAGTTCTTAAATGTTGATCTTTTAGCTCTTAAACATGTTAATAAAAATATGTATAAAACTTATGAAGAAGAAATAGAAACAAATGACCACTTCGGTGATTGTTGAATATGTGAGTTAAATGATGACATATTTAATGTGTTAACTAATGCTTACAAAATTGATGAAGACATTAAAGTTGTTTGAAATCAAAAAAAATATTCTTTACCAGATCAAGAAGAACCAATTGTATTTAATGATTCTTTAAGAATTGATTTTTATAAAGACAATCAATTAGGATTTTCAATAGTTATTAGAACTGCAATTTGTCATAATGAATACCCACCAATTTTATGTAATAAGTCTATGTATAAAAGAACTTTCTCTTTAGAATATTTAAAAAAATTTAGAACTTTAAATAAACTTTTATTAAAAAAATTACAAATACTTTTTTATTACATAAGAATTAAATTTAGAAATGATTTAACAAAAGAAGAGAGAATGATACTTAAGTTAAGTATCATGTCAGATATACAATATGAACTTACAAAGAATAATTTTTTACAACAATGATTAGATTTTTCTTTTGATTATAATTTTTCAAATAAAAAAGTTGTAGATAATATTTTAGAGTCTAAAAATATTTATTATAAAAGGCCAAAGAAAATTACAAAACTTTACAATTCATTCAAATTAAAAAATTTAAATTGAGTATTTTCAAAAACTTATCCAAGTACAAAAGAGTTTTTAGATAAATACTTTGAATACTCACAAAAGTTTATTGAAAATAAAGAAGAATACATTAATGGTAATTTTTATTTCTGATATGACTCAGTTTCTTATTTAAAAAATACAATAAGCTCAACTAGCATTTCAATAAAAAAAGAAAATAAAAAATATGATAACTTAGGAATTCAAATTCATTCAAGAACAATTTATCCAACTGATAAAGAAAACGGATTGTTCTTAATATTTTTACAATACTATACTTTTGAAGTAGAAAGAGATTAAGATGAAATTAAATAGAGATATATGAAAATTTAATAACGTTGTAAAAACTTTAACTATCCAAGATAAAGAAACTACAACAAAAATTAATTATCACTTTAATGAACTTAAAGAACTTTTTTTGAGTGAAGGTTTACATTTAAAAAAAGTTGGGGACTTTTCTTATAACTCTTATAGACAAACAAATAAGGTTTTCAATTTAGATCTTTGTGTTGTTAAATATGTTACTAAGTCAACAATAAAATTTGCAGAGTTTCAAAATTTAATTTTAGAAATATCAAAAAAATATAAAGGTGTTCCAGAAATACATACAGATAAAAATTATTTAAACTTAGTTTTTAATTTCAAAAATACAAAAATAAATTTTAGAATAGTACCAGTAATTGCAAAAAATGTAAATGATGAAGTTTTGTGTAGAATAAACAGGAATGGAATTATTCAAGAAGATTTAGTTTTAAACTTAACAAATGATTTTAAAAAAGCAAACAAGTTAAGCTCGGGTTTATTAATTTCTATAAAAAGAATTTTAAATTACATTATGGATGGAGAATTTAATTATTCATATGACATTGATTATTTAATATTGAGATGATTTTATGAATACACTTCTAAAACATTAGATGAATTTATTTTAGAAAGATATATTAAAAAAGAATTAGATTTAGATGTAAAACAATTTATGGAAGATGAAAATTTAAGAAAATGAATAAAGAAAAATGTAAGTTTTTTCGATCTTATAAGTTTTATATTTTTAAAATTAGAATCAACAAATACATATTATTTCAATCAATTCAATTTTGAATTTGAAGAAATGTTTGATGGAATATCACGTTACTCTTTAAACACAAATTCAAACTTTAAATTACCAGTAGATTATTTATCTGAAATAAAATTGTTCGATACAAATTTAATGGAGCATAAAGTTTATATTCAAAGTAATTTATCAAATGAGAATGGAGTATCTGGTATATCTTGAGAAAAATTTAAAAATGATGAAAACAGATATTTAGTTTCTCCTGTAATTAAAACAGGGGTAGCTAACTTTGCAATGTTTCAAAAATGATTAACTGTAAAATCAAATGAACTTTATATGAACTTAAGTGACTCACTTAAAACTGAAATAAAATCTACAAAGCAAAGAGAAGCTATGAATGAATTAAATGAAATTGCAAATCAATGATTAACAAAATATAATTCAAAATTAAAATACTTGCAACCTTACTTTGATAGAAAGTATTTGTTTTGTTCAACTTATGAAGTAGAGCAATTAGCATCTCTCATAATTCAAACAGTTGATAAAATAGATCCAAAACAATGAATAATAAAAAATGATAATTAGTAATAATTATCATTTTTCTTCTTCTACAGTTTGGTTTTTTAAAATCTCAGTACGTTTTTTAACATAGTCTTTTTCAACTTTACCAATGTGGTGGTATAAGTCACGACTGGCTTTAATTCTCAATTTTTTAAGTTCTTCATCACAGAAAACTCATGTTAATCAAACTATGTGAAAGTGTCTTAAATATTTAATCTCTCTTTCATCATACATTTCATGACTTAAAGCTTGAGCTTCTCTTTGAGCAAAGTCTACTCATTTTTGAGGATTGATATTTTCATTATATGCTTCTTTAGCTAATGCTTGATAAGCTAAAGCTTTTTTTACAATTATATCTTCAAGTGATTGTAATGTATTTGCAATTTCAGCAACAATCGCTTGGTCAAATTCATCATAAGAATTGAATTGGTGTTTTGATAAGTAGAACATTTTAGTACTTAAGTTACTTACTGGATTTCCACCACTACCTAAGTGTTCTTTTTCAGATATGATTTTAAATTCTGTTTCAATCTCTTTGTAAAACTCTGATTTAATACGCATAATGTCACCTAAATTCCTTTAATTGCTTATATTATACCACATTTTTTTTAAAAATTAATAGTGTAGAGCCAAAGGGATATGTGTAATAATAAATATATAGAGTTTTCTGGAGGCGTTTAAATGAATAATAAGTCAGGAATATTTCTGGTAAATAAACCAGAAGGTATAACTTCAAATGATTTGATACAAAAAATCAAGAAAAAGTTTAATGTTAAAAAAATAGGTCATGCAGGAACATTAGATCCTCTTGCAACAGGGTTGATGGTAGTTTTAATAAACCAAGCAACTAAAATCTCAAATTACTTATTGAGTAGTGATAAAAGTTATGTAGTTACAATGAAATTATTTGTTCAAACTGACTCACAAGATATTACAGGAAACATAGTTGAAGAAGAACCTTATAAAAAAATATCAAAAACACTAGTTAAAGAAATAGTTGATAAATATAATGGTTATATTTATGATCAATACCCACCAATATATTCAGCTGTTAAAGTTAATGGTAAAAAATTATATGAATATGCAAGAAAAGAACAAGAAGTTGTTATAGAACCTAGAAAAGTTACAATCAAAGAATGTGAACTTTTAGATTTTAATCAAAAACTAGGAACAATAAAATTAAGAGTTAGATCAAGTAAGGGAACTTATATTAGAAGTTTAGTTTCTGATATAGCTAAAGAACTTGAAACTATAGCAACTGTATCACAACTTGAAAGAACTAGTTCTGGTGGATTTATGTTAGATAAATCAAAAACAATTGAAGATATTCAAGAAGCTGACTTGGTAAGTATGTATGATTCTTTGATGTTAAATGAACATCCACTAGTTGAATATCACAGAGTGAGAGATATAAAACAAGGTAAGGCAATTTCATTAACTGGAATAAACTATCCAATAGTATTTATAATTGATGACAACAAAGAGGTTATAGCAATTTACAAAAGAATTGCTCAAGACTTATATAAATGTCAAAGAGGATTATGAGAAGAAGTTCCTTTAGAGCAATTAACAGAAGCTGAGAGGAATGGATACTATGATTAAAATCGAAACCCTTTTAAAAGAGGAAGAAGATTTTAATTTTAATTTTGAGGGTAATGTAGTTTGTATTGGTTTTTTTGATGGTGTGCATTTGATGCATAAAAAAATAATTGAAGAAACTAAAAAAATTTCTCAACAAGAAAATTTAAATTGATCCATAATAACTTTTAGTGAAAAAGTTTTAGATTTTATTAATGGAACAAAAAATAATTTTCAATTAAAAGAAAAAAAATATTCTTTCTTTGAAGAAAAATTTAATCCTGATTATTTATTTGAAATAAAAGTCAATGAAGATACAATTAAAAAAACTCCTGAACAATTTTGTGAATTTTTAAAAAATAATTTAAAAGTTAAAAAAATAATAGTTGGAAGTGACTTTAGATTTGGTTACAAAGGTGAAGGGGATATTGAGTTTCTAAAAAAATATTTTGGAAAAGAAAACTCAATAATTTTTGAAAGAGATCAAAACGTATCAACAACACTTATAAGGAAAAGTATAACAGAGGGAAATGTTGAAAAAATAAAAAAAATATTAGACTCTGATTTTAAAGTTAACTTAAAAAAAATTGATTTGAATAAATATATAATTAATGACTTTAATACATTATTTGCAAAAAAAATGTATGATGTAAAAATAGAAAATTCTACAAAAACTATTGAAATAGATAACAATATAATCTTTTTTGAAAGTGAAAAAGATGAATTAGAAATGGAATTTTTATAAAAAATAACAAAAAAAGCTTTTTTTTGTTATAATTTTTGAGTATTGATGTTTTTACGTTGATTTGATTTTACCCTGAATCACTTCTTTGTTAAAACAAACTCAATCAAGAATTAAAAGGGGGATTTTAGATATGGTTTCTAAATCACAAATTGAAAGTATCGTAAAAGAATATGGAGATAACGGTAAAGACACTGGTAAAGCAGAAGTAAAAATCGCAATCTTAACTCAAGATATTCAAAACTTAACAGAGCACTTAAACTTACACAAAAAAGATATTACTTCAAGAAGAAGTTTATTAAAAAAAGTTGCTCAAAGAAGACACTTATTAAATTTCTTATTTAAAAAAGATGTTGAAAGATACAAAACAATCATTGAAAAATTAAAAATTAGAAAATAAAAAGTCTTTAGACTTTTTATTTTTTTAACTTAGAGCAATTCCACTAGATAACTTTTAAAAAATAATGTATAATAAAAACATATTTTGGTACAAATAATAAGTTTTTATCAAAATTTAGTATTGTTTATTAGAAAGACGGTGTACTACATGGCAACTGCAACAAAAAAAACTACAGCAAAAAAACCAGATAAAACTGCTGTGAAAAAAGCTGCTGCAAACAAAAAAAGAGCAGAACACATTCAAACTAGAAAAAAAGCTAGTGATCCAAAACCAGAAAAAATTGTTAACAAAACTATCAAATTAAGTGATGGTCAAGAAAAATTCGTTTGAGAAAAAGCTGATCCAGTATCAGCAACAAACGCTTCAATCTATAGACAAGATATAGCTGGAGCTATCATGAAAATTTCTGAATATGGACAAGCTTCAGAATTTGGGTGAGTTTACAGCTTAATTGATCCAGAGGGAGAAACAGATGACGTAAATAACGTTGTTGCTCTACACTGAATGAATGCAAAAGTTAAACGTAAACCAGATGAAAACTGAACAGCTGTTGTAACTGGTGGAAGAGATATCACAGGATTATTCAATCAAAAGAAAGATACAAAAATCGTGGGAAATCAACTATCAAAAACAAGAAAAACAGTTTTATTCCAACCTTCAAAAGTTGAACCTAAAAAAGTTAACGTTCAAATTAGAACTGCAACTGGAAAAAAATAATAAAAAAACTCTACTAGAAGTAGGGTTTTTTTATTATATAATATAAGAGTCCTTCGGGACGCCAAGAATATTTGTTATTCTTTATGTTTGCGTGAGATATTAAAGACCGCTCAATAAATAAGTATTTCCTTTCTCATGCATTTGATAGCGGGTGGGAATATTTTTTTTTGTCTTTTTTTAGGGGGTTGGATTAATTATGAACAAAATAATAGTAATAGTTGGTCCAACTGCAAGCGGTAAGACTGATTTATCGGTAAAAATAGCAAAAGAATTTAATGGAGAGTGTATTAACTCAGATTCTACTCAAATTTTTAAAGGAACAGATATAGCAACTAATAAAATAACTTTAGAAGAAATGCAAGGTGTAAAACATCACTTAATTTCTATAAAAGAAGTAAATGAAACATATTCTGTAGCGGATTTTCAAAAAGAAGCTAGAGAAAAGGTTGCTAAGATATTGGAGCAAGGAAAAATTCCAATTATCGTTGGTGGTACCGGACTTTATACTAATGCCGTATTAATGGATTATAACTTTTCAAGTGATGATCACATTAAAGATTATGAAAAACAATATGAAAATCTCTCAAATGAACAAGTTTGAGATATTTTAAATTCTAAGGATGAGTTAGAAGCTCAAAAAATACATCCTAATAACAGATATAGATTAATTAGAGCTTTAGAAATAATTGAATTAAATGGAGTTCAAAAAAGCGAAATTATTAAAGATAATAAAAAGTATATTTATGACAATTTGCTAATAATTGGATTATTTCCACAAAGAGAACATTTATATAGTAAAATAAATAATAGGGTACTTACTTTGACAGATAGAGGCTTATTTAAAGAAATCGAAGATGCTTGAAAAGCTAACGATTACAATAAAAAAGCTCAATCTTTAAAATGTATAGGAGGTCCAGAAATTATAAAATATCTTGAAAAAGAGATATCTTATGATGAATGTATCGAACTTATGCAGAAAAATAATAGGCACTATGCAAGAAGGCAATTAACTTGATTCAGAAATCAACTAGATAATGTAACTTGATTTGAACATGATTATTCAAATTATGATCAAGTAACAGATGAAATAGTTGAATTCATTAAAAATAATATTTAGTTTTTTAAAATTGAATACAAGTTAGGAGACTTACTTATGTTATCTGTATACGAACGTGTAGAGAACTTAATTAAGGACAATAAGAATACTACTTTTAAATTAATTGGAAAGCAAATCTTAACTGATTGATCAGTTGGGGTTTTTAAAAGTCAAAATGAGATTAGTGAATCTTGTTTTGTATCTTTGGCAACAGTTACACAATTTGCAAAAGCTTGTTTGTGTGAAGGTTACAAAGAGCTTTCTATTAGATTAAGAGTTGAGTATGAAAATGTTATGCAAAATCAATCAAAAACTGTCATCGGAAGTGAAACAGATGAGGCAGGTATGAGATCTGTTATTTGTCATTGAGTAAATGAAAATGACAACTTTTTGTTAGATTTGGCTAATAAAATTAATGAGAAAAGAAAAGTTTGAATTTGTCCATCATATCAGTCAATGTATGCTGCTAAATTTTTAGAAGATGTGCTGACAAATGTTGGAATTCAAGCAAAAATAATTGATATGTCTATTAACCTAGAGGTCGGGAAACATTTAGAGTTTAATGATGAATTAATAGTTATTTTGTTAACGGGCAGAGACACTGAAACAACAGTTATTGCACTAGAATATCTTCTTAAAGCTAAAAATGAGATATTCGTTATTACTACACCAAGCAATATATCAGAACTGCCAGCTATAAAAGAACTTAAACATATGCTTGTGAATTTTCAAGATAATAATTTCTTTTATAAGTATAGATGTTACGCATTAATTACATTGTTCTTTTCATTAAGTGAAAAAATAAAATAAGAATTTATATTAAATCTGAAAAAAAATAAAAAATATTTTAAAAGTATTGACATCCGCAAAGCAATTATATATATTTATTAATGTAATTAATTCGCGGGTGTAGTTTAATGGTAGAACTTCAGCCTTCCAAGCTGACTGTGAGGGTTCGATTCCCTTCACCCGCTCCATTACGAAATTCAAATCCCATAAGGGATTTTTTTTATTTATAATTAGAAATAGATTAAGTAGGGTGAAAAAAATGAAAAACAATTTTTTAACTGATTTTAATAAGTCAAGAACTCCTTTCTTTAAAAGTTTGGGATTTTTAATGATAGAAGCTATTATTCCTGGTTTATTAATTTGATTTACAGTTGGATTTGATTTTAATTGATCTTTAAATAATAGACTAACAAAACCTGCTGTGGGATATGTAAGTCTTATTTGTACTTTCTATTTTATTTATTCACTTTTAATTACATATCTTTTTTATAAACTAAAGTGACACCAGGCAGATCACTTTACATTTTCGATGATGATAACTTTAGTTTTTGTATCAATAATTATGTTTGGTAGTTTCATTCAAAATAAAGGTTTTTGAGTACTTGTTAAGTTTATAAGTATCTTATTGATAGTGGTTTTTTTAACTCCTTTATTTGTACTTTTAACTACATTTATAAGAAATAATGAGTTAAGAAATATTGAAGATCTTGAAAAAACTATTGAAGCACATAAAAAAGGAGAAGTAATACCTACAAAAGCGCTTTTAAAAGCTCAAAGATATCAAAAGTTTCTTATTAAAAAAGAAGCTAGGGAACAAGAATTAATTAAATTTAAATTAGAACTAGATGAAAAAATTAGAAAAGAATTAGAAATTCAAAAATCTAAAGAAGAGTTAAAAAAAGATAAGATAAATCAAAAGTTAGATGCAAAAGAAGATAAGAAAAGAAAAAAACAGAAGGATTAATATATCTTTCTGTTTTTTAGTCTATTAATTTTTTCTTCATATATATTTAAAAAAACCTTTTCTTTTTTATTTTCATACATAAAAATAGCTCATAAACTTCAAAGTAAATCTTGATATTTAATCATTTTGTTCAAAGTATTTAACTCATTTTCTTTTAGTAATTCTGATTCAATGCTTTTGGAAATGAAATAATCAATTAAATCTTCTTTATTATTTAAAGTTTCTGTTATAAAACTTGCTAAATCAAAAAACTTATTGTTTAAAGTTACATAATCATAATCAATTAGTATTACCTTATTATCTTTAAATAATATGTTTCCTGGAACTAAATCATTGTGACTTAAAGTAAGATCTAAAGTTTCAAAGTATAATGCATATTGTTTTATTTCTTCTATGTATTCTTCATAAATTGATATATCTTGTTTAATGTTTTCTTTGAATATATTTAAAAAATTAATATATTCAAAAGTCTTAACTTTTGAATTGCTAATATCAATTTCTTTAATTTGTTTTAAATTAATTACTAAGTTATCTATTATTTCTTTATTTAATTCTAATTCTTCTAATGTTTTAAAATCTTTTAAATATTTATACTCTGATATCAAATTATTATTATCTCAATAAAACTTTTCTGGTTTTAATAAGCAATCTGTTTTTATATCAACTAATTCTTCAAGAAATAGGTACTCATTTTTTTTATCTAAATAGATATCATGAAAACTTATAGATTCTTTTACTAAAATATCTTTTTTTAAAGTAATTTTATTTGTATATCCTTTAAATTTCATTTAATCTACCTCTTAACTTAATATTATTATAATATTAATTAGAACTTAAAGGAGTTAATTAAATGAGTGTATTATGATTTGCATCACAAAATGAAAATAAAATTAAGGAAATAAGAGAAATGATTCCTGAAATGGAGATTAAATCTTTAAATGACTTTGATAGAAATTTAGATATACCAGAAGATGAACCAACTTTTGAAGATAACGCCTTATTTAAAGCAAAAACATTTTCTAATTATGTAGATGGAATAGTTGTTGCAGATGATTCTGGTTTAAGTGTTGTTGAATTAAACAATTTTCCAGGTATTTATTCAGCAAGATGAGCAAAACCAGAAACTAACTGAGATGTAATCAATGATATGTTGTTAGATAAATTAATGGATAATAACTTATTTAATGATGAACAAAGAAAAGCATTCTTTACTTCATCACTTGCATTTGTGGACAAAGAAAAAAATGTAGAAGAAATTTTTACTGGAGTAGTAGACGGAGTAATCATGTACAGTCAAATGGGAAATAACGGTTTTGCATATGATCGTATTTTTAAACCAGATGGTTACAATAAAACATTTGCAGAAATGACAAAAGAAGAGAAAAACAATATTTCTCACAGAAGACTTTCAATTACAAAGTTAAGAGAATATTTAAAACAGAATAATTATTTTTAAGAGGTATTTAATATGAGAAAAATCAATATAGTTTTATATGAACCAGAAATAGCTGATAATGTTGGAGCTATTATGAGAACTTGTGCACTTACAAACGCTAAACTTCACTTAATTGAACCATTTGGATTTGTTTTTGACAAAAGAAACTTTGCAAGAAGTAGTGCAAATAACTTTGAAGGTTGTGAATATGTAAGATATGATGATTGAAATCACTTCATAGAAGAAAACAAAAATCTTAAATTATTTTGCATGACAAGATATGGTAAAAAACCAATTAGTGACTTTAACTTTACACAAATAAATGACGAAGTATTTATTATGTTTGGAAAAGAATCGACAGGAATTCCTAAAGACATATTAAAAAATAATATTGAAAATTGTTTTAGAATACCAATGGTTGCCACTGGAAGAAGCTTAAATATAGCAAATTCAATGGGTATAGCAACATATGAAGTTTTAAGACAATGAAATTACTTAGACTTATTTAAAGTTGAAGTTGAGAAGGGCGAAGACTACCTGGATAGAGATTAATAAGATATAATATTATTTGTATGCAAATAGGAGGTAAAATATGAAATTTTCAGATTTTGGATTTAAAAAATTTATAAATGATGCATTGGAAGAAATAGGTTTTGTTTATCCAACAAAAATACAAGAAAAAGTAATTCCTCTTATCAAAAAACACAAATCAGTTATTGCTCAATCACACACAGGTACTGGAAAGACTCACTCTTTCTTGTTGCCAATTTTAAATAATATTAATTATGATGAAACAAACAAAATACAGTGTTTAATTGTTACTCCAACAAGAGAGTTAGCAAGACAAATTTATGAAAATACAAAAGAACTTTTAAAATTTAACGAAAAAGGTACAGTTGGTTTGTTTGTTGGTGGAGATGACATTGAAAAATCAATTCAAAACGTTAAAACAAAACAACCAACAATAGTTATTGGAACACCAACAAGGCTTAAAAAAATGTATGAAGAAGGAAACTTATTCATTACTACATCAAAATATGTTGTTATCGATGAATGCGACATGATATTCGATTTAGGATTTATTGAAGAAGTCGATTTGATGCTTGCAAAAATGAGCAAAGATGTAAATGTCTCATTGTTTTCAGCAACAATTAACAATGGTTTAAAACCATTTTTACAAAAGTACTTATCTAACTCAATTTTTATTGAAAATATGGATGCCAATCCAACAAATAAAAACATTGAACATGTTTTAATTTGAACTAAAAACAAGGAAAACAAGGACTTATTAAAAATAATAACAAGCTCTTTAAACCCATATGTATGTATGATCTTTTTAAATAAAAAAGATCAAATAAAAGAAATAATAAGTTTATTAAATGAATTTGGAATCAAGAATGTAGGAGAGTTACATGGAGATTTAGATTCAAGACAAAGAACAAATATGCAAAAAAGAATTCAAAATGGTGAATTCAAATGAATAGTTGCATCAGATGTTGCAGCTAGAGGTATAGATATTGATGGAGTAAGTCATATTATTTCAGTAGACTTACCAAAAGACCTTGATTACTATATCCACAGAAGTGGTAGAACAGGTAGAAATAACTATTCTGGTCAAAGTTATGTGTTATTTAACTCAAATAACCAACATCAAATTGATGAACTTAAATCAAAAGGTATTACATTTACAAACTTCAAACTTGTAAATAATCAATTACAAGAAGTAAATACAGTTAAAAAGAAAAAGGAATTTAACGCTGATTTACCTGTTAATGTTGAAACTAAAAAAATCATCGATAAATATAAGGGTAAAAAAGTTAAGCCTGGATACAAAAAACGTAGAAAAGCTGAAATTGATAAAGTTAAAAAAGACATTAGAAGAAAACATATTAAAGAATCTATTGCCAAAATCAAAAAAGATAAATATAAAAAACGTAGAGAAGAATTATTTGAGAATTAACAATAACAACTATTTTAAAAAGATTGTTATTGTTTTATAATTATATGTAAATGAGGGAATTACTATGGATATCACAGAAAGAATTAAAAAATTAATATCAGAAATCTCATATCAAGTTTATGAAAAAGAAACAATCTTTAGACTTGCAATGCTAGCTCTATTAGGGGAAGAATCAATCTTCTTACTAGGTAAACCAGGGATTGCCAAATCATTGATTTCACGTAGGTTAAAATTTGCCATTAAAGGTGGATCTAATTTTGAGTACTTAATGAGTAAGTTCTCAACTCCTGAAGAAATTTATGGACCAATTGACTTAAGATTACTTAAAGAAGGTAAATATGTTAGGGTTGTAGATGGTTATTTACCAGCTTCAAACGTTGGTTTCTTGGATGAGATTTGAAAAGCTGGACCAAGTATCCAAAATACATTACTTACAATTATTAACGAAAAAATCTTTAGAAATGGTGGAACAGACATTAAAGTTCCATTAAAACTTTTAATATCAGCTTCAAACGAACTTCCTGCTGAAGGGGAAGGATTAGAAGCCTTATTTGACCGTTTTATTATTAGATATATTGCTGAAGGATTAAAAAGCGAAGAAAACTTTGAGCAATTACTTGATGGAGAATCATCACTTGATGTTGATGTTGATCCAAGACTTCAAATTTCAATTGAAGAACTAGAAATTTGAAAGAAACAATCAAAACAAGTTAGAATTAGTAGAAAATCATTAGACTTTATACACTACTTTAGAAAAAAAATAGTTAAAGATACTAATGGAGAAGCTTATATTTCAGATAGACGTTGAAAAAAAATCTCTGGTTTAATGAAAACTAGTGCATTTTACAATGGAAGAGCAGAAACTGATATTGTTGACTTATTTGTAATACCTTACTGTATTTGAGATAACGAAGAACAAGAAGAACAATACTTCAAAATCTTCTTTGATGCCTTCTTAGAACAATTTGGATTAGAATGAAGAAATGAAAAGAAAAACTTGATGAACCAAATTGATTCAATCAACTCACAAATTGGACAAATTGAAGCACAATATCTAAGACTTACTCCTTATACAGATCCATTTAAAGGTGCTCTTGGAGGAACTTATTACTTCATTAACTTTACAGATGGTGGAGAAGATTACAAAGTTTGTTTCATATCTGCAGGAGACTGAAATAAAATTAGAAACCTTACAAATGAAGAGTTTGAAATTGACCTACACTTTGGTCCAAACCTAAACAAATATGTAGGAAGTCAAAAAACTTTAGTTAAAGCTTACAAATCAGATCAAATCTTATTTGTAAATGAAAACAAAAAATACTTATTACAAAACGATAATCCAAATGAATTTAATGATCAAATGGCTAGTTTAGCAGATACAATTATTGATTTAGAAAAACAATATAAAGAAGTTTCTGCAAAAATGTTTAAAGAATACAAAAAATACATGAACATGGACTGTATTTTCTTTGAAGACATTTACAATGAGAAAATAGCTGAAGCTTTTGATACTAAAACTAAAAAACAAATCGAAAGAGAAAAAGAATTAGCAAATGTTGATGTATCAAATAGTCCAATTGATAACTTAGAATTCGAAGTTGAAATGTAATTAAAAGAAGGTGAACTATTATGGAATTCGATCTAGAAAAACCAATAAGTGAAATCAAACAAGAAATTGAGAAACTTAGAAGAAAAGATCTTCATAATAGTGAATTTCTAGCCTTCAAAAAAGATCACGAATATGCAGCAGAACAATTAGATGATAAAATCAATAATTTTTATTCTGCTTCAAACCTATCTACTATAAAACAAATAAAACTTCCTGAACCAATAAGAAAAGAAATAGTTTATTACAACTATGTTTCTGATAAATTTGATGAAGTTAGTTTTGCTCAAAATCTAAATTTAATTCAAAACAAACTTGATGAATTCGATTCTCCTTTTTCAACATATATTGATACAATGAGATGAAAAATAGATAATGGTTATTTAGAGTTAAAAGACAGAGACTGACTAACAGAGTTTTTTAGAACATGAACTTTTATGTTAACAAAAAGAATCATTGACTATAGAATGAAAGCTGTTGAAGATTTAAGATATAACTATTTAGTTGAAGTTTATTCAATCATTAAAAACTATGGTAAATATGCAAAAATATATAACACCATGTATGATGTTTTTGGAAAAGTTGCAAATATTGAAGATGAATTAAAAAACCAAAATATAGAATCAATTGCTAGATTTGCTGAATTCTTATATAAAGATCCTTCTATTTTAATGATTGCTGAAATGCTTGGTAGATTAAATGGTGAAGATGACTTAATGGAAATTAACATTACAGAACAAGTTGTAACTTATCCAACACAAGTTAAATTACCTTATAACCCAGAAGAAATAGTTGGATTAACTGTTTCAAAAGATTTAGAAAGATTGCTTCCAATGGAATTTGCCAATCTTTTTGATGAAGATTTGGAAATTATATTTTATAAAAAATTCGTTGAAGGTCAATTACAAACTTTCTTATTTGAATCAAACGAAAATATAATAGAACATGAAATTGAAGAAGTTGAATATGAAGCTCCAATCCCGTTAGAACAAGGTAAATTTATTATTTGTATAGATACATCAAGTTCGATGGAAGGTTCGGGAGAATATATTGCAAAAGCTCTATCTATTGCTGTTGCAAAAGTTGCTCTAAAAGAATACAGAGATTTAGTATTTGTTAACTTTGCAAATCAACATGTAGATGAATTTACAATTCATGGAAGAAATGTGAATATTGAAAAAATGTTAGAATTTTTAGCTAAGTCATTTTATGGTAAAACAAATGCAAAACCAGCATTTGAAAAAGTAATTGAAAAAATGCACTCAGAAGACTTCAAAAGAGCAGACTTATTATTTATATCTGACTTTATGATGGATTCGCTTCCAAACTCTACAAGAGTTAAAATAGCTGATTTAAAAGATAACTACAATAGATTTCATTCTCTTGTTGTGGGTACAATGCCAAACGTTGATACTCAAGAAATATTTGACAATGTTATGTATTACGATCCAAATGATCCTTTTGCAACAAATCAAATAGTTAAATCACTAAATGAAACTTTAAGAGACTTAAGAGAACTTAAAGAAGAAGAAGTGGCTTATCGTGATGAACAAATTAATAAGCTAAACTCAATTAGAGATAAAAAACGTTTTAGAGAAAAACATTTAGATGATCCTAAATCTAAAAAATTAGCAAAACAAAAAGAAAAATTAAAAGAGCTTGAACAAAAGAAACAAGAAGCTCAAGGATAAGGAGAAATAATTATGATAGTTAGAGAAAAATCAAATCTACTTGTTGTTTATTTAGAACAAGGTGATGTTATTGATCAAGAGCTTCAAAACATTGTTAGAGAATATAAACTAATTGATGCAAAAATAACTGGTTATGGTTATTTGGGAAGAATGGAATATGGGGTTCTTTCACAATCAGATCCTTTCTTCTTATCAAAAATATTAAAAGAAGGTTTATTAACAGTTACAAATATTAATGGAATGATTGATAATCGTGAACAAACTATAATGGTTAATTCAGTTGATGACAAATTCGAACGTCACCAAGGAAGGCTAATTAGTGGAGTTGTTATTAATTCGTTTAATATAGTTTTAGAAATATACAAAACAGAGTAAAACTCTGTTTTTCTTTTTTTAAAAAAATAAAAATATTTTATTAAAACTATTTTGAAAGTAGTAAAATATTTTTAACCAAAAGAAAAAGGGGAGAAAATGAAACAACTAAAGAATAAAACCCAAAAGGTAGTATTGATATTAATACTATCTCTTGTAGGATTTTTTTCTTTCTTATCAACAATAATGATAATTCCTGGTATGGGAATTGAATCATTAACTTTCATTAACAGTGTTGAAAAACAACTGAAAAGAATTATGCCTGAGGGGAAATATGTATTTGACCCTGCTCATCCACTATATGAAGAGATGATAAATAACGTAATAAAAAACTCATATAAAGCTGATGCTTTATCTACAATTAATTTTTATGACTCAAATGATTACAATGAACACTATGAAGCTTATATAAAATTTTCAGAAGAGTGATTTGATAAATACTGAGGTCAAAAAGTTGAAAACAAAGAAGAAATAGATCTATATGATGTTGGAATTAATGTAATAGAATTCGATAAAGCTATTGCACAAGAATTCCATTCATTTGGTTTTGTAAACACAGGACTTCAATGAATTTTTAAACCAGGTGGTTTAAGTGAAATCTATTCAAAAGACGTTTATGATTTATCGTTAGAACAACAAACAATTTGAGATCAAGAAGATTATGACTCTCAAATAGAATATAGCGGACCAGGATTAAATGGTATAACTGTAAAAAACTCAATAGGCACAAACATTCTTAACAATAAAGTATGATTTTTGAATACTCAAATTGATTCAATTAAATTCGCAATGAAATTAACTAATCCATTTTTAAACAAAAATCTTGATAAAAAAGAAGAAATCGAATATGTAACAGTCAAAGATTTAAAAGCACCTAACTTTACATCAACTCTGGTATTTTTAAGAGTAGCAACTGTTTTGTGATTTTTAAATATATTAATTATTCCAGCAGGAATAACTTCATTCTTCATCTTGAAAAAAAGATGAACTAATAAATAGTAATAAGAAGGACGGAAAACATGAAAAAATTACTTTCACTAATGGCGGTGGGGGCATTTTCAATATCTACAGTTAGTGCAACTGTATCTTGTATGCCACAAAAACCAGCGTCAAGTAAAAGAAATCCATTGAAAATTGGATTAGATATCGATAAAACAAAAGCTATCGATACAAGTGTCGATCCCACAACTCATAAAGGCTTTACCAATTATTTTATAATTGGTGATTCACTAAGTGATGTTGATGGACTTACAACTTATGTAAAAGATAAGTTTGTAGTATCAACTGGTCTAGATAAAATGCTAGACTTTAATATTGAATTATCTGGAGGGTATGGATTTGATGATGAAAATGGTGTTCACCATAATGCATTTTCAAATGGTCCAACAACAGCTTACAATATTGGAAATAAATTAAACTTTAAAAATTTAAAATCAAGTAACAAATTTTCAAAATTGAATGGTGAAAACGATGTATATGGTAAAAACTATTCAATTGGTGGAGCAACAGCTGCAAAGATAGATCCTTTAGCGGGTGGAGTTTTATTAAATGATGTAAGTATTGAAGAACAATCAAGAGTAATGATTTCTCAACAAAAAATATCTTCAAATGACTTAGTGTTTTTTGAAATTGGAGGAAATGATTTATTCTCAATGATTGGAAGTCAACAAGCAGGAGATGATAAAGCTGTAATTGATTATATGAATGACTCTATCGAAAAACTTAGAAACTCATTATTTACATTATTAAATAATGGTGTTGAAAATGTGTTTTTCATGGGTCCTCCAATTATGGATAACATTCCAAGATATGCTCAATCTAGTCAAGAAGAAAAACAAAAAATAATTGATTTGGGAAAAGAATATGAACTAAAAATAGAAAAAGTAGTTAAAGAAGTGAAAACTTACTATGGAGATAAATTAATTTATTCTCCATTATATGAAGGTGATTATTCATTTCCTGTTTTACAAAAAGGTTATGGAGAACATCTTTTAGAAACTGAAACCATTTCAAACGAAGACGAATATGTAAGCAATGTTGCTTTTAGTGGAAATCCTGAAATTTCAATCGAAATGGACAAAAATAAAATAGAAATGCCATTAAATGAAATTGAAGAAAAACTAGAATTAAAAGAAGTAAAAGAATATTTAAAAGAAAACAATCCTAAAAAAGTACAAGTAAATATCAAAATGCCTAATGCTTTAGAAACTAATGGTTATGAAAATAATGAACAAAGAGATAAATTGATGGAAAAATATTTCTTTACAGACTTTGTTCACCCAACAAAAAAAGTTCACGAGTATGTTTCTACAATAATGTTAGAAGAAATGTTAAAGGGTTTTAAATAATATGAAAAAAATATTAAGCCTACTTGGAGCAACTTTAATAACAGTTTCTCCTGCAACTTTATTAGTTTCTTGTGCAACAAAAGATATGAAACTAAATGAAAATTCAGTAAAAACTCTAGTTGAACAAATTGCTAAGGCAGCTTATTTAAATGAAAATAAAGGTTATGACTATCAATATGAAATGGATGAAATACTTAAAGTTAAAAGAATAAAAGATATTTCAACAGTTTTTGAAAATAACATTGATGAAGATATTACTGCATATTCAAGATTTGGTGAGCTTTACGACAAATATATGGATAAAAATCCATTTGTGAATGGCTATGAACTTGAAGAAGGTTTAAAACCAAAAAGCGCGACATCATTAGAAACTTTATTTGTAACATTACCAAATTTAATTGATATGTTAGCAAGTGGAAAACTTATTAAGTTTCTATTCAACTCTGTTTTGGTATTGCCTCAAATAACTGGTGTTTTAAAAAATCATTATTTAACTGGATATCTAGACAATATACTTTCTAAAGAAAATGCCGATTTATTATCAAAAGCATTTTCAAATGATATTTATGAAGGATTTACAAATCAAGAAACAATCAACTCTGCTTTAATGGGTTTATCAAATTCAATTGATTTCATGTTAAGAAATACAAAAACAATTGAAATACCAAATAAAGAAAACTCAACTGGAGATGCTTTTTTAGCAAGTGTTGAAAAACTTACTAAAAACTTAACAGCTATCAACAAAAAAGAAAAAACTATTAACTTAGATTTAATTGTAGATCTACCAGCTATTGCTGAAATTATAAGATTTGCAAGAACTATGATAGTTTACACAGCTCAAGGAGTATCTAGTTTATCAACTTCAACAGGAAACTATTTCAAAGATATTACTACATTTAGAAAAAATAACTTTGATGTAAAAAATAACAAATTGGACATAATTGCTGCTTTAGATTTAATTGTAGATACTTACAATGATGGAAGTGGTTTAAGAAAAATGCTGTCAGTATTATTTCAAAGTTATGAAAATCCAAAGATTAAAACTATAGGTATAGGGAATTTTGCGACACCAATTTTAGGAGTCCTTTCTGATGAAATAATCTATGAAGAGGGCCTATCTCCATTAATTCAAGCTCTATTTAACAGCATTATTCCTTCCATAAAACTTTCTGATGAAATGAATAAAAAATTAATAACTACTGGTATAAAAGATAACATAAATATCGGAAGTGGTATTTTAGAACTTGTAAATACAATTATTTCAAACAACTCAATAAATGGTTTGTTCAAATGTTTAAATAGTGTTTTTGTTAGATCTCAACTACCAGAAGTTGCTCAAAAAATAGTTAAAGAGTTAATAAATACAAGTGTAGCAAAAGACTCAATTTGAGAAGGACTTTATGGTGGAGAATTCGTTAAGTTAATTCTTAATTCAATGGGAAAAAATGTTGAACAAAACATAAATATAAAGACAATTCTAGAAGGTTCTCGAGTAAATATTTTAGAAACAGAATTATCAATAACTGAAATATTTTCAAAAATTAAAAATACATCAGCTAAAGGTAATTTCTTATTAGATTTTGATAAGTTATCAAATTTAATAAGTGGTTTAAGATCTATTTTAGATTTAAACAATGGAATTAAAGATGAATCATTTAAATACAGTGAATTTGTAGATAATTTATCAGGGATAGTTACAGATTTAGCTGGAATGAATAAATTAACTGATTGATTAACACAACCAAATGGACAAAATGGTTCAATCATTGAAAATTACAATCAAAATCAAGCTAAATTAAAGTTAGATATTTACAATGATGTATATAACTTACAAGCACAAAGTGTAAATAAGTTATCAAATTATGCTTATAAAGCTGTAATTCAAGGAAAAGAAATAACAATTAACTTTTCATTGTCAAAAAAAAGCAAGCTACAAATCAAATCAATAGCTTAAATATATGAAAAAGTGAAGTTTTTAAGTAAATTTCACTTTTATTGAAAAAAAGTAGTGTTTTTTGCAACTTTTTAGTATAATGAAAGTAATCTTTATATTTGCAGGATATTGCAGAGGATAGAGGTAATAGAGAAAAAAACAAGAGGTGACTAGAAATGATCGGTATTATTTCAACAGCTTACTTTACAGTTAAAGACCGTCCAGGAATTAAAACTGTAAGAAAATATTGATGAAGAAATATGGTTATTCAACACGTTAAATACAGAGGGAAATTTTTCGTAATCGCTACAATCGGTTATGGAAAAGCAAATGCTGCTATGGCAATTACTTATTTAATGGAAGAATACCCAGCTTTAGAAACAGTTCTAAACGTAGACTTAGCTTTATCAACAAATGATAAATTTGACACAACTGATACAGTTATGGCTACAAAATTCATCTATAGAGATGCAGACTTAACAGTATTCAAAGATATTAAATATGGACAAATCGTTCATGAACCAGAAGCATACGCTTTCAATACAGAATTTGTAAACCAAGTTAAAAACTTTAAACTAGGTGTTTCAGATGGTATTGTTGGTACTGCTGATATGTTAATTTATAACTCAAAACAATTCAAAGAAATGGTTGACAAATATGGTCAAACAATCGACGTAATTGATACAGAAGCTGGAGCATTAGCTCAAATAGCTAAAAAATCAAGCGTTAACTTTGTTGCGATGAAAGTTATGTATAATAATGCATTATCTCCATGAGATAATGATCCATTACACAAATTTAAAATCTATGAAACAGCTAATACTTTAAAATACTTATTAGCAAGATTATTTAACTTATTATCATCAAGATATGTATTAGACTTTACAAAATCTACAAACGATGAATTAGAAGTTATTAACGAATTATTCGAAATTTTTCATGATGCATGAGCAAAACGTTTCAAAAGAAACGCAACATCATTGATTTCTGGTTTAGGACCATCTTTAATGTTAGTTGACAAAAAAGGAGTTTCTCCTGAAGCAGTTGACATCGTTGAAGTTATGAAAACTAAATTAGACGATGAAGGACCAAGTAAAGTAATCTTAGGGGAAGACGAATGAAAAAATGCTCCTAAAAAATGATTACGTAAATTAATGTTCTTATCAAACATTCATGTAAACGACGATGAATTATTATGAAATAAATCAGCTAAATATGATATTAAAACATCAAAAATTCATTCAATGGAAGATGTATGTAAAGCAGTTTCAAAAGCAATTGCTGACCGTTCACAAGATAAATCATCATATACTTATGATGGAACAACAGTTCTTAAAAAACATTTACTTGTAACAGTTGATGCAGCAATTTCATTCTACATTACAAACAACTTAACACATGAATTCGTTGAAGATCCAAAACATGGTTCAAAATTAGTAGCAAACGAATTTGTAAAACACTTAAACGAACAATTAGCAGAAGTTGAAACTCCTTACGAAAAAGTAGTAGTATTCTTCAAAATTCCAGCAATGGGAGCTGCAAAATTACCAGTTTTCGTGCAAACTAAATCAAGAGCTAACCAACCAGTAGTATTTGGTGGTTACTCAGCAAAAGATCAAAGAACTTACACAGTTGTTGATATTACAAGAAACGATTATGACCCACTAAAAGTTGGATCATTCAAAGTTACAATTCGTTTAAAAAACTTATAGAAAATAAATGAAATCACTCTAGTAGTGATTTTTTTTATTTTTTAGTATATAGTAATCTTGTAAAAGGGGGTTGTTTGTATGTCAAATAAAAAAACAAAATCAAAAGTTGAACTAGATGATAGTATAAGTCTTTTGATAGAAGATTTATTAGAGTTATCTAGCATTGAATTTGATGATGAAAAACAAACCCAAGACGTTGAACAACTTGAAGGAGTTATTGAAGAAACTTTTGACCCAACTAATTTAGCTTCAATTATAAAACATGCAAAAAGAGCTGGAGCAGAAGCTAATGGGGAAAAATGAATTGACCCAGACAAAAAAAGAGAAGATGACATAATTTCAAAAGCAAAAAGCCAAGGTAAATCAGCATATGATTCTGATGTTTTAAGAGAATTAATTTTACAAAGACAAAAGAAAAAAAGAGAAACTGGTGGATTATCAAGTATAATTAGCAAAGTTAAAAAATAATTAAAAAAAGATATTAGTATATGTCTTTTTTTAATTAAACTATTATTAATTGATTCATAAACACGAAGGGATAAAAAAATGGCAACAAATGAATTAGATATGACTGAATTAAGTAATGAAATTTCTGAATCAGTTGATGAAATGATGGATGATGAAACAATTGAATTCCAATCTCTAGAAGAAAAAAAATCAATTAATAAATTAGCAAAAGAAATGAATAAGGGAATCAATATTGATGGAGATCTTTTATTAAACTTTGAAACAAAAGTAATGTCTCAAAGAGAACAAAAACTTTTAGTTAAACAATACTTTAGAACAAAGTTTATTAAAGATTTATTAAAAATAGTTTTAGCTGCCTTTTTAATAGCTTTAACATTTGACTACTTTATTTCTGTTACTGGTAGAGCAGGACTTTTCCCAGCTGGGGTTGGAGCGATAGCTCGTTTCTTTGCAACACTAACATTTCCTGGTAAAGAACAAGTTGATTTACAATCATCTTTCTACTTCGTTTACTATTTAATAATTAATATTCCATTGTTTGTGTTTGGTTATTTAAAATTAGGTAAAAAGTTCACTTTTACCACTTTCTTATTTGTATTATTACAAATTGGATTTGACCAAATTTTCCAAGCATTACCTTATATAAACCCTAAAGAATTTCACTTAATTGTTAACTTTCAATTAATTTCAGGAATGCCAGGAGCATGAAATACTGGGATTTGATTATTTATTTTTGGTGCATTAGGAGGAATCATTTTAGGATTTTCATATTCAATAGTTTATAAAATTGGTTCTTCAACTGGTGGATTAGACTTTCTAACAGTTTATTTATCAAATAAAACAAATAAACCTGTTGGTTCATTGAATAGAAAAGTTAATTTAATTATTTTGGCTTGTGTTATTGTTTTAAATACATTAATTATTCCTTTAGAGTTAATTAACTCTGATATAAAAATTGATGTATTGCAAAATGGAAACTATATGGGAAATAGAGATTTGTTAGAATCTATGTGAAACCATGCAATGAATAATGGAGCTATCATAAATAAAAATGGCAGTCTGCAGTGAGATCCTGTTTTTGCAGCTTGATTTGGTTTAACAGGAACTCCTGATATGTATATAAATATCATGCCAACGGATTTTAACAAAGACCAATACAATTTTTTGGTTGAATTTGTATGTAAAAACGGTTATGGAAATGATTTAAAAAATATTGCTGGTGGTACAGGTCTTATTGCTAAAATCAAAATCCTTTTCGTATTTGGTCCATCATTGTTTGCATCATTTACACTTGTAATGTGTGCTGGGATGTCAACAAATCACTTCTATCCTAAATACACAGTTAGAACTTATATGATTACAACAAATGTACCAAAAGAAATTAACAAAATGTTACTTGATAATGGTTTCCAAAACGATATTTTAACTTGAGATAGCATTAACAGAATTAATGGTAACTACTTACACAGAAGCGTAATTATGGTTGCTATGTCTGTGATGGATTGGGATAAAATTGAAAGAGATGTCTTTATGACAGATCCACAAGCTAAAGTTAATGCAATTAATACCAAATCTGTTAAAGGTTTATTTAATTATGAGATTAAAAAGAATGATGACAGATCAATTATTAGAACAAAAATTGAAACAGATGAGTTAGAAAAAGAAAAAATTAGGCAAATTGCTATAGTTAGAGCTCAAAAAGAAAATGAGAAACTAACTAAAAAACAAAGAAAAAAGAAAGCAAAACCTAAAAAAGAAGAACTTGAGAAAAACTTGTAAAATTTAATATTTTTTCAATAAAACTAGTAAATTTATGTAATTTATTAGTTTTTTTAATTTATAATTATGTAAGTAGTGGTGATTTATGAACGAAAATAACATGAAGGAAATTATTTATGAAATGCTAGATTTGAAGTTAGCAGAAATAAGAAAAGAGTACAGTAAAATAACTTTTAATGACTTGATATCTTATTTAAAAAACGTCATATTTAAAAATAATAAAATAGTAGATTTAAATGATTTATCCTTCTTTATTATGAATATAAAAATTAATAAAGTATTTGAGTATCTAAATTTAAGCGCAATTTTAGATAAAAGTAGTTCAATAGAAAATGATTTAAAAAGCATTTTAGAAAGATAGTGGTTAAGTTGAGTATCAACGAAAAAAATATTAGCAACAAAAAAAAGAAACCAGTTTTCAAAAGTTTTGCTATATTATTGATAATCTGTTCATTAATATTAGGGATAGTTTTCTCTAGTTGAAAATTCTCAGAAAACATTAGGTTGGGTTCAGACTTTAAAGGTTATTACTCAGCTCTTGTTTCAGTTGATAATCTTAATGAAGAAGAAAATGCTAATGGTCAGCCAAACGGAAATGCTAAAGAGGGTGCAAAAGCCTTAGATCAACGTTTAAACCCAATGGGTAATAATCAAATAATAATAGAACAAGCTGGTCAAAACTTTTTAAAAGTTTTATCACCAATAGATGCTTATCAAAATGAAACAATATTTAAAAACCAAATTCAAAGAAATGGTGGAATTGTTTTACTTAATTCAACAGATTTAAATGATGTTCAATTTTCTGGAGATGAAAGAAAAGGTATTAATGAATACTTTACAGGAGCAAAATCTGATTTTGTTCAACAAGGTAATGTTAAAAGTGCTGCAATTAGTTACAAACTAAACGGTGAAAACTTTAAAGGTTTACTATCTGGTGGTGAAGAAGGTACAACACAAGGGCAAGAAACAACTGCCTCACTTCCTTTATTTATTCTTTTAGATGCAGATGGTTTTTACAATGATATTAGAAACTATCACAACTTAATTAAAGGTGAAAAAGAAGATAGAATCGAAAATTTCTTTAAAGCTATTTTAGAACCTTTAAGAGGAATTTATAATAAATCAGATACATCTCAAGAAACTAAAGATATTCTTTACGATATGTTTTATGGTCAATGAGATGTTGTTGGAACAAACCAAATAGTTACAAAGAAAACTGGATCATTAATAGCACCAGATGATAAAAATATAGCAACTGCAAGTGAATTTATTAAAATATCAGATTCATTTACTTATTTATCAGAAACATCAAAATATGTTTATGATTCAAATGCTGTTACAAAAGATTTTAAAGATGATGGAAGATATTCTTCAAATATAAACCTATATGACAGTAGTAAAACTTTAAAAGATAGTAAAATGAAAGTTAATAAGGTTTTCGAAACTATTAACAAAACATTAATTAAATTTGTAAAGGATCAAAAGGCTTCACTTGATGAAACTTACTTTGAAAACCTTCAAACAAACTACTTTTTATTTGATGGTACAGTAGTTGATTCAAAAAGTTCAGATCCTTCAGCAGCAGGTTATATTGATGGAACTAACTTAATTACAAAAGTTGCATCAGAAAGTAAGGCTAGAATTGGAGCTTCTTTATTTAACTCTGCAGGTAAAGGTTTTGTATTTACAGTTAACTCTATAGCAACTTTAAGTGGAACTGTTTCAATGATAATGCTTTGAACAGGAATTATTTTCTTAATGATAATAGCTTTAGCATTAATGCTTTACATGACATTTTTCTATAGATTATTAGGTTTATTTTCAATGATAATTACATTATCAATTATAGGTCTATCATTATTATCTCTAAGTTGATTTGGTTTAACAGTTGGACCTGAAACTATAATATGTACATTCATATTAATTGCTTTAAATATGGAAATATTCTCAACGTTGTTTGAGAATATGAAAGAAAGTTATTTCTTAAAACAAAGAGGTCTAAAAACAAGTTTCAATATTTCTATTAAAGAAAATGTTGGTATTGCTGCAGATTTAGTTGTAGCTTTATTGGTTCCTTCAATGTGTATGTTCTGATTAACATCAAATGCAATTAGATCTATGGCTATCATGTTGGCTATGGGTGCTTTCTTTACTTTAATATTCACTATATTAATTGGATTTATATTATTTAAATTAATAATGAATTCACAATGAATTGCAAATAAATCATATCTATTTGCTTTAAATACTGACTTTGCAAGTCAAGGTAAGTTTGTTATTAACTATAAAATATCAAGAGTAGAAAATAAAATTAAAAAAGTTGAATCAAAACCAGGTTTTGATAAGAATCTAGTTTCAAGTTTAGAAGATAAATTAAAATCTTTAAAAGATAAATTAGCTCTAATCAAAGAAAAAGAAGTTTCAAAAGCTGATAAAAAGCAATTAAAAGCTAAAGAAAAATTAAACTTTAAAATTGAAAAACTTAAAAAGAAAGTTGAATCTTTAGATAAAGACAAAAAAGCAAGTTTAATTCAAAAATTAAACTTTAAAATTAATGATTTAATCTTTATAAGAGATGATAATACTCAAACAATAATCGAAGAAGAGGGGCAAGTAATTGCAACTGCAAATGAAAAACTAAAAATAAAAGCTGTCGAGAAAAATATTAAAAACGGTACTAAAATGGTTTCTCTATTTGGGGCAATAACTCTAGCTTTATCAATTGCTTTTGGTTTCTTGTTTGGATTGCGATTTGACCACACATTTGGTGGAAGAACAGACTATACTTTATGAGGAGACAACATTACTACTCTTTATTCTTCAATTGAAGAAGAACCTTTTGAAAATGAAGATCCTAAATTAAATCCATTAAAGGAAAAAAGAGACAGTATAGTAAAAGAGTTTGATGACTTTAGAGAAACAAATAATGATGAAGATTCAAAAGAAGCAGTTGAATTAAAAAGAGCTGAAGTTTCTTCTAAATACTTAGAATTTGTATTTTCAGATGCTTATTATGTAAATTACTTATCAGATAGTTTAAATTTAAATAAAAAATATAAAAATCAAAACTATTCAGTTTCATTTGGAGATAAATTTGTATTCAATGGAAACTCATCACAACAAAATTGAATAACTTTAACTGTTTATACAAGAGATTTAAAACAATCAACAGTAGTTAAAAAGTTATTTACTGAATTAAAAGTTTATAAAAACTCTGATATTACTGAAGTTAGTGGGTTTATTACAAAAGCAATTAGACCAGCTACAATGTTATGAACATTAACACAAATAATCATTACTATAGCTGCTATCATTCTTGCTCTATTAATTTATATAGTTATTAGATTTAAATGAACTTACTATATTGCAATGGTAATTGCAATAATACTTGCACCAGTTTTCACTGTAGCTGCAATCACTGCATTACAAATTCCTTTAGGAAATGCATCAATCATAGCAATTGTAGGTAGTTTATTATTTGCAATTACTTCATTATTTATGATTTTTGGAAAAGCAAGATCATTAATATCTGCTAAAAACGAAAAATCAATGATTGAATTCTTTAAACAAGAAATTGAAATTGTTTATGATACAAAAACATTCAAAAAACAAATGAATGATGAATTGTTCAAATTAAGAAATGAAATGAACTTAAATATCAGAACAAATAAGCTTTCAAAAGAAGAGAAGAAAAAACTTAAATTAGAATTTAAAGAAATTAAACATAATAAGAAAATTGAATTCAAAAAAATCAAAAAAGAGAATAAAATAAAAATAAATAGAGTTGGTAAGAAAAATGATTACTTATCTGAAGTTTTAGTAAAATCATTCAGATTTGGAATTATTAGATGTGCCTTATTAGTTGCTCTTTACACATTGGTGGGAGCTGTAATAATAGTTACTATGCCAACAATATTATCATTTGGTCTTTCAATCATTATTGGAACAATAATTACTAGTTTTGTTGTTTTATTTGTATCATTGCCGCTATGAGTTGTATTTGAACAAATAAGAATTAGAAACAAACTTGCAAGAAAACGTTTCATTAATGGATTATATGTTTCAAATGAAGAACAAATCATAGAAGGAATTAACGATTAATAAGAGGATACTAAATATGGACTTAAAAAAATATATTTGAGATGTTGAAAACTTCCCAATAGAAGGAGTTACATTTAAAGATGTAACACCTTTATTAAATGACAAAGATGCTTTTAAATACACTATCGATCAAATGGTTGAATATGTAAAAGAGAAAAAAGCAGATGTTATTGTAGCTCCAGAAGCTAGAGGTTTCTTATTTGCATCAGCTGTAGCTTATGCTGCAAATTGTAGATTTGTATTGGTTAGAAAACCTGGAAAACTTCCAAGAGAAGTTAAAGATGTTGAATATGAACTTGAATACGGAAAAGGTCATATTCAAATCCATGTTGGTGACTTAAAAGAAAACGATAACGTAGTTATCGTAGATGATGTTTTAGCAACTGGTGGAACAATGAAAGCTATTGTTGATCTTGTTCATCAAGAAAAAGCAAAAGTTAATGGTATTGTTTTTCTAGCTGATTTATCATTCTTACATGAACCTGAATTATTCCAAGAATTTGATACAAAGAGTTTAATTACTTATTAAAAAAAGAGGTGAAAACCTCTTTTTTTATCTTTTAAATTTAATTTTAAAAAGATTTGAAAAAACCTAAAATATTTTTATATTTTAGTTATAATGTTATAGGTACGTCTAATTGAGACAAAATTTTTAATGTATTTAAGGGGAAATTTAAGATGAAAAAACTAATTAAATTGCTAAGTGTAGCTTTAATTACAGGTTCAACTGCAGGAAGCGTGGTTGCTTGTAGTGATGTTGTAATAAGAAAAGAACAACTAAAAACAGTAGATACTTATAAATTAAGATATGCAGCTATAACTTTCTATGTAGATAAAGTAAATAGTGTAAATAGTATCGAAGAAATGATCTCTTTTTATAATGGAGATGAATTTAATCAAAGAATAGTTGACTATGGTGTAGAAGGTGTTGTTGATGTAAATGCCTATTTAAAAGAAGGAACTGATAACATCATAGTTATTGCTCCTGATGTTTACTCTAACTACAAAGAAGTAGAAAAAGAAGATAACGTTGAAGTTAAATACGATAAAGGTAACACTGTTGTAACTTTAAATGTTACAAATCAAATTAAAGAGGTTGTTGAAGGTAAAATTAAATCAGAATCTACTTATGCATACTTAGATGATGCTTATACAAGTATTGAAAAAGCGATACTATCAACATCTGATATTTATTTCAATAAAGAAAAATTAGATGACATACTAAGTAAAGAAGTTACAAGTAATGATTATCCTATAAAAATAGATATTGAAAATAATTCTTGAACAATAGACTTAAATATTCTAGGAAAAGCTCTAACTGACAACTTTATTTTTGATAGAGGAACTATTTCTGGAGATATAAATTGTTTTATTAGTGATTCAGGTGTTGGTTCGTTCTTAAATACTCCTTTAAAAGAAGTTTTTCTTACAAAAGGGTGATTGACAACAATAGTTATATCTTCTGGCGGTTATGGAGATGTTTTAAATTCAGCAAATAAAGAACAAGAAAACTCTATAGAAGAAATCACTAACATGATTTATAAAATGGTAGATCAAACACCAGAAAATTATAAAGCTGTTTTTGAATGGGCTAATAATTTTGTTTCTATAGCAATTGACAACAATCAAACAATGGAGAATGCAAATGAATTAGCCTCAAAAATTTCAATCCTTAATGTGGGAGAAAAAAAATTCGAGATGGCTCAATTAGCTCTTACTTGAAGATCAAGTATTGAAAAACCATTAGGAGTATTTGAGAAATATAAATATGTGGGTATGGATATTGAATATTATGGAAATAATAAAGATTGATTCCCTGTATTTACTTTCAACAATGGTTTTGAAAATGTTAAATACTCAAGCTTTAGACATAATAAAAAATAGATAGGAAATTTTAAAATGATAGAACTAAAAAATGTAACTAGAATCTTTAATGAAGATAAAGGTATCAGGGATATTAACTTTGAAATTCCTGAAAAATCAATAGTTGTCTTTGTTGGAAACAACGGAGCTGGTAAAACAACTACTATTAGAGCAATTTCTGGAGAATTAAAACTTCATACAGGAGAAATCTTGATTGATGGTCAAGATTTATTCAAAAATAAGAATTTAAATAAAATAGCTTTTTTCCCAGATACTGATTACATACCAAGAAACATGACTGTTTATGAATATGTTAGATATACATGTGCAACTCACGGTATGAGAGAAGCTGCTATGTTAGAAAAAACTGTACCAATTTATGAATTGCTTGGAATAACACAATTCATTAACACAAAAATTAAACACTTATCATCTGGTACAAAGAAAAAAGTTGCCATGGTTTCAGCACTTGTTCTTTCACCTAAATATATTATTTTTGATGAACCAACTGCTAACTTAGATATAGAATCAAAAATTGAATTCTTAGAAATTATTAAGATCCTAAATTCTTTAAATGTTTCAATCTTAATTACAAGTCACCTTATTGAGGAATTAGAAGAAATAGCAACTCATGTTGTTATCATAAATGATGGAAAAATAGTATATAAAGAAAAATTTGATAATTCAAAAGAAAAAATATTAGACATCTATAAAAAATTTATTGAAAAACCAGTCTTTAATAAAGAAATTATTAAAGACTTGTACTAGAAAAGAGGGCAATTTAAATGAGTGAAAATAAAATTTTAGAAAATAACCCTCAAGTTGAATCAACTGTAGATGTTATAAAAAAATTCAAAAAACAAAAAGCACAATCAAAAGTTCAAGATTATGAAAAAGTTAACTGAATGAACTTTTGAATTATATTAAAAATTAATTTAAAAAATACTTTTAAAAGTACAGCTTTACTTACAGCGGGAATATTGTTTGTTGCTGTAAATGTCATATTAACATTGACAATGTATTTTGTAAATGGAGAAAATGGAAAAATAAATTATTCAGTATTTTCTATATTAATATCTATTCAATACATTAGTGGTATATTATTACTATCTATTTTTATATCAATGCTTTGTATTTATTTAATGAGATTACATAAAACAACTGGTATTCAAAATATTGAACTTAGATCAGGTATTAGTCCTTCTATAAGTTTTTTAGTTAGAATATTGGTTATTCTTATAGCTGTATTGAGTTATGTTTCAATAAATTTTATTCTAAATACTTTAATATCATTAGGAATAAAATTTGAAAAAAATAACGGTATGTCAATACTTTTATCAAGTCTTGGATTTTGATATCTATATGGATTATTATTTGCTTCAATTGCAATGTTAATTTCACAAGTTATTTCTTTCTTTGCAGCTACAGCTACTATGATTGTTTTATCACTAACATTCTCAACAGCTCCTGTACTTACTAATTTAGCAAATGGTATTGGATCTGTTGATAAGACTGTAAAACAAAAAGAAAAAATTTACAAAATGTATCCAAACTTAAATGCTGGACAATATTTTTATAATATTCTTTCAGAATCAGAACCTTCAAATATATTATCTGGATTGCTAAGTGATAGAAACTTCTTTGCAACTATTGAAAAAAATATCGGATCAGTATTTTTTGGAGATACTGATAAAGTTATAAGTTTTGAAGATTTTTCAACAGACTCAGTTCCAACTTATATTTATGATGCAAATGCTCTTTTAGAGTTTTTAATACAAACAGGTAACTATAATGTTAAATTAACTTCTGAAATGAATAATAAAGTTTTATCAATGGAACAATATTTATTACAAGGAACTTCTATTTTTAGATTACTTGAAGATATGAGATTAAGGTTAGAAAACTCTAACTTTGAAGATACTCAAGAAAATGCTTTCATAATAAAAAATGGAAATAAAACAAAATTTGTAAAAACAGATATTGATCCTGCAATCGAAGTGTTGAAAGAATCATATGGTGAAAACAACGCAGCAATGCAAAAATTCTTAAATTTAGTTGCTGCTCAAAAAAAACAATTAGATATATATGATTCAGTATTAAATACTGGAGAAAAAATTATCTATGATGGATTTGAACCTCAATTTTATAGAGTTGGTGGATCAGTTATGCCTATGTTTAAATATGAAACTGAAAATAATGGATTAAAATTTGAATATAGTAATGGAAAACCTCTAGATGCTTCAATGCAAATGATATCTTACATTACATTACAACTTTATAAAGATTTATTTATGCCTGCAAATAAAGTAGATAGTACATTTGATATTCACTCATTTATAAACCAAAAAAATGAAGAATGAACTTTAAACAGTTCAAGCACAGGATATAATGTTTATAACATGTTAAACATTTTCAATCATCCAGTTTTAGTTTTCCTAAGTGGAGAATCATCACCGATGACTTGAAACTACCTTTATGAAGAATTCTCTTTAATTAATAGATTTTCTCTTGTTGATTTTAAAGTTAACATAAGATATAGTGCATGAGAAAACTTATACATTAAAGAAAATGCAAATCCTAATTTAAACAAACCAAACAAAACAACAAGTGAATCTATCTTATTTGCACCTCAAAAAGGTAACGAAAAAGAAGATCAAGTTAAATTACAATATAACATAAAAGTATTTGGAATTGTAATTTGATATATGGTGGTTGCTTGTGGATTATTTGGAGCTAGCTACTGACAATATCTAAAAAGAGCTAGATACTAAAAAAAACTTTAGACTGAGTTTAAAAAAGTAATCATAAAAAAAAAAAAAAAATAGACCATTTGTTGGTCTATTTTTTTGCATTTATATCTAGTTACTAGAGTTTATTGAACCATTTTCTAGTAACTAGATATAAATGCAAATCTAAAGGAGAGAACATGGATATTTTTGAAATAATTGACAATTGTATAAAAAAAATAGAGAAAGAAATTGAAAATATTGATATTAGATATGGATTTTATTCAAGGGGATTAAAAGATGGATATAATTTTGCATTACGAGAACTGTACCATATTAAATCATCAATTAAATGAAAAACATGGAAAAGAATGAAAAAATAGTGTTAACAATATTAATCGACTTAAAAGAAGTAAATGAATTCGTTATTACAAAGTTAAAAAAAGATGTAACTATATATCCTTTAAAAGAGATATTAGAAGAACTTGAAAAAACCTAAGTTTAAAATAAAAGGAGAAAGTATGCCCAATAAATTTATATCACCATTAACATGACCTGGTGGAAAAGCTAAACAATGAAATTTAATTAAGAGATATTTTCCTAAAAACACTAAAGAAATGATTTATGTTGAACCATTTTTTGGTGGAGGCAGTGTTGGTTTAAATTCTTTAAGAGAAAATTTATTTAATTATTATTTTTTTAATGATATAGATAGTTCTTTAATACAATTTTGAAGATGGTTTAGTTTACATAAAATTTTATTTGAAAAAGAAGACTTTTATCCATATGCAAGTCTTAATTACTTAAGTGATTGATCTGACAAAAATTTAGGTACACATAAATTATATTTAATGAACAATAATTTAACATTTAATGGTCAACAATGAGGAACATGAACACAACAAAGACTAGAGCAAAATTGAAATCAAAATAAATTTATTAGAATTTTGGAATGTCAAAAATTATTACAAAATAATAAAAATAAAATAAGTTTTTTGAGTAATTCCTATTCAACTTGTATAAATTTTTTTATAAACAAATATTGCTTTTATTACTTAGATCCACCTTATTTTTCTAATAAAGGTAAACCATATAGATATAGATTTAAAACTAAAGATTGAAATGAATTTCAAATTTGATTGGAAAAAATAACAAAATCAGAATCATTATTTTGTTTAAGCATTGATGATTCTTTAGAAACGAGAGAAATGTTCAAAGATTATTTTATTTATGAACAAGAATGAAAATACACTTCTTCAAATACTAAGGGTAACAAGAAATGTAAAATAGGAAAAGAATTAATTATTACAAATTATGAGGTGAAAAATAATGACTTGAACATGTCCTAATTGTTGCGAGCCTATAAAGGTTATAAAAAAACTTTATATCGAAAAAGAACCTAATAAATTTTCAAATAACATTATTGAATTAGAATGCTCTAATGACTTGTGTAAAATTTCAAAGATAACAATTGAAAGATAAAAACATGAAAAAGAAAAAATTTTATTATGCCAACTATGATAAAAATGGTGATTTAATAGGGGTGTATGATTCTACAAGAGAAGCTGTTAAAAAAGTTTGAGGAATTTCAACAACCGAAAAAAAGTATAAGCGTTGTATTGAATCGATCCATAATTCAATATGCACAGGTAGAAGTATAAAAGGTAGATGATATAAGTTTACTAAAGAAGATTAATTAGAAAGGTCTAAAACAATGTTAAATAATAGAACTACAGAAAAACAATTTAGTTACATTAAACGTTTATATGAACAATTAAATTCAAAAAATATTGTTTTGGATTCTAAACCAGATTTAAGAGCTGCTCAAAATTTAAGCGAAGAAAATGCAAGTAGATTAATAAAAGACTTAAGAAAAAAATTAAATATTCCAAACGTTAAAGTAATTAATCAATTTAATCCTCTAAAAACAATTAGTAATATAATGATTAAAAAAGAATGAATTGAAGAATGAAAATACAAAGAAAATTCCATTTTAGCTTGAATACCTGATTATCAAAATAATCGTTATTTAGAAATTTCTTTCCCAAAAGGTGGAAGAATAGTTGAAAATGAGAATAAAAATGGGGAATGAATTACTAAAGAAATAGGTTCTTTAATATATGAACAAAAACCTGTAAATTTTTATCATGCAAAAATAGATTTATCTAATTGAATTAGTTGTGGAGTTAGACTTGATTGATCTAAAAAAATTAGATGAATTTCAATGGACACTAAAGAACCAGTTCATGAAAAAGAAAACTTAAAATATGAAAATTTTGTTGATTTATTTGAATCAATAATTTTAGAATTTAAGAATAGCAAATTACAACAAGAAGAAAAAATATTAAAAAGTAAGCTAGAAGCTAAAAAAAGAAAAGAAAAATTAGATCAAGATAATGCGTTAAACTCTCAAATTTTTAATAATTTTAAAAAAGAAAATAATAAAACAATAGAACACAATAAAATAGATGAAATAATTAATATTAATATTTGAGATCCACCTGATGAAATTTAATATGACTTTAATTTATGTTATAAATACAAAGTTTTAGAGTAGGATCCTAAATTTGTAAAATTATTTTTAATAAACCAGGCTTTTATTTAAAAGTCATTTTTTACGTAAACTTCACTTTTTTAGAAAATTTAAATAGATTATTATTTTTGTTAACAATAGTTTACAAAAACCTACATAGTAGACAATGAAAACAAAATTAAATATCTTAACTATTTGCTTAAAAAACTTAACTTTTTAAAAATCATAGGTTTTAATAAATTAGAGGTGTTTTTATGAAAGAACGTTTTTTATCAATTGGAATAGATCCAGCTGGAATTGGAAAAACCGGAATTATTATGAAAAGTTTTAAATCAATTTATCCTAAATCTTGACATGTACAAATTGAAGCAAATAATCCAATTGAAGCTTTTGAAAAAATAATTTCCTGAATCCAAGAAACTAAAAAAAATACTTCAGTTGAAGATTTTGAAATAAAACATGTTGCTGTTGAATTGCTACATAATGGTGAAGAAAAGTTTAGAGAGGTTAAAGCTACACGTGAGTTAATTGCTCTTTTAAGATATTATTTTAAACGAAAATTTTGTGGCCATTATCCAAAAGATAAAAATTTAACAAAGAAAAAAGAGTTACTAAAAAAGTATGGTAATAAATCTAATCACTGAATAGATGCATGTTGTATTTTGCAAGCACATTTAAATGAAGAGAACTTAAATTTAAGAACACAAAATTATATATGAGAGGAAATAAAACATGGCACTAAAAAAAGTAAATAAACATGAACTTAAAGCAATTATTGAAGTTACAGGAAAAATATCGTATATTGATTTTAAAACCGAATTGCGTGATGGAATGGAAGAAGAAATTCTTGAATTAAGAATAAAATGAAGTAATTGTACACTTTTTGTTTATGAAAGAAATCTCTCTATGATTAAACAATTACAAAAATATAAAGAAGATGATGTTGTTCAATTAAAAGGTTATTTTTTTGCTCGTTGATTTCCAGGAGCAAAAAGTTCTCTTCCAGTTATTGAAAAAGTTATTGAACATAATCGTCTTGGAGTATTGACAAATTAAAAAATATTGCTATCTATAAGAATATAAATTTAGAAAAAGGAGAAATATATGAAAAGAAAATTTATTAAACTTGATGAAAACGGAAATGAAATCAAGAATGAAGATGGTACTTTTGAATTTGAAGAACTAGAATTTCCTGATGGAAATGTAGAAACTGAAAAAAATGCATCTATAGTTCCAGAACCAGAGAAAATTAACTCTGAAGAAATAGTAAAGCAAGCTACTGAACAAGTTCTAAAAACATTGAACATTTCAGAACCAATTCCAAATATTGAAACAAAACCAAAAGAATATGAGGATAGTATTGTTTCGAATACAGGATTTAATCCAGCTCAAATGAAAAAGGTAGGTAATTAATTATGGCATATACAATTGATCAATTAAAAGAATTTTGAAGTGAAAATTGAAGATTTGATAATTGTTTAGGTTTATCAAAATTGGCAGTTTTATTTCCAAATGAGTTAAGACAAGAAGGAGCTCAAATGAACTCTATTGTCAAAATACCAGTTATGACTGAAGCTGTAACACAAAAAGATTGAAGTCAAGAAACTGGATTTATTGAAAATAACTCACATGAAAAAATTGTTGAAATGAAATTGAGTGAAAACTTTACATTGTATACAAAAATCGATGCAGTAAATATTCCAGGTCCTAATTGAGCGGCAAATAAAATGATGACAATTGAAAGACAAGAAGCAAAAGCTTATGATGATCATGCATTAAAAACAATCTGTAATGGAGTAAAAAATACAATTCCTTTTCAAGAAGTTACTAAAGATAATTTTATTGAAGTATTTAAAAAAATTGAAAAACAAGCTAAAAAAGATAAATGATTAATTAGTGATGGGTTACTATTAATTTCACCAAAAATAGCTACTTTGGTAGCTCAATCAAAATTAAATCAATTAACTCAAAGCTTAGAAAATACATCAATAATTATTAATACAATATTGAATAAATATAATTGTGTTGAATGTGATGTTGATGAATACGGATATGATATTGTTGCTTTGTTACCTAGTGCATATGTTTGAGCATCTTATGTTCAAACACCACTTCAATCTGGAACATATACACAAGGACCATTTCTTGGGCAAGTATTTACTGTAATTAATAAATGATACAATGGTGAGATTATTCAAGAAGATAAAATTTTAGGTTTTAAAAACACTAAAGAAACAACTCAAAATAATGCCTAGAAAAATTCAGCCAAACCAAGTTGTTACATATAAAAAGAAAATAACTTATAAAGAACCTAATAATACTAGTTTTTGATTAGAATTATTAAAAGTATTTGGAGTTCAAGTTTTAGCTGTTCTTGCAGGATCATTAACAGCTGGAATTGGTACTGCAATAGTTGAAGGTTTGGGTTTTACATCAGTTGGTATAGCATTAACAAGTTCACTAATTCAAACTTCTGTAAATTTTGCAATTACTGAAACTTTTGATTCTATTAATGGAAATTTATCTACTAAAAATTCATTAATGAATTTGCTTTTTGGAATTACAGGTTTTGGACAATTGGGAAGAGCATTTAAATATGATAAATTACTTAAAATTTTAAATGAAAATAATCTTTTAAAATCAGTTAAAATTCAAAGTCAGGTTAAAAACTTTTATCAAATAAAAACTGCCTTAGAATTTAAAAAAATAATTTTAGATGATAAAACAGTTCTTACTTTTGGAAAAACTGTAACAGATATAGAGATATTACACTCTATTGCAGCAGTTTCTACATCTGAAATGAAAAGATCTATAAAAGCTTTTAGTTCAGAAGAAATTAAAAAATTTATAGAAATTCAAAGGACTTTATATAATATAAGTCCTGAACTAGTTAAAAGTGTTAAAAATATAAACATATCTAAATATAACGATTATTTTAAACAAAAATCTGGTTATTCTATAAATGATTTTTTTAAATCAGATGATTTAAAAGCTAGCGAAATAATAGAAGCTTTATCTAAGACAAATTTAGGTTCTACAACATTAATTGAATTTAGTATGTTAAGACTTAGATCTAAATTTCAAAGAACTTTAATTGAACAATTTAAGCAATTTAAAAAAAATGCTAAAAAATTAGTTGATAAATGAAATCCATTTAAGATTATTCAAAAAACTATTAATGAAATTTTAGATCCTATTAAAAAAAGCATTAGTAAAATTACAAATAAAGTAAATGTTTATATTGCAAAACTAAATAAAGTAAGTTCCAATCTACTTAAAAAGTATAATTTGATACCATGTCAACCTGAATCGTTTTTATTGGGTTTTAGATTTACACCTAGTGGAATATCAGGACAAGGCTATTGTGAAATTTACAAAAAACCTTATGTTTGAAAAAAAACACCAGGAAGAATTAGTAACTATTCAAAAGTAACTGTTTTTACTGATATATCTACAATTGAAAAATTTGCTTTAGCAAAAGATCAGAATCAATTTTATAAAGAAAATTGAGAACTTGGTAGGGGATATAAGCAAGCTGATATGAAAGTTTTAATGTTAATATCTCCAACATTAGGAAAAATTTATAAAAACTTTAATAAAACATTGAAAAAAATTGAAGTAATTAAAAATTTAATTAAAACAAATTTTATTTCTAATTTGAAAAGTTATTCTAAGTCTAAATTAAAAAATTTATATAGTTCGAATAAAAGAAAAATAGCACAATTTCCTTTTAGTAAAATAACTGGTTTAAATATATTTTCATCAAATTTAGCAGATTTAATAATAAACCATCAAACAAGTCAAAAGGCATTATTTAATAATTCTGTTAGAAAAAACGTTATAAAAAAAGTTAGAAGAGTGAGGGTGATTGCTTAATGTTTAAATTATGAGATTGTACATCATTTGAAGACTATTTAAATAATTGACCTTCAATAGCTAATAAATTTGATAAATTAACTAATTATCAAAAAAAGCTTGGTTATAAAGATCCAAAAGATTATTTTGAAAAAAATGCTTTTGCTGCACAAGAACTTGCAAATAATAGAGTTGGAAATATTTTAGAAAAATTATTTTCTACATTGGATTTACCTCTTTATTCACAAGAAGAATTAAAAAAATTTACGTATAAAGCTATAGATTATTTAAGATTAAATGATTTAGTTGTATATCAAAATACACGTACATCGCAAACTTCTTACAATAATGGTAGAAGTGATAGTTTACAAGCACCAACCTATAATTCAATGGAATCACTAGTTGGTAGTTCAGCATGAAGAAGTTGAACCTTAGCAAATATTGAAAAGCTATATTTAATGTATTGTGATGAAAATGAAATTCCTTTTTTATTAGACCCAGATGTTTTTTATAATAAAAAAGAAATAGACAAATTCTTATCTGAATTAGATAAATCAATTCAAAATGAACATGAATATACTAATATATCAATTAAAAAACTAAAGGAAAATCAAAAATTATTTCAACAAGAAACTGATCAAGAAGGTAATGTAACAGGTGAAGTCAAAAATTTAGGATACTTTGAAAATATATTAATCAGGTCTAAACATCCTGATAGTTTCATAGAAGATGAAAATGGTGAAAAAACAGCTGTTATAAATTTAAATGAACAAATTGGAGAAATTATTGAAGCATCTGTTTATCAAACTAGTGATAAAGAAGATAAAACAAATGCAATTGGAAGAATTTGGGGTTCACAAATTGAAAAAAGAATTGATAATATTTATTTTCCAGGTGAGATAAAGTTAATTTCAAAAAAAATAAATTTTTATACACTAGATTCTGAACACAAAAGAATAATCAAAGTAGATAATTCAGGTAAAGAAACCATTGTACATAATTTATCTTTTAAACCATCAGGATTATATAAAGAAGATAATAACTTTTATTTAACTGATTTTGATAATAAAAAAATAATCAAAGTAGATAATTCAGGACAAGAAACTATTATACAAGAATTAACTTTTAGCCCAATCGGTATTTATAAGGAAGATGAATATTTTTATACATGTAATTATAATGATAACAAAATAATCAAAGTAGATAATTCAGGACAAGAAACTATTATACATAATTTATCTTTTAAACCATATTCTTTTTGCAAAGAAAATAATAACTTTTATTTAACTGATTTTGATACTAACAAAATAACCAAAGTTGATAATTCAGGACAAGAAACAAAAATTTATGAATTTAAGTTTAAACCAGCTGGTATTTATAAGGAAGATGAATATTTTTATATAAGCGACGTTTTTGAAGTAAATAAAAGAATAATAAAATATAATTCTAATTCTTTATCTACAGAAGAAATATTTAAAAATTTAAATAATATAGAGTTATCTTTAGTTTATGAAAATTTAAATAATTTTAAGAATTGAGTTTTTATTGGAACAACTATTTTAGGAGGTGTTGAATATGAAATTTATCAATACCAACCTGAAGGTTATAAACCTTCAACTAATTTTACAGTTCCTTATTGAGAACAAATATATCAAGAAGATAAAGAAAATAAAAGAAAACAAAAAGAATTAAATGAATTAGTCAAAAAATCAGACATTAAACCTATTGAACAAAATTTAAGTCAAATTAAACCTGTTGTTGAAAATTTAAAAGCTAAAGATGATTATCGAATGAAAAAGTTAGGAATAGATCCAACTGAAAGATATTGAGAAGGTGATGAAGATGAATAAAATTGAAAAACCTGAATTTAAATGATATTTTGGATTACCTTTTAGTAAAGTTTGAAATAAAGGTGCTAAAGATTATTATAAAGATAGAGAATTATATGATTTATCCTTAATGTCTGAAAGTAAAAAAGTACGTTATTTTCAAGCAAAAGTAATTTATGATACTGATACATTTTTTTATCTTTTAGTTACTACTATTTGGTCTTTGCTACCACCTTTAATTGATTTACCAGATTGATTAAACTGAATGTCTTTAGGTATGAAAAATTTTGGTTTTGAAAATTGAGGAAATCAAATTGCTTTAACTTTAATTCCAGCTGGAGTAGGAACGATAATACATAAATTACCAAATTTTATTCCTTCAAAAAAAGGAAGGATAATAGTAGAAATAATATTAAAACTACTTCCTGTTTTGTTATTAATTTTATCCTCGTATTTAATTAAAACTGAGAAACAATATCGAAGTTTCAAAAAAATTGAAAAAGAAAATTTATATAAAGAAGTAATAGGGCAAAATACTACATAGTGTTTTGACCCAGAAAGGAAAACTAATATGTTTAAATGATTAATTAAAAATCCAAAAAGGGTTGTAAGAAATTTCACAATTATATTTTTAGGATATATTTTAGCTTTAGCTATACTTGGTTCACTAGCTTATTTTATAAAAGATAAATTAGAAAACGTCCCATTGTATATAACAGTTATAGTTACTGGAGTTGGTTCTTTAGGGATAACAATTACAGTAGTTGCTTTTATTGGTCAATTTGCAAATAAGCGTGATTCTGAATTGAGAAGACGTTTTAAATCAGAAGTTAATAATTTAGATAACTCAACACTTGCTTTAGCAAATGGAGTAACAAAACAAGAAATTATTAATACAACACGTAATGCTAAGGAAATAAAAAAAGAATTAGTTGATTTACAAATTGAACTTTATCATGCACAAGAACGTGATAAAAACTTAAAATTATCTAAAAAATTTTAAAAAATAACCCACGATAGTGGGTCTTTTTTTAATACAAAGTCATTTCAATGTCTATGTCATGTCTATGTCATGTCTAGTAAATGTCTCCAAAAGTCTAAGAAAGTCGAGGTAAAGTATGCCAAAGTCCAATAATCAAACAATTTTAGAAAGATTTAGTTTTGCTGAATTTGATGCTGATTTAAAAGCAAGTTTAGCAGATAAAAAAGAGAAAAAATACAGTAATGGTATTTATAAAATTTTGTATGATACTAATAATGCTGTTAGTGACATTGAAAAAGAAGTATTATTTAATGAATTTTTTGCTGATTTATTTGATTTAAGTAACATTAAATGATCAATAAAAAATTATCAAAATCAAGAAAATGAAAAAATTGTTAAATTACTAGAAAAATATTTATTAAAATCTGATTTTTTATTAAAAGCATGAATAACCAAATTTAGAAGTGGAATGCAGGGAAAATATGGAATTTTGATTACTAAATTTGTAACAGATGAAATTGACCAAAATGGTAAAAATTATTCAAGACCTGAATTAACTCCTGTTAGAGTTGTTTATAAAAATACTATTAATAACAAAATTTTTGAAATTTCTGTTTCTTTTGACGATAATAGTTTTGGTTCAAAGTCAGTTTATGTATTACAAAAAACTTATAGCATTATAAAAAATGTTGTACAAGTAGATAGTTCACTCATTGATGTAAAAAATAATAAAAAAGCTAAAATAAACGAATTAGGAAAAGATTTATCACAGTATATTAAATTAGAAAATAAGAGTTTTACTTGAGATTTTATTCCAGTTTCTATTTTGAAAAATGATTTATCTGAAAACTCTAGATGTAAAAAAGTTAAATCAAAATTAGAGACTCTTAATAAATATGATGAAATTATATCAATTTTACCTCATTGAGAAAAAGGCGCTATTTTATTTAATGGAAGTCCTGTTTCACCTGGTAATAACTCGAAACAAAGTTTAGATTTCATGAAAGCTATATTGTTAGATGGTTTTTTCAAATGAAACCATTAACTTTAGATGATAATGTACAAAATTTAAGTGAAAATGTGGTTAATTGAAATCCTTCTTCAGTCATGCAAACAATGAGAAATACTAGAAATGATATTTATAACGAAATTAAAACAGATATAGGAATCCCTAATATGGATGAGGTTAAATCAGCTCAACAATCTACAGCTGAAATTTTTGTAAAGCAATTTTTAACTTCTCCAATTATCGAAAGAGAAACACAATTAATGAAATCTTTTTTGATCGATTTAGCTAAAAAGTTTTTAATTGTATTAAAAGAATCAAATATTAAAGAAGATTGACCTACTGTTGATTTATCAACTATAACAATAGATTTAGATCTAAATTTAAATACACAAAAAAATGTAAGTAACATAATTGCAAATTTAAACAAAAATACTATTTCAAATGAAGGAGGTATCAATGATGAAAAATAATCAATTTGACTATTTTAATAATGAACTTGAAGATCTTGATGATTTAGATGATTATGAAGAAAGTTTTACTTCGAAACAGAAATTTAGAAAAAATGAAAATATTGAAGATTTAATGTATTCAGAAGAAGAAGTAAGAAAGTTTTACATTTATCCTTTGTACACACTAAGAGGTAAAAAAGTTACTGATGGTTTAAGAATTGCTAAAGATAAAATTACTATAATGGCAACAATGCCTAAAAATGTAATAAAAATTAATGGTTACTTATCTTCAAACGAAGATGATTATGACTTAACTGAAACTTATGATCCAGTTAATCCAACTGAACAATTAATGAGAGTTAGTGACATAATTTCATTTAGAACAAGTGAAATTAGTGAAGTGGATACTAGTTTTTTATATTTATTAACTAAAGAAGCAATTAATGAAAATAACTTTAAAAGTATTAAACAGTATATTGGAAAGGTTATAACACCTGATATCGATGATTCAGGAATAGAAATGAGCTTTTCATCCTTAGAAGAATTTTCTTCAAGTTTTAGAACAGCACCCATTAAAATTGTTCTCTCAGAGCCTGTAACAAACAAAATTAGTGAATTACATGTTACTAGTCCAAAGGGTACTTTAATTGGAAATATAAAGGTTGTTGATGAAGATGGTAGATTTCCAAATTTAATAGCTAATGAAGAAACTGAAATTTATCCTAAATTATGTTTTCCTTTTCAAACTGAACCAGTTTTATCTATAGTTGATTATTGATCAAGTGACCAAATTGTTCAATTAAGAGATATTTTTGCTTTTTTAGATAGTAAGGGTATTAAATATAATGAAGAGTTTAGTTTAAGTGAGTTTTTAAAACTTGGTGGAGAAACAAATTATCCTACATTAAATGTTAATCATGCTATCAAATTATCATTTGATATAATTGGTTCTGCAGAAACAGGAAAATGATTCTTTAATCAAGCAACTAATCAATATTTTTGAAGTCCAGAAAAAAATATTGAAAAAACTTTAAAATTTGACTATGAAAAAGATAAAGATTTTATTTATGAAACTTCAGTATCACCAAGAGGTAATACTCATGACTTAAAAATGAATATAAAACAAATTGAGCAAGTAAATGTTGTTCCTATTGGTGTAACTAAAAATTCATCCGCTTTTGAAACGTTATTAAAAATGTTAACTGAAAGCTTTTGAAAAGATTATGAGTTTAAAGGAGCAACTATATCAAATTTAATAGATGGCAAATTCGTCGAAGAAATTAGAGATTGAGGTATTTATGAACTGATGCAAAAATATTCAGGTCAAGATAGATATTCAGTAACAACAAATTTATGATTAAGTTGAAAAAAAATTAACCAGGATAAAGTTAATGCAAATTTAGCAATGGTTAAAAGAATAGAAAACTGCATGGCAATGCTATCAGGTTACATAAAAAGTAATTTTTCTATTAATAAAGGAGATAATGATGATTATAAAATATTACTTCCTTATTATTTTGAGTTACAGAATCCGATTGATAATCCAACAGAGTATGTTGAATATTTAGATATTAAAGTAAAACTTAAATCTAACTACTTTAAATTTAATGAAGCTGATTTTGAACCAATAAATAAAAGCATTTCTAAAAATACAATTTATAAACTTGAATATAATCATTATGCCTTTCCCGAAATGAGAAATACTATAGAAACTGCTTCAATACCAAGTAGTATGCCTCTTGATCAACAAACTGCAAATGGTGAATACTCTAAATACCAGGTAAAAACTTTTTCTTGCATTGAAAAAGACATTGAAATTTTAAAAAATGAATATGGTAATGGAATAATAGATTTTAATCCATTAGCAAACTCTAAAGTAGTAAATAATGGTAAATTTATATTTGAAAATGATTTAAAAATAAACATTAGTGAAATTAAATTATCAAGTTTTTTTGGAGCTGGATTGTGAAGAATAACATTAGTTGATCAAAATAAAAATAATATAAATTTAGACTTAGAATTATTTGATAAAACAGACTCTACAATTTCTTTTATAAATTTGATATTATAAAAGAAATAAAGAAAGGTGTTTTTATGAAAAAGATATTAAGTTTATTAACAATATTTTCTAGTTTAGTGCCAGGAGTTATAGTAACTAAAAATACAATAGGTTGTGGGGTGAACAATAACATGGTAAAAATTTATCAATTATTTGAAAAAGATTTAAACAAGTGAGAACCCGGAATACATGACAACTTTTTAATTATTGAATTAGATAAAACCACAGTAGAAAAATATACTTTGCGTAAATCTTTAGATGGTTCGTTAACTCAAATTAAATTTTATTTTAAAGATGAAACAACTAATGAAACTTCTAAGAAATATTGAAATGGACCTGTAGATGAATATGCTAAATATATTAAATCATTAATAGGACTTGATCCAACCGAAGAGAGTGAATAGCTATTGAATAGCTATTTTTTTATGTAAAATTTATAGGGGCGGGCTCAGGTTTTGCACGAAAAAAAGATTTGGTTGACTCCTATTTAAAAGCGTTATAGAATGTAAGTATCATAGGTACGGGTGTAGCATACAGCTGTACCGGTGTACTGGAATTATAGAATCTATAAAAGCTTTAGAATGCGGCCGCAACAAATTTTTTTCCGAGCACAAACCTTCGCCCAAAAAAATGGAGAGAATGAATTAAAATGAATTATAAAGATTTAATGCCCACAAAAAATAATTACAATTTTTCAATAGACGTTTTATATAAAGTATTTTTAGATAAGCTTAAAAAACCATTTACAACAAAGTCATTATTTATGGTGTTGTGTGGAGCAAAAGGTTTTGGAAAATCTTATTTAATTTGTTTACTAGCTTTATTTTATGTTTGTAATTTTGAAGACTATAATGTAATACTTTCAAAATATACATATAAAGCTGCAAGAACAAGTTACACAAAAACTATATCTAAAGTAATTAATGATCTATGCAAATATGGTGTAACAATAAAACAAGCAATAGAAAATAAAGAAATTAAAAAACATGATTCAGATAATAGATGTGATTTTATTTGACCCAATAAAAGGATAATAAATATAGTAGGTTTTGATAATACTTCAAATTGAGAAGGGGTTCCAGCTGAAGTAGGGGAGTGAGGAATGTTTGCAATCGATGAGGTAATTCCAATTAAAGAAACAATTTTGGATGAGGAAGCTTACACATATCAATTAATAAATATGCTAACTCAAATAGTACGTGGTCAAAATTTAACTACAAGCTTAGAAATTTGTAATGAACTTAAATTTAAAGAATGATGAATTTATAAGAAACACTTAGTAATTTTTGGTTTTAACAATCACGATGTTAATCATATAATTTATCAGTTATTTGTAACTGCTATTGTACCTTTGAATCAAGAAAGAAAACTATTATTGGAAAAAAATGCAATGATATATGATGAAGATCCAAAATACATGAATGTTGGAGCTACAGTTGTTAGAGGTACAACGGCAATTAATGAACATAATTTAAATCCAAAATTATTAGATTTTGCTGAAGGAATTAAAGAAAAGTTTCCTGAACACTATGAATCTTTATTTATGGGAGGAGAACATGAAGGAAGTTTAGAAACTTATTCATATAGAAAAGATTTAATTAGAAATGCCCAATTTTTTGAAAAAAAAAGATTTTTTTTGAAAAAAAGAAAATCGATTTTGATTTGATGAAATTACAATTGGTTGTGACTACGCAGATGGATCAACACATGGTGATGATGCAGTAACAATTTTTTTAGGTTTTGAATTTAAAGATGATTTTATTGATTCGGTTTATGTTTTAGATGAATATTCTATATCTACTAAAAAATTTAAAGATATGACATTAAAAGTTAAATCTATTAGTAAAAATATTGCTGAAACTTCTAAGAATTATATGTGTACAATGAATAAATTGCCTTTTGAAGAAATTACCAAATTTAAGATTGGTCAAGATTCAAGAACAGTAAAAGATTTCATAAAATTAATTTTAGAAACTGATTTTGGATATATTAAGGAAAATTTAGAAGGTTTTGGTATTTTTAAATCTACTGGAAAATATGGATGAAGTATTGCTGATAGACACTATATGTGAAAAAGATTGCTTTCAGAAAAAAAATTATTTTTTTCTACAGATTTAGATGTTTTTCAAAATATTAATGGTGAAAATATTTTAATTAAACCTCATGGTTATTTATATGACCAATTATTTAGATGTAAAAATCATCTTGAAAAAAATTTAAGAGATGAAAGACCTAAAAAAAATAAATTAGATGCTATTAATGCAGCTGAACATGCTTTAAGTTTTTTTAGACATAGATTGTTTGAATTTTAAAATAGTATAATAAACATAGGTCCTTATTTAAATAAGGACTTTTTTATGAGGTGATAATATGGCAAAGAAAGGACAAAAATTTAAAAAATACAATAAAGAATTTAGGATATTTATTGTAAATGAATGTTTAAAAGAAAATGCAAAAGTTGCTGCAATAGCTATTAAATTTAAAATAAATAGAAATACTATAGAATCATGAATAAGAAGCTATAGGTTTGGAAAATTAAATACTAAAGTTGGAAGACCACCAGGAGATGAAACCGAATTACTTGAATTTTGAAAGAATAAATGTGAACTTATGGAAAAGTCTCTTGCTTCTGTAATGAATCAACAAGAAAAAAAATTGAAATTATCAAAAAGTGAAGAAAGGAATATAAAGTTAAATTATTACTTGAAGTATTTAAAGTTAAAAGGTCAACCTGATTAAAATATAAGAATTTTAAATTTACAGAAGCAACACAATTTAAAAAAGATGTTAAATTTATTGAACAAGTTCAAAAAGTTTTTTTATGATCAAGAAGACAATTTGGTTATAGACGAATAACAAAATATTTATTTATATTATATGGGATAAAAGTTTCAGAAACTAAAGTAAAAAGAGCTATGAAAATATCTAAATTAAAATCTAATTATTCTAAAAGAATGCAAAGAAGAATGAAGAGAAGGGCGTCAATTAGAAATAATCCAAGATTTGCATCTATTGATCATGTAAATAGAAAATATAATCAATTTACAAAACCTAACCAATGTTGATATACAGATGTTAGTGTACATGTTTATAAAGGTAACCATTTCTATCAATCTACAATTATTGATGCTTATACACTTAACATTATTGATTATAAATTAAGTACAAAAAACGACACAAATTTAGTATTAGCAAATTTAGAAGATGCTCTTAGAAAATCAAAAAATCCGAGTGATGTCATCATTCACTCGGACCACGGAGCTCAATACTTTTCAGAAAGGTTTTTAGAGAAGTGTAGAAGCTCTAAATTAATTATATCAAAAGGAAACGCATATACATGTGCAGATAATGTAATTATTGAAATTTTTCACAGTCACTTAAAAAAGGTCACTATACATAATAACTTTTATAAATCTGTAGAAGAATATTGAAAAGATGTTGAGGATTGAAATCAATGGTATATAAATTATAAAAACATAGAAAATAGATATAGTATTTAATAATAAAAGTGTTCAAAAAAAGTACAAAAGTGTTCAAAAACATTGCACTTTTGTTCAAAAACATTGCACTTTTGTTCAAAAACATTGCAAATAAAATAAACCCTGGTTTATAATTTTTTACGTTACTTTGATATTTTTGTGCTATTATAAATCTAACGAATGGTTCATTTTTTAATTTAATGATTACCAATTTAAAACTCTGTCAACTTACATAAGTAAGTTTTTTTTTTTTTTTTATTAATATCAAAATAATATTTTCTATTGATCTGGTTCTTGTAAGTGATCTCAGGGGGTTATTGATGAATATCATCCACTAATTGAATTTGTTGAAACAAACATTCAAACTCCATAAACAGTATTTCCGTTTGCTGGATGATAGTTATCTACAAGACCGTGTAAACCAGCGTCATGAAACTGCCTTTTAATAGCTTCTTGAATTCCGTTTATCAATATCTCTTTTTGTTCATTGCTCAATATATTAAATTCGTTAAATAATGAACTAAATACACTGAATAGAATTTCTCTTTCGCTAAAACCCATATTTAAGCCAAAATGAGCTCAAAGTGTGTTTAAAAATTCATGATTTAAATTTAATATTAATCATCAATCATTTACAGTAGAAAATGTAAAATCCATCATTGAAAGAACTCTATTTTCTAATCTTGGGGGCAATAGTTTTGTTCTATTTTCAAAGTCTCTCATAACTTCTATATCTGATTTAGAATTAAATAGGGTGAAATAATCACCATAGTTAATTTGAACACCATAATCAGGATTTTTGGCGGCAAATCCTTTTGCCTTAATCTTTGTAGCTATTTTTATAGTATCTTCTCCAACAGCTATACTATAATCTGTTGAAATATCTACTTGGTTATAACGTCCTTTTCTAACATTTAAATGTTCGTTTTTAAATCAGACTTCTTTGTTTAAATCAAAATCTCATGTACTGAAAATATCTTCTTTTCAATATAAAAATAAAGAATCATGATAATCTGCTTGATGGAAATAGTAATATATATGTGCAACTGGTAAGCTAAAGAATTCAAAACCATATTTTATATCATTAAAATTTCCATATCTATCATAATAAGGAAAAGCATAAGATATTCTGTTAACTGTTTCGTTAACTTGTCTGTCATCTCATGAAACATATTCAACTCATGGTTCACAATTTGTTTCAATAGGAGCATTTCTTCATGTATCAAATATCCCATAGTATATTTTATAGCCAAAATGAGTATTTTCTATTTGTACATAAAATCCACTAATGCTTTTATTTACATATTTTAAAGATTCGGTCATTAGTGTTTTTTGTTATTAACTCTTTTACGTATTGATCGCTTTCATGTGCAAATCCAGGTACTGTTAATTCCAAAAAATACATTACTCTATTGTAATTATAAATTCCTGAATCTTCTCTTGTTGCTCAATCATAGTGAGCATTAACTAGTCATTGATCTAAATATAGTGTACTTACATGTCTTCCTAAAGAATTTGTTTCACTTTTGTATTCTATTACTAAGTCATCGCCACACTTACTTTTTCTTTTTGAAAGTTCATTATTTAAATCAAATGTACTTTGTGTTGTATTATTAATTTTGTTACTTGAAATATTCTGGACAATTGAAACTGGCACAGTTGTACCAAGAGTCATTAACCCAAAAATTGGAAGTATTTTTTTCATTTTTACCTTTCTTTCATCATTCCCGCCCAGCCAACCATATTTCTACAATTGCTATTACATTATTATCATAAATATTTGTTTTATAGTTTGGGGTTTTTAAGTTGACTATTATAATTGTTTTGCAACTTGAAATTATTTTATATTTCTCAAAATAGCTTTTGCTATTTTTTGTTTTGTAACCCGAGCTAATCAGCTCCTTGCAAAAAAAAAAAAAAAAGATAGAATTAGTATTAGTAGAGTATTTTTTTATTAGTAAATTGAGGTTTTTAAAACCTTTTGTAGATATTAATGTTAAAAAAATAAAAAACTAAAGGGTAATTTTTAAATTTTTGTACAACATAATTGTTCTTCTTTTGGGAGGTTTTAATTATGTACTACATCTTAGTGAATGAAGACCTTTTTTACGTTGTTCAAAATAATAATCATAATGTTTTAGCAAGATTTAAATCTATTAATGATGCTTTTAATTTAGTTAGAAATTTGTGTAATTTAAATATATATTGGCCATCTATACAAGTCCCAATATATGAACACATATTTACTGGTGTGTGTTATCATTGTTTTTTGTGTGAAATGATAATCTACAACAACAGACATTTATGACTTAAAAGAACAAATATAGAAGATAACTTAAAATCTAAAAAAGGTTTTGTACAAAACGAACCAATAATTAATACTGAAATTAAAAAACCAATTTTAAAACAAACAAATAAAAATAAAGTTGTTACAAAAAAAGTAAATGAACTTGAAAAAGTATCTCTAATTAAAGATTTTGACAAAGAAAATTTAATAATAAAACCAATCGAGAAACCAATCGAGAAACCAATCGAGAAACCAATCGAGAAACCAATCGAGAAACCAATCGAGAAACCAATCGAGAAACCAATCGAGAAACCAATCGAGAAACCAATCGAGAAACCAATCGAGAAACCAATCGAGAAACCAAAACCAAAAACCAAAAAAAGATCTAAGAAATCTGCGTGAATTTCACTTTCAATCTTATTCTCACTTTTATTGGCAATAGTTCTTTCTGTTACGCTTTGATTCGTTTTCACTAAGGTTAGTGTTAATGAACATAATTTACTTTCTTCAAGCGCAATAACTTTTATTAATGAAAAATCAAATGAACAAAAAATAAAAATCAATGAAAATGTTGATGACTTAGAAAAACAAAACGGAAAAGTTCCTGATAGTATAGATATAAATATAGATATAGAAAATAGAGAAATCATTTTTAAAAATTCAAATAAAAAAATTGAGATCGGTGAATATTTTCAAAATTTTTATTCTAAAAAATTTGACATTTATAAAAGAGTTGAAATAAAGATAGTTAATTTAGAAAGTATAAATCTATCTGAAACAAATATAGAATTAAAAATGGAAGAAGAAACAAACAACGAAAAAACAATAACTTATAACAAAAACATAAAAGACTTATTTGTTTCTAAAAAAGATGGTGAAGTGGAAGTTTCAATAAATGAACAAAATCATGAAATAACTTTAAAACCTAAAGAGGTTGGTGTAGCTAAAATATATTTCAATTCACCAAATGCTTTAGAAGAATCTATTTTAACTGTGAAAACAGTTGCTGTTAATTATGAAATCGATCTTCCTTCAGAAATTACTTTAAAAATTTTACATGGTAAACCTGAAGTAAAAGAAATAAATTACAACACTAAAATTAAAAATTTACAGTTAGAGTCTTTAGAAAGCGATGTTGTTAAAGTAGAAATCAACAAAGAGAAAAACTTAGTCACTTTTACTTCGCTTAAAAAAGGTGAGGCAGATATTGTATTTAAATCAGATAATTCTTTAAATACAAAAACAGTAAAGGTAATTGTATTAGATGAGGGATATAAAATAGATATCTCTAAACAAGAAGTTAATTTAGAGATAAAAAATAACACAACAGCTAAGGAAGTTTTAAATTATAATTCTAAAATTCAAAACCTAATAATGGTTACACAAACTGACGATTCTTTAGATGTTAAAATAAGCGAAGAAGATAAAACTATAACTGTAGTTGCTCTTAAAAAAGGAACATTTAATTTAGAGTTCCAAGCAGACAACTCGATTGAAAATGAATTTTTAAAAGTAACTATTAGCGATAATAGAGTAGATATAAATTTCTCTAAAAATGATATTGAACTAGATGTTATAAATGGAGAAGTTGTTGAAGAAACTGTAAGTTATAATGAAAATATAATTAATTTAAGTTTGGTTGAAAAACCAACAGACTTTATTGAAGTAACTATCTTAAGTCAGGAACACAAAATAAAAATAAAAGCTATAAAAAAAGGAGAAACTAAATTGACTTTCGTTGCTGATAACTCTGCGAAATCATCTGAGATTAAAGTAAAGGTAAATGAAGTTACAATTTTAGATCCTGTAATAGAAAAAATTGAAGATGTAACTTTATTTGAAACATCAGATGAAATGGAATTTTTAATTAAAGTTGAAAATAAAGTTAATGGTGAAAAATTAAAAATTAATATAGATAAAAATGAGATAGTTCAAGCAACTTTAAATGATGAAACAAACTATTTAAAGTTAAAACCATTAAAAGAAGGACAAACTAAGATAACTGTATCGTATAAAGGTGCACAAGATGTTAGTTTCAATGTAATTGTAAAAAGTATTTTAGACATAAGTAAATTTGAAGACAATTTAGGATATATTGAGGGTCTAGCAGATAAAAATTCTGATTCAGATTTACAACAAGAAGATAAAGAAAAAATATTGTCAGAATTATTTAAAGTAAATAAATTTAAAGAGGGAGAATATGAAATTTATCTAAAAGAACTTGAAATATCTAATTTTCATAAAATACAAGGACAAAAAATAAATAGAGAGTTTAAAATATCTGCAAAAAGTAGTTCTAAAATCATAAGGGGAACCCTATCTGATGCCTTTTTAAGGGTGAGTCCTTTAGATTTAGGTGATCCTGAAAATCAAATAAAATCTTCGGGTCAAATGATCCTCTCTTTTACAAACAAAGAAGACTTGAAAGATGCCGATAAAGTAGAAAAAGCAATATTAAATCAATTTATATCAATGAATATTGATCTTAATAGAATGAACATTGAAAATATTGAAATTAAAAGGGGTTCTGTTAAAGATTTTAGCGGAGGTGTTTACAAATTATTCATAAAGGCAACAGATGGACAAAATAATACAAAAGGAGAGGTTGAATATCAATTTCAAGGATTTTATGTAAACGGAGTTACAGAATATCCTGAAATTTCAAAACTTTTTAACTAATATATATTAAAGGCATATTTAAAAATATGCCTTTAATATTTTATTTGATTAAGTACTTCTTAAAATGTCTTTTATGTATTAAAAAACCTTTTTAGAATAATGGTGTTATATTTTTATTAATAAAATAACACAACACGACAAAGAAAAAATTTATTATATTAAAAATTAAGTTTCCTACCATTTTAAAACTTATTTTTGTTTTTTATTGTATGGAAACTCTTTAAAAGGAGTTTATTTATGGAATATTATTGTTCAAAGACTTACTATGGAGATATGGTAAGGACTAGTATTTTGCCTTTAAGTAGTTATGAAAGTAATTTACGTAATAAAGATGGAGTTAAAAATATTGGGGAAAATAAAGAAAAATTAAATAATAGTAAAATTCGCAGTAAAGGTAAATTTATTAGAAAATCATTTCATAACTTTTATAACCAAAAAACATTATCATTTCTTACTCTCACATATGCAAAAAATATGCAAGATATCAAACAAGCTAAATATGATTTACAATTATTCTTTAAAAAACTAAAATATTGATTTTATAGTGAAAAACGTTCTAAATTTCGTAAAAACCAAGAATTAAAATATGTATCTATATATGAATATCAAAAACGTGGAGCAGTTCACTTCCATATAATATTAAATGTATATATTCCTAATTCTATAATTCTTACTTATTGACCTCATGGTATTAATTGAAATGTTAAAGTAAAAGGTGGAGTTTCGGGGAGAAAAAGAGTAATTAAATATTTATCTAAATATATGAGTAAAGTAAATAAATTGGACTCAAAAGATTTAAATAAATATGATTTAAATATCAAGTCTTATCATTTTAGTAGTAATTGTTCTAATCCTAAAACTAAAATTGGAGTATTAAATATTAATCCTAATGATTTAACTCAATTTATGATTAAAACAGAAAATTTTTATACATTTAAATTAAGTAGTAAATGTGATTTTTTATTTGGTTTAGTTTGTGATAGATTAAAAATTTTTGATTTTGAAGTTGATTTAGATCCATATATTCATATAGCTATAAAAATGAGACAAGCTATTATTGATGGTTATGCTACTTATTTACCTGATAAGTATTCATATTGAATGAAAAAAGGTAGGGAAAAAATTAAAGAACATGAATAAGATATTATTTTAAACAAAAAAGGTTTAGTTATAAATTAGTTATCCAGCGCCTTAGCGCCATTTGCCGTTATTAATAAACAATTATTAATATAGAATTGGAGGTAGTGTTATGAAAAATAAAAAAAGCACCTATAAAGGTACTTTAGTATGAAATATTTACCTACCATAATAAATATTCCACCTATAAATTATTGCAAAAAAAAAAAAAAAAACAATATAATAAATATAGTTTTAAGGTATTTTAAGTGCTTTAAAATTAAATCAAAATATTTTGATTTCCTACCATAATTTTAAAATAGTTAAAAAATTTTAAATAGGGAAATCTTTGGTTATCAGTCTATAAGACTTTAAACAAGGAGAATTATATGTATCGTTCACAAATATTAGAAATTAAAGAAGCAAGCTTCGAAACAGATAAAAAAGAAGTTATGAAAGGTTATTCAGGTAAAATTATTCGTTTAGAAAAAGGAAATATTACACCTGATATTAGATCTTTTTGAGTTGGTGAATCAAGTCAACCAGATGATTATCAAACTTTATCAAAAGCAAAAAATATGGATATTATAGATCATATTATTTCTTATGATGGAAAAAAAGTAAGAGATATCACACTTATTCCAAATAATAAACTTAATTAAAATCTATGAAAAATAGTAATTTAATATTATTTAATAAATATTACAAAAAACTAAAAAAGGAAGCTATTTTTAAGCAGTGAATTAAAACAATATTAAAATTTATGGTATTTACTCAACCTAGTTTAATAAATATACCTAATATAGTTTTAAGACCACAGGCAAAGGAATTAGCTAAAAACCATTTATTAAAAATTGATTATAGTTCTATTAGTAACTTTAAAGATATTATTAAACATGTTAATCAATTTATTAATGAATTAAATAAAAAAATGGAGGTATAGCTATGGGTTGTACTTGTGATAAAGAATATGCAATTTATGAATTAAAATGTGATTTTTGTAAGTTATTATATCGCCTATTAAAATTAACAGAAGCTTTAGATTTACAAAATAAAATAGAATTAAATAAAATGAAAGGAATTGATTAACTATGACTATAGCAATTGGTTTAATTATTTTTATTACATTTGCTTTAATAATAGCAAGAGAAATTTATACATTAATTTACCAAATAAAAGGTACTATTATTATTAATTTTAAAAGTAAAAAATTCTTATCTAATAAGAATAAAGTTAAATTAAGAGACGCTATTAATTCTTTTATTGAGTTAGGAATAATTGAAATTGTTGACAATAAATTAATTTGAAAACAAGAAACATTATCACCTGAACAAGTTAAAGAATTCAATAATAGTATGAATAAAAAAGATTAATTATGGGGTAATAACCCTATATGACTAGTTAATTAAATATGTCGTGAGATATAGATTAGGAGTGGTTATATGTTTTTAGCAATGGACCAAGGAACAAGTTCAATTATTAAATCAATTGAAGAATGAGCCGGAGTTTTAGCAACTTGAGCTAAATCTTTTACAGGTTGATTTTTAGATTATTTAGGTGCTTATGCAATTCTATTAATACCTATCGTGTTAATGTTTATTGTTCTTGGAATTGAAACTTTGAGAAAACTAATACACGGGGTTTAGAAACCAATTAACTAGTCATATAGGGTTATTACTTTTTTTGTAAAGGAGTGATTACATGAATCAACCAGATAAAAGTGTTTGAGATATTTACATTGATTTTATGCAAATAATTTTTGGAAAAGAGTTTCCACCTTTTATATCAGCTATAGTATTATTTGTTTTTATAATAGCTATATTCTTTTGTCTAATTAAAATCATTAAGTTATTATTTGGGGGACTTTGATAATGGGTTTTAATGAAATTTGAAATAATACATTAATATTTTTATATCAATTATTTACCCTGGGTTTAGATAAAATTTCATTTGGTAATTTATTAGGTATTTCTTTTCAAAGTGATACTACTTATTATGTTTTACTTATAGGTATTTGAATTGTTATATTTGCTTTTGTTTGATTTATGTTATGACTTGTATTTAGGGTTATAAAGGTGGTGTGTTAATTTGTATCAAAATAAAATTTCTTATATTCTAAGTCAAATAATTTATTATTTAAGTATTTATTTGGGTATATTTTATTTTATTAATTGTTGAATAAATTTAATATTAGTAGATTATATTTATTTATTAGTTATTTTTAATTTAATTTTATTGTGTGAGTTTATTTATGTTTGTAGATTATATTTATTAAAAAAACAAGATGATTTTTATTAAAGGTGGGGTGTAAATATGAAAACTAAAGAAATAAAAGAAGAATTTTCGGATTATATTAAATATGGTTATAAAAACTTTGAAATTAGAAAAGATGGAGACCTTGAAGGAGAAGTTGAATTGATTGTTGTAGAACATAATTCAATTTGTAAAGAAAAATATTTAATACACGAAGATAATTATAATTTTGAAGAATGCATCAAAGATAGATTAAAAGTTAGATTGAAAAAAACTAATTATTCAGCTTATGAAATTGGTTGTAGAATAGCACAAGAAATTATTTTAGAAAATGATACTGCTACTGTGAAATGAAAAATGTATCAAAAAGTCAATAAATTTTTATTAGATTGATTTAAACAGGGCGACAAACTTTATTGATATTATATAACTCACATTTATTTAGATGATAAATGAGTTGAATATAGAAATAGAGGTTAAATATGAAATATTTTAAATATTGAAAATGGTATTTTAATTGATTAGAAATACACAGTAAATGAATAACTATTGCTTATAGTATATGTTGAATTTTTATTTCTAGATCGAATGGACTTTTTAAAACATTAGCAATAATAGCTTTTTTTGTAATATTTGGTATATATTTAATTAATTGAATTTTAAGTTTTTTAAATTTTGCTCGATTAAATAATGTATTAAAAAATTGTCCTATTACCCTTATTAATGGTTCATTGGGTAGTGGTAAAACTTTATTAATGACTTATTTATTACAATATGCTAAAAATAGAAATATTTACTCAAATTGGTTTGTTGATAATAAAAAGGCAAAAGTTGTTGGTTTAAATAATTTAGATTTTAAAAATAAAGATTATTCGTTACCAGAAAAGAATAGTTTAGTATGTTTGGACGAAATTTATTTATACATGAACGCAACTGATAATAAAAGTACCAAAGCAAAATATTCTGGTACTATTCCTAGTTATTTATTAGCAAGACAATTTGATTTAAATTTAATATTTGCAGGTCAAAGAATTAATCAGCACTTTATAGACTATAGAGAACCTGCTAATTTAGTTTTAATACCACGTATTATAAAAAGACCTTGATTTATGAATAGAAGCTTTAAAATGGTTCTGTGGGGCTTTACAAATTTAGATAATTATTTAACTTATGAAAGTCAGTCAATTAAATTAATAGCTCAGGGTGAAAGTCCAAAATTAAAAAATAACCCTAAATTTGGAATATATGTCTTTAATTTAAGAATTCCATTAAGTGTTGCCAAAACCTATGATAGTAAATATTTATCTTTTGTGAGAGATTTTAAATCAGATAAAAAAGACGAATTCTATTATTGAAAAGAATTTATAAATAATGATAAAATTTCAGATTCAGTTAAAGCACAAATAGGTATAAATGAATTAAAAAAATTAGGTATGAATAATTTATTAGAAAATATAGATTAAAAGGAGTGGTTATATGTTTTTAGCTTATGAAGATACTTGAAATGATGCAATAAATGTTATTGTTGATATATTTATGAAGTGTGCAGATTGAATGTGATCTTTAACTTTACCTGCAACAGATATACCACTTTATACAATATGAATTACTGCAGCAATTATTAAGGTTATGTTAATGATTTTGGGTAGTGATACAAGATTTAGTAGTTTAAGTGGTAATGTTAAAAACGCGCACAGTAAAGCAGTAAGAAAATCAGGTCAGAAATTTAAGGTAAGAGATAATGGTAAAGCAAGTGATAAACCTAATGAGTCTAGTGGTTCAAACTCTCCAAAAGCAATTGAACATAAAGGAAAATAGATAATGGTTAAATTATTTGTTTATCTTGCTTTCTTTTTAATTGTTGGTTTTACTGTTATTACTAATATTGGTAGTGCTGCTGCAATTTCATTAGAATATATTAAATATTGATTTGGTAGTGAAAATGATTTTTATAAATTGGTAAGTCAGTTATTTATAATTACAACTCACCCTATATGATTATTATTTTTAAGTTTCGGTACTTTAATTATGGTTTTAAGATTATTTTTTGGTTAGGAGGATTATATGTTTTTTTCAATTTTTTTTAGTTTTATAGTTTCTTTATTTTCTTCACTACCTTTAACTTTAAATGTTGGTACAAGAATAGGACTACAAAATAGAATAATTAATGAGATAACTAATTATGCTGCTATTTCTCCTGAAAATTTAGAATATGAAAAAGTAGGCAATTATGATATTCAATCTCAATTAATGTTAAGGTCTGATTTTTTTAATCAAGGTATAAACCCTAAAAACTATGCTTTTTCTATTGGTTTAACTCCATTAAAAGATTTTAACGATACTAGTACTTGATTTGATTCTAGTTCTATCGATTCTAATAATAGTAAATATTGAGTTAAATTGTGAGTTCTTTATTTTTATACCCAATTAAGTAGTTATAGTTTTTATGATTTGGATTTAGTAATTAAAGATAAAGAGTATTTTTCATTTCAAATTTATAAAGATAAATTCAGTTTATTAGATGTTGTTAATAACAAAGAATTTGAATTTAAAGTTACTGGTGGTTCTGGGAAAGAAAATATTTATTATGACTTTTTCAATGTTTTATTTACTCCTTTAATTGAAAATCAAAGTCCTTATAGCTTTAATAGTTCTAGATTAGTTTTTAATTTTGATTTCGAAAATGCTTTAAATAAGTTTTTTGATAAGTATAAATTAAACCAGGAATATAATATTAATGAAATTATTAATCTTTTTAATAGTTTTTATAGAAATTTGGTTCAATTTATTTTTGATTTAGATCCAGATACAAATGTTATTATGAATATGCCTTATAGTACTGTTTTAAAAAAGCACTTTATTAACTATAATATTTTTATAAAAAATGGTTTTAACCTTTATCCAAAGGGTTTATTATTAAATATGGATAAAAGAATGGTAGCAGGAAATGAAGTTTTACCTTTTAGTTTTCAAGCTAGATATGATAATATTTCTAATATTATTTATGATTCTAATCAAAATTATTATCAATATTTAAATAGTAAAAGTTCTATTTTTGATTATTCCACTAGTTCTTCGAAGAATGCTCCTCCTGATATTGAATTAGTAAATTATGCTATTGAAAATCAAATAAAAGGTTTTAATTCCTTTTCGACAATTTTAGGATTCAATAGTAGTTCAACAGATAGAATTAAAAATATAATTTTAAGAGATTTAAATTTTACTATTTATAATTCTAATGATTGAAATAATGTAGTTCAAAATCCTAGTGGAAATTTTAATATTCCATATATGACATGTTCTATAAGTAATCTTTTTGGGTGTGTTACTAACGCTGGAATATATTTAATTAATACTGTTTTAGATTTTACAGGTTTTAATAAGATTACAGGACCTTTAATTCAGTCTTTAGTTGGTACAACAGAGTTATTAAAATCTATTCAAAATTTATTTGCTTTTAACGTTACTTTTTCATTAATGGTTTATTCTATTCTTACTTTAGCAATAGCTATTGCACTAGGTAAAATATTTTAGAAAATATTCCAATGTATTTTTTAAAATTTACCATAAACATTGACTTATTTTAATTTTTTTCGATTTGTCATGATAAAATAGCTAATAAAATTTAAAGAATTTTTTCCAAAAATACTAATATTAATACCTTTTAATTAAGGTATTTTTTTGTTATTCTTTTAAAAAGGAGAAAAAATTATGAAAAAATTATTATCTTTATTTGGAGCAGTAAGTTTAATTTCTATTTCTGGTGCTGTTGTAGTGTCTTGTAGCGATAAAAATACTAATATGGTAGAAATTAGAGATATGAGAAATAATTATGTTGATACTGTTGATAAAACACAAGTTAAAAAATTTGAGATAACAGGTGGAATACAAGGTGGAACATTAGTTTATTTAGAAATTTGATTTAAAAATGAAACTAAAAAAAATTATTCTAATTTAAATGGAACTAAAGATTGATTTAATAAATATTTAAATAAATTATTTTTTAATATAGAAATTTAAAAAAACGCAAAGAGTTTATCTCTTGCGTTTTTTTTGTTATATTATATATAGTGTTGTGTAGCACGCGTAGCGTGCCTCTAGGAAACGAGCGAAGCGAGTTTCCTTTACTTGATAGCAATTTAAAGATGGTGGACAAATGATTTCAAAAATAAAATTGGTAAATAACAAAAAGCCTTTAATGGCATCATATATTATTTTCTTTGTTTATGTTTTATTTATCATGGTATATAACAGTAATACTTTTTTATATAATAATAAAATACTGATTAATAATATTTTTTTGATATTCTTATTAACTTATTTGTTCTTCAATTTCTTATATATTATTATTTCTATAAAAAATAAGCGCTTTAGTTTGAATGGTTTTTTAAAGCTTTATAAAAAAAGAATTCAATCAATTTATATGTTGAAATTGATTATCTTTTATTTTCCTTTTGTTGCTTTTTTTACTTTCTTTTTTAGAGAAAATCATAAAATAACTGATTCAAATTTTAATTATGCTGCACCTATAATAACAATTTTCTCTATTAATCTTATTATTGTTTTATTTCTTCTTGTTATGCTTGTTTGTTATAAAACTTTTAAAAGAAAAAATTCTTTAATTGATTTTGAACCAATTAGTTTCTTGTTTTTTGATATTTTATTAAACTTATCAAAATTAATAAAACCTGTTTTTTTAAAAATTAGAAAAATAAAAAATTATATAAAGAAAAGTTTTGAATCTTTTTATTTAAAACATTTTTGCTTTGTTGTTGTAAATGTAAAAAAAATTAAGATCTTTTTGTCTACTAAAAAAGGAAATGAAATTCCACTTTTTTAATCTTTTAAACTGAATTGTACTACTTAAGTTTTAAAAAGATAAAGAGGAAGAAAAATGAAAAAATTACTTATTTTGGGTGGTATTTTTGTAGTTGGATTTACTTCAATTGCAGCACCAAGTATACTTGTTGTAAATGGTTTCATGGATAGCTTAAAACAATACCAACCCCAAACAGATAAAAACCAAGACGAAAGTGCTGAAAAAGAAGTTGGCGATAGCAATCAAGGTTTTAAAGATATTACAAAACTAAACTTGAAATCAGATTTAGGAGAAGTTAACGATATAAGTGAAACTTTTATGATAAACAAAATAAAAGAAGTTAATAAAGTTTTGGAAGATGAAGCTATTTACATTAAATCTATGACTTTAAAGAAAATAAAAATAACAGTAAAGGATTACATTGGAACCTTTAATTTAGATTTTAAAGTTACAAACTTAAAAGAACTTATCAAAAACAAAGATCTTGGAAAAATTAAAAATATTAAATCTACAACAATCATTGATAAAATTAAAGAATTAAATCCCAACATTCAAGGTATGGATTTCATTAATGATATTGATCTAAAAGTTGTTTCTTTAAGTGAAATCAAATTAGGTTGAAAAGATAACCCTCAATCTAATGAAGAAATATCTCTTAGTTATGAAGTTTTATCTTTAGATGGTATTTTGCTACACAAAGATTTAGGTGTTACCAATGACATCACAGAGAAATGAATTTCAAATAGAATTTTAGAAATAAATCCTGATGTTGCTTTTTTAAAGCAATCAGAATATCAAGTTATTATATCTGACTCATATAAACAAACACCAGAAAACTCTGCAATTCAAATTAAAAAGAATAATGAAATTATAAGTTTTCAAAATGGTAATTCATTATTAGTTACATATAATGTTAACGATATTACGGCTCTTATTAAAAATACCGATTTAGGATTAGTGGACAAGTTAGATTACCAAACTATTCTAAATAAAGTTAAAGAGTTAAATCCTATTTTTGCTCAATATAATAAAATAAATAAAACTAAAATTGAGTTCGATCTTAATTCTGCAACTCTTTCTAATACATCTCTTGCCAATGTTGTTAATTTAAAATATAAAGTTGAAAACCTAAGTGCACTTATTACACAAAAAAATATAGGAGACATTTCAAACTATAGTAATGAAGAATCTGGGAAACTAATTTATGAAGCTATTTTAAAATCAAATACAGTATTAAAAAAAATAAGCATTAATGATTTTAATATTAAAGAAATAAAAATAGGAGATTTTGGAGAAAATGATGCAGTCATAAAAGGGGTAAACTTTTCTTTAGAGATTACAGGATATAAAGGAATTGTTGGAATGAGTTTCAACATTAAAAGAACAAAAATATCTACTTTCTTTAAAGTTAAAAATTTAGGAAAAGTTTCTTGAATCAAACCAGCAGATATTACTCAAAAGATTAAAGATGTAAATGGTGCTAATTTTAATGAATCAGAATTAATATTTTCTACACCAACTTACACTAAAATTACACTGAAATCAAAAGAAAATTCTTTAACTTATTATGGTTCAGTTGAATTCAGTTATGAAACTATATTTAAAAAAGATAACAACTTTGATTTAAGAAAAGCCACTAAGGGATCTATTACTGGAGAAACTTTTGATTCACAACAAGATGTACCTACTTATAATCAAACTCCAGATAACTCTTCATTTGAGTTGAGATATGCGATTCCAAATGGCTATGATAATTTAATTGAATATGGAAAAACTAATATTAAATTTAATATATCAACAAAGGCTACAAAAATGGCTGCTAAATCACCATTATCAGCTGCAGAACTTAGAAAATATGATAAGGAAAATATAATCCTTTCATATGATTTGGCTAATGGAAGTTCATCTGGAACAAAAGAACTTAGAAGTGGAACTTCAATTCCAGTACCTTTCAAAAGTGGTTTTCTATGTGGTTCTTCAACTAATATAAACTTTAGTAGTAATTTTAGTTACTCAATTAATAAAGAAACAGAAAATTCAGTTGACTACATAGTGATTGTGATTTGAATATCTTCAAAACTAGCATATTGATCTGCATGTTCAAGTCTTTCAACATCTTGATCAATAATAATTAATAGTATAGAGGTTTTATAAAATGAAGAAGGTATCAAAAAAAAATAAGCATTTTTTAATACTAAAATCTGGTTTTAAAACAAGTTTTAAAAATATTGGAAATTTAATTGTGCTTGGTTTTTTAGCAACTATTGCTATTTTCTTTGGTATGTCAATATTTGTTGTACAAAACAGAGTTGACAAAGCTTATAATGATCTAATTAATCAATCGGTTCAACATGATTTTGTTGTTAATCAAGCAAACCAAGCTAAAATATCTATTGATGAAAATAAATGAATTGGTGGAGAAGATATAGATAAGTATTCTAACCAAGACCTATACTCTCAATATTTAATAAACTCTATTTCTAGAAAAGGAATAAAAAATAATAATGGTGTAATAACTGGAGATAATTATTTTAATTGATCTAGAACAGAGGGTAGAAGTTTTGTAACAACTAAACTTAATAAGAATAATCTTAATATAAAAGTACTTACAAAAACTTCAATTGTTGATGAGAGAAATGAAGAACAAAAAGAAGAGAATATAACCGTTGATAAAATAGTTCTAGATGACCCAACCAAAGATAAATATTTTTCAAATGATATTAAATTATCTTTAAGAGAAACAATTATACAAAGTAACTTTGCTAAAAAAAATAATATCAAAAGAGGAGATATTATTAGATTTACAAGTGATATATATGGGGACGAATTATTAGTTAAAAATAATGTTAAAGATTTATCTTTTGGTGGTGAAGTAAGTATTAATGATAAAGATTTGGGTATTGATTCATCAAAATATAAAGATCAAGTTTGATTTCAAGTTATTGGCTTTGGATCATCGGCTGATTTTATATATCCAATAACTGAAACAAACTCATCAATCACATCAACTGACAAGAATCTAATAGCATATGTTGCTCCAAAAGTTTTTGGTTTGAATAAAGTTCCTGTAAAAAGTGAAGAAAATAGTAAAATGGAATTATACATATATAATTCTTCTGATAGTAAATTAAATCCCGAATCAGAAAACGATAGAGAAGTTTATTTTTCTGGTAAATTTAGAGATCAAAAACACAATTCAGAATCATATTTAAAAGTTTTTAATAAAGATTGAATTGAATCTGGAAACTTAAATGTTAAAAATGTTAAACTATTTTTTCATATAAAAGATACAGAATATAAATTCTATTTTAGAACTGCAACTTATAGACAAGTTATTTGAGTTTATTGAATGTTTTCAGCATTTTTATTAATATTATTATCTTTAATTGCATTTTTTATAATTGTTTTAATAATGAAAAAACAAATTGAAGAAACAAGAACTAAGATTGGTACATTAAAATCGCTTGGATATTCAAATTTATCATTATTAATGTTCTTTATATCTCCTTCAATAATAATTAGTTTGTTTGGAACAATAACTTCTTACATTTTAGAACTTTCTTTACAAAATAAATTAGTCAATATATTTTTAAGTTATTTCAATATTAATTTCATTGGCTTTAAACCTATTGTAGGAGAAACTATTTTATTATTTATTTTTGTATTTTCTATTTTAACAGCACTAACTTTATTAATTGCTTATTTAGTGGTTAGAGAAAGTGCTTTAATATTACTAATTGGTAACTTTAAAAAAGAAACAACAAAAATAGCAAGAGGATTTAAATATCTATTTAGAAAATCTAATCCTACTATTAAATTGCATTCAGCTTTATTAATGTCATCTACTGGAAAGATTTTTGCAACATCTGCTACTTTGTTTGTCTCAATTACTTTGATATCATCTTCAGTAATTATTCCTATGGTCGTTAAAGAAAATAATGCATCTAACTTTGTAGGATTAAACTATAATAATGTGATTGAGTTTAATGAACCAATTTCAAATAATCCAACAACATTTTTAAAAACTTATAATCCAAATAAAAAAGAAAATTGAAGTTACAATCAAACCAATAAGGTTACAGATATTTCTGAATCAACAAATAGTAAACAAGAATATATAACAGCTTATCCTTTAAAAGCAAAAGAGGGTTCAAGTGAATTTGTCTATGATACAAATAAAATTATCAAAGATTTAATGAACAATGATATTAGTAGAAACTTTTATTCATACAATATACCTATCATAGATAAGAATCCTAGTTTATATAATGAAATTGCTAAAAACAATTATAGTGCATGAAAAAATATGTCACTTGAATATTTAAATAAGTTAGATGAAATAAAAATACCTTCAAGAAATGATAAAAATATTCCATATGATGCAATAGCTTCAATTATTAATCAATGAACAGATTATTCTTCTTTAGTTGATCAAATAGAAGTTGTAGCTATTAAATCTATAAAACAAAATATTGAAAATAACATAGAGAATGTTTCTAATATATCAAAAGAATTACAAAATTTTTATAAAAAATATGTTGAAGCATTACCTATAAAAGTTAATGATAAATATTTAAATGAAAAAAAAGATGAGTTAAATTTAGATGCAATTAAACAAATAGATTTTGATGATCAGTTATTTAAAACTTCTACAAATAATATTTATGAAGAACAAAATGTAAAAACTCCAATGAAGTTAGCAACAAAGGGAACTAACAGATTATTTTATGATGTTAGCCAAGATTCAAATCAAAAAATTGTTGATGACTTTTCTAAAAACTTTGACCTACAATCTAAAAAATTATTTATTAATCAACAAGATGTAAGTAGTATTGATTTAAATTCTGAACAGTGAGATATTGAACAATATAGAATTTTTAATACTAACATTATTTTATGATACTGATTAAATTATGAATCTAAAATAGGAACTACATTGATTCAATCGGTATATCAAAAAGCAAACAATGCCTCACAACAAAGTATTAAAAAAGCTTTGATAGAAGGTAAGAACTATAACATTACAACAAACATTGTTCCTTTTGATAAAGAAAAAGAAGAGATAGGAACATTAGTAAATGGAACTTACTTTTCAAATAATAAATTACAAAATATTAAAATCTATGGGATCAACAATAATAGTAAAATGCTTAATTTGGTTGATAAAAAAGGAAATGATTTAATTTCTAATTTATTTAAAAATACTAATGCAAACTATAAAGAATATACACCAATAGTTATTAACTCTACCATTTCAGAAAAACTAAAACTAAAAACTAAGGACGTTATTGATATAAGTGTACTTAAAAATGAACTTTTAGATAAAAACAATAAAGGTGTACCATTAGAAGAAGTAGAAATGGGAATCAAATCAAAATATAACTATTCAACACAAACTACAAATGATTATATTTCTGAACACAAGAAAAATTATTTCTCATATAGTGATGCAAATAGAGGTTGAAATGCTGAATCTTCAATATCTGTAGCAAAAATAAAAGGGTATGAGATAGCTTCTAACTCTTTAGATGGAATTTCTAAAAAAACAGAAATACAAAATGCTGTAGATAAATTTGAAATAAAAAAATCTCAAGTAGGAGAGAACAAAAAGTTTGTAATTGTTGGAATTACAAAAAATTATGGTAATTCTAAGGCTTGAGTTTCTAATGAAAATGCAAATAAGTTATTAGGATACGATAAAGTTAAAAAATACTTTTTTAATAATTATTTTTTAAATGAATGAAATGACTCTAATGCTTTAAAAAACTTTTATGATAAAGATTCAATGCCAGAAATCAATGAATCTCAATGAAAGAAATTCATTGATTACTATAATAATTATTTATTGGTTAAATGAAATAGCTCATTGAATAATGATGAAAAATTTATTACTGATGCTGATAATCCTTATAACGAATATATAAATATGTTCTTAAAATTATCAGATGATTATGAAAATCCAAATGGTTTTAAATATTCATCTAAATATTTATGAAAAATATTTGAAAACGAGTATCCTATATTTAATTATAAATACTCAATAAATTTAGATTATCAAGATCCATTAATCAATAATTCAAAAACTCAACCATTTGGTGATTTTGGAACTATTGGAATGGTTGGTAATTCAACTTTAGAAACAGATGAAACTGGAACTTCGAAAATAAATTACACACAAGGTTATGGAGAAAATGGTTTAAAAATAGTTGATTCATTAAATGAAAAAAAACAATTATTAAATCAAATAGCTGCAATACTTGATATTGTTACATGGTTGCTAACTGCAATTGCTTTAATAATATCTTTAACAATAATTGTTATAACTACTGTCTTGATAATGACAGAAAATACACAGTTTATTGCAACAATGAAAATTTTAGGATATTCAGATAAATATATAATGATGCAAATCATAAGTATATATATACTTCCTATTGCAATTATGTTTATAATTGGGTTCTCTACATCTTGAGTTCTCATACAGAGGGTTGTTGTTTATATATCATCCAACTACTCATTTGCAATACCATATAAATTTCACGGTTGAGAACCAATTGCTGTATTTATGATATTGATATCAATTTATTTGATGACAATATTAATTTCTTACAAACAATTTTCAAAAATAAGAGCAGTAGATTCTCTTGCAATTAATAATTAGAAAGGAATTTTAAATATGAAAAAATTATTAACATTGTTATCGTGTGCTTCATTAACTGCAGTATCATGTCTTTCTGTAACTAGTTGTTCAAATAATACTGAATATGAAGATATTTTTGAACCTGATGAATCTAAGAATGATGGAGAGTTTATAAAACCAGGTACTGAAGAAGTAATTGAAAGTGTTCAAAAAGCAATTTCTGATACAGTAATTGCAGATGTTTCGGTTAAAAAAACAGGAGGAGAATTATTAATTTCAGATTCTCTTTCATCTGAACAAATAATTAATCAATTGATTGAAAGTATTTATAAAAAAGTATCTATAACTGAAGAGGCTTTTAAAATTTCAATTGATTCAAATAACTCTTTTTCATTACCAGAATTAAAAGGTGTTAGCAGTGATGGTATAAGTTTTTCTGAAGATGCAAATGTAACAGAAGGACAAGCTTTTCTTAGATTAACTTATTTTGATAAAGAGATTTTTTCAAAATCTTTTTCTTGAACTGTACCAGAATACAACATTATTGAGAATGTAATAAATATGCTTCACTCAAATAGTTACTCTATTGTAGGGGATTATAAAAGTAAAAAAGTTGATTTACCTCTTGTTGATTTAAATGACATGGGTTTCCCTATGAAAATAACAATGGGATCAATATATATATTTATTAGTTTTTTAAATATAACAGCAGATAATAATACTTTTTCTAGTAATTATGATGTAGCTGATTCTATAAATAAAATAAAAGGTGTTTTAAAAAAACTAGTTAGCTTAGATGTAAAAAAATTAGCTTCTGCAAATCCAGACGAAATAGATGGTAAAGCTATTTATAGTGAATTTGATAAAAATTATAGACAAATTTTTAGAGAGTTATTTGAAGTTGTTTCTGAAGTTATGGTTGATTTTGGAATAAGTGATACAATTATATTTCCAGCTACAGAAAAAAGACCTGAAATAGAAGTTAAAATTAAAGATATATTGGATGTTAATATCTTAGATATCTTTGAAATAGATCCTTCATCCCTAAATATGGAAGATAGTGTTGGTATGGGTATCAAAATGAAAATGAATGTTCAACTAGGTTCAAAAGGTAAAGAAAATAATATTGCACTTATTGATATGTTAGCAAACATAGCACCTAATGTTGTTCATTTATTCTCTAAATTTTTAAATCCAGACACCTATACAGAAAGTCATAATCTTCTTTTTATGATTTTAAAAGAATTATTAACAGATATGGATCCGGACTTACTTTCTATAAATGAAAAAAATAATAAAGATCATTTTAGTGCAAGTAATGCAAAAAATGGAATGGACTCATTATTATTTAATCTGATGCTAGACTATAATAAAAACAATAGAAAAACTGAAAATCTAAATTTATGAATACATTTAAAATTAGATTTACTAGATATTCCTATTGAAGGAAATAAAAAAGTATTTGATGATAACTTGTATGAAGTAATGGAAGATATCAGAATTGTTCCTGGTGAAATGGCTTTAAAATTAATAAATAGATTATTTAACTTTGAAGGTAAACAGTATTTAGATTTAGATCAAAATATATTGGCACCTAACTTAAATATTAAGTTCCTTAATGAAACAGATATTAATTTAGAAGCTATAGTTGAAAGAATGGACTTATCTACTGTTGGTAAAGAAGCTGTTAAGGCTGCAATTCCTTTAATTAAAGGAAATATAACAGATAAATTAAATAGCACTTTAAATTCAATGTTGCCTGAACTTTCTCTTCAAAAAATCATGAACAACTATGCTACAAAATTATTAACAGAAATAGGAGTTGATAAGAAATATTTAGAGGAATCAAATATTTCAATTAAAAAAGCTCAATTTGTTTTTCAGTTTTATCACAAAGAACAAAAGGAATGACACTCTGTTAACAAAGGTTTAAGTTCTAGAACTTTTGAAATTTATTCAAGCATTAAACTTAAAATAGTTAATGCTCAATTTTCAGTAGATGTTAATACCGAACATAATAATTTTCATTATTTAACTAAACAGGACTTAACATTTGATATTATTTTCTCTGACAATGACACAAAGTAATATTAATAATTAATAACAAAAGAAGTATCGTAATAGAATTAAAATTACGATACTTCTTTGTGCATAAATATTTAATTTATTTTTTATTGTAATTTAATCTAGATTAATCAAGGAAGTGGAAACTAAATGAAGATTTTTAAAAGTAATTTGCTAATTCATATTTTAAAATCATTTAAAAATAAATTATTGTTAACAATTATAATGTTCATTCTAATAACTTTCATGTGTTTAACATTAGTGTTAAATATTAAAATAATAGAATTTATTATGGCTTTATTGATTTCAAAAAGTTTGATAGATTCTACAAATGATTATCAACAATTAATAAATTTTTTAAGTCATCAATTAAAAGATGATCCCGAACTACTTCGAGACATTATTTTTAAATTAGCAACATTGACTGAAAAAGAAATCGAAATAATGATTCAAGACATAATTAAAACTTTCTTTTTTAATTATGTAAATTATTCTAATAAATCTTTGTATGTTATATTTTGGAATTTAAATTTAAATTTATACAAATTAACTTATACTATGATTGCAGATATTTTGATATTTATTTTATTATTTTACATTGTAAATATTATTTCTGGTTTTATTGCAAAATCATATGAAACTAAAATACAAAAGCAATTAATTAATAAGTTAATTGACCAAGACATAGATTTTTTTATAAAAAATAAAATGAGTAAGTTGTCTAATGTTTTGATAAATGACAATATAACACTTTCGAAGTTTATTAAGGATGGGCCTTTTATTTATAGTTTTTCTTTTATACTAATTATTTCCTCTTCAAGTGTAATGTTTCATATAAATTGAAAATTGACTACATGTGTTTTTGGGTTGCTTGCTATTATGATATGTTTAATTGCAATTTTTTATTGATTAACAAACATAAGCACTAAAAAAAATTATAAAAAAAATATAGAACTTTACAATGATATAAATGAAAAAATCTATAGTACTAAATTAATTAAAACAACAGGTACTTTCGAAAAAGAAAAAGATGAATTTGAAAAAAAAATAAACTTTATAAACAAAAAAAATAAGAGAAATTATTTTGTATCTGAAATTACAGGAGCTCTTATTATTGGTGGTATTGGAAGTTTTGCTATGGCTTCAGTTATTTTTGGTGTTATTTTGTTTTATAATCAAGCTCAGTCTTTGGTAACTATAATAACGGCATTTACTGCTGGAGTTATTATTATGACTTTACCTATACTTCAATTAAGGACTGTAATATATGAAACACCAATATCAAAAACTGCGGCTAATAACTTAACTGAAATATTAGATTCAAAAATTTATATAAATAAACACGAGAATTTAATTTTCAATGAAGAATTCAAAACCCTAGAATTTAAAAATTTAACGTTTAGTTATCCAGAAAATCCAAAGACTATTTTCTCTAATATGAATTTTAAATTAGAGAAAAATAATAAATATGCTTTTGTTGGTACATCTGGAAGTGGAAAATCAACAATAATTAAATTAATATTAAGACTTTATGATGCAAGTAGCGGAGATGTGATAATTAATAACAAATTTAATTTAAAAGAATTGAATTTAAAATCTTGGGTAGAAAAAATAGGGTATGTCGATCAAGAACCTCAAATTCTTACTGATACAATTTATAACAATATTACCTATGGTTTAGAAAATGTAACACCAGAAAAAGTTCATCAAGCTTGTAAAAAAGCTAAATTACACGATTTAATCCTATCTTGACAAGATGGCTATGACACAATTTTATTTGAAAAAGGTTCTAAACTTAGTGGTGGGCAAAAACAAAGACTAGTTATTGCTCGTTTGTTCTTAAAAGATCCAGAGATAATAATTTTAGATGAAGCTACAAGTGCTTTAGACAATTTGATTCAATCAGAGATTCAACAAGAATTAGAAAAACTTATGATAGGTAGAACAACAATTTCAATAGCTCACAGATTAAGTACCATTAAATCCTTTGATAAAATCTTTGTTTTAAATGAAAACTCAGATATTATTCAAATAGGAGATTTTGAAGAATTAATCAAAAAACCAGGACTATTTAAAGATCTTTATAAAATAAATGAGTAAAGGTTAATTTTAAACATTCATCAAATCTTTTTTGTACATCCTTTTATCATTAAAGTTAGTAATATAGTATTTATTTATATATAATATATTTATTATTGGCAATTTTTCATAATAAGGGGGGTAATTAATATGCAAACACTAACAGCAACACAAGATCAAGAATTTAATTATGTTGAATGTAGAGATGTTGAAGTACTTGTTGCAGAAATGCGTAAATACATTAAAAATAACAAACTAATTGAAGAAGTTAAAAAAGCATATTATTATGCTGAAGAAAAGCATAAAGACCAAAAGAGAAAGAGTGGAGATCCCTTTATAATTCACCCACTTTCAACAGGTTATTACTTAGCTCAATGAAGAATGGGTCCAAAAACAATTATTGCCGGACTTTTACATGACGTTATTGAAGATACTCCAGTTACTTTCTCAGAAATTGAAGACTTATATGGAGTTGAGGTTGCAGATATAGTTGAAGCTGTAACAAAAGTTAGTTACTTTACAAAAGAAAACCGTGAACAAATGAAAGCTAACTATTTAAGAAAACTTTTCTTATCTATGATTAGAGATATCAGGGTTATTATTGTTAAAATAGCTGACCGTATGCACAACTTATTAACTTTAGAGCATATGAAACCTGAAAAGCAAAAGATTATTGCTAAAGAAACTTTAGAAATATATTCAACAATTGCTCACAGAATCGGGATGAAAACTGCCAAAAACATCTTAGAAGACTACTCTTTTGAATACTTAAATCCAAAAGAATATAAAAGAGTTAGAAACCTTTTAGAAGAGGATAAAAAATCTAGAAAAGACATAATAAAAGAAATAATTGAAGAAATTAACAAGAAACTAAAAGATGAAGGTATTAAAAATACTCAAGTCTTTGGTAGATCAAAAACTATTTACTCAATTTATAGAAAATTAACACAATTTGGTAAATCATTTAGTGATATAAATGATATTTTAGCTGTGAGAATTATTACTGAAAAACAAGATGATTGTTATAAAATACTTGGTTGATTACACCAATTATTTACACCATTATCAGGTAGATTTAAAGATTACATCGCAACACCAAAAAACAACTTGTATCAATCACTTCACTCAACTTTATCAAGTAGAGATGGTATCATTTTTGAAGCTCAAATAAGAACTAATGAAATGGATGAAATTGCAGAAAACGGAGCTGCTGCCCACTGAAAATATAAAGAGGGTGAAAAGAACGTTGATATTGCAGAAAAACAAAAAGAGATTGACCAAAAAGTTGATATGTTTACAAGATTGATGAATCTTGAGAAACTTGCAACTGAAAGTATTGAAATAGATTACAAAGAACAGTCAGAAAAAATTGACTTAAGTGGTGAAGTTGTTGAAGAAACATTCAAATCAGACTACTTGGCGCCAATGATCTATATTCTTACACCTGATGGTAGTGTTGTAAACTTACCATTTGGATCAACTGTTTTAGACTTTGCATACAAAATCCATACAGAAGTTGGTAACAAAACTGTTGGAGCTAAAATAAACGGGGTTTTCTCACCTTATAACACAACATTAAACTCAGGAGAAATGGTTGAAATTCAAACTTCAAAAGATACAAATCCTCATGAAAAATGATTGCGTTTCGTTCGTACTACAACTGCAAGAAGAGCAATTGAAGATTACTTAAACGAACAAAAATTAAAAGAAGCTGAAAAAGAGAAAATAACAAATCAAAAAGTTATTAGAAATACTAAACGTGAAATTGACCGTTATATTATTGCAAATAACTTGAAATGAAATGTTAACTCTCTTGAAGAAATTCAAAAAAAACTTAGTGTTTTAGATTACAAAAATATTGATGAATTCCTATTATCTGTAGGTAATGGTGACTTTTCTATTCCAGAAGCTGTTGATATAGTTTATGTATCAAAAGAAGAATTAAGAGATATTGAAGTAATTAATGACATGAAAACAAGAAAATACAAATCATCAAAAGGTAGAGATGACTTGAGAATTAATGGAATAGAAAAAGTTAACTGTTCACTTGCTCAATGTTGTTATCCAATACCAATTGAACCTGTAACAAGTTTCATGTCAAAAACAAAAGGTATTCAAGTTCACAGAAGTGAATGTTTAAATATTACAAACATTAAAAAAGTTAAAAACTTACTTGAAACTGAATGAATTGAAAAGAAAACTGTAAATAAAAAATACAGTTCAAAAATCAGAATTAATGCTTATGATAGACCTGGTATCTTATTAGATATAATATCTGTGTTTGCAACTCAAAGAGCTAACTTAACAGAAGTTAAAATTATATCTCAAGAAGATGATTATACAGGTAAAGGAAGTATGATTATTTCTGTAAGTGACTTAGAACAATTAAACGTTATTCTAAAAACACTTTCAGAAGTTCCTGGTATTATTGGAGTTGTAAGAGCAACTTCTTCAGAAAATATTGTAAATTAAGGGTGTATTTATACACTTTTTTTTATTTAAATTATGTTATATTCTTTTTAAATAGAATTAACTTTATATTTAAAAAACAAGAGCAATAATAGTGTTGTTAGTGATTAGTAAATATGATATACTATAACTAAATATTTATATTTTATATGGAGGTACCTATGAAAAAAGAAATGATCTATTTGCCAATTCAAGAATTTGTTCAAGCTAACTTAGATTTTAATATAGCTTCAAATAGAAAAGAATCTGAATATGATTTTAACTTCACAAGATGAAAAACAATGATTTTCTCAAGTCAAAAATTAAAATTCGTTCTTAAATATGCACAATCAGTTTTACAATGATTAAGTAAAGTTGTTAATGTTCAAAACTTTAGTGTATCAATCGATACAACTACAGTTGATAGATTTAACTTATCAATTTATGAGTTCGATACTCACGTATTCAACTGTTCATTATTCACAAACTTCTACTTAATACCAGAAGGTGACTGATCAAGTAAAATATTTGAAATGCATTTCTCAAAATTTGATTTAAGAAATGGTGAATTACAAAAGAAAGAAAACACTAGTTTTTGAAAAGGTGAAGAAGGATTTGAAAAATTCGTAAACATGCTTTACGCAATTATCAAAGAACCTTATAAATTTGAAAAGGTAGCTCCAGTTCAATGACAAATTGACTTTAAAGATAAAAAATTATCAAGTTCACAAATTAGAATGCAAATTGCATCACTTGTACAAACAGGTGTTAGACCAGAAGATCCATACTTAACAATAGAACAAGCTATGAAAATCGAAAATGGTGCAAATCCTGATGTAGTTGCTCAAGAAGCAAAAAGCGAAAGTGAAATGAAAGAAGTTATTAACCCAATATGAGATGAAGCAATCGAACAAGAATCTAAATATAAAGATTTAAACTTCGCAATGGCTAAATCAAGAGGGTTAGACCCAACTAAGAAAAAGAAAAGATAATACTTACAGTATTATTTTTTTTTATTGAAAATTTTGGTTGTTTTTGGTTGTTTTTTATCTTTTTTGGAATAATATATTTATGAGGTGAAAGAATGATTAGAGAAGAAAGATTAAGGTTAATCCTTGATTATGTCAACGAACAAGATTATTGCTCTAATGAACAAATTTCAAAACATTTAAACATTCCCTTCACCACTCTAAGAAGAGATCTTACTGATCTGCACAATGAATCTAAATTAAAAAGAGTTCATGGAGGAGCGAAGACCATTAGAGAAAAATCAATATTAGAGGCGGTTTTAGATGAAAAACTACTTACCAATATTGATGCCAAAAAAAATATTGCAAAAAAAGCATTAGCTTGTATTAAACCGTTTGAAACCATCTTTTTAGATGCGGGTTCAACAACATTTTTCTTAGCAGAGTTAATAAAACCTGAATTTAATAACAAGATTTATACAAATTCTATTATTAACGCTCAAATATTAGCGAAAAATGGTATTAAAGATATTAACTTATTACCAGGAAAATTAAAAATTTCTACAGTAGCAATTTGTGGAGTTGAAACAATTGCTGCTTTATCAAAATATAATTTTGATTTAGCATTTCTAGGTATAAATGCAGTAGATAATGAATATAATTTCTTCACAACAGATGAAGATGAAGCAGAAGTTAAAAGAATAGCTATTAGAAATTCACAATTTGCATTTGGTTTAGCAGATACATCAAAAAATAACTCTAAATCACTTGTTAAATTTAGTGATAAGTCTCAAATAGCACTTATCAATGAAGAGGTATAAAAAAAATGATATATACATTAACATTAAACCCAGCAATAGACCATATTGTTTTAGCTAACAAAAAAGTAGAACTTGGTGTTACTAACTATTACAACGATGAATACAAAGTTGTTGGTGGTAAAGGAATCAATGCAGGAATAATTTTAAAAAATTTAACTGCTGAAGTTCAAGCAATTGGTATTATGGGTGAAGAAAATAAAGAAATATTTTTAAATAAATTTAATGAAATTAATTTAAATAATAAATTTTTCTTAAATCAAGGATCAACAAGAGTTAATTACAAAATTAAACATTTAGAATCAAAACAAGAAACTGAGTTAAATGGTATGGGATTTAATACTCAAAAAGAAGTTTTAGATGAATTAGTTCAATACCTAAAAGATAACCTTAAAAAAGAAGATATCGTAATGTTAACAGGTAGTGTTGCTATGGGTATTGAAAAAGATATCTATGAACAAATTGGAAAACTAGCAAATGAAAAAGAAGCAATCTTAATTTGTGACGCTACAAATGACTTATTAAAAAATGTTTTAAATGAAAAACCTTTCTTAATAAAACCAAATTTAGAAGAAATTTGTTCAACATTAGGATTAGAATTCAATGAAGATATTAGTTTTGAAGAAACAAAAGAGTTAATTCAAAAATTAAAAGACTTAGGAGCACAAAATGTACTTTTAAGTATGGGTTCAAAAGGTAGTTTATATTTTGATTCAAACAATGATATTTATAAAGTTGGAATAGCTCAAGGTAAACTTGTTAACTCAGTGGGAGCTGGAGATAGTATGTTAGCTGGATTTGTTTTTGGTAAATATAAAAACTTATCAATTGAAAATACACTTCAATACGCAGCTGCCAGCGGTGCTGCAACAGCATTTAACGAATGACTTGCTTCAAAAGAAGAAATTGAAACATTAGTTTCACAAATTAAAGTTGAAAAATTATAGGAGGTTCACATGGAATTAAAAGATTTATTTGGTAAACAAATAAGTTTCTTTGATGTTGATTTAAATTCAAAAGACGAAGTTATTGAATTTTTATCTAACAAACTTCAAGAAGAAAAATACATAAAATCTGTTGAAGATTTCAAAGCAGCTGTTTACAAAAGAGAATCTGAAGGATCAACAGGTGTTGGAGATGGTATTGCTATTCCTCACGTTTTAAATCCTACAGTTCAAAAATCAGCAATCGCATTTGCTAAATTAAAAAATAAAGTTGATTGACAATCATTAGATGATCAACCAGCTGACTTAGTATTTATGATTATGACAAACGGAAAAGATGGAAACGAACACTTAACAGCTTTAGCTGACTTATCAGGTTTCTTAATGAAATCAGATGTTCAAGCAAAACTGAGAAGTGCTAAATCTATTAAAGATGTACAATCTGCATTAACAAAAGAAGAGAAAAAAGTTGAAAAAGTAGAAAAACCAGGAAGTTATGATGTAATTGGTATTACAGCATGTCCTACTGGAATTGCTCATACATATATGGCTCAAGAAAAACTTGAAGAATATGCTAGAGCAAAAGGTTTAACAGTTAAAATTGAAACTCAAGGACGTAGAGGAATTGAGAACAAATTAACTCAAGAAGATATAAATAATGCAAAAGTTATTATTTTGGCTCATGACAAGGCTCTTGAAGGACTTTCAAGATTGAATGGAAAGAAAGTAATTGATACACACACTAAAGAAGCTATCTTTAAAGGTGATCAATTAATTGAAAAATATCAAAAAGGGGAAGGATTAACTGAAGTTAAAGCTGCAGGAGATTCTTCAGATGCAAGTGAATTTACAATGAGAAAATTCCTTGATGTTAAAGGTAATTTACTTGGAGGAATTTCAAGAATGTTGCCATTCGTTGTTGCTGGAGGAATTATTTTAGGAATAGCATTCTTAATTGACTTTGCTGCAGGTAACGGAAATGCTGGAGGAGAATTTGGAACTGTTAATCCAGTAGCTGGTTGATTTGCTTCAATTGGTAAGACATCAATGGCTATGATGATTCCTATTTTAGGAGCATTTATTGCATTTTCAATAGTGGGTACCCAAGGTCTTATGCCTGGTATGGTTGCTGGGTTATTCTCAACAAATATATTAGGTTTTGGATATGCTTACAATGAAGATGGTAATTCTATTACAGAAGGGTGAAGTGGACTTTGATCAAGATTACTACCTAAAAATTTACAAGGTGTCGAGTCTGGATTTATAGGAGCTATTGTTGGTGGTTATTTAGCAGCCTTATTGGTTGTTGGTTGATCAAAAGCGATGGCTAAATTCCCTAAAGGGTTACAGGGTGCTAGAGACATAGTATTTATACCGGTTATTTCACTTTTATCAATTTCATTATGTATGTTTGCTCTTAACATACCTTTAGGTTTTGTTATGGGTGGAATAAGTTTGGGAATACAAAAATTAGCAGAATTGAATTTATTATGATTTGTTTCAATTTTAATAGGATTTATGATGTGTGTCGATATGGGTGGACCAATTAATAAAATTGCTTATTCATTAGGTAATCTAGCAGTTGGTCAAAAACTTGTAACAGAAGCTGGAACACAAGGATACAATGATCAAACAATTATTATGGCATCTGCTATGTTAGCTGGTATGTTATCTCCATTAATGGTAGCTTTATCAACAGTTATATTCCCAAAAGCTTGAACAGCGAAAGATAGAGATGCTGCAAAAGCAAACTGATTGATGGGTGCATGTTTTGTTTCAGAAGGTGCAATTCCGTTTATGGTTAAAGACCCAAAAAGAGTTGCGGTTTCTGCTATGGTTGGTGGAGCTGTTGTAGGTGGATTGGTTGGAGTGCTGAAAATTAAATTAATGGCTTCTCATGGTGGAATATTTGTATTCCCGCTATTAGGATCAAGTCTAATAAGTGAAGGACCTTCAACTGGATCTATGTTATTTGCAATAGGAATGTCAGTTGTTATCCTTTTAGGAGCAAGTTTCTTATCAGCAATGATATTAGGAATTTGAAGAACAGCAGATATTAAAACTGGTAAATTAATTCTTGACTCAACAAATGGGGTAAAAGAATCAATTTTAGCTAAAATCGAAGCTGTAAAATCAAATGAAAAAATCAAAAATAAAGAAGAAAAATTAACTTTATTAAATACAAAGTTAACTAAATATGGTGAATTTGAATCAGAATTAGTTACAAAACAAAAAGCTTATCAAGTTCAATTAGCTGAAAAAGCTAAATTAAGAGAATCTAAAAAAGCTAGTAAATAAATAAAAAAACGCTTAAATGCGTTTTTTTATTTTTGTCTCTTCATTTCTCTTATTGACCATAAACATAACAATAAAAACTAATCCAATAACTCATGATACTAACAAACTGAATCCAAACATAAAAGTAAGTATCTCAACGCTATATTCTATGGCTCCAATAGAATGTAAAATTATAAAAGGTATAAAAGTTAGTAAATTACAAATTATTGCCTGAGCTGCCATTAATCAATTTTTTCCTTCTCCGTTGAAATGTGCTGCAATAGTAGAAGATGAAGCATAGAATAAAAAGAATCATATTAACTTTGAGAAAATATCTCAACTTCTTAGTGTAAGTTCGTTATTATTTCCTGATATGAATAAAGCAAATTTACAATATGTAGGAATAAAAATAGCAAATGACAACAGGATAGCTACAAGAGATAATATTTGGAATTCAACCAACAATATTAATCTTTTTTTAACATTTAAATTAATTTCTGTAGAAACAATAGATTTATTGAGTGAAAATATTACATTTGGCATCATTAATACTCAAGACCAAATAACTGTATTTGATAATCAATACGCATCGCTCCCGCTTGCAATGTTCATGTTTCTACCCATCATAAATAAGTAGAATGTATTATTTATTATTGAAAATAAGAAAGAAGCTGATGCGTTAGATCAAAACATTTTTGTAAATGTTAATTCTTTAATTCTAAAATTAAATGTTTTAAAATTAAAGAATTTTTTAAATCCAAATATTTTGGCAATCATCATCAGTGAAACAAAAAATAAACAAATTTCAGCTAGCAGGGAACTTAAACCTAAACCTATATAATTGTTATCAAAAACATAATTATTAGCTAAAGTAAAGTCAAACAGTATTGAAATTAACAATTTAGAAATTAGTAACACTAAAAAACCTTTATAATTTTTTAAATTTAATAAAACAACTATAGAGACTCCTGACAGTATTGCTGGAATTTTACTTCATAGTTGTAGAGAGAAAAAAATTCTCTGTTCATATCCTTTGTCTGACCCCATTACATTAACTAAATCTCCTACAAAAATAGTCAGTATTGAAATTATCACCATATAAATTGCAAAAGTTATTAAATAAACTTCTCTAACTTTATTTAAATCTTCTTTTTTGTTTACTATTAATCGGCCAAATCATCAAAACAATGGCAAAATTATAGTTTCTTGAATTACCTCCAACATTATGTTTAAATAGTCTCACTGAACATAAGTATCAACATTAGCTGACATATATCTTGTTATAACCAATGCCCTTACCAAAACCCAACAAGCTGGTATTAGTGAATAAAGAAACATTCAAATAAATAAGTTTCAATGACCTTTCTGTTCTTTTAATGTGATTTTTATATCTCTTTTAAAATTATTAATTAAATTCATCCTCTATTACTCCTCAATTATTTACTATTCATAATTTTATGTATTCATATCATTCAAAAACTTCATTGTTTCTACTGTTTTTCTGATCTTTTTCAATTCTATTTAAAATTGTTTCTTTAATTTTCTTCACTTCTCCAACTTTATAATTTAAATGTTTAAATACTTTAACTAAATTTTCTATGTACTTGTCATGCTCTTTTTTTTCATCGCCAAAGTTAACTCATAACCAACAAACATAAGCGATATCCTCGTATTCATCCCCAAAGTATGATCCATCTCAGTCAATTATTTTCATTATTTTATGATCTTTTTCAAATACAACATTTACGGGACTTAGATCTCCATGCACTATTACTTGATTTTCTGAGTTTCTATATAAATTGTGCATATTTTTTATAATATCTATTATATGAATAATTGAGTGCAAAGGCATGCAAATTACTTTTTCTAAAGTTTCGCCATCAACAAACTCATAACTATATTTGTTTTTATCAATATCTTTGAATTTTGCAATATATTTAAAATTTGCTTTATTTAATATTTCAAAAATCTTTAAAGTGTTCTTTGAATTATTATTTTTTTCTTTCGTTATTCATTCACCGGACTTGACTAATTTCTTTCCTGATAATCCATTTTCTTTCATTTTTTTATTCCTTTTTAAGATAATATAATAAAATTAAAACTTTTTTTGGTGTTTAAATTTTTTTGTTTTTCTCTATTTAAAAAAAGTGTAAAATATTATGGTTAGAGGTGAAAAACATGATTCAAAAACCAAGAGGAACAGAAGATTTAATAGACTTAAAGGTAAGAGAATTCTTTGCTTTAGAAGTAATTATTAGACAAATAGTTGATACATTTAACTATAATGAAATAAAAACTCCATTATTTGAAAGTTTAGAACTTTTCAAAAGAGGAGTGGGAGAAGAAACTGATATAGTTTCTAAAGAAATGTATACATTTAAAGATAGAAAAGATAGAGAATTAACTTTAAGACCAGAAGGAACCGCTCCAACTGTTAGAGCTATTTTAGAAAACAAAATGTATATAAATGAAAACTTACCTTTAAAATTATTCTATTTTGGATCAATGTTTAGATATGAAAGACCTCAAGCTGGAAGAAACAGACAATTTAATCAATTTGGAGTTGAGGTTTTTGGACCAAAATCACCTGAAATTGACAGTGAAATTATTTGTTTATCTTCAACTATTCTAAACTCAATAGGTTTAGATAACCACACAGTTCACTTAAATTACTTAGTGAATGGTGAACAAAGAAAACAATACATAAATGATTTAAAAAAATATTTAGAACCAAAACAATTATGTGATGATTGCAAAAAAAGAATTGAATCAAATCCTTTAAGGGTATTGGACTGTAAAGTTGATTCAAAACAATTTGGTGATGTAATTGATATGAAAGATTATTTATCACAAGAAGATAAAATACATTTTGAAACATTGGTTTCAAACTTAAAAAATATTGGTATTAAACCAGTAATTGACAAAATGTTAGTTAGAGGATTAGATTACTACACTGGTTTTGTTTATGAAGTAAAAGACAAAAAAGGATCTACTTTACTTGGTGGAGGGAGATATGATGAACTTGTAAATCAGCTTGGAAATGTTGATTTACCAGCAGCTGGATTTGGACTTGGAATGGAAAGAATCTTAATAGCTCTTCAAGAAGAAGAAATTTATATTTCTGAACCTGTAAGTTTAGATGCTTACATCATTGGGTTAAGCGAAAAAGCAAAACAATTTTCTAATATATTACTTTTAATGTTAAGAAAATCAGGATTAAAAGTTGATTTTGATTTCATGAACAGAAGTATGAAATCTGCTTTCAAACAATCAGAAAAATTAAACTCAAAAAACATTATCATTATTGGTGATAATGAATTAAAAGATAATGTTGTTGTAATTAAAAATCAAATAACAAAAGAAGAGAAAAAAGTGGCATTTGAAAAAATAGTAGATGTAATAATGGGAGAATAAAAAATGAAACGTACACATACATGTGGTGAACTTACTTTAAAAAATGTAAACGAAAACGTTATCTTACAAGGGTGAGTAACTAAGGTTAGAAAGATGGGGGCAATGAACTTTATCGATCTAAGAGATAGATATGGTATTACTCAACTTGTAATTGATGAATCAATCAGTTTAGAAAATGTTAAATCAGAATATGTTTTAGAAGTTGAAGGAAAAGTTATTGAAAGAAAATCAAAAAACTTAGACTTAAAAACTGGTGAAATCGAAATTAAAGTTGAAAAGGTTACTTTAATTAATAAATCTGAATTAACTCCATTTGAAATTAAAGATGGAATTGAATCTCAAGAAGATACAAGATTGACTTACAGATACTTGGACTTAAGAAGACCAGAAATGCAAAACAACTTACTTGTAAGAAGTAAAATGAATCATGTTGTTAGAAACTTTTTTGTTGATCAAGAATTTATTGAAATTGAAACTCCTATATTTGGTAAATCAACTCCAGAAGGAGCAAGAGACTTTCTAGTTCCTTCAAGATTAAATGCAGGTAAATTTTATGCATTGCCTCAATCTCCTCAATTATATAAACAATTATTTATGATATCTGGTTTAGATAGATACTTTCAAATTGTTAAATGTTTTAGGGATGAAGATTTAAGAATCGACAGACAACCAGAATTTACTCAATTAGATATGGAAATGTCATTTGCTGATGCTGATGATGTTATGAATACAATTGAAGCTCTAGTAAAAAAAGTAATTTTTGAAATTAAAGGAATTGATATTAAAGAATCAATTCAAAGAATTTCATGACATGAATCAATGGATAAATATGGAAATGATAAACCCGATTTAAGATTTGGTTTTGAAATACATTCATTAAATGAAGTTTTCAAAAATACTGAAATTCCATTATTTTCAAATTTAGAAGACAAATCAATTAGAGCAATTTGTGTTGATTCTCTTTTAAACAAAAAAGAATTAGAAGACTTAACTGAAGTTGCAAAACAAAATAGTGTAAATATTTTAGCTTTTGCAAAATATGATTCAAATGAATGAACTGGATCAATAGGTTCAAAACTTTCAGAAGATGAAAAAACAAAATTAATTGCAGAGTTTGATATTAAAACTTCTTCAACTATTTTATTTGTTGTTGAAGAATATTACAAAGCAAGTCAAGCAATGGGTTCTATTAGAAATAGAGTTGCAAAACTTTTAAACTTAATAGATTCAGAAGTTATGAAATTAGCTTTAATAGTTGATTTCCCATTATTTGAATTCTCAGAAGAAGAAAACAGATTTGTTGCAGCTCATCATCCATTTACAATGCCAGCAGATTCATCGCTTGATAATTTTGAATCAAACAAAAAAGATGCATTAGCAAAAGCTTATGACATTGTTTTAAATGGTTTTGAAATTGGTGGGGGAAGTCAAAGAATTACTGACGCTTCAATTCAAAAAAGAATGTTTGATGCAATTGGCTTAACAGAAGAGCAAATTGAATCTAACTTTGGGTGATTTGTAAATGCATACAAATATGGAGCTCCATATCATGCCGGTTGTGCTCTTGGGTTAGATAGAATTTGTATGTTATTAACTGGTTCTGAAAACATAAGAGAAGTTATAGCATTTCCTAAAAACTCATCAGGAGTTGATCCAATGACAAATGCACCAGATGTAGTTACAAATCAACAACTAGATGAATTAAACATTAAATTAAAATAATCCTTTTGGATTATTTTTTTTTGTTAAAATCCTATTAGGTGAAATGAATGAAAAAACTATTAACTTTAATATCAGGATTAACTCTAACAACTACAAGTTCAAGTACTTTAATTAATGTAACTTCTTGTTCTATGTTTTGACCTGAATATCCAACTTCTAAAGAAGATGCTCAAAAACTTTATGACGAACACAATGATAAAACAATAAAACTTTATAACTCTCTTCCTGAAGATTATGATTGAAATAAATCTACATTTTCAAGAAAAGCACAAGATATTATTTTAGAAAGAACTTGGACATTGAGTTATAAGTTGATATTAGACAAATTTGATAATAAAGAATGAAATGATAAAAATGATTTAGATGATTTTTTAACTTTAACTTATAATGAATCAACTCAAGAATCAGTTAAATATTCAACAAAAACAACAAGAGAAAAACAATTAGATATTTATGTTTGAACCAAAAATGCTGTCAATTCAATAAAATAAATTAAAAATGTTTTAGTAAGTTAAAACTATTTTTGTAGATAAAACCCTTTTATATCTTTAATATAGAGAAATAAGGGGGTGAAACAAAATGAAATCACTTAACTTTCAAGTTACTTACAAATATTTCTTTGGACTATTGTCATTTTTTACAATATTTTCATACTATATTTGAAACATAGTAACAGCAAGAGAAGTAAATGGCGATTATCAAGGTAATTATGAAATTTATACAATTGATTACTTTACTACATTTACTTTACTTTCAAACTTATTAGTACAAATATGATTCATATATGCTGCTATAAACCATAAAAAAGAAGGTAGAACAAAATTCTTGAGCAATACAACAGCTAATGCATTGGCAACAATTATTACAGTTACTTTAATTGTTTATAATGGAATACTTATTCCTGTAGAAGGTTTCCCAAGCCATCCATTCTCAATTTTTGTAACACTAGTAGATCACGCTGTAGTTCCAGTTGCTTTTATACTTTATATTAACTTGTTTATGACAAATAAAGAACAAGTGGGGTTAAAAGAATTCTTTATTAAAAAATTCTGAATACAATTTGCAATGGTTTTAAGTTACTGTTTATATGCAATGGTTCGTGGAGAATTCAGATATAATTCTTCAGGAGATTATTATTACAATGCAAAAGAGGGTATTAATTTACTTTACCCATATTTCTTCTTAGATGTTCATCATGTTGGACCTGGAGGAATTCCTGGATATGGTTGATTCTTTATAGCTTTCTTTGCGATATTAGGAATGCTAGTAGGATTTAGTTTCTTATATAATTTTATTAATAACAAAGTTATTAATAAGGGTTTTTATCAAAAATTAAATAAATAGTATTCTAAAATTAAACAATATTTACTATATAATATAAAAGGTGTTGATAGACACATCTTTTGATAGCGTATTATTTTATTGCCTTTAAAAGACTTAAATAGAAAGGCAGTAAAACTTATGGGATTTGACAACAAAGATAACTTTAGACGTTCAAGAAGTGAAGGATCAAGAGATGGTGGAGATCGTGAACGCGGTGGAGACCGTGGTGGAAGATCTGGTGGATTCAGTGGTCGCGGTGGAGACCGTGGCGGAAGATCTGGTGGATTCGGTGGTCGCGGTGGAGACCGTGGCGGAAGATCTGGTGGATTTGGTGGACAAGGTGGTAATTCAGGAAGAATTGACAACTTTGAAAAACCACTATTAGAACTTTTAAAAGAAATTAATGAAAAATTAGACCTTTTATTAAAAAAATAGGTAAATTTTTATAAAACTTTCAGATTTATTATCTGAAAGTTTTTTTATTATCCTTTATTTATCTACTTTTATGAGCTTGTCAAGTTTTTATTTATTCTAAAAATATGATATTTTAAGATAAATGAGGTAAAAAATATGAAAAAATTACTTTCTCTAATATCAGCTTTATCTTTAACAACTTCGACTTCAACTGCAGTTGTTTCTTGTGGAATTTTTGGTGGTAACAATAATAACCCTGGAGAAAAAACAGAAATATCTAAAGTTCTAACAAAATCTTACATTGGAAAAATACCAAATAATACATCAACTAGAATAATGCAAACAGTTGCTGAATTAAATCCAAGTTTAAATTTAAAATTTGTTGATATAAAAGATATAACAGAAACTCAGGCAACTATTTTTGCAAGAGAAAGTGGTAATTATACTGGTAGTATTGTTGTTACATTCGAAATAGGTGAAGATGAAAAACCAAATCCTGAAAATGATCTTGCTAATTTAATAAAAGTAACTGATTTAGGGACTTTAAATGATTCTCAACAATGAACTATTAAAACTAGAATTGTTGAACTAAATTCAAAAATAGATATTAATAATATTTTGATTACTAACATAGAAAAAAATAGTGCTATTGTAAAAGATGCTGGTGGTAATCTATATTCAGGAAAAGTTACTGTAACTTTCAAAACAAAAGATGAAGAAATCAAACCAGAAATAGATTTATCTACTATTATTAAAAATACACAATTAGGAGAAATAAGAAATAATAATCAAAGTACTATCTTAACTGCTGCTAAATCTAAAAATACAGAATTGAAGAAAGACTCTGTAATTGCCACTGAAATAACACAAACAAGTGCTGTTATAACTGGTAGTGGAAATGGATACTATACTGGAAGTGTTAAAGTTACATTTACAGTTAAAGATGAAGGAACAGAACAAATAGACAAAGTATTAGTTGGATATTATTATGATTGAGGTGGAGAAGCCCAAGTAAAACCAACTTTTGAAGAAATAGCTAAAACAAACTATAACGTTATTGATGTGTCTTTCTTGTATTCAAGAGAATCTTATGTAATGCCTGTTTATGAACCGATAAATGCCTATGAAGTAAAAGAAGGTATTAAACTATTACACTCACAAGGAAAAAAAGTGATTATTTCTATGGGTGGAGCTACAGGAGATGAAATGAGATTTAGATATGATCAAAAAGATCAATTAAAACAAACCATTTTAAATGTAGTTGATGAATATGGTTTTGATGGACTTGATATTGACTGAGAAGGTTCATGTTTAACAGATAGAGAAAGTCAAAGAACAACAATTGATGCTTTAAAAGAAATAAAAGATGAAAGATCTGACTTTTTGATAACAATGGCTCCTGAAATGCCTTACTTAAAAAATGATACCGAAGCTTCGAGAGGAAGTTACATACCATTCTTAAAAGGTTTAGATGATTATTATGATTGAATAAATCCTCAATTATATAATGGTTGAGCTTTTGGACCATATGTAGATTATGAAGATCAACAAAGACTTAACTTAAATTTAAGTTATATTTCAAATGATGATGTGGAACATAGAGCAGAATTTTACTATTTAATGACAAAATACCTAACTACTACTTACAGTTCGCAAAATGGTTTTTATCTGATTGATCCAGATAGATTTGTAATGGGTGCATCTACAAACGAACCAGCTGGTAGAGGTGCTGCAACAGAAGAAGCAATTAAAAAATCATATCAATGATTAAGTGAAGATGGTATTTATACAAAAGGTCTTATGACTTGGGCTTTAAATTATGATGCTTATGAAGGGCCAATTACTTCTAATGGACAAGTAATTAACTGAAAAAAATGATCATTTGAATCATGATTTAATGAAACACATGGTAAAGAAAATAAATAAGTACTTTAAAGGGTAATGTATTGTAAAAGCACACTTAATTGATATATAATTTATTTAATATATAAAGATTGGAAGAGATAACATGGCATTAGACAACAGTGTAAAAAATTTAATTGGAAATCTATTCAGAATAGATGATAACTTAACTTTATTTGCTCCAGGTTATTTGGCATCAAAAAAAGTTACAGAAGACAACCTACCTTGATTAGGGCTTAAAAATTTAAATAGAGTTGTTTATTTTGCAACAACATTTAATTACTTCTTTTTTGAAACAATGATAGCAGACATAACAATTGCTATGGATACTAAGAAAAAAGAACCAATCATAATTGAAGTTAGAGATAACTTTACAAACTTAATTGAATTAGAAAAACTTGGATTCTTACAATCAAAAGTTGAAAATATACCAGCATCACAAATGTTGTTATTAAAAGATATTTATAAATTTATGGCAACTAAATATGATAAATTTAATACTTTATTTGAAAATGATCCAAATATTAAAATGCTAGCAAAACACAGTGGTAATTTATCAGCTCCTGTTTTCTTAGAAGAAAGAGAAGTTTATGAATATTATGAAAAAGCTGCAAAGCAAATATTTAGTAAATAGAAAATTCCTTTAAAGGAATTTTTTTTAGGTGAGAAAAAATGAAAAGAAATGAAGCGCACAATAAATATAAATGAAACTTATTAGAACTTTATAAAACAGATGAAGAATTTTTAAAAGATTTAGATTTGTATATTGAAAAAAATAAAGAACTTTTAAATTTTAAAGATACATTAAATAGTAAAGAAAATTTTATAAATTTTTTACATCAATCAATTAATGTTGATAAGTATTCTTCAAAGTTAGGACATTTTTTAAAACATTTATATGTTGATCAAAAAAATGAGAGACTAACAAATTTAGAATCAATTTACAGTAAAAAGATGCAACAATTTGATGGTAAGTTTTCTTGAATAAGTGAAGAAATAAAAAATGCAGGTCAAGAAAATATTTTAGAATGACTTTCGAGTGACGAAACTTTAAAACACTATTCAAAAAGTTACAAAGATTTTTTTAAACATATAAAATATCTACTTCCTCAAAAAGATAGAGAATTAATTTCAAAAGTTTCAAACTCAAGTTCTATGATTTATGAAATGTATGAAACAATGAGATTTAAAGATAATGAAGAAAAAATATTAAACTATAAAGAAAAAGAATACATAGTTAATCAAAAATTTATTTCTGACATCTACACTTATTCTGATCCGATAAAAGATCAAGAGTTAAGAGCATTAGCAAGTTTAAAATATAAAGAAGATATAAATAATAAAAAACATACGTTTGCAAAAATATATGAGTCAATAGTAAAAGAAGAAATTGAATCATGCAAAATTTTGGGAATGAAAGGTTTTAAAGAAAACTTTTTTGATGATGATGATTTTTCTATAAAAGATTTTTTAAGTTTACTTGAGTTTACTTCAAAAAATTCAAAAGTATATTATAAGTATTATGGAGTTATAAAAAATTATTTAAAGCTAGATAAATTTTATGGAACCGATTCAAGTTTAGAATTATTTAAATTGGAAAAATTAAATTACAGTGTAGAGGATGCGAAAGAAATTATCACAAAATCTTTAAAACCATTAGGGGATGAGTATCTTAAAAATTTAGAATATTGTTGAAGTGAAAATAAAATTGATTATTTTGAAGATGAAAACAAATCAACAGGAGCATTCACTGTTGGAAGTCACACTTATGATTCATTAATTTCTATGAACTTTACAGATGATGTAGATTCAATTTCTACTTTAGCACATGAAGTAGGACACGCTGTTCACAACTTGTTTGCAAAACAAAATCAACCCAAACCATTGAATGGTTTTTCAAACATGATTGCAGAAGTGGCATCAACTTTTAATGAGCATTTATTATTTGATTACTTAATAAAAAATGAAAAAGATGAAAACAGAAAACTAACTTTAATTCAAAATAGAATTGAATTTATTTTTAACAATTTCTTTTCAGCTGTTGCAGATGCACAATTTGAATTTAACTGTTATGAAGAAAGTGAGAAAGGCAAAATTCTTACTTTAGAAAAAATATCAGAGCTATTAAAAATATCTAATAGAAAAATACTTGGGAAATCTATTTTTGATAGATTTGATTCTGAAAGCTACAAATATAGTTGAATTTCTATATCTCATTTATTTGAACAACCATTTTATATTTATAAATATGCAGTATCAATTGCTGTTTCATTTAAATTATATTCACAATTTAAATCTACAAGTGATTCAACACAAATAATAAATTTATTAAAAGACGGGGGAAGTTTAGAAGTTACAGAATTATTTAGCAAGTATGGTTTTGATTGCAAAAATGAAAATTCATATAGTGAAATAATACAAGAAGTAGAAAACTTAGTAGATCAATTTGAATCTTTATTGAATAAAAAAACAACTTAATAAAAGTTGTTTTTTTAATATACATTTGCCAAAAATCTTGAGTAATATTGAATTATTGAATTTGTAAACACTATTACTTCAATAGATATTATATTAATATCAATCAAGTTCTGTTCTGATATCTTAGTTTTCTTTTTTAATACTCTTGCATACTTCATCACTTCTCTAACAACATAATCTATACTAGTTATTTGTTCTTTGCTTGAGAAAACTTTTTCTGAAAGTAGATCAATATATTCATCTTGTTTTAATATTTTTAAAACTTCTCTTTTATACATTTCAAAATAATTTATTATACATTTATTAACTTCTTCTAATGCAAATTCTTGTTTTTTACCAATATCTTTTTTTTCTATAGTTTCATAAAATGAACATATTAACTCAATTGATTTTGTTCAACCCAATATAGCTACATAATCTACTATTAATTTATGAAATTTTGAAAGCAATCTTGAGTTTGAATTTATTAGTTTAAATTTTTGATTATAAAAATTTGTATAATTGTCTATTTGCTGAAATAATTCTTTGTAATTGTCATAACTATATGTGTATTCAATTTTAAAATCATCGATGTTTTTGTTAAATTTTACCAATCACATTCTTAGTTTTTTAATATTTTTCACAACATTTTTTTCTCAATAAGGATTAACATTTTTCGAATTATTAATATCATTTTCACTTATCTTAAAAGGTTTAAAATTACTAATCATTTTTATCAAACTTTCTATAAATCGTTATTTTTATTATATATTAATAATATACAAAGAAGAGGAATACTTTTATGCTTGGAAAATATGAATTTAAAGAAGAACATATTGAAGATGTAATGAAATTTTTTGAGCCTGCAATACATACAATCGGTGTATTGTTGGAGGAACAAAAAATAGAATTAAAAAGAAATAATTTATTAGATGATTCTTTCATAAAAGTATTTGATTTTTTTAAAAACATGCAATACCTAGATGATTTTAATGAAGGTAAAGATATCATAGCTTTTTATTATGATGAATTTTGAAAAACTTTAATTAACCTAAACAAAGATCAAGTTGTAGATAGACATAAGTTTTGACCAAATATAATTTCTATTTTTCAAATTTCAGAAGTTTTAGATAGATGAATTAAAGCAAGTTACGACAACATAAGAAGAGGTGGGTTAGCCTTAACTGTTGAAGAGTGTGTAGAAGACTTAAAAAATATAATTACAAATCACTGTAAAAATTTAAAGAAAGTAGAAAAAAATCTTTTTTTCGACAATCAAATAAATGAATTGTTAGATATGTTTTTAAATTCTAGAAAATTTAAAACAATGGAAAATTCTTCAGAAATAATTTTAGGTATATTAGAAGATAAAAATACAAATGATGAAAAAGTTCATAATATTTTTGAAACTAATTCTGAAGAATACTGAAATACTTTTAATATTCTTACTAGAATATCTATTTTATCTGGTTTTGCTTTGCTTCTTGAGGAGTAGTCCTGTTGAGAATGTAACTTATTTAGTGTATAATAAGACTAATAAAAAAATTAGGGTATAAATTTTAAAGAGTATTGATTCTTTCTGGGAGACAATTAAATATGTATTACATTCTTGTTAATAACAATACTTTTTATGTATCCCAATCAAATGATCATGTCATAATAGCTCAATTTGCTTATATAGATGATGCATTTAGATTTATCAATTATCTTTACAGTTTAAATTGTTGTTGTGGTTATTGTAATGAATGTGGACAACAAAATACAATACCTGTTTATGATCATGTATTTTTTGGTGACTGCTATCATTGTTATTGTTGTGAAAGAGCTGTATATCAAAATTGTGCACCACAAACTCAAATAACAGACTTTGTTGATGTAATGAATTTTGATAATATTATGCCAGAACCAATAGCGGAGTTTAGTGAAGAAATAATAGAAGAACCAAAAATTGAAGAGGTTATTGTAAAAGAAGTTATACCAGCACCTGTTGTTGTTAAACCAAAAATTGAAAAACCTAAAAAACCTAAAAAAGTAAAAGTAAAAAGAGAACCAATCAAATTAAAAAAAGCACATTGAATATCTATTGCTATACTTGCTTCTTTATTAATTGTTGGAATTATTTCAACAGTACTTTATTTTGTTCTTACTAAAGTAACTGAAAATAATTTAATAAGAGATAATGAAATATATTTAATAAACAGAAAAACTTACAGCAAAAAAATAAAATTTAATAAAAAGGTTGAAGACTTAGAAATACAAAAAAAAGATACACCAAGTAATTTAAATATTGATATTGATTCTCAAAATAAAGAAATAACTTTTACAATTGAAGCTTTAATTTTAGCTGGAAATTATTATGTTAACTTCAACTCAAGCAAATTTGAAGTTGAGAAAAAAGTTTCTGTAAAGGTTATAGATGAAGAATCAATTAAATTATCTCCTTCAAAAGCTGAATTAACTCTTGGACCAACTGCAATAAATAATAAAAAAATAAAATATAACGAAAAAATAATTGGTCTTAAAATCGTAGAACAAGAAGGCACTAAAGTAAATGTATCTATAGATGAAAAAAATCATGAAGTTATTTTAAATCCTCAAGAGTTAGGTGAATCAAAAATAAAATTTGAAGCTGAAAACTCAAAAACATTTGAAGTACTAACGATAAATACTACCGAACAATTATTTGAAATTGGTTTAGAAGAAGTTGTTGATTTAGAAATCAAAAAAGGTATTCAAGGAGAAAAAACAATATCTTATAATAAATATATTAGAGATTTAGAAATATCTTCTTCAGAAAACGAAGTTGTTAAAATAGAAATTGATTCTAAAAATAATAAAGTTAAATTTACAGCATTAAAAAACGGAAGTGTTGATGTTACTTTTAAATCACAAAATGCAATAAAAGATCAAACTGTAAAAGTAAATGTTAATGAAATAAAAGAAGACTTTAATATTTCTGAAGATAAAATTGAATTAGAAATAATAAAAGGTAAAATGGAATCAAAAGTTATTAGCTATAACAAAGAAGTTGTTGACTTAAAAATAACTGAAAAAGTTGGTGGTATAGTTAAATTTGATATCAATTCAAAAGATGGTCAAGTTAATCTAACTTCAATAAAAGAAGGCCAAGAGACTTTAACTTTAGAATCAATAAATGCAAAAACCAAAGAAACTATTTTAGTAACTGTTACAGAACAAAAAGAAGAAATTAAACTTTCAAAAAAATCATCTACTTTAAATATAACCAACGGTAAACCAAGCAGTGACGTTGTAGAATATAGCAAAGAAATAGATAATTTAAGTTTAAGAGAAAATGAACAAGATATTGTTAATGTTAATATAGATGAAAAAAATAACACAATAAATTTAGTTGCTAAAAATATAGGTCAAACAACATTAACTTTCTTCTCGTCATATTCAAGTAAAGACGAAACTGTAGAAGTTATTGTTGAAGAAATTATCATTAAAGATCCAGTTATACAACAAATAAATGACCAAAAATTATTCATTGAAAATAAACCAACTGAAGTTGAATTAAAAATAATTGGAGAAATTGATGGTGAAAAACCTGTAGTATCAAATTTAAATGATGAAGCTGTTGAAATGGTTTTTGATACAAAAACAAATATTATAAAACTTGATCCTAAAAAAGAGGGTGAAAGTGAAATAAAAGTTTCATATACAAAAGCAATCGATATGACTTTTAAAGTTATTGTTAATAATAAAGTTAATATAAAAGACTTTCAATCAAACTTGGGCTATATTGATGGGTTTGCAAATAAAACATCTCAGTCAGATTTAACCCAAGAAGATAAAGATATAATTTTAACAAGACTTTTTGAAGTTAATGGTTATGATGAAAGTTCATCAAAACCATTAATAGATCAACTTGATATTAAAAATTATTTAAAAGATCAAAAACAAACCATAAATAGAACCTTTACTGTAGCTTTAAAATCAAATGCTGTTTCTGTTGAGGGAGAAATTAAGGGAGCTATTTTTAAAGCTAATCCATTAGATTTAAGTGACCCAGGACAAAGTCAAATAAGAGATGACATTGGTTGAATATATATTGATGGTGATGTTTCGCCAGAACAATTAAACGAAGCTGAGTTTATAGAAAAAGAAATAGTAGAACAATTCATAATAGCAAATGAAGAATTAAATCCTATGTTGCCACAGAACTTACAAGTAAAGAAAAATTCCGCTATAAATTCTGCAAGTATCTATAAAATAACAATTCAAGCGACTCCTAATCAATTAAACACCCAAGGAGAAGTTGAAATTAAAATGCAGGGATTCTTATTAAATGGTGTTGCAAACAACACCATAGATATAGAAGAATTATTTGGAGCTAAAGAATCTATTGAGATTCCAGAAGATAAAGAATACACAATATATAATAGAAAATTCTATTAAAAAGCACATTATTTGTGCTTTTTAATTGCTCAAAATCAAATTGGGCGAGGGAAAAAGTAAGGGGGTAGACAATACCTCAAGTAAATATTAAAAAACTGCTATAAAAGCAGTTTTTATTTTGATTAAGAAAGCAAAGGTGATTTAAACTATCTGCAAATACGCAGTTAAACATTTTGCACATATATGTGCTCTATACCTAAAAAAAAAAAAAAAACGTCATGACTATAAAATAAAATTTAAAAAGTTGCTAAAGCTATTAAATGCTTAACAAAATATATGCAATTTTTTTTTTATAGTACCTAAATGACAAAAAGCAGCATAAATAAGTAGATTATAATCTTTTGATTGTATTCTAGAATTATTTATAAAAAACTATTTAAAAATAAGTTTAATTACTTTAAACTTAGAAATTAATTTTAAATTACTAATAATCTTTGATTATAATCACTTGATTATAAAAAACTTGAAAACTAAATAAACAAAATAAATTTTCCCCAAGGAAAAATAGAAGGGACATCTATGGGGAGTGAAAATAAAAAAGTGTGGTTATTAAACCATTGATTTAAGGGTTGAAATAATAAGAAGACAGCTTTTGCAATTCAAAGTCCTTGAAATAAGGATGGGTTAATATGAATTTATAAAAATTATTATTTATCAAGCAAATATAAAAATCGTTTTGGTATTGAAGTAAACATTGTTAATTTTAAAACTAAAAAAACACATTATTATCAAGAAATAATTTATTCATTAAGAAAAAAGCAAGTAAATATGATTTCAGGTGAAATTTTAGCTAGTTTCTTTGAAGAATTAAATAATAAAAATTCTCAAGAATATAAAGAATTTGTAACAAAATTTATAGGAGAAAAAATTTATGATTAAAACTAAATTTAATGTTGATCAAGATTTAGATTATACAAAATTTAATCCTTTATTTAACAAAGTTAAACAAAAAGAAGGATTTAAAAATAATGGAATCTATATTCATGGCAAACCAGGAGTTGGAAAAACTACTTTTATAAAAAAATTTGTTGAACATTCCAAAATTAATTTTGAAGTTGTTAATGTTTCTCAATGAATAAAATCTCATCAACAAGCATGAGAAAACGGATATGAGGGAATTTATGCTCCTAGCGCTAATCGTTTAGCTCAAAAACAAATTTTAATTCTTGATGATTTAGGAAGTGAATTTATTCATAAATCTACACTTCCTTATATCTACAATTTATTAAACGAAAGATTTGAAAACAGCAAACAAGATAGCACATTAATTACAATAGTTACTTCAAATTATGATTTAGAAAATTTAGAAAAAAATTATAATACTAAATCAGATAATGTAACTTCATCAAGAATTATTTCTAGATTAAAGGGGTTAATTGATCTAAATATAGAATTTGAAGGCATTGATAAAAGATACTCCAATGAAATTGAAAATAAAAATTTTGAATATATTGATTTTTAATTTTCCCCAGGGAAAAAATGAATAAAATAATATTTTTAGTTGGAGTAGGGGGCACAGGTGGTCTTCTTGCTGGGAAACTAGCAAAATTTTTAACAAATGAAGATAGTTTAGTATTAATCGATGGTGACAAAGTTGAATATAAAAATGTTATAAGACAACCCTTTCAAAATCATGATGTCTATAGTTATAAAGCTGAAAGTTTAACTAGAAAAATAAACAGTATAAGTAGATTTAAAAATTGTTATTCTATTAATAAATTTTTAAATAAAGAAAATTCATTATTTAAAATAATTAAGTCTTTTAACGCCGTTTTTAATAAGGTAATAATAATAAGTTGTGTTGATAATCACAAAACCAGAATACTTATTGAAAAATCAACAAATATGTTTAAAAATTTATTGCTAGAAAAAGATTTTAGTTGAATTGGATATTCTAAAGCTTCAGATGTAATTTATATTGATTCAGCAAATGAAGATATATATGGCGATATTTTAATTAATGAATTTAGAAGTAATATTTATAATTTAAAAATTGAAAAAGAAACAGAACTTAAAATATCAGAAGAAAGTTGTGAAGAGTTGATAAATGACGGAATTATTCAACAATTTTCAACAAACGATCAAGCAAGTAACTTAATTTTAAAAGTTTTATCAAATATTGATATGTATATAAAAAATAAATATCATATTAAGTTTTGAGAATTTAATTCTAAAATTGAAAAAATAAAGCAAAACAACAAAAATGGAAAAACATCAAATTAGTGTTTTTATTAATAATTTAAAAGTTATTGATAAATGCAATATTGAAAGAATATCTTTTTTGAGAAAACACATTATTTCTAAAATTTATTTGTTAGCATGACAAAGAGATAATTTGGTTGAAAATGTAGTGATCAGAGATGAAGTTATTTCAAATGATATAAATAGATTTCATTTATACGAAACAATATTACTTAATATAAATCAAAATTTATCTGAACCAAATTTTATTTTTGAATCAATAAACAAAAAAGAATTTGTAACTACAAAATATATTAATAAACTTCCAAAATATCAAAAAGAATATTTATTACAAAAATTTAAAAATTCAGAAAGTATAAAAATCATTAATTTAAATAATGAATTATATTTTGAAATAATACCAATAACTAATAAAAACCAAAATCAAGATATTTTGTTTTTAAAAGAATTAGAAGAGAAACGTAAGTTAATAAAGGATCTTATAGATGAAGCTAAACTTAAAAGAAATAAAAGAAATTAAATTTTTAGAAATAAATCCTTTAAAAGTAAAAAATAAAAATACTTCTAATAAAAATAAATACAATAAATTTATTAAAAAAAATGAAAACAATTTTAATGATTTAAAAATCGTTAACTCTATTAGAAAAATATCTAAAACATGATACATATATGAAAAACTCAGAGCACAAATTTGTGGTTGAGGCGAATTAGATTTAAATTGAGTTATTGAAATTAAAAAAATTATTAATCAAAATTCTAAATTATTAAAAATTAATGTAAATGATTTTTTTAATTTTATTCAATCAAAAAAAGAAATTGAAAAAGAAACAAAATTTACAGCCATACCTGAAAAGGAAATAGTTTGTACAGAAATTACTTTTGAAAGGAATGATGATTATGAAATCCTTTTCTAAACTAAAATTAGAATTTGATAAAAACGATAAAGGATATTGCAAAGTACAATTGGAAAATAAAAGTGGAGTTAATAAATCTGGATGAATCAAATTTAATGATTTTTTAAATTGATTATTTATTAATGCAAAAAATAATATTGATAAAATTGGAAATATAAGTTTTTCAGAAAAACTTATTGCTATAAAATCAAGTGATCATTCTGATTTTTATTTCTTTTATTATGAACCTTCTATAAGAGATATTTTTGCTTATAAAAAAGGTAAATATGTTCACAAAACTATATTTTTACCCCAACTAATTGCAGAGGTTAAATTAGATAAAATTAATATTTCAAATAATTGAAATATTAGATTATTTGCCTTTAGTGGGGAATTAAGTGAAAAAACTAAATTTTTTTCAATGAAATTACCTCATTTTTATGAAACGGGAGATTTATGTTTAGGAAATTTAAATTCACTTAAAAAAATAAAAGAACTAAATGAACTTGATAATCTAATAAATTATATATTTTCTACAAAATTTAATCATGAATGAACTGAAATAAATGAAGAATTTACAAAACCAGCTCATTTCCTAAAAGGTTTAGAAGGTTTAAAACAGTACAAAAAAATTAATGAAAAAATACTTTTTAACAAAAGATAGAAAGATTTTCCCCAGGGAAAAATAAAGGTAAAAAAATATGTCAATATTTAATGAAAATCAACAAAAAAAGTAACATGACCTACTTTTAAATTTAAAACTGGTAAAAAAATTAAAAAAATTAAAGATGAAGAGAATTCTAATGAAAATGATAAAAAATGAGTTTGTCCTAATCTTATAAATGACAAAGATAAAAACAATTTAATTCATGGAACTCAATGTTTAAACTGTATTAGTGAATGTGGTGGCACATTATGTGTTGATTGTTGTTCAAATGAATATGAAGGTGAAGATTTTGGTGAAGAAAAAAATTTAAAGTCAAATAAAGAAGTAACCAAACAAAATAAATCAAAAAAAGAAAAATCAAAAAAAATTGAAACTGAAGTAGATGAAATTATAAATGTTCCCAAAGGTTCTATTTTAAGAATAGATGGTGAAGAATTTCAAATACATATATCTATTAAAGAAAATGAAATTATTGATCAAAATTATATTCATAAAAAAGTTATTGATCCAAATGGTGTCATTAATAAGTGAGAATATAAAAATGCTGAACTTAAATATGATAAAGAAGATAATATATTTTATTATGTAATAGAATCTCCTAAGAAGGGATAAAAAATATGTATAAAATTGAATTAATAGAAATTAATAGAATACTAAATAATCCTTTCCAACCAAGAAAACACTTTGATAGTAATTCAATAGTAGAGCTTGCAAATTCAATATCTAAAATTGGTTTATTACAACCAATTATTGTAAATATTAATAATAAAAATGAAATTAAACTAATTGCTGGACAAAGAAGATTAGAAACTTATAAAAAATTAAATAAAAGATTTATTGAATGCTTAATAATTCCTGGTAATGCAAGTGAAAAAGACTTTACACAAGCAAGTATTATTGAAAATATTCAAAGAGAAGAAATGTCTTCTTATGATACTGCATTATCTTTAAAGGAACTTAAAGATAATGGAATGACATTACAAGAGATATCAGAACAAATTGGTAAATCATTAAGTTGAATTTCTAAATCAATTAATGCATTATCGCTTGGTAAATTAAATTTAGAAATACAAGAAAAAATTGAAAAAGGAAATTTAGAAATTTCTAAAGCAGCATTAATAGCAAGTGAAAAAAAATTAACAAGTAATGAAAAATGCGAGTTAGTCAAAGAAGTAATTGAAGGTAATTTAACCAAAAAAGAACTTGAAAATAAATTAAATAAAAAAGAATTTATAAAAAATGCAGATTGGTTGAATTTAGAATCAAACATTCAAAGAAAATTAGGAACAAAAATCACAATTCAAAAAAATAAGTTAACAATAATGTTTTTAGATAAAGATGATCTTAATAGAATTTTAGAAGAAATGAGTTTAATTTAAAAATGGCTTATAAACTTTTAAAAAAAGAACATTACTTATGACTTTTAAATATTTCAAAATATCATGATTATAATGAAATTCATCAAGCTTTAAAAATAATTAGAGAAAAAAAGAACATTATTGATAGCAAAGAAAAATGAGTTAATAACACAACTTTAAATAGAAATAGATATTGAATACTTTCTACATTAGTTGAAAAATACAATTATAACGATGTTTTAAATGCTTTAAATCAAATATTTTCAAAATAAATAATTGTTATTTAAAAAAAACAGAAAGTAAATAAAATTATGAAAAAACTAATAAAAAATTGTTATAAATGCAAAAAGAAAATAAAAGATAGTGAAAATTATAATTCTTTTAAAACTATAGATGTGTTTGGAAATGATATTTATGAAATATCATGTATTAATTGTTTTGCTTAAAATTCAAAAATTAAAGGAGATGAAAAAATGATTTTTTTAAAATGAATATCTATTTTATTACCTATATTAGCCTTAATATATTTGATTATAGTTATATATAATTGTTTTTCTTGAGAAAAATGTTTTAAATGTGCTTATCCAATTAAAACAACAAAAGCAAAAGCATTATGTAAAACTTGTAAAAAAGAAGGTTTTAGATTAAAAACAAAAAAGCAAATGCTTTATGAAGCATGAGAAAAAAAGATAGATGTTGAAGAAATATATAAAAAATAGAAATAAAGGTGAACTCTATGATTGGAATGTGTCAAAAAAGTGGTTGTAAAAAAATATCTTTTAAAAAAAGATATGTTAGAAATTCATTAATAAATTTATGTAAAAAACATTATAAAAATATTAATTTTTAATTAAATAATTTTCCCCAGGGAAAATAGAAATGAGAAACATATGAATATTATAAATAAGTCAAAATTAATTAAAATGATAGATGCTAAAATATCAAATTTAGATCAAAAAAGTATGAGTTGAATGCTTAAATCAAAAGAGTTAATAATTGCTAACTATGAAAATAATATTAGTATCAAAAAACTTAAAAAGAAAATAGATAATCTTAATATAAATACTTTTAAAACTAAATATATTAAAATAGAAAAATATGAATTTAGTAATATCAAAATAACTGCTCTTTTTATATTAAAAAATTTGCATGTTTATAATAAATTATGCCAAAATTGCAATACAAACATCTGAAATAGAAAAAAAATATATTTTGAGTTTAAAGATACAAAAAATATCAACACAATTTTTTTAAAATTAAAATTATGTGATTTTTGTAAAGAGATATGAGTTAATTTTTTAGCAAAAGGTGATTTTAAAATATTAACTAATTTTTTTAATTGAAATAAAAATAATTTACCTAAAGATTATACCGGATTATTTTGACCTCCAGATTTAAACTAAAACAGGCAAATAATATTCTATAAAGTTCTTAAAACAAATATAAGTAATGTATATGATTATAAAGCTTATTGTTTATTTTGTACAAAACAAAAAGAAGCTAATATTGCTATTGAATCATTAAATTTTTCAATCACCATTTTGAACAATATTAAACAAAATTATGTATCAAAAAAATAATTAATTCTTAATTAAATAATTTTCCCCAGGGAAAATAGAAAGAAAAAAATATATGAAACTAAATTTAGAATCTTTAATTAAAAAAATAGATTTAGAAAATAAAGTAAATAAAACAGATAAATTTTGAATAGAATCAGCTAAAAAAATGATAATTAATAATTTTGAAGAAAATATAAGTATTGATCAATTAAAATTAAAAATTAGCAATCTAAAAGTAAATAATGAAAATGAAATTTCTATTAAATCAAATACAATAGCTATTTTAAATAATTTAAATAAAAAATTACTTGAAAAAAATGACTTTAAAACTTTAAACAACAAATTTATTGGTAAAACAAATAGTGGAGAAAATCAAAAGTTTAATTTTGTTGATATTAAAAAAGAAAATTATATTTTAGATACTTTTTCAACAGAAAATGAAAAAACAGAATGTAATGTTGCATTTTGTAGAAATATTTCGTCATATGTTAGAACAGACTTTACAAATAAACCCATTTTAAAAAATAGTTTAGAATTATATGTTGCTTTAGTTTTATGCAATGAACATTATAATTATTTAAAATAATTCTATTATAATAATTTAATTATTTTATTTTTTATTAATACAAGTATAACAACTTATGCTATTTGAAATTATAAAATAAAAAACCCCAATTATGTAAAACAGTTATTTATTTTTATGACGATTATATTTAATATATTGAAATTTATTTTTTCAATGTTAATGTTCTTATTTAAAAGTTTTTATATATATTTTTAGTAAATAGCATAATAAACTATATAAAAATATGTTAATAAAACTATGCTAATTTTTGTTAATTAAAATTTTTATGAAAGGTGTGTGGTCTATATTATGAGTTTTAATATATTTGTATTAATTATTTACGTGATAGTGGTAAGTATTCTGCTAATTTATGGCATTCATTATTTGATAAAATCAAAGCATTGATTTTGAAAAACAAAAATTTTTAAAATTAGTTTATATGTCTTGATTATTATCTTGATTATTATGAGTGGTATTTTTGTTATTTGTCCTTTTAAATATTTTAATTATTAGTCAAACTATTTTAAAAACTGTAATTGTGGATAAATGAAAAATAATAAAATAATATTTTAAATAAAAAAGATTAAAAAATGCATTAAATAAATAATTGCTTGATAGATAAAAAAATAGAAGATCAAAATAAAATAAGTATAGTAAATATAATAGATTCCCATAAAGTTTCATTATTAAAAATTCAATATAAAAATTTTATCTTAAAATACTTATTTAAAAATAATGAAGCTTTTATTCCAATAAAAATTAATATTGTAGGTAAAGTACTTACTCCAAAAATATATAAAAGTTTTATTATGCTGCTTCATTCCATATTTCAATTATATATCAAAATAAAAAATAGAAAGAAGTTGATCCAATGACTAAACTAGTTATATTAGAATCACCAGGTAAAATTAAAAAAGTAAGTCAATTTTTAAAAGAAATTGACAAAAATAACAATTATATTGTTAAAGCTTCAATTGGACATGTTAGAGAACTTTCAAATGAAAATGACTTTAATATGGGAATCAATCTAAAGCAAATGATGCCAATTTATAAAATTTCAAATGATAAAAAACAAGTTGTAAATGAATTAATTGAACAAGCAAAAAATGTAAAAGAAATAATTATTGCAACAGATCCAGATAGAGAAGGAGAAGCGATTGCTTTTCATTTATTTGAAATTTTAAAAGAATATAATAATAATTTTAAAAGAATGAGATTAAATGCCATTACAAAAGAATGTATTCAAAAAGAGTTAAATAACTTAAATGGAATAAATCAAAGTTATGTAAACAGTGCTCTTACAAGACAAATTTTAGATAGAATGGTTGGATTTAGAATTTCTCCAATTTTGCAAAAAACTACTGGAGCTGCAAGTGCAGGAAGAGTTCAAAGTGCAGTGTTAAAAATATTGTGCAATAGACAAAAAGAAATCGAAGTTTTTGATAAAAAACAATATTTTTATATACAAGATGAAACCATTAGAGACATTGTTTTTAAAAATTACGTTTATAATGAAAATAACAAATTAGTAATTAATAAAATTTTTGATAAGCAAAAAGCAATAGAGTTAAAGAATACTTTAACTGATAATTTTGTTGTAAAAGAGATAAAAGAAACTAAATTTGAAGAAAATAACTTTAAACCATTTTCAACAGCGGACTTATTAAAAGCAGCTAAATCTAAATTAAAGTTAAAAACTAAAGAAACTACTCAATTGGCTCAAAGTTTGTATGAAAAAGGATTAATAACTTATATTAGAACTGACTCTAATAATTTAGATCATGAAACTGAACAAAATTTAGTTAAATTTATTATTAATCATTTTGGACAAGATAAATTGGACAAACTTATTAAAACTCAAACTAAAGAAACAGATCAAGAAGGACATCCTGCAATCACACCAACCCATTTTGAATGACTTGTTGAAAATATAGATAGTCATTGTAATGATCAATTAAACGATAAAGAAAAAAATTTATACTGATTAATATGGCAAAATACTATAAATTCAATTTATCAAAAGCCTAGTGGTATTAAAAAAGAAGTTTTCTTAGAAAACAATAAAAGTATTTTTTATGCAAATTTAAAACAATATACTAGTAAAGGTTACTATGAAATTGATAAAAGTTTAGAATTAGCTAAAAAATTGAATTTAATTACTTTAAAGATGATAAATTGAATGCAAATTGTTTAGAAATTATTCAAGATTATGATAAAACTCCAAGTAAGTTAAATGAAGTTAGTTTAATTGAACAACTACAAAAATTAGAAATTGGTAGACCCAGTACCTATAAAACAGCAATAGAAGTAAACGTTTTAAGAGGTTATGTTGAGTTGGAAAAAACTAAAGCTGAATCAATGACAGTTAATGAATTAGGTTTAAAAGTTAATAGTTTTTTAGAAAAAAACTTTAAAAGTATTATAAATCTAGATTTTACTAAAGATATGGAAAAAGATTTAGACTTAATAGCTAATAATAAAATAGTTGATCATAAACAATACTTGAAAGACTTTTATTTAAAATTAGATAATTTATCTACTAACTATAATTTTGATGGTCTAAGGTGCTCAAAATGTCAAATAGGCTATATTTTAGATAGAGTTAGCAAAAAAGAAACAAAGTTTAAAGGTTGTTCAAATTACCCAAATTGTGATTTTATTAAGTTTAATCAACCAGATTATTCAAATAATAAGTCATGTGAAATTTGTAAAAACGGTTACATGATCGAAAGAAGTTATACTGATAAAAAAACCAAAAAAATTAAGAAATTTATGGGTTGTTCAAACTATCCAAGTTGTAAAAATACAATATTTTAAAAATAATTTATTTTTATTATAATTCAAAATTTAATATAAAATAATGAAAAAATGTGTATTTAATGGCAAATTGATGTGAAATTTATACACCAGTTAAGGTTGTTAAAAATATACTTAACTTAGTTAATTATAAAGATTCTAATTACAGTTTACTTCAAACATCAAAAATTGCCAACAATTTTAAAGCTTATAATATAAAAAAAATAATACATATATTTAATTTAATTATCATCACTTAAAACTTTGTCAATAATCAAACTACTTTAAGTTAAAAAATAATAAATTTTAAAAAGTATATTTTATTTATAATGCTATAATTAAAATATTATAAGGAGAACAAAAAGATGGATAAATTAGTTTTAAGTAATTTACAAGATTACATTAACAAACACATTGAGATGCAATTAAACTGTTTTAATTTAAGTAAAAAATGTGATGAATTTGGTTATCCAGGGTTTACACATTTTTTTCAAGTACAAGCTCAAGATGAATTTTTACACCAAAGAAGAATTATGAATTATATTTTAAATAATCAACAAGATTATAAAATAGGTTCAATAGAAATAAAAACATTTGAATTAAAGAATATTGAAGGAATATTGAAGGAATATATTAGTTTAAGAAAAAATTTTATAATTATGACAAACGAGTTTACAAATAATGCAAAAAATAAAAATGATTTTGCAACAGTAAAATTTTATGAGTGGTTTGCAATTGATTTTTATGAAGAAATATCAGAAATAAACGATTTGCTAGATTGAATTAAGATGTCTAATGGAAATCATTATGAAATAGATAAAAAAGTATTAAAAAGAGAAAACCCAGTTACATTAGAAATAATTTCACCTTTTTCACCTCATTTAGATTAATTTAAAATAAAATGAATTAAGAAATTCTAAAATAATAAATAATACTTATGTTATACTTAAATCAAGGTAAATAGAGCACTAGCAACGCTAGGACTCTATTTTTTTGTTTAAATCAATATTTTATGTAACTAGCTATTGCTAGTTTTTATTTTTTAAAATTAGAAAGGAACTAAAATATGAATATTTATAACATGAAATCAATATTTCCAGGAGATTTTCATTTATTTGATGATCAAAAAGGCAATTACAAAAAGGGTGATTTAAAAATAAGAAAAGTAATAAAAATTAAAAATGTTGATAATAACTGAATTATTATTGGTATTTTAAGCAATAAATATAAAAAAGAAAAAACTATAAAAATTAAAACTACTAATAAAATTTATAAAAATAGTGTTTTAGTTGATACTCATAATTTACAAATTGATGACATTTACATTGTTCATAAAAAAAGACTAAGAGAAAAAGTAGGAAATATTGATCAAAAAAACTTAGAAGAAATTAAAAAAATATCAAATAAATACTTATTTGAATGTAAAGAAAAATCTTTATTTTTAAAAATGGTTGAAAATAAAGAAATATATAAATTAAATTTTGATGAGCAAAAATGGTGAGAAGTTGATAAACAGTTAAGTAAAAAAATAAAGAAAAATATTTTAATATTGATCAAGTAATATTGAGAAATAATTTAATTGATAATAGACAAAAAGAATTAAATAAAGATATATTATCAGTTACAAATCAATTAATTATTTTTACTAAAAAAGCTAAAAAAACAATTGAAAAGATTAATTTGTTAAATAGTAAAAGTTTTTTAGAAAATAAAGATAAAAATTTACAAAAACTTTATTTTGAATTAGCAGACAAAAAAGAAAAATTAAAAATAGAAGTTAGTGTTTATAAAAAACAATTAAATTTATACAAATTAGAAAAAGAAGAAAAAAATGAGTATATTAAAAAACTTAAAAACAAGATAAAAGAATTAAAATAAATGAATGCTATTTATAAGATTCAAAACAATAAAAACATTAAAGAAAATGAATATGATTAATTTATAAAATGTTATGATTTAATTATGTTTATTGATATTAAAATTCTAATATAAAAGGAAATAAGATGGAAAAATTTGAAAAATTAGATGGTTTAAAAGTTTGTATTTATATAGAAACTGATGAAGGTAGATTAAATTTAGCAAATAAAGATGATTTAGAAAAGTTTAAAAAATATAGTGAAAATTGAACAGATCAAGAAATAAATGATTTTATGAATAATATAAATGAGACTTTAGATAAATTAGAAAAAGAGTTTGATAAATAGTTATTTAAATAACTATTTTTTAATAAAAGTAAATAAATAATGTTATTGTTTTTATTCTTTAAAACATTATCTTAAAAATATTAATTTAAAGAATAAATAAAAAAATAAGTATAATATAGATATTGTAAATAAAATTAAAAAGGTTGTGAAAAAAATGAAATTATTATTTGCATTTTGAATATTCTTAAATACTTTTTCTTTTTCTTTTTCAAATTATAAAATTCTTAATGAAAATCAATTAGATATTATTAACCTTAATTACCAAAATAGTCAATATAATGAAAATATTAGTTATAAAAGTTTGATTATTCCAAATAAGCAATATATGTATTATGGAAGATTGCTCAAATATTATTATTCTAATAATATTTTTGTATCAGATAACGAAATAAATCAAATATCTAAAAATATAATAATTAGTGGAGAAAATTCAAATATTTATAATTCTTTATTTATACAAAATTTAGTAGCAACTACAATAATGCCGAGCATATATGGATCAAGTAGTGATGCTGAATTTTTTGCAGAAAGTTTTAGTAAGTGATTGAATACCGATAATGAATTAAGAAATAAAAGTTGGGAAGTTACAAATAATTTTTATTTAAAAATTTTGCCTGAAATTATAAAAATTGGTGGTTTAGTTGAGGGCGAATATGAAAATAATCAAACAATTTCACATAAAGCCATTGAATTAATTAGTGAAAATTCAAATTTAGTAAAATATAATACTAAACTTTCACAAAAACCAAGCGATTCCCTAGAATTAAAATATAATAATTCATCTATAATTTGAACTCAAGAATATTCAAATAATGCTCTAAATTATATTAAAAATCAAGTTGAATAAGAAGCAAAAAGATCCATAATAATTAATGACATTTCAATAATCAATATAACTTCAAAATGGATGAATGATTCTTATACAAAAGCATCAAAAAATTCAATTGATGAATTTAACGTTTTTAATGAAAATCATTTTTTTAATTTTGATAATCTCGATAGGAAGATTGCAAATAATTCAAAAGATATAAATAGTTATAGTTCGGTTTGATTTTCACATGTATTTAGCAGCATAGAAGAAGCATATTTAAAAAGTACTCCTAATTTAAATTCTGATGGAGAAAAATGAACAAAAGAACACACCAAACAATTAAAAGAATTAACATTGAAACTTTATAATGTTCTTTTCAATCTAATAAAAAATGAAACATGAGTTCAAAATATATTATCAGCCCTTATAATTAGTCCAGATTTTCCTTTAGTTAGTGATGATAGTTCTCTAATGGAAAACGTTATGGGTTATACAAATACATCTTATTATGTTGATAGTTCTAATAATTTTTATAGCACCGCTTATTCTTATATAGTAATTGCTGGCCCAAGTCTAACTTTTCAAAAATTTAATTCTCAATATAAAAATGCTTTTTGAAGTAGTCCAAATAAATTTAGTGTCTGAATTCATGAAATGGGTCATGTTGTAGATGCTTTTGGAAGTAAAACTATAAATTATAGATCTATTAATTATTCAAAAAAACTTGATTATAAAAACTTGTATAAAGGACAATTTTTTGGTGATTATATAGTTTCATCAAGTGGACCAATTTTAATTTGAATTTTTGCAACTTTTTCAGGAGTTACTATAATTATAATTGTTGTTTTTTATCTTGTTAAAAAATGCAAAAAAAAGCTGTAAACTTTAAAAATTTTTTTATTTAAATATGTATTATATTTTATTTAGTTCATTCATACAAAAATCTAGAAAATTATTTAATTTATATTTATTTACTTTTAATCATTATTATGTATTATGTTATACTTAAATCAAGGTAAATAGAGCACTAGCAACGCTAGGACTCTATTTTTTTGTTTAAATCAATATTTTATGTAACTAGCAGCTGCTAGTCTTTTTTATTTATCATTATTAAATTTTCCCCAGGGAAAATAGAAAGGAAATTTTAAAAATGACATTAAAAAAATGCTTAATTATTTAGAAAATGAATTATCAGCTAATTTTTTAGCGGACCATTATCAAGATAATGTAATAAAAAAGAAATAGTTTGTAAAAATGTATATTTTATAAATAAAAATAAATTAATATTAAAAGCAGAACCATTATATATACATGAACCTTTTACAATGTTAAATGATTGAATTCCTTTAGATGATAAGACTAGAGAATATAAATATGATAAAAAATTTTTATGTGATTTTAAAATTTTAAAATTAAAACCTAATAAAAAAATACATATTAAAGAATCAGTTATGAATATATACTTATTTACAAAATAAATCCAATTTCTAATAAATAACTTTTTAGATTATCAATATTTCCAAGTATAATTCTTTGATTTCTATAAAAAAGTGCTTAATTTCTTGTTTTTAGATTATTTTTTACATTATTTTGAGTGTAAATAAATCCAAAAATATTATTTTTTGATGTTTTTTAACTATTTCAACTAATTTAGTATATGTGTTTTGAACATAAGTGCAGGATTTTTTTCTTGTGTGATATTTTTTTTAAAGAATGATTAGTTTTTTATTTCTTGCAAATTCGTATGAAAATTTTATTTTTGAAAAAATAGTAATATAATAAAAAAATAAGGTTAGTAGGGTGGGCAAGTTGAAAGAAAGGAAATTTAAATATGGTCAAATTATTAAGTTTAATAGGCTCAATTAGTTTAAGCACTAGTGGTGTAACACCATTAGTTGAAATTTCAAAAAATTTAGTTACAATAGAAAAAAGTAAATCAATTAATTTAAATATTGTTGATGGTAATTATTATATTTTTAATACATTTCCATATTATTTTGTAGATTATAATACATGAGCAGTTGCACCTGCTTTTATAACAGGACAAGCAGCAAATGCAATCATTAAAGCTGGGGTGAGTGGAGTAAATCCATATGATTTTGAACTAGTAAGTTCTTATAATATTACTGCAGATAGAGAATTAAATGAAGATGATTTGTTGGGAAGAACAGGATCTGGTTCAATTCTTGTTGAATCAATTTTAAAACCAACCGATGCCGGAGAAGAAAAAGGATTGTATGGAGAAATGAAAATCTATACTGAACTTAATTATGATTCATTAGATTTGTCAATATTAAATGGCCAAATAACACCAGGTTATGTTTCGGGTGTCAATGAAATTGAAAAAATTTCTATTTATGTTCACTCAGACATTTTTGAATTTTTTCTTAATTTTTATGAATATCCAACTTTCCAACACGTAAATTCTGTTGAAACTTCAAAATTCTTATTTAAAAGTGGAACTACTGACTTATTTGGTCAAGAAGATTTAAATGCAATGAAAAATGGAGAAGAAGTTTTGTTGGATTTTTGACTAACACCAACTGTTGAGGGTAAAGAGAGAGGAATTTATAATAAAGCAAAAATGACTCTTAAATATGTTAAAAATGATTTAAATAATTAATTAAAATTTATATTTTTTAAAATAGATACTCTATATTATTTTCAATGCTATAAATATTTTAAAAATAATATAGACAAAAAAATAAAGACTATGATATAGAAATGTAATTTTAATGTTATACTTAAATTAAGGTAAATAGAGCACTAGCAACGCTAGGGCTCTATTTTTTTGTTTAAATCAATATTTTTTGTAACTAGCAATAGCTAGTTTTTTATTTATTCTTATTTAATTTTCCCTGGGGAAAATAGAAAGGAAATATATGAAAAAAGCACCTGGTGTTATTTTTAAGACTTTAAATTTTAATCAACCAATTGATCCAGTAACAAAAGAAGTAAGAAATAAGAGTAAGAAATCTAGAGATAATTACTATAAATCTGGTGACTATTTAAACTATATTTCTAGACCTGATGCTGTTTTTAATCTAGATATAGATGATGAACAAGTAAAACTATTAAATACTTTAAGAACTGGATCAAAAGAAGAAAAAGTTAAATATAATAAAATGCTTGAAGAAATAAACAAAAACTTTAAAAGTACAGGAATTTATTCAAAAAATGGATTAATGAGTATAGAAGAAGTAAAAGAATTAAAAAAAGATATGAAAAACTTAGATGATAAACAAGTTTTTTGAGATACTATTATCTCTTTTTCAGATGATTTTATTAAAGAAAATAATCTTTATACACCTGAAAAAGTTCAAAAAGCACTAAATGTTGAACTTAAAAGTTTTTTTAGTGATAATGGTATGGACTTTGAAAAAGTAAACTGATTTTTTGCAATGCATACAAATACCGACAATAATCATATTCATTTGGGTTTTTTTGAAAAAGAATCTACTAGCTATGAATATGTTTTAGACAGTAATAAAGATAAGGTTTTAAATAAGTATGGAAAACCTAAAAGAAGAAGGGTTTGAAAACAAAATGGTATGCTTTATTCTAAAACTGAATTTAGAGCTGGACTAGATATAAATATCAGAAATCAACAAAAAGACAATTTTAAATTTTTAGAAAGTCAGCGTAATTTAAGAGATAGATTTGAAATATCATGAAATCAATTTTCTAACACTATAAATACTTCATGAAAAGATGCAAAACAAATTTATGTTGATATTAATAAAAGCAAGGTTAATTTAATTGATAAAATTGAATTATTTTCTAATCAATTAAAACAAAAATTAAAGCTAAATTTTGGAAGTTTTAAAGATATTCCTTTAAAGAAAATTACTTATGGATCTAAATTTATAAGTGATCTAGATAGAAAAAAATTAGATGAAATTACTTTAGATTTTATTAACAGTGATATTAACTTAAAAAAAGAATATGACATTTTTATTGAAGAAAATAACAAAAAAGCAGAAGAGTTTTGTCAAATTTATTCAAACTATGAATTAGAAAATGTTGATCTAGAAATTGAAGAAAAAAACTTTATTTTAACTACACAAGATTTATTAAAAGATGAAAAAGATTGAAATTTAAAAGATCCAATTGAAAAAATTAAATATAGAAAACTTAAATATAGAAATGAACATATAAAATCATTAAATGCTCAAGGTTATTTTCAAGGTATTTTACCTGCTTTTGGAAATAAAATATTAAAAAAAATTATTTGAAATTGAAAAAAAGAAAAATATAAGTCTAAAAGAAGTTATGTTGGAAGTAATTTATTTAATCCAAATGGGATAAGTAACAACAAAAAATACTTTTCTTCTCTTTTATATATGCCCAAAAACTTATTTCAAATGATTCAAAAAGAGAAAAAAAAGGCAAGACAATCTGCTATGAGTATTATAAAAGATGAAACAAAACAGAGAAATAGATTAATTAAGGAAAGAAGGTTTTATAATGGAATTGATTATTAAAATAATGTCATGTATGTATGCACTATTTTTTGTATTTTTTATTTATTACTTTTATAACTATATTCGCTTAATACTAAAATTAAAAAAGATTAATAAAGAACAAAAAGTAGATGATGCATTTAAAATGAAACAAAAGAAATTAAAAATGAAATCATTAGTATTATGAATAAGTTTTTTATCTTTATTTTTAACTTTTGCAGTAATTACTTATATATTAGTTTATGCATAAAAGTAATTTAAAATGAATAAATGGTTATAGAAAATTTATTTTAACTATATTATCAATTATTTCAGTATTTACTATTTCTCTTTTAACAATTATTTTATTATTTATTACAATTTTGATTAAAACAAAATTTAATTTTATTATAACAATAGAAAAATTTAGATATTTTAATTTCAATGATGAAACAACTTCGATTATCTATATTATATTTATCATCTTATGTGCTCATTTTAAAGGTAAAAGTAAACCTAAAAATTTAGTAAATGAAGCAAAAGAAAAGGCATTTGGTAGAGCTAGTTGAGATATAAATGAATATGAAAACCCAATTAGCATTAATGTAAAAAACAGAAATCTGCAATTAACTAAATTTGAAAAAATATACAATAAAAACTTTACTGAATCTAGTTATATTACAAGAAGTGAAATTGATTTTAAAAATAAAACTCTTAATGTTTGGGGTATACCTGTCAAAAAAGCAGTTCACACTATTACTATTGGTTCAACTGGTAGTGGAAAAACTGAAAGAATTATTTATGTTTCAGCTTTTGCAAATTGTCAGTTAGAGTTTGAAAAAAAACCATGTATGGTGTTTTCAGATCCAAAGAGAGAATTACATGCAAATTTAGCTTCAATTTTAGAAGAACAAGGTTATGAACAGAAAATTAAAAAATCAAAATATTAAAGAAATAGATAGGTAATTTAATAATGCATCAAAATAATCATTATATACAGAAAGCTTTTATTAAGGAATATTTTAATTCAACTAATTTATTTGAATATAATCATAATAAGATAGTAAGTAAAAATGTTAAAAATATTTTTACAGAAAATAAATTATATTTAAAAACTAATGGAGATAATTCATTGGAAATAATGTTTGATAAGTATATTGAAAATGAGGGTATAAAATTAATTAGAAAAATTGGAAATAAAGAGTGAAATGGAGAAATTACTAGGTTAGAAAGTTATAAAATTAGAAAATATTTTTTAATTCATTTTTTAAGACATCCAATTTGACTTGAAAAAGAAAGAATTGACAAAGATTCATGGATTGAAATGATAAAAAAAGTCATTGAAATAGATGTCGCTTCTCTTATAAAAAAGGTTGATATTGATTTATTTCATTTAGAAGAAGAAGATTATTATATATTTTGGTTTATAAAAGGAAGTATAATGCAATTTTGTGATTTGGAAAAAGAAAATGATTTTTTATTACCAGCCAATTTATGTAATCAAAATTGTATAGATTGAACGAAAAAAAACAATAGTTTAGCATCTGAAGTTTTAAAAGTAAATCCACAAGATTATATATCAATTTATGGAATGGTTAGTAATAAAAGACTGATTGTATTATCTAGTACAATATTAGTTACATTAATTAATAAATTATTATTAGATAATATAAATGGTATTGATAAAAATAATTCATTGAGTATAAATATCCCAGGAATTGATCAAATGATAGGCTTTGAAACACCTGAAATTAAGCACAAAAATAATAATTTTAAAAAATCTAGTAATTATTCAATTATAGGTAGTAATGATAATAATTTCAGAAGAAATTTTACAGAATATGATGAAGAGGACATTTTTAAATATAGAATAATTAAATTGAATAGAAAAAATAATTGAATATATAAAATAAATATGTACAAAACTTTTAGTTATGAACCCTTTATTTTTAAAGATTTAATTAGCCAATTAAGTGATCTTGAATATATTGAAAAGAGTTTTAATGAGATTAAAAGTCTAAAAGAATATTTTGGTAATTCAGAAAATGATTTTATAAAAAAAGTTAAAGATGAAAAGTTTGAACACAAATTTTTCATCTGAAAAAATATACCAGATGATTCTTTTAGAGAATTAATGTTTTTTAAAGAAAAAATAATTGAAATGATTAATAATAAATCTAAATAAGTTCATTATTATAAAGTTTTTAATTACTAAAGCCTATTTTTTATATACAACCTCAAAATCATAGATACTTTATATTTGGGTTTAAATTTGTTATAATACTAATAATTGACTAACAAAGGGAGAAAAATATATGCAAGTAAAGAAAATTATAGTTAAAAACTTCTTGAATCCAGGAGAACAAAAGTTTGTTTTTAATGAAGATCAAGTTTTAACAAGAGGTATTTTCCATAATCCAAGCGAAATTCCAATGATTAATGATTTAATCAATGGTTCATGAATTGAATCAACATTAAGTTTTGAGAAATATTACCCAAAATTTGCTAAAAGACTTAAAGTTAAAGATATGGACTTTCAAATAGATGCATTATTTTACTTAGAAAAAGAAGAATTAGATGAACTTAATAAGATATTAAAAGGTCTTGGTGTAAGTAAACCTTATAAATCAAGAGCTTATTACTACTCAATTAAATGTGTATATCCATTTATTTTTCCAATAGTTAGTTTAAATCCAGCTGAATTCACTAATGAAACTCCAATTGGTATTGGAAATCATTATGAAAAATTCTTTAAATCAAGTCTAAACAAAAAAGATATCTTAACAATAATGGGAGTTTCTGCTGTTGGTAGAATCAGAGATAGATACTTTGATTATAAAAATATGAACGTTAGAGAAGATCAAAAAGTAATTTACAGAAGATATTTAGATGTAATTAAATCAACATATAGATATGATGAAGAATTTATTAAAAAATTAGGTCAAGCAATTTACAACATTGATGATGGAGATATCATTAATTATGCTGATGAAGTTGAATTCTTCTTAAGAAATGATCACTTTAATAATTTCTTAGACACAATTCCTTTATTAAGAGAAGATGAAATGCTAAGAAATGACTTTGCAAAATTAATATTTGATGTATATTTAGTAGACTTAAAATGAATTTATTCAATTAGAACATCAAATGACGTTGTTGAAATTAGAAAAAACATATTTGAAAATCATTGTGAAAAAGCTCTATATTCAAAAGAGTTATTTAATTTCTTTAAAACAAAATTAACACTAGACAAAAAACTATTTGACTATAGTGTTTCAATTAACCACTTCCATAATGACTTAGATGAAACTGTTGTTTATAAAGGTGAAGCTCAATTTGAGAAAATCTTTGAAAAGGGAGCGGTTGAACCTAAATTTGTTGAAATCAAAGATCCTAAAAAAATCAAAGATAAAAAAATAAAAACAATGAAAGAAAAATTGAAAAAAACTAAAAAAGAAGAAAAAACTACTGAAAAAGTTAGAAAAGAAAAAGTCAAAAAAGTAATGAAAGATACTAAAGTGACTAAGAAAAAAATAGAAAAAGAAAGTAAAATAAAAAAAATAGATAAATAATAAAAATTATTGTTTATAGTTTATCTATTTTTTTATGGGGAGATTTATTATGGCAGAAATCAAAGAAACAGATATTTTATCTAACATTGTTGATAAACAAAAGTTATATAAAGCTGCAAAAAATACTAAAATTTCAAATGAAGATACTCAAAGATTCATTGATTCAATTTTTGGTAACTACTATTTAGATAATGACAATGTAAACTTCCTTGTAAAGAATGGTTACAACTTTTTCTTATTTGAAGACGAAGAATTATGTTTTTGTTTAAGTGGAGAACAATTTAAAGATTGTTGTAAAGCTAACATGGTAGAAGAAAAAGATGATAAATACATTCCTTTCTTAAAGGCAATTATTAATTTTGAAAACTACAATGAATACTTGGACTTTTCTTCAAAATTATATGAAGAAACTTATGCAAGATTAGGTGCAAACGAAAAATGTAATTTGCCTTATTGTGAAAATAAAGCAGTAGAAAATAAGCTTTATAATGTAGATTTTGAAGAAAATGATTTTGTTTCTTCAAACAAAAGAAACGTATTTGATAATAATTACCAAATGGGATTCTCATTCTTTAATAAAGTTAAAAATGATCAATTTAAATACTTTGGTTTCTGTTATCAACACTTTATTAAAATACAAAATATTGAAATGACAAAAAAAAGTAGTGATGAAGATGTTTTAACTTTAAACTTCACAACAGTTGTTTACAAACTTTTTATTGCCAGAGTACAATTAGAAGCTTTAAAAATTGAATTTAGAAAATTCTTTAACTCAATTAGTCAAGAAACAATTAAGCCTTTAAATATTTATAATCTAAAAAAAGTATCTAATCATGTTTCTTCTTTAATTGATACTTATAATTTCTTTTTAGATTCATTAAAAGGTGATTCTAAAAATTACGAAATAGTTAAATTTAACTTGCCAAAAACAAAGAACTTTAGAATCAAAGATGTTTTCCAACCACAAATAACACCAGAAAACTTTAAAGTTGTTAACTCAATAAATAATTTCTTTATGTCTGAAAGTTTTGCAACAATAGTTATGAACGGAGATAAAACAAATTCATTTATTACAATGGTTTATGATAAAACAAACCAAAATATGAAAGACTTTTTTGATCAATATTTAAAAGTTGTTCAATCAAAAACAAAAAGTGAAGCTGCATTCATTTCAAACTGTGCATTGATTTTAGCTGATAATATTATCTTTGATAAAGAATGATTCGATTCTCTTCAAGATCAAGAAAAAAGTTTATACTCAGCATTAAATAAATTTAGATTCCAACATCCAAATATGGGTCAAGAATATTTAAAAATGAAATTTTTTGCTGGATTTAGTAAAGGAAATAATTTTTTTTAAGAAAAAAGTAGGGGTACTTTAAATAATGACAGGAATAATTAGTTCTGAAGAAATTTTGGACAAATTAACCAATTTAATGTTGGTTTTAAAAAATCAACATGTTTTGATTAATGGTCCAGAAAGATCTGGTAAAACAACTTTAGCAACTACGTTTGCAGATACATTAAAAAAAGATGGATGAAGTACAATCGTACTAACTCCAGATCAATTTGATTTTTCAAAAGACTTATATGAACAATTCATTTCAATTTTATTGATGGGGATTAGAAAAAAAGTTGGAGAGAAAGAATTTTTATCATTTTTAAAAAGTAGAAATTTAAAAAACATTGTAAGAAAAAAAATTAAAACAAATAATAGAGCTGTTGCTTTTAGATATTTTTTTAATCAAAAATATATTAACTATGATATTGATAAAAATGAATTATTGAATACTCAAACACTTATAGAAATAAATGAAGTAATAAGTAAGTTACATATCAATTTATTATTAATATTTAATGACTTTGAAAGTTGTGATTTAGTTTCTGACTTGAGTGAGTATAGAGTTATTAGAAAAATAAAAAAATATTTAACTAATGCAAAAATGATTACTACTTTTAGTTTTACAGATTTAGATTCAATTTCAGAAGATATTAAAGTTAAATTAAGTAGAAATTTTGATAGCATAATTGATCTTAATAAAGAGAGATTAATGTTTAAACACCCTAATCTTCAAGTAAACCATTTCATTAAGAAAATGAAAATTCATGATTTATTTTTAATAAATTCAATCAACGAAAGTTTAACACTTCCAGAAAAATGATTGAAAAGAAACTTTAGATTTCATGAAAAATACGAAAGTAAGATTCTTTACTTTGATGAATTATACTTTGTTCTTTGATATTTACATTATTTAAGAGTTGAAAAACCAAAACAATTCAATATCATTATTGAAAATATTAAATTGTTTGATTTTTTAAGAAGAGATATTCTTTCATCTGAAGAAATAGATAAAAAACATAATTTAGGAAATTTAAAATACATTAAACTACTTCTAAAAACAAGAGGTTATGAGTTTGAAACTGACAGTAAGTATTTTGAAATTTTAAAAATGATTGATATGCCTTTTAAATCAGATAATCCAATTTTAATAACTATTGAGCCAAAAAAAGATATATTAAATATAGTTAATGAATATGCATTTATGTTTATCTTTGATTGTGTTTTTAGTAATGTAGAAAACGTTATTGAAAATGATAAAGCAGAAACTCTGTTGGTTCACTTTGAAGATGATCAAAGAGAACTGGAATTATTTGCTCGTTGTTTAAATCCGAGAAGTTTAAAACAAATAACAACTTCTAAAGATAAAGAAATATATGACTCAAATGTATTTAAAATAATAAGTGATTTAATAAATAAGATATAAAAAAACACCTTAATTGGTGTTTTTTTATTAGATTGAGTGTTCTCAATCTATATTGTTTTCCTCTGCTTTATTTTTTGCATAACATTCATCACACACAAATATAGCGATTTCATCTTCGATGTTTTCATCATAAACATAAATTCTTTTTTTGTCCATGAAGTTTAAGTCGTTGTTACAATCAAGATTTTGACATTGTTCTTTCATAGTTTCATCTCCTTAACTACATTTTACTAGATATTAATAAAAATTAAAGTAATCGCTAAAAGGGTGGGTGTAAAAAATACCTTAAACACTACTCTGTAAAGCATATTTTAATTTTAGGAAAAAATAAAAATGCAATTAACAATTGCATTTTTATACTAGAAATTACTTGTTTTTAATATAACATAATCAACTTTTTTGATATCGTTTAAAGTTTTTCCACCTGAGTAAGAAATAGATGACTGAAGATCTTCTTGCATTTCTCTGTAAGTGTCCATTAATTTTCCTCTTACTTTAATTATCTCTTTTTTACCTTCAACATATCTTTTTTCACCTTTGTTGTATTCACTTGCACTACCATAATATTCTTTAAATAATTCACCATCAACAGTTACGTTAGCTCCTGGTGATTCTTCATGGGCTGCAAATAAACTACCAACCATACACATTGTTGCTCCAAATCTTATTGATTTAGCAATATCTCCATTTACTCTTAAACCACCATCTGCAATAATCGGTTTATGAGCAGCTTTGCTACATCATTTGATAGCTCCAAGTTGTCATCCACCAGTTCCAAAACCAGTTTTTAACTTTGTTATACATACTTTTCCAGGACCAACTCCAACTTTAGTTGCATCAGCTCCTCAAAATTCAAGATCTCTTACTGCGTGAGGTGTTCCAACATTACCTGCAATAATAAAAGTTCTATCTTGTAAGTGTTTTCTTATGTGTTCGATCATATTTTTAACGCTTAATGAGTGCCCGTGAGCAATATCAATTGTTATATAATCTGGTATTACATTATCTTTTGCTAATTTTTCAATCAATTCGTAGTCTTCTTTTTTAACTCCAACACTAATTGATGAAACTAATTTTGCATCGTTCATTCTTTTTGTGAAAGCGTATGAATCCACATTGAAACGGTGCATTACGTAAAAATGTCCTTCTTTTGCAAGCATTTCACATAATTCTTCATTTATAACTGAAGCCATGTTTGCTGGCATTACTGGCATTTTAAAAGTGTTTTTTCCAAGTTTTACTTCTGTGTTACATTCACTTCTTGAGTTAACTACACACATACTTGGTATAAGTTGTATATCTTCATAATCGAAAGCGTACATTTATATTTCTCCTTGTTTCCTATGAGATTATAGCAATAAATTTAAAAAATTTAAAAAATTTAAAAAAAAAATTAACCAAATGGTTAATTTCTAAAACATTTTAGCAGCTGAAACGATTTTATCTGCTATTTGGTTGATTGCTTCATCTGGATTCATTGTTGAAACTGGAGCTATTTTTGTTCCTGCAAATAAAATAGGTTCATTTACTTTTGCACCAACAAATTCTCATGTTCCTTTTAAGAATTCAGTGTGATTTCCTCATGGATATCATCCAAAAGGTGCACCTTGAGTTGTTAATATTTGAACAGTTAAGTGTTCTAATAATCCTTTAGCATCTCCTTGTTTTACATATTTATATGAAAATGTTTGATCTGCTAATAATACGTGATCTAAATAGTTTTTAATTAGTCCTGAAACGTTAAAGTTATTCATTGGACTTGAAATGATTACTTTATCAACTTCTTTTAATTGGTTAATGTATTTTAATGCATCTTGTTCATTAAAATATGTACCAAAATTATCTCTTGATAGAGTTTTGTGAGCCATTTCTTCTTTGTTTAAGTCTAAATTAATGATTTCATCATTTGGATTTAAAGCTTTATATTCTTCAACAAATCTATTTGTTAAAGATAATGAAAATGATTTTTCGGCAGGACTAACTGTTCCTGTTATTACTAAAACTTTTTTTGACATTTTTTATTTCTCCTTATATCTCTTTAATTTTATATTTAAATTTGTGAAAATAATTTCATAATTTTAATAAATTAAATATAAAATATTAATTGAATATAGAGGTACATTATGGAAAAAGTTACAATAATTATCATTGCTGGGGGTAGTGCAAGTGGTAAAACAACTGTTGCTCACACAATTGCTAATGAAATTTTTATAAATAAGCCAGTAACTCACTTATCAATGGATAGTTATTATAAAGATTTTAGTGATCTTACTTTTGAAGAAAAACAATCATTAAATTTTGACCACCCAAGTTCGTTAGATATTAAGCTTCTTTGTAAACACTTAGATGATTTAAAAGAATTTAAATCAATTGAGGTTCCTATTTATGATTTTAAAACTCACTCACAAATAGGTGAATTCACTACAGTAGAACCATCAAATGTAGTTATTTTAGATGGAATTCTTTCACTACATGTTGAAGAAATCAGAAAAAGAGGAGATATTAAACTGTTTATTAGAACAGATGATGATATCAGATTCATTAGAAGACTTATGAGAGACGTTAATGAAAGAGGAAGAAAACTTGATGATGTTGTAAATCAGTATTTAAACACTGTAAAACCAATGTATAAATTCTTTGTGGAACCTTCAATTGACTATGCTGATTTAATAATTCCATACTATGAAGGAAATAGTATTGCAATTGATATGGTAGCTGCCAAAATAAGCAGTTTACTTAAAAAATAAACATTTAATATGAAAAGAAAATGAGTTGATAAACTCATTTTTTTGTTTAAATTTTTCTCATATTAAATGTTTTTTTCAATAAAAATAAGAAAAAAATTACCAAAACCCTTTATTTAAGGGGTTTGTTTATAAAATTGACATTGATTATTTAAATGTGATATATTATGTTTAAATGGAATAATGAGGTATTAATATGGCTGAAAATAATAAGAATTTATCTTATACAGAAGATAGTATTCAGATTTTAGAAGGTTTAGAAGCAGTTAGAAAAAGACCTGGTATGTACATTGGATCAACAGATTCAAGAGGACTACACCACTTAGTATGAGAAATTGTTGATAACTCAATTGATGAGGCATTGGCAGGAATTTGTACTGAAATTAACGTTTCTATTGAAAAAGATGGATCAATTACTGTTAAAGATAATGGTCGTGGAGTTCCAATTGGTAAGTATAAAGGTACAAATCAATCAACTCCAGAAATCATATTCTCAGTTTTACATGCTGGGGGTAAATTTGGTGGAGATGGTTATAAAACTTCTGGAGGACTTCACGGGGTTGGATCATCTGTTGTTAACGCGCTTTCAAGTAAATTTAAAGTAACTATTAACAGAGATGGACTTGTTTCTAAGATAAAATTTGCAAATGGTGGAAAACTTGTTGAACCATTAAAACAAATTGGAACAAGCAAACAAACAGGAACTTGTGTAAATTTCTTACCTGATGAAACAATGTTCTCAACTACAAAATTCTCATTTTCTACAATTAGCGAGAGATTAAAAGAATCAGCACTTTTAAATTCTGGACTTAAATTAACACTTAAAGATAATAGAAGTGACAAATATGTTGAATACATTTATGAAAATGGTTTAACAGAATTTGTAAATGAATTAAAAGGTGATCAAAAAGCTCTTTGTTCTCCAATACTTTTAAAAGGTAGCGAACAACAAATTGATGTTGAAATTGCTTTAACATATACTACAGACTTTTCTGAAACTGTTTTAGGTTTTGCAAACAACGTTAAAACTAGTGATGGTGGAACACACATGACTGGTTTCAGATCTGGATTAGTAAAAGCGCTTAATGAATATGGAAGAGCTCAAAGCATCTTAAAAGAAAAAGACAAAAGATTAGATTCTTCAGATATTAAAGAAGGTCTTATTGCTATTGTTACAGTTAAAATACCTGAAAACTTGATTCAATATGAAGGACAAACTAAAGGTAAATTAGGAACTAGTGAAGCAAGAGTGACTTGTGAAAAAGTTACAGAACAAAACATTAGTTTTTGATTGCAAGAAAACAAAACTATAGCTATTTCTATTATAGAAAAAGCTCTTTTAGCAAGAAAAGCTAAAGAAGAAGCTAGAAAAGCAAGACAAGCAGTTAGAGATCAAAAAACTAAATCAAAATCTAGAACAATGCTTGGAAAACTTACTCCTGCCCAAGGAAGGAACAAAGAAGACAATGAATTATTCTTAGTCGAAGGGGATTCAGCGGGAGGAAGTGCAAAATCTGGAAGAGATAGAAAATTCCAAGCAATACTTCCTTTAAGAGGGAAAGTTATTAATGCTGAAAAAACTAAATTAATTGACTTATTAAAAAACGAAGAAATAACAACAATAATAAATGCTATTGGTGCTGGAATTGGGAGTGACTTTGATTTAAGTGATTCAAATTACGGAAAAATCATATTAATGACCGACGCCGATACTGATGGAGCACACATCCAAACATTATTACTTACATTCTTCTATCGTTATATGAAAGAGTTAATAGTAAATAAAAATATTTATATTGCTATGCCTCCTTTATTTAAAGTAACTACAGGTTCAAATAAAAAGGACTTTATTTATCTATGAACGGAAGAAGAATTAGCTAGTTATATGAAAAAAGCTAAATCAAAAGTTGAAATACAAAGATACAAAGGGTTAGGGGAAATGAATGCTGACCAACTTTGAGAAACAACAATGGATCCAGAACATAGAAAACTAATTCAAGTTACAATTGACGATGCACTTGCTGCAGAAAATTCATTTAGAACTTTAATGGGTGATAACTCTGAAAAAAGAAAAGAATGAATTGAAGAAAACGTTAAGTTTACACTTGAAGAAAACGTTGAATTTATCTAATTTTAATTAAAAATAGCTAGACAGGTGGTGATGATATATGGAAAACAAATTAACCTTTAATGAAAAGGTCGATATCATTGTGGAAAAATTCGAAGATTACAATAAAATAAACAAAGATATTAAAAGATATGGAGATATTTTTAACACCTTTGCTTTTTCTTATGAAATAAAGAAACCTGATCTATTTTTCGAATTAAAAAGTACAGATTATGATGAAAATAACTTTTCTGTAACATCACTTGCAGCTGAACAGTGAATTGAAATTAACGTTGAAAACGATAATGAAGTTAACTGATTATTAAAAACTATTACTAAATTCATTTCTAAATCAAAAGAAACAATGAAAAAAGCCAGAGAGTTTTCAAAACCTCATGTTGGTATTCTTGTTTATGATGAATTTACAGATTCTTACTACTTGAACCCAACAACTGGACCAATTCTTTTAAAATCAAAAGAAATTGCAAAAGAAATATCTTCAACAAGAATAGATATTTTCAATATTTTCATTAACTTGCGTTCGGCTGTTATTGAAGAAGATAGAAGAGTTGAAATATTTGGTTCTTCAATTGAAGAAGTTATTGATAAAATTAAAGCTTCTTTAAAATCTATTAAATCATCAGCTACAAAAATTATGAAAATAGAAGGTATTCCTAGATATGTTTCTTCAATTGAACAAGAAGGAGAAAGAATATTTTACAATACCTATGCAACTGTAGACTTTGGTCTTGAAGCTGCAAACAAAAACAAAGTTAACGAAATCGACATTGAAGCCGATCTTGATAACTTTGAAGATTTAGAAAAAATTTATGTACAGATAAGAAAAGACGAAGAAGTAAGTAAAAACATGGTTGATTTAGCAAGAAGTTTAGTTTCAAGAAATGATCCTAAATTATATGCGCAAAACTCAACAACAGGACTTTGAACCTTAACAAAAGAAGGTAAAGAAACAATGAAAAACTTAAACATTATTGATTTCATTAATACAGATATTAGTGGAATTGAGTTTGAAATTGATTAGGAGGAAAATATAATGGCAACAAAAGATGAAAAAGGAATTATTAATTTCGCGCTTGAAGACTTAATGGGTGACCGATTTGGAAGATATGCCAAGTATATTATCCAAGAAAGAGCTTTACCTGATGTTAGAGATGGATTAAAACCAGTTCAAAGACGTATTTTATTTACTATGAATGAAATCAATTTAACTCATGACAGAGCATATAAAAAATCTGCTCGTGTTGTTGGGGATGTAATTGGTAAATATCACCCACACGGTGATACTTCAGTTTACGACGCTTTAGTTCGTATGAGTCAACATTGAAAACTAAATATTCCTTTAGTTGATATGCACGGTAACAACGGTTCTATCGATGGAGATAGTGCAGCTGCCATGCGTTATACTGAAACAAGACTTGCTAAAATTTCAAGTATTATTTTAGCTGACTTACAAAAAAACACTGTTTTATTTGCGCCTAACTATGATGATTCTGAAAAAGAACCAACTGTTTTACCTGGTTATTTTCCAAATATCTTAGTAAATGGTGCTACAGGTATTGCTGCAGGTTATGCAACAAATATGCCACCACACAACATTAATGAAGTAATTGATGCAGTTATTGCAACAATTAAAAATCCTAAAATTAAATTATCAGATATTTCTAAAATAGTTAAAGGTCCAGATTTCCCAACTGGTGGAATTGTAATGGGTCAAGAAGGAATTGATTCTGCATTTGAAACTGGTAAAGGAAGAGTTATTCTTCAATCAAAAATGCACAGAGAAGAAAATAACATAGTTATTGATGAAATTCCTTATGAAGTTGTGAAACAAGATCTTGTAAGAAAAATTGGAGATGTTGTTGATGCAAATCCTCAAATAGAGGTTAAAGAAGTTAGAGATGAAACTGATAGAAGTGGTTTAAGAATAGTAATTGAATTATCTGCAAAAGCTGATTATGAAGTTACAAGAAAATTCTTATTAAAAAATACACCATTACAAGTTTCATACAACTACAACAATGTTGTTATTGTTGATAAACAACCAAAACAATTGGGAATCATTCCAATTATCACTGCTTACATTAAACATTACAAAGAAGTTTTCACAAGAAAAACTCAATTTGATTTAGATAAAGCAGCAAAAAGATTAGAAATAATCGATGGATTAATTAAAGCTATTTCAATTCTTGATGATGTAATTAAAATTATTAGAGATTCTTCAAATAGAAGTGATGCTATTGCTAACTTAATGTCAAAACACACATTTAGTGAAACACAAGCAATTGCCATTGTTGATTTAAGACTTTATAGATTAACTTCAACTGACGTTGTTAAGTTAGAAGAAGAAAAAAAAGAACTTGCTTCATTAATTGATGGTTACAAATCAATTTTAAGTGATGCAAAAATATTGGATTCTAAAATAATTGAACAACTTACAGCAACTAAAAAAGAATTTGGTGTTGAAAGAAGAAGTGAAGTTGTTGGAGAAATCGAAAATATTGAAGTTGAAATCAAAAAAACAATTGTTCAAAAAGATTACACAATTTGAATTTCTCAAGATGGTTACTTAAAAGCAATTGAAGACTCACAACTTGGTAAAAATTCAATGGCTGACTTTAAACGTAAACCAAATGATATTTGAATATCACAAGTACCAGCTTCAAGTTTAGACTTTATCTTACTTGTATCAAGTGCAGGAACTTACTATTCAATTCCAGTTTACAAAATTATTCCAAGTAAATGAAAAGAAACAGGAATGCATATTAATAAAGTTGCAACCATTGCAGGTAACGAAAGAATTCTTGCAGCATTTGTTGTAAAAGAATTTAAAGATGCAAAACAAGAAATCTTGTTAGCAACTAAAAAAGGTATGATCAAACGTACTCCAATTGAAGATTTAGAAACAAAAATGTTCTCTAAACCATTTAGAATTATTAAATTACAAAATGAAGATGAACTTGTATCAGCTTCATTAGTAACTTCACAAACAAAAACAGCAACTATGCTTACAAGAAGTGGATTTGCAGTTAGATATGATATTGCAGAAATTCCTTCAGCTGGTCCAAATGCAAAAGGGGTTAAATCAACTGTTGTTAAAGACGAAGATATTGTTGCAGGTAAAGCATTTGCAAGTGGAGACATATTAATAATTACTAACAAAGGTAATGTTAAGAAAATTAAACAAGATCTTGTTCCAATCATGGCAAGACCAAAACGTGGAGTTAGATTATATCCATGAAATAAAAAACGTGATGAGTTTGCAACATTCTTATACAATGTTCAAACAAAAGATATCTTAAACATCTTGGATGAAGAAGATAACTTAACACAATTAAATGTTAAAAACTTTAAGTTTGCTGAATTAGAAGATGTACCTGAAGATTTAGATATGGTAGAAATCATAACTACAACTTTAGAAAAATCATTCATTATCAAAAATGGTGATGTACCTCCAGCTCCAAAAAGTGCTGAAGATGATGATTCAACAAAAGTAGTTGAAGTTAAAAAAGCAGAACCTAAAAAAACTGTTGCTGCTAAAAAACCAGAAGTAAACATCAACGAAGAAGAAACAAGCGAACTTAAAATCGATGTTGAAGATTTAATTTAAAAACACCTTTGGTGTTTTTTTATTTTATTTATGGTTAAATTAGTAAGAAATGAGTGATATTTTTGATTATTCAAGTTATTGGTTTAGATGAAAAAGGAATTAAAAACTTTTCAAACTATTTATCTAAAAAATATACGCTACCTTTAGTTGATATAAGTTATTTTTTAAGTGATAACAAACAAGCAATTATAGATAAATACAGTGATTTTATATTTAATAACAGTGATTTCATAATAGTTGGATCTATGTCAAATATAATTTATTCATCTTTTTATAAAAGAGATTATTTGGTATGAATATATAAACAAGATGAAACAAAAATTGATAACAATGATAAAAGAAATAAATTTAACTCAGTATTTAAAGAATATGAAATTGCAAATGGCAATAAAATAATTATTAATTCAGATTTAAGATTAATTGATCAAGAAAAAATGTTTTTGAATATATTGGAGAAAAAAGATTATGAATACATACAAGGGAAAAATAAGTAGGTTTATTTATAAGGGTGACAATGGTTATGCTATTGCAGTTTTTATTTTATTTAATAACGAAAAAAAATCAGTAACTATTACTGGTTCAATAGGCTTAATGAAAATGGGTATAGTTTATGAAATAACTGGAGAAGAAGTTGAAGATATAAAAAGAAATCAAAAAAACTTTGTTGTTAAAAGTTTTAGTCAAGTAAAACATTTTGACAGAGATGGACTTATAAAATATCTAAGTTCTCCAACTTTTCCAACTGTAGGAAAAAAACTTGCTGAAAATATTGTTGATCATTTTAAAGATGATGTATTTAAAAAAATACTTGAAAATAAAACTGAGCTTTTTAAAATCCAAGATATGACAGAAGCAAAAGCAGAAATTATTTTTGATGTTGTCAGTTCTAAATTTGCAGACAATAAAATTTTAGATATTTTTGTTGAGAATAATTTAAAGATGGAATTCTTAAATTATTTACAAAGAGAATTTGAAGATATAAATTTAATTGAACAAGTTTTAAATGAAGATTTTTATAATTATGCAAACGAAAATAAACTTCAACCATTTAACGAAGTTGATAAAGTTTGTTTAACTTTTGGAATGCAAGAAGAAGATGAAAGAAGAGTTTCTTGATTTGCAAGTGAGTTTGTTAAAGAAATTTTATTTAAAGAAGGAAACACATATACTTCTTTAGAAGAACTTATTAAAAAATTAAGACATCAGTTTAATTTGAGTGATGGTGATCTTTATAAAAAACTTGTTTATGCTAAAAATGAAAAGATACTTTATTTTAAAAATGAAAAAATTTATACAAAAGAAAGTTATGAAGATGAACAATATATTGCAAAAGAACTTTATGATTTATCAATTAAATCCAATTTCATTAAAAGAGAAATTGATTTTGACAAAAATATTTTAGAAGTAGAAAAATTTATAGCATCAAGACATGATGTAGAAACTTTTAAATATAATCCAGAGCAAGTTGAAGCTATAAGAAACTTTATTGATAATGATATTTCAATAATAACTGGTAGACCAGGAACCGGAAAGACAACTGTTATAACTGGAATAATAAAAATGTATGAACTTGTATATAATGATACTAACTTTGCAATTACTGCACCAACTGGAAGAGCGGCTGGAAAAATCAAAGATGATTCAGGATATAAAACTTCAACAATTCACAGACTATTACAATATTCTGGAAATGATGTTTTTGAAGCAAATGAATCAAAACCAATTTATAAAAATTTAGTTGTAATAGATGAATGTTCAATGATTGATAATCATTTATTTGCATCATTGTTAAAAGGTGTAAAAGGAATCAAAAAAATATTATTGGTAGGGGATGTTGAACAATTACCAAGTGTTAGTTATGGAAATTTATATGAAGATTTAATTAATTGTGATCAATTTAAAGTAACAAGACTTGTAACTAACAATAGGCAAAAAACAAATGAAGGTGAAGTCAATTCAATTATTGATCTTTCAAATGCAATTAAAAATGAACAAGTTAAAGAATTTGATTTTGACTCAACAACAAATGTTGATTTTATATTTTCAAATGAATATCAAGATGTAATTAAAACTTTGAAAGATACTTATTCAAATTTAAACCCTTCAGGAATTGAAGAGCAATTAAATGATATTCAAATTATTGCTCCAATGTACAAAGAAAAATTGGGAATAGATAATATAAATGCAACAATTCAAAATCTAGTAAATCCAACAACTTCAAGAGTTTATAAAAGATATGATGCTGAATTTAGAGTAAATGATAAAGTCATGTATATTGAAAATGATCCGATATTAGAACTTTCAAACGGAGATGTAGGATACATTAAAGAACTTAACTTTGTTGGAGAAAAATTAAAAACAGCTAAAGTAGTATTTAATGGAAGAGAAATTGAGATGGGAAATAACTCATTTCAAAAGATAAAACTAAACTATGCTTGTTCAATCCATAAAACTCAAGGAAGTGAATATAAGAATACAATCCTTGTTTTAGACGGAAATAATAGAGTTTCTAACTTTGTTTTAAACAAAAAAATGCTATATACTGCAATAACTAGAGCAAAACAAAAGTTAATCATCATTTCTGATAGCAATTTGTTTATTAAATCATGTTATAAAAATGCAAAACAAAGATTAACGACATTAAAAGAAACAATAAATTTATTGAAAGGGTAATAATAAATGGAGCACAACGAAATTAATTCACAAAATCATATAGAAAGAACAAAAAAGATTAAGCAAAAATTAAGTAAATTTAATCAAGTTTTTAGTGAATTTTTAAAAAATAATGCAAACAAATTTTCTGATTTACAAAAAAACGCATTAAATCCAGGTGAATTTAATTTTTTAGCTGAAAGAATTGATTCCGCAGAAAATCAACTTTTATCTCATTTCAGTGTATTGCAAAACTTATTTAACAATATTGAAGTTAATAATATTGAAAATTTTGAATCTTTTATACTATACACTGTGATAATGAGTTTATCTATAGTTCTTGAATTATCAATTTTTCTGAAAGAAACATTAACAAATGATGTTAATTCATTAATTAGTGAGATAAATAACAAAAAATTCAACAAAAATCAAAGTTACTTTCTAAAAAAACATATTGAAAGCGAAAAAAATAAAGATTTTAATTATCATATTGAATCTCTTAGAAAAATTAGAAACGCAATAGAACACCCACTAAGCTATTATCATAAAAGTAAAACTTATTCCATACAAATAGTTGATCATAATAATTCTAATAATATTTTTTCCAAAGAAGAAATGGCAATAATAAGACATCCTGTTTTAGAGGATGGAAATAATTACGGCAAAATTGAAATCTTTGAAGTTTTTAATTTCATATTGATAGTTGAAAATGTTGTAGATTTTATTTTAAACGAGTTATTAAATTAATATTAAAAAAAAAAAAAAAACTATCTTTTTGAACAATTAAGGCATAATTTTATTATTTCAAAGTAATTTTCTTTTTTTATATTTTCTTTTTTTCCGCATTTATCACATGTATCAATAGCCATATAATCACCCCTTTAAATAATTTTAACAAAGATTAACGACATTAAAAGAAACAATAAATTTATTGAATAATCAATAAATACTATATATAATATGAAATAGTGGGGTAAAAATAAATGAGACATAAAAATACGTATACATTTGCGATAATAATCACTTCTCTTCTTGTAATAGCATTCATAGTTGTAGGAACTGTTGGTAGTACAATTGATTATTCATCTATACTTGAATCAAAAATTCAAAGTTCAAACTGAAGTTCAATTGAAAATGTTGAAAATTTAAAACAAAATATAACAACACCTCTATCTTTAGCGTTCTTTCTATTTGGAATTGGTGGGGTAGGAGAAATAATGGGAGCACAAAACTGATTTGGTTTAATTGTATTTACAATTACATCAATTATAGTTATTCCTGTGTTATTAATATTATTTGTTACTTATGCATCAGTAATAACTGTATTAATTTCTGTTGAATTCTTAAGAAGAGATTCAGAAATTAACAAAGTAAAAATGATTGGGAAATGAGGTATGTATGCTTCATTTATAGCAGCTTTAATATTTGCATTAATTGGAATTACTTTATTCAGTTCAACTGAAGCTGCTTTACAAAGAAATTTAGGTAGTCCTTTTGATGGATATGATACTTTTGCTATAACAACTTTCTTAACACACTTAACAAATGGAACAGTTTTTGGTGGAATTAGTGGTGGGATAATAACAGATCCAACAGTTATTTCTAATTTACAAGCTGGAATGGCATTTATGGTAATTTTATTACCAATATCAGCTATTTGTTTAATTGCATTTGCATCAATGTATATTGGAGTTTTCGTTTCAAAAAGAGAAAGTAAATCATCAAGATTCTTTAACTGATTAAAAAACATTAGAATTGACTCTTTAAGAGAATATATTGATTTAAACTTAAAAAACCCTTGAATTTGAATAATTTCATTAACATTTATGACTACAATTATAATTCCTGGATTTGCACATCCATATGAAAATTCAACTCAAATATTAATTTCTGCTGTAAACTTCCTAATCATTCCTGTGGCATTTGCTCCAATGATTGTAGGATTCTTTATGGCAAAAGCTATTAAAAGATTTAACTATAACTTATTAATGTTTGTTCAAATCTTAGTTTTAATGGTATTTACTTGAGGAATACAATTAAATTTATGAATTTTCTTTAAAGATTCAATGTACCAAATATCATGATTAAGTGCATTCTTACCATTTATGGCATGTACTACATCATTATTTGCAGCATTTGGATTTATTAAATTCTCAGATAAATAATACGAAAGTATTATTTTTTTTGTTTAAATCACCTCGAATTGACTTAAAATATACTTGTTAGGAGTTAAATTATGATTTTAAAAAATGCAAAAATAGTGATTGAAGATAAAATCGTTGAAAAAGGTTGATTAGAAGTTGAAGGAAAAACTATCAAATCAATTAATGAAGGTGATACTAACTTAGAAGGTATTGATTTGAATGGAAATTGATTAATGCCTGGATTTATAGACTGTCATGTGCATGGTGGATATGGAGTGGATTTTGAAAGTGGAAAAATTGAAGCTTTTGAAAAGTTTTCAGAAAATGTAGCAAAAGAGGGAATTACTAGTTATGTTCAGGGAAGTGTAACTAATTCTAAAGAAAATAACCAAAAATACTTAACTGAATTTGCTAAATTTATGTCAAATGAAATGAAAGGTTCTAAATGTTTAGGACTTCACTTAGAAGGTCCCTTCATTTCAAAAGATAAAAAAGGAGCACATGAACTTTCTCTTTTAGAAGATCCAAATATTGATTCTTTAAAGGAATTAATTAAAGCTTCAAATGATAACATAAGAATTGTTACTTATGCAGCTGATTTACAAGATGGAAGCTTTACAAAATTCATGTTAGAAAACAACATTTTACCAAGTGTTGGACACACTAATATGAGTTTTGATCAATGTCAAAAAGATTATGAAATAGGATTTAGACATGTAACTCATTTATTTAATGGAATGAGTGGTGTTAGTCAATATGAACCCGGACTTGCAGCGTTTAGTTTATACAAAGATGATATCTTGTGTGAAGTAATTACTGATGGAATTCATATTGAAAAAGATACTTTAAAATTAATTTACAAAATTAAGGGACCAGAAAATATTTGTATAATAACTGATGCAATGAACGCAAAAGGTTTAGCTGATGGTGAATATAAATTAGGTAACTTAGAAGTTGTTAAAAAAGGAATGAAAGTTTCTTTAAAAGAAAGTGGAGTTTTAGCTGGAGCTGGAGCAACTTATGATCACAACATAAGAACAATGTTAGAAGCAAACCCAGAAATTAAAATGACTGACTTAATTAAAATGACTTCAATTAACATTGCAAAGCAATTAAATATTTTTGATAAAACAGGAAGCATAGAAAATAATAAAATTGCAGATCTTGTTGTTTTAAATAAAAATTTAGAAGTGGAAAAAACAATAGTAGAAGGGAAAGTTGTATATGAAAAATAAAATTAATCCTGCAAGTTTCACAATGATAAAATTCTTGTTAACTTTAGGTTTAATTTTTAACTATACAATTTCTTTATTAGCTTTTTTTAATGTTTACAAAAATGAAGAAGGAAAATTATTATTAGCAACCAAAACTTATTTAGCAATTCAAATATTATTGTTTGTATCTTCATTAGTTTGTTTTTTAATATTTTATTTTGTTAGAATAGATGTAAATAAAAAAACAGAATATAAATATAACAAAAAAGAAAAAAAATTAATTTATATTACTTTATCTACTATAATTTTAATTTTATTAATTTCTTTAATAAATATCCTTTCTATTTCTTTTATATTTGAAAAAATATTTATTATGATAATAGTTTTTATGGTTATTCAACTTTTTACAGGTGTTTCAACTTCAATTTTAGAAAGTTATTCAAGATTAACTGAACAGTCAATTGTAAATCAACATTGATTTAAAAAAGAAGAAGAAACAAAAAAAGAACAAAAAGTAAAAACAGAAACAAAAGTTTTAAAAGAAAAAGAAAACTTTAACCCATTTATGCAGGAGGAAGATAATGATTAAATTCGGAACTATAGGTACTTCACAAATCACAGAACAATTTATTTCTGCTGCTATAAAAAATCCAAACTGTAAAGTTACATCTTGTTACTCAAGAGATAGATCTAAAGCTCAAGATATAATTAGAAATCACAAACTTTATGCAAAAGCAGCTGATAGTTTTGATCAAATGTTAGACGAAATTGATGCAGTTTACATTGCTTCACCTAATGGTTTACACTATGATCAAGCAAAATATTTTTTAACACAACAAAAACATGTGTTGCTTGAAAAACCTTTAACACTTTCTTTTAATCAAGCAATTGAATTATATGAAATTGCAAAAAGAAATAATGTTTTTCTAATGGAAGCATATAAAACTTTTCATTGTCCTCAATTTAAATATTTATTTAACTTTGTTCAAGACTTTCAACCATTCATTGCAAACTTAAATTTAAATAAATATTCATCAAGAATGGACAAAGTTAAATTAGGACAATTTGATTCTGTATTTGATGAAACTTTAGGGAAAGGTTCAACTTATGATATGTTAATTTATCCAGTTGAACTAAGTATAGGTCTATTTGGTCCTGTTATTGAAGTTAAATCAATGGGACAAAAATTACCAAATGGAAGTGGTTTAAGTGATTGTGTTATTTTAAGACATGAAAGCGATGTAATCACCAACATAGTGTGTAGTAAAGCAAGTGCTGGAAGAATTAAAAGTGAATTGCTTTCAGATAAAGCAACACTAACTTTTAAAAATGTTATACAATTAGAAGAGATAAGTTTGTTTCAAACAAAATCAGAAGAAGCTCAATTAATTCACGAAACAAAAGATGACAGAGATCTATTTGAATATGAAATCTCAGTATTCTTAAAAATGATATATGAAAATGATTTCTACTTAAGAGATTATTTACTAGATATATCTTGTGAAACAGTAAGAGTTTTAAATCTTGTTGAAAGCAATCAAACAAAATTAGGAGAAAATTAAAATGAATTTAAACAAATACATTGATCACACTTTATTAAAAGCTGACGCTAAAAAAAGTGAAATTGAAAAAATCTGTAGTGAAGCAAAAGAATTTGATTTCGCAACAGTTTGTATAAACCCGACTCACATTAGTTATGCAAAAGGTTTATTAGAAGGAACTGATGTAGGAATTACTACAGTTGTTGGTTTCCCATTAGGAGCAACAACAAGTGAAGTTAAAGCTTTTGAAACTAAACAAGCAATTAAAAATGGAGCAACTGAAATTGATATGGTTATCAATATTGGCGCTGTAAAAGATGCTAACTGAGATTTAGTATTAAATGACATGAAAGCAGTTAAAGCAGCTGCTCCAAATAACTGTGTAAAAGTTATTTTAGAAAATTGTTTATTAACAAAAGAAGAAATTACAAAATGTTGTGAATTAGCTTTAGAAGCTAAATTAGAATTTGTAAAAACTTCAACTGGATTCTCAACTGGAGGAGCTACTTTTGAAGATGTTGCTTTAATGAAGTCAATTGTTAAAGATAATGCAAAAGTTAAAGCTGCAGGTGGAGTTAGAACTTATGATGATGCAATGAAAATGATTGAAAACGGTGCAGATCGTTTAGGAACAAGCGGTGGAGTTGCTATTGTTAAAGGTGAAGAACACAAAAACGGATATTAATAACTACAAAAGGTTGCTTAAAAAAAGCACCTTTTTTTTGATATAATATATATAATGATTTTACTTTTTAGGAGGCGTTATAATGAAAAAGCATGGTTTTGAAATTGAAGATTATAATTTACCAGCTTCAGTTAGAAAAAGAATCGACGATTTAGTTGATTTAAACATTAACCCTTCAACAATTAACTTAATAACTGCTGAATTTTCTAAATCAAGTGAAGAAACAAAAGAAAACATAGGTAGATATATAGCTAGACTTTTAGAAATTGAAGATTTTATTTTACAAGAAGAATACAGAAAAAGCAGAGAAATTAATGCTGGTATAAACTTAAAACAAGAAATGAATATCAAAAATAGACAAACAAATCTATTAAGAATTCAACAAATCTTTTTAAAGAAAGATCAAGAAAACGATAAACAAAATAGAGTTAACCAAAGAGCTCAAGAAGTTAGCAGTTCTCCTGACGCTTTAATTAATTTCAAAGAAGCTATGGTAATTAAAAATCAAGTACAAGTAAGCGAAACTGAAAAGTTACAAGAACTTGCAAATAAAAGAAGAAAATTAGAATTAGCTATTTTAGAAGAACAACAAAAAATCAAAACAGCTCAAAAACAATACCATAGAGCAAAACTTGAAGATGATAATATAACTCAAGAGCTTAAATTAAACATAGTTAAATTTGCAAACCAAAGATTACAAGAAATCTCTGACGCAATTGCAACATATAAAACTGTAGATAAAATTCCTGATGAAATTATTGATAATAAATCTAAAGGTAAAGATTTTTTAAATAGTAAAGACAAAACTAACTTTGAAAAATTACAAGAAGATATTAAAAATCTAAATGAGAAAAAAACTAAAGGTAACGTTTCTCAAACTTTAGAAATAGATCTTGAAACTTTCTTTGATGTGCCTGGTTTTGATGATTATGAAGAATATGAAGCTGTAGCAGCTGAATTATTCCAAAGACCAAAACAAGAAAATAATAAGAAAAAACAAAAAAATAAACAAATACAAAAGAAGCAAGAAGTTAAAAAAGTTGAACAAAAAAAGGTAGAAGTTAAGAAAACAGAACCTAAAAAAGTTGAACAACCAAAACAAAAAGACACAAAAAAAAATTCTCAAACAATAGAAAAAAAAGTCGAAGTTAAAAAGCCGATTGCTAAAAGTGATGAGTCAGAAAAAATAATTAAAAAAATTAAAAAAAAGGCAAGAGCTAAAGATAGACAAATAGACAAAATCACAAAAGAAAAAGAAGAAATAAAAAAAGAGTTAATTAAATTAAAAGAAGAGAAAAAAATTAACGAACTAAGAGAACTTGAAAATAAAAAGAAAAAACTGAATGAAAATTTTGAAGAAACAGTTAAAAAAGAGAAAAGAAAGATAGAAACTACTTATCAAATTCTTGAAAAGAAATGAAAAGCAGAAACTATTAACCAATCTTTAAACTCAAAACAAAAAGCTTTCAATGCAGTTAAAACTATTAAAGAAAAATCAAAAACAGTTGAACAAGAACCCAAAAAAGTTGAACAACCAAAAGTAATCGAAAAACCAAAACCAGCTGAGCAACCAAAAGTTGTAGAACAAGCTAAGGTGATCGAAAAACCAAAACCAGTTGAACAACCAAAAGTTGTAGAACAACCAAAAGTTGTAGAACAAGCTAAGGTAATCGAACAATCAAAACCAACTCAAGAAATAAAACAAGAAAAAATTTCATTCTCAAACAAGAAAAACATTTCTGCAGAGGTTCAGAACCAAAACAAATTTGAAGAAGATGAAAAAAGAATTGCATATCTTGAAAGAAAAAAAGCTTTAAACATGATTACTAAAGAAGAACTTGGTGAACTTGAATTTAAAAAGAAAAAAAATAATCACACTTCTAATAAAGTTGATTTAAGAAAATTCAAATTGGTTAATAAATATAGTCAATAAAAAGCAAATAAATTATTTGCTTTTTATTTTATTAAGAAGATAATATTTGCAATTGGAGAATGTCATGGAATTAAAACTAATTAAACCAACAATTGAATATAAAGAAGAACTAATAGAAATGGTTGTAGAATTTTGTCAGAACGATAAACCCAAAGATGCAATACCTGGAAGTTCAAACATAAATGGTTATGAATCAATTGAACAATGATTAGAATTTATAAACAAAAAAGATATTGATACAGTATTAGTTCCTTTTTATCAGTATTTAGTTGTTGATGGAAATAATAAAGCGATTGGATTTTTAAATATAAGACTTTCTTTAAATGATCACTTATTAAATTATGGAGGTCATATTGGATATAGCGTGTTGCCAAAAGAAAGACAAAAGGGATATGCTCAAACAATACTTAAAGAGGCTTTAAAAATTTGTAAAGATAATTCTATTAATGAGGTATTAATAACTTGTAAAGAAGATAACATATATTCTGAAAAAGTTATTCTTAAAAATGGTGGTGTTTTAGAAGATATCAGAAATGATGGTAGTTTTAATTTTAAAAGATACTGAATAAAATAATTAAATTGCTTTAAAATTAAGGCAATTTTTTTATGCTAAAATAACGATATATAAGGTGGAAGAATGATGCAAACAAGTCAAAAACTTTTTAATGGATTTGATATATCTTGATACACAAAAAATAAGACTAAAAGTTTTCTAAGAAAAGTTGGATCAAGTTTTGGTTTTGTTATCATTTTAATGCCTATCTTTGGAATTATTTTATCTATTGGTAATGCAACTGATGTTAAGGTCTTAAAAGATATTGGAAGCATTTTATTTGCAAATATTGGTATTTGATTTGCTCTTGCAATAATAATGGGATTTACTTCAAATAAAGGAGCAGCTGTTTATGCTGGTGTTATTTCATATTTGGTTTTTAATGGTTTTATATCTGCTTTTATAAATGATGCTGACAATAAACCGACTTTTGATATTTGATTTTGAAATGATTTATCAAAAAGTGCTTTCACATCTAAATTGTTCTTTGGAGGACTTCTAACATTTAATTCAGGAGTAATTGGAGGTATTTTAATTGGAAGTTATGTAACTTTTATTTATAACAAGTTAAAAGATATTAACTTGCCTAAAGGTTTGGAAATATTTGCCAAAGAAAGATTTGCAATAATAGTTTCATTCTTTTCTACTTTTATTTTTGCTTCATTGTTCATAATTATATGACCATTAATAGGTTTTGCTTTATCAAGTATTGGTAGTGGGGTTGCAAAATCTCCAATTGGCTTAGACTCGTTTATATTTAGAACTATTCAAAGAATGCTAATTCCATTTGGATCAAGTTTATTGTGACAATCACCAATGTGATATACACAAGTGGGTGGAAGTTTAAATGATTTCCAACAAGACTTGTTGATTCAATATCTTTACAGAACAGTTGATTCAGTTGATATTCATTTAATTGATCAATTATCTTTAATAACAGAAAAAGCATTCGGCAAAGATGGTATAACTACTTTATTTAACAATGAACTTGGAGCTAATGGTTATAATAAAATAGAAGATCTAGTAAATATTTGATTTGAACAAACACAATCTATATTTGACAATAATTATAGTGGAGATCAATTTATTTGAAACGCCATATCTACAAATAAATATATAACAGTTGACGATTGTTGAAATGCTGGTTTAAGAGTAAGTAGATTTATTTCTGGAGGTTTTGTTAATTCAATATTTGTACTTCCAGTTTTAAGTGGAACATTATTATTCATGACTCCAAAAGGGGAGAGAAGAAACAAAGTAGGGATGTATGTAACTGCTGGATTAACTGCAATGCTTGTTGGAGTTACCGAACCTGTAGAATATTTATTTTGCTACACAATGCCTTTATTCTATTTTGTAATTTATTGTCCTTTCAATGGTTTAGTATCTGCAATAACTTCACTGTTACATGTAAAAGTTGGAACTTCATTTTCTACTGGAATATTTGATTTTGCATTAAGTGGAATCGTTCCAACAGTAAATGGAGTTGATACTAAAATATGAATAATACCAATTATTGGTATTATTGCTGGAACTTTAATGTTTGTAATTGCTTATTTTTGAATTAAATATTTTAAAGATAAAGATAGAAATATTAAAGTTGAAGCCATTAAAGCAAGAGATTCATTACAATCACTATTGTCTGACTTTGGTGGTTTTAGAAATATTTTAAATTATAAATTAGATAACGATAAGTTAGTTTTAGAGTTTAAACATGCACCACAAATAGATAAAATTTTTAGTTGATTTAATGGGGTTGAAAGAAAAGGTAATGAAATAGAGATTAAATATGATCAAGACAATAAACAAATTCTTGAAATTATGGATTTATTGATAAAAGACAGAGAAATAAAACAAAAAAGGATGTAAATCCTTTTTTTAAATATTGTCATTAATTGCTTTTATTATATTGAAAGCAACTTGATTTTTCTTAACTTCATCAAATTCTATTAGCTCATTTGTTTTTGAAACCAATATTTTTATTTCATTAAAATCCGATTCCATGGCTTTAGCTAAGTTAATAATCAACATATCTAAGTTTTTTTCTTTAACTTTTAATCAAGCTTTATCTAAATTAAAGTCATTTGCCAATGAAAAACCTATTAAAAATTGATTTGTTTTTATTTTTCCCAACTCTTTTAAAACATCAATTGCAGGAACTAAATCAATGTGCATTTGATCTTCTTTCATTGATCTTTTCTCTATTTTCTTATCAATGTAATTCTCAACTTCAAAGTCATATAAAGCAGCTGAACAAATAACTACATCACAGTTATCAAATTCTTTTAGCATTTCATCTAGCATTTCAGGGTTTGTTTTGACATATTTATTGTTCTCATCTTGTAAAATGGGTTCTAAAGTGTCTCCAAATACTGTTTTAAGGGCTTTTGAGCTATTTTTTAATATATTCTTTAATTCCATACCCATTTTACCGCCGCTAGCGTTTGTAATGTATCTTACTTTGTCTATATAACTTCTGGTTTTTCCAAAGTTTAAAAGAACTCTCTTATCTTTAAGATTTTCAAAGGTTTTAAAGTGATTTTCAACTACTTGAATAACTTCAATTGGTTCTAATGCTCTTCCAATTCCTTCATGTCTGCTTGCTAACTTACCAACTTTAGGTTCAATTCATTCAACATTTCCAGTTGCTAAAAGAGTTGCTTTGTTTTTTTGTAAAATAGGGTTCAAATACATATTTGAATTCATGCTTGGAAACAATATTGTATTAAAATTTGAAACAGCAAATATTAAACTTACTATATCATCTGCCAAACCATTGGCTATTTTTCCTATATAGTTATAACTTGCAGGATAAACTATGTTTAAAGTGCTTTCAAAAGCCAATTTTATATGTTCTCCATAATGGTGAGAATCATAAAAATCTTGATCGAAAATATCTTCTAAGTAATCAACACCTTCAAAATCAACAAATTTTTTAGCATTTTTAGTAAGAATCAACTTAACTTCGTATTCTTTTGTTAATAGATTATAAAGTTCTTTAGATTTGCTAGCTGCAATTCCACCTGTAACTATTAAATTAACTTGTTTTTTCATAATTTGTTCCTTGCTTTTCACTATTATTATAATTTAAAACCTTTATTATTAACTTTTTTTCATTTTTTTATCAAAAAATATAGACATAGAGCAATTATCAATCTATAATAATTTTTGACTAGGAGTTGAAAAAATGGCAAGTGTTGTTGTACGCGAAGGTGAACCAATCGAAAAAGCACTAAAACGTTTTCAAAAAGTAGCTGCTTCAAACAAATCAGAAGCAAGAAGACGCGAATATCATTTAAGTAAAAAAGAAAAACGTATTTACAAACAAAAACAAAACAGAAAATTTGGATAATTCCAATTTTTTTTAACTTTTTTGCTATTTTTTTGTTTATTATTGACAATTAATATATAATATATTTGTTTAGATAGTAATTAAGGGGGCAATTATGGCATTAAAAGGTACACCAAAAAATTCAAAAACTAACGCAATTCAAAGTTTAAGTTCAACAGGTTCAAGTAAAAAATTAGCAAGTGGTAAAACATTTGAAAGACCAAAGATTTTATACAATGAAGGTGTTTCAAAAATCGAATTACTAAGACAATCTAACTATTTATCTTCAACTAAAAAAGCAAAAGGTGGAAGAGATTTAAGTGCATTACCAGATGGTGTTAGAAAATCAATCGAAGAAAAAGAAAGAATTGCTGCTGCGTTAAAATTTGGTACAAGTAATGACGTTGAAGATATCAGAAAAAGATTCTTAATCGAAAAAAAACCGTTAACTAAAGCAAGAGCTAACGAAATTAGAGATGAAAGAATGGCTTTCTTTAGATCAAACATTGAAAAATCAAGATCAGGAAAAACTAAACTTAACTCATTAAACTATGGTTCAGATAAAGATCCAATTAGACAAATGAGAGAAGAAGAAATGGCTAGAAATAGTAAAAAAGTTAAGGATTCTGTAGCTGCAACTAAAGTTAAAGCAACTAGAAAATCAAAAGATGCCTCAACTACTACAAAAACTACTACTGCTAAAAAAACTACAACAGTTAAAAAAGCAACTACAACTAAAAAACCAGCTGCTAAAAAAACTACAGCTCAGAAATAATTATTGAATGAAACTTAAAAAGTTTCATTTTTTTTATATTTTTATCGACTTTATTAATGAGGTGGAATATGTATTATTTAAGATGTAAATTAAAAGAAATAGAAGATGATTTTATAATTGTTGAATCAAATCAAATTGGTTATAAGGGATATAAATTATTTAAAAGCACTACTAAATTAGAAGAAGAAATGAACTTATTTTTAATTAATTATAAAAATGATTACATAAATGAAATTCTTTTCTTTGACAACAAAGAAACCAGAGATATTTGTGAAATACTTTTAAATATTAAAAATATTGGAATAACAACAATTAAAAAAATATTTGTTAACTTATCACATGAAGAATTTAAAGTTATTTGTAAAGAACAAAAAGTTGAAGAGTTAATAATATCAACCAAGTTATCTGAAACAATTTGTAAAAAAGTTATTCAAGAAGTTAGATCTAAATTATTTAAAGAGAAATATAATTTAAAACAAATGAATGTAATAAATTCTTTAAATAAACTTGGTTATAAAATATCAGATATTTATAAATCAATTCAATCAATAGACTTTAACCTAAACGAGGAGTTAATTTTAGAAAGAGCTATTTTAAATTTAAATACTTATGAAAACTAATATTTTTAGACCATCATGTCTTGATGAATTTATAGGCCAAAAGAATGTAATTGATAATCTAAATGTTTTTGTTCAATCTGCTAATAAGAGAAATAAAAGTTTAGATCACATTCTAATTTATGGATCATCAGGATTAGGAAAAACTAGTTTAGGTTATTTAGTTTCTAAAATAATGAAAAAGAAAATTTATGTTCTTAATGGACCTAGTTTGCAAAAACCAAGTGACATAATTTCTCCTTTAACTTCTTTAAAGGAAAACGAAATACTTTTTATTGATGAAATTCATTCCGTTTCAAAAGAGGTGTTTGAAGTTTTATACCCTGTATTGGAAGATAACAAGTTAAATATAATAATTGGAAAAGAATATAATTCAAAAGTAGTAAATATAAAAATACCCAACTTTACTTTAATAGGAGCAACAACTGAAATAAATAAGTTAAATACTCCATTTATAAATAGATTCCCTATATCTTTTCATTTTAAACACTACAGTGAAAACGAAATATCTGAGATTCTAAAAATTAATTGCAAAAAACTCTCAATAGAATTAGAAGATCAAGTAATTTCTTTTATAGCTAGATTTTGTCAAAATACACCTAGAGTAGCAATTAATCTTTTGAAAAGAATTTATGATTACATAATCATTGTTGATGCAAACAAAGTGGACATAGATTTAATAAAAGATATTTTTAAAAAGTTAGAAATATATGACTTTGGACTAAATTCTCAAGAAGTAAATTACTTAAAACTTTTAAATGAACATAATTTTTTAGGGATAGAAACCATTCAACAAGTATTAGGTTTGCAACAACAAATAATTATTAAAAATATAGAACCTATTTTAATAAGGAATTTTTTAATTGAAAAAACTATAAAAGGTAGAAGAATAACAAGGAAGGGAAAAGAGTGATTAGAGAGTAATTTATAAATGAAAATGGTAAAATTATAAAAATGAGGAAAAAATAATGAAGATAGCAGCTTTTAATGTAATAGATTCTATAGATAAAACAGATTTACAAGAGTTTGAAAATTCAGTTGAGTTTTTTAAAACAAAAGGTTTTAATGTTATAACACCAGAAAATAACCTGGAAGGAAACAAAGAATTAGCTCTTAAAAATGATTTTGAACGAATAATGACAAGAAAACCTTTTCTGGTTTTACCAACTTTTTCAAAAAGAGATGAAATAAACTTCATTAAAAAACCAAACTGAAAAAAAATAACTAAATCTCAATCAATTTTTTGTGGAAATTCATTTGTAACTCCATTCTTAAATGCAATAACTAAATTTACACCAAATGAAGTTTTATACGGACCCAACTTCATAAAGAACTTCAATCTAAACTCGAGAGATTCTATGTATATAAATCTTATTCAAAAAGCTTCTATGAAAAATAATAAAGAAGCTTTAGAACTAACTGATGCTAAATTCTTTGGAAAGAAAAATATAGTTGGTAACTTAATAGGGGGAGAGATCACTTCTTTTAATGAAATGTACTCAACAGGTTACTTACCTAAAGTTAATAAAAACAGTATACTGTTGATAGATGGTATTTTTGAATCAAAAGAAGAATTGGAATATATTGTTGACGACTTGAAAAAACTTAAAATATTAAATAAAGCAAAAGCTATATTAATTTGTGAATCAATTTTAGATAATCAAGAAATTCTTGAAGTTGTATTATCTGGTTTTAAAAAAATTAAGAAAGCAAATATTGTTGTTGGTTTAAAAGGTATGTTATCTGAAGAGATGAATATACTTAGATTAAATAAAGAAATCAAAATTGATTTTAAAGATAACAAAGTAATTCAATAATATTTTTAAGAAAGAAGTAAAGTTATGAATAAAAAGATATGATATAAAAATTGATTGTGATGAACACATTTAAGTTTATTTATTATTTTCTTAACATTCCTTTTGGTTGGTTTGTATATTTGTGTATTTAAGGAATTTTGATATATCCATTATCTTCCGGGAGTTAATCATTACCCTCCATTTCGAGTTGGTAATTTCGATGCATTAATGAGCTTCTTTTCTGTGCAAGTAAACATAATGACAATAGTGTGATTATTGTTTTACTTAATAAACTTTAATAAAAACAAAATGGGTATTTGTTCTACTAGATTTAGAACTGTAATTATGAATCTTAATATAATTGTTTTTACAATATTTTGAATTGGAATAATATATTATGTTTCTGTTGATCCAAATGAACTTTCTAAATATAGTACATGACAAAAAACATGTACAGTTATAACTCACTTTATATCTCCTTTATCTTTATTTGTTATATCTTTCTTTGTGATGGGTGAAGAAAGATATAATTACTTAGATTTTTACAAAAGAAGTGAAGTTTATATAGTTTGTATATATTCATTTTTATATATGATTTATGTCTATGTCAGAGGAAAAATGTATGTAAATGATGGAATGGTTTTATGGGCTTGACCTTATCCTTTCTTAGATTTTCAAAATTTATTTGTCGGTAAGTCAGTTATTGGTTACATGATGCTTTTATCTTTGGTTTTTGTTTTATGAATAATAGCCAATCAAATGTTATTGATTTTATTTAATAACTTAGTTCATAAGTTTAAAACAAATAAAAACACTATCAATTAATTAACCTTCAAAAACATAAAAAAATAGTGTATAATATTGATAAATACATTTTGGAGGGGTTTAAAAATGGATAAAAAAGTATATAACTTAAAAAAATCGAGTTTAGGTAAAGTAACTTTCTTGGATGGAACATCATTCTGTATGGTTCAAGGAAAAGGGGATAATGGTCAATCATTTAGAGATGTTTTAATCGTTAGATCTGCTGAAGAAGCTATTAGAAAGTTCCCACAATGATCATCAGAAGTTGTTTACTCAAACATCGCTGATAAATTAGGAACACACAATAAAATAATTGATTGATTAATTGAAAACTGAATGGAAAATGGTATTGTTTCATTTAAAAATGAAATGTATGAAAACTTCGGATTTGAAGAATTCAAAAACATGGACCCAATTACTTTCATTAAATCAGAACCTGAAATGGTTGCTTTAACATTAGTTCACATTGCAGCTAGATTCACAAACAGTTACTTAAAAATGCCTATTAATGATATTGAAATATCATTAAGATTCATTAAAAACGTTTTAACAATTAACTTCTGAGAAGATGGAAATCCAAAAACAGAAAAACCTCAAATGTAAGAGATTAATATCTCTTTTTTCTTTTTTTTTCTTTTTTATGTCTTGTTAACTTGTTAAAAAATTATCAATACTTTATTTGTTATAATTTAATTGGTGATAAACATTGAAAGCAATACTTAAATACTTAACTTCAATTACTATGGTTACTTCTTCAACTTTAGCAGTAACTGCTTGTGGTGGCACAAATACTACACACAGTTTTTATGAAACTGACTATAATAATGCATTTTCTGCAGTTTTTTCTAGTAAAGAAAAAAAGAATTTTTCAATGTTACCTAACTTAAAACCAAAAGAATTAGAAGTTGAAAAAGCTAATTCTACAAATTTAGATATTTTAAATTTCAAAAATAAAGAATTTAAAATAGATTGTACAAATTACGAATGTAATTCTGTTAATGAATTCAAAGGTAAAAAAATCTCAAAAGAAGAATATAATGGCTTTGAAAATGATCAAAAAATAGCAATTCAATATGCTTTGGATGATTTAGCTTCTTGATTTGTAATTGAACCCAATGAATTTGAAGATTCTTTTTATGATTACAGCAACTTAGAACTTCACTCAAATAATTGAGATAGCACATACTATTTTGATAAATATAAGTTAGAAGATGAATTGGTTTTATGATCAAAACAAAGTACTTTATATATTAAAAACAACGATAAAAGAGTGGATAGCAATTTCCTTTTCTTCGATAAGACAATTAAATTATCAAGTGATTTTATTCAAAAAACACTAAAAGCAAAAGAAGTAACTGTTTCAAATGATGGTTTAAAAATTATTTTTAACGTTAAAAATAATGATGAATTTGATGAAAAACTAAACACTGTAAAAGATATTTTTTGAAATTATCAATCAAATATTAATTTTGAAAAAGATGAAACAGAAAATAGTTGAACTACAAACAATTTAAATAAATTTAAATTAGATTCTTATAGTGTTGAAAAAATCAAAGTCGATTTTATATTATCAGGAGGGCAAGAATAATGAAAAAATTACTTTCAGTTCTTTCAACAATTATGATTTCCTCAACTTCAACACTAACTGTTGCGTGTGACCCCATAGTTTCAATAGCTTCAAAGAGCTATACTGGTGAAACAAAAGATATAAACATATTTTTTGAAGATAATGACACAATTAAACCATATGATTTAAGATATCTTAGATTTATTAATGATTCTTGAGAACATTATGGTTTTGAATCTAGTTTGTCATCAAATAAAGTGGATAAACACAAAACAAATATAGATGAAAACAATAAATTTCTAGAAATTTTAATAGATATATATAAGCCAACAAGAGATGGTAACAATTTAGATTTCACAGGAATGACAATTGTTATTGAAAATATATTCTTAAACTCAATAGTTGTTGTTAGAGATAAAGATGGTAATTATAGTACTCAAATTGAATCTGAATTAGCAATAACAATTAAGAAGGGTTGAAAGGAAACTGGTAAGGTTCTGGCAACAGTTAAAAACATTAATCCTTTAGACAAAAATAGAACTTTTGATTTTATAAATAGAATCATGATGGGAATTGAACCTAGCATAATTGTGAGTGAAGAAAGAAATAAATATGGTGATTTTGAAATACAAGGAAACATTTCTAAAGATATGCAAGATAGATTCTCAAATAAGTTAATTACATCAGCTAATTCAAAATTATCATTAGATTTAACTGGTTTGGTTAGTTTTAATGAAGAAGAAAATTCTATGACAATTGATGGACAAAAATACATATTTAAAGATTAAAAAAAGTAATGCTAGGCATTACTTTTTTTAAATATTTCACTATTTTTGTAAATTTGGTTTATTAACTCAATTTTACCTCTTAACTCTTCACTGATCATTATTCCCTTATTGAAAACTATTATTTTAGATTTTTCATTAATATCTTCAACATTTAAGCCTTCAATTTCGTTTTCATCAATTTCTTGACCAATTATGTTTGCAAAATAGTGTTCAATTATCTCGCTTGCTTCTCTTTTTTTATCAAAGTCAGGGTCGCTTTCAACTATTTGCATTTCTTCTTTATAAAAATCACTTTGTTTTGGATTTTCTACATTTCATTTCTTTAATTTTTCTAAAGTCTTTTCTAAATTTGATTCTAAAATGTATTGTAAATCTTCATATTCAATTTCTTCAATCAAAGTATCTTCACCAAGTTTACTTAATAGTGAATCCATTACATTTAAAGCCTTATCAAGATTTTTTGTAATGTTGTTTATTTGCATTTTCATTATTAATTCAGTTATTTTTTCTTGAATATTGTTTGGATTTTTTTGAATAGTTTCAAGCAATTCTAATTGAGCTGCATCTCCAATGTTTTTTAAATCATCATTTCCCTTAATGTTTAAACTATACTTAGAAATAAAAGCTTTTATTTCGCTGTATTGAGATATTTCGTCAATGTCTAATTTAACTTTGTTTAAAATGTAGTTTGTTACATTTACATCAGGAGTAAAGTCTCCAAACCCTTGATCATTATCTTCTAAAAAACCCGATTTAAAATTATCTATTTTTTCATTAAGAAATTGTTTAAATCATTTAATAGAAATATTATCAATATATTCTTTGAAGTTGTTTGTGTTTTGCATATATTTTCACCTTTAGAAATATAATATCTTATATTAGGTCTTTTTTAAACCCAAAAATATGATATTATCTAAGTAAAGTAGGTATATCAATATGAAAAGAAATTCAATAAAAATTATTGATGATGGGTTCTTTTTATTAAATGAAAATCAGAATTTTAGATTTGACAAAGATGCCTCTAAAAAAATATTAGAAAACATTCAGTTTCCTATAATAGTTTTAGATACAGAATTTTTTAATCATTCACACGATAGTGGTAACAATGATAATAAATTGTACAGTGACTCAAACAAGGATTTGGTTTATGTCATTCAGTATTCGTTTGCAAAATCTTTAAAGGAGATTTCCAATAGAGATAATAAAAAGGCTATTAAATCAATTACAATAAAGAGAAATTTTAATGATAAAACATATGACTTTTTTGATCAATATTCAAAAATGATTATTTCGTTTTTAAATATGTGTAGAAATAAAGAAATTAGAACAATAGTTTGTGCTGGAGCAAGCAATGATATTAAGATAATTAATCAATGAATTAATGAAAATAAGAAATTATTTGCAAGAAAAACATTGAAAATGGCGTTTTATAATAAAGAATCAAAAGAATTAAATGCTAATTACTTTGATATATATGATATTTTAGAAAAAACATTCTCTTTTTCAAATACAACCAGAACTGGAGAAGAGTTTTGAAAAAGAGAAAACTTACCTAAAGGTAAACAAAGTGATGAAATGATTGCTTTGACTGGATCTAAAAAGTTCTTTGACTGATTTGAAGATATAAGTCACAACTTACTAAAAGATGAAAAAGAGGATATCTATACAATGTGTTGTAATGCTTATTCTTTCTTTTCAAAATCAGTAAATGCAAAAATTGATTTTGAAGAATATAAATCAATGAACAAAAACATCAAAAGAGTTATAGATCACTGTTATAACGATGTACTTAAAGTATTAGAATTCTTATCTTTTGTATATGAGTTTACTCATGTACCATATTCAAAAAACTCTTATATAAAAAAATATTAGTTTTGTAAGAAAATATAATATAAGAAAATTGGTATAATTATATTGTTAATTTGAGGTGGAAAAAATAATGGCAAATAAAAAAGGTAATAATTTCTTATTGTTAAACTATTTTAAACCATCTATCTATCTTGAAAGTTATGAAAAAGTTAACTTAGCTTCACTTAAAAATAGTGGTATTAAACTTGTTATGTGTGATATGGATAACACTTTAATAGGTTGAAACGAAAGAATACCATCTCCTGATGTAATTGAATTTGTGAAGAACGTTTATTCACAAAATATGGAGTTTGTATTGTTTTCAAACAATATCAGAAGTAGGGTTGAAAACTTTGCTAAAAAAGCAGGTATTAAAAATTACTTTTGAGATTGCAAAAAACCATTACTTGGTAAAATGAAAATAGTTAAGAAACTTTTCAAATACAAAGAAGAAGAAATGATCTTAATCGGTGATCAATTAGTAACTGATGTACTTGTGGCAAATAGGGCTCACATCAAAAGTATTTTAGTTTCACCATTAAGTAGAAATAAAGAAGAGAGCAAAACAGTTCAATTCTTAGAAAAACATATTTTAAAGAAACTTTCACAAAAGAATATTCTTCATGAAGGTTTTTATAACGAAGGGGAAATAGGGGGTAATTATGAAATTCTCTAATGATAAAATTACTGAAATTGAAAAACAAATAGAAGAACTTGAAGATCAAGCTCTTCAAATGAACGCTGTCGCAGAACCAACAATTAAAGTTAAGCAAAAAAACAAAGTTACTTTAACTGAAGCAAAACCAGGAGTTGGAAATACAACAAACTATAATTCAACAGGTCCTAAAAAATGTATTGGTTGTGGAAGAGAATTACAAACAACTGATGACAGACTTCCAGGATTTAGTTTAAACATTGAAAAACAAGATTTATGTTTAAGATGTTTCAAAATTAAATACTATAACAAATTAGTTGAACAAGAAATCAATGATCAAGATTTTGTCGATATTATTGATGAGATAAACTCAACAAAAAATAAGATTAGATATTATTATGTTGTTGATATCTTCGACCTACCAGGAAGTAGATTAACTTGATTAGAACAATTAATTTCTAAAAAAGAAGTTGTTATTTTAGTTAATAAAATAGATTTATTCCCAAAATCAGTTAAAAAAGCAAAAATATTTAATTATGTTAAAAAATTCTTTGAAAACTCACCAATTAAGAATTCAAAAATTTTATTAACAAGTTCAATTAAATCAGACTATGTTTATGCACTTGTGAATGAATTAAAATCTGTTGAATATGATCAATATATTGTAGGTATTTCAAATGCAGGTAAATCAAGTTTAATGAACGCATGTTTAAAACTTAACCAACAAATACCTTCAATTGTAACTTCTAAATATGTAAATACTACTTTAGATAAAATCAAAATTAACTTTACAGAGAAAAACTTTGTCTATGATACACCAGGACTTGTAAAACATAACCACATAGCTATTGCAACTGCACCAAGTTATTGAGATTTCTTTTTCTTTCAAAAAGAAATTAAACAAGTTACTTATCAATTGAACCAAGGACAATCAATTTTCTATGGAGGTCTTGCTTGATTCACTTTTGAAGAAGGGCAAGCTTATAATGAAAAAAATGGAAAAGAAGCAAAAACTGGTTTCCATTTATATGTAAATAAACAATTGCCTCTACATAGAACAAAAGCAGAAAATGCTCAAAGTTACTTTAGAAAAAATCGTCATACTTTAGCTCCAAGATTGCTGGACAAAGATATTGATTTTGAAACACATACATTTACCTATGATTCAGAAAGAAAAGTTGATTTACACATTTCTGGTTTAGGATGAATTAATTTCAAATCATATAAAGGTATGAAATTATCTATTACAGTTCCAAAAACAGAATATGGTGTTAAAGTTACAGAACTTGAAGCATTAATCTAGTAAAAATATTTTATAAAAAAAAAATATTTTTTTTTTTTTTTTAATTATAATTATTGTTAAGGGGGATAAAATGAGGAAATTAATATTCTGTTTGTTAGCTTTAACAAACACAATGCCTTTTTTGTTATACACAGTTTCTTGTGGATCTAACATTAAAGATTATGGTACAGATTTGTCAAAAATTGGGGACTATAATTGAAAAAATGAGGAACCATATTATAAAGGTCATAGCGAAAACAATGCATTAGAGATTCCAAAAGTGTCATTGGAATCTAACTTAAAAATGAATAACGAAAGAAACTTTTTAGACTATAAAGAATTCAATACTGGTTATAAGACTTCTAGTGAAGTACATAAGCAATCACCAACAGGTGTACCTTTGAATTCAAAATTCATGCCTAATGGAAATAGAAAAAAAGATATTATGTCAATCAAAAGAAATGAAATTTTCGATAGAACAAATAGTTTTCTTGATTGAAATTTTAGCAGTGACTTAGATGCTAAATACAACAAATCAAGAATAGAATTACAAAAAACAACAAAAGTTGCTTCTAAATGGGTTGAATCACAAGATCCAAAAATAAAAGAAATGAACATGTCTGTTCTGGCAAATCACACTTCAAATGAAAATACAATTGTAGGGAACCACAGAACATATTATAGAAGTTTCAATAACTATCAATATAATGATATTTTAGTTTCTTGAGCAGGAGCTGCTGATGAAGGGATAATAGTTCCACCAGCTAAAAATGAAGTTGAAAAAGCACATATAAATGGAACTAAGATATTAGGAAACATTTTCCTAGATGGTTACCACGGTTTAACAAGACAAATGTTAACTGATTTTTTAAAAAAGGATTCAGCTGGTCAATATTTAATTGTAGATATTTTAATTAATTTAGCTCTTGAATTAGGGTTCGATGGTTGATTCTGAAATAATGAACCTAATGGTTATTTTTATAATGGATATATTTTAAAATATGAAATTGTAGAAGAAACAATGAAACAATGAAACAATAAAGTTAAAAATTCAAGTGACGAGAGAGTTAAAGATTTAATTTTATTCTCTTATAAAAATGATGGAACTTTGGAACTCGATTCTGATGGCAAACCCATAAGTAAAGAATCAATTGCTTTAAAAGAAAATAGTGATTATTTTCAAAGTGATTTTGGTGTTACACCAAATAAATCAATTAAATACTTAGAAAACCAACAAAAACCTATTGATTCTCATGAAATATATAACATGTATAATTTAGGTGGTTGAATAAATGGTGATATTTTTTACAATGAAAATTTAATTGGTAAAAGAGATCTTAGAGATTTAGTTTATATACATTTAGATCCAGAAGGAAAAGAATATATAGATTTTGAAACTGAAAAAAGAGATAAAAACAGTAACAAATGAACTTATAAAGAAGATGAGTCTATAAATTCTCTTTCAATTTTTGCTGGTCACACAGCAAGTGATTTAGCAGAAAGAGAAGCTAAGAAATTAGGAAATACACAAGCTTCTGATATTTATGCAATGGCTAAAACCAATTATTATGATGATATGGTATATACAGGTCACAATAGACAATTATCAGAAAGTGATTATGGTTCTATTTCATATGATACAAGTACTTTTGAAGAAGGTATGAGTTATGGTGTTGGTAATTTAGTACAAGAAAAAACTTTATTAAATGATGAAAATGAATCATTCTTTACTAATTTTTCAACAGGTAATGGTGCTAAGTTTGCAACATTAACTGGATACACTGAAAATGGAGTAGTTTTAAGAAACGTTGAAGAAAATTATCCTTGAACAAATACAAATATAGCTGATGCTCAACCCACTTATAAATGAATGGTTAGCGAAGTTGAAGGGGATAAAGAAAATAAAGTTAATAGTTCAGAAATAAGTGGTTATTATGATTATTACGAGCCTTTCTTAAAAGGAAATTCTATTGCTCTTGGTGGTGGAATTGATGAAACTAATGGGCAAATAAAAGATGCTAAATTCACAAGCGGTAAAACTTATAATTGAATGATAATGGGAAGTAACTATAAAAACAAGTATTTAAATGTTTCTTTTGTTTATAAATCAAATGATGAAGAATTAAAACCTAAAATATTATTTGAAGAAGTTAGTTCTGGAGAACAAAAACTACAAGCGATGGATGGAGACATCAAAGACATTGGTGGTGGATGAAGAGAAATAAGTTCAAATATTAAATCATCTAATACAATTGGTAAGATAGGACTTCAATTCCAACCAAATAAAGATGCAAAAATAAACGTTGGACAATTGTCAGTTAATCAAAATAAAATAAATACAAATTACAATCAAAACGAAATTAATTTTAATTCTGAATTAGTTATCGACAGAAATAATGGTTACAAAAATTATAGAATCAACTTTGATAATTTAATTGATTCAAAAGATATATATTCTTACTATGAACTTTATTATGAAAATGAAGGTAAAATTTATAGAGTTGGTGAAACTAATTCAGAAAACTTATACTTAAAAGACATACCAGATTCATCTAAAAATATATACATAAAAGTACAAAATAATGCTTCTAAAAAAATAGAATGAATAAAATTGAAAGTCGGGGAATAGAAAAATGTTAGAAATAAAAAACTTATCCAAAAATATAGGTAAGAATAAAATATTAAATAACATAAATCTTAAAATACAAACAGGAGAGTGTGTTGGTATTTTAGGATCTAACGGAGCTGGTAAAACAACTCTAATGGAATGTATTGTAGGACAAATAAAACCTACATCAGGAGAAATTCTTGTTGATGGTGAAAAAGAGTCATTTAAAAAATTTGGGATTCAATTTCAAGAAGGTATTTGACCAATGGGTGTTAACTCTAAAATATTAATAAAGTTTTTTAAAAAAAATTGATTTAAAGAATTAGATCCACACACAAAAGAATTGATAAAAATATTTGAAATTGAAAGCTTCTTAAATAAAGATTTAAATAATTTAAGTGGTGGTCAAAAGCAAAGAATAAATACTTTTTTAGCTGTTGTTAATAATCCCAAATATATATTTCTTGATGAAATGATAACTGGTTTGGATTTAAAAATGCAGTTAAAGTTAATAGAATTTTTCAAAACATATAAATTTCAAGGAAAAACTATTGTAGTAATTTCTCATATACCCGAAGAGGTTGAGGAATTATGTGATAGATTAGTAATATTAAAAAAAGGTGAAATATTTTTAGATGAAAAAATAAGTGAAATTATAAAAAAATATGGAAGTGTTAGAAAATTATTAATAAACTATTATGAAAGTGAAAATAAATAATATGGAAAAAAATCAAAATAGCTTTATCAAGTTTAACAAAAATTTTCTTAATAATTTCTTATTAATTTCAGGTTCGGTTTTAAAAAATTTTAGAACATACGTTTACTTATTTTTCATTCCAATATTTTTCCTTGCTGTTTATTCATGATTTACTGGTGGTAACCAAGCGAATTTTAGAGTTCCAAAATTATTTTTATTTATGTTGATCCCAACATACTCAATAATTTTTTTAGTAAACATTTCAATCTCTGAATGAAAAAATTCAGTATTCCTAAAAAGAATACACAGTGCAGGTGTTTCTAAACTTGAATTTTTAATAGCTATATGAGCATTTAACTTAATAGCTGGATTAATATCTTTTGGTATTGGTATTTTATCAATATATTTACTTGGTATTTTATATTTTAAACCTGGTGAAGAAAGCATTTCATCGCTGTTTAATCTAATCACATTTGGTGAATGAATGGGGATACTTTATGCTGTTTTCCTAAATATCTTTATTTCGATAGCTATAGGAACAATAATAAGTGGACTTATTAAAAGTGTTGCACTTTCTCAAAGTATTTCAATTATAGTTGTGGGTGTATGTATTGTGTTTTCAGACAATTTATTACCCATAGAATTAATGTCTTTAAATAAAGGTCTTTTAATATTTAGTTATTTTATACCTCAAAAACATAGTGTTTGAGTTGGATTAATAGTATCTTCAGCACATAAATTGGATTGAATTGTAGAGAATCCAGATAGAAGATACATAAGTTTCAACTATAATCTAACATTAGTTAGTTTCACATCATTGATATATACATCATTATTAATGGTGGGTGCATACTTTTCATTTGGGTGAAATAACAAAAAATAGTTTAAAAATTAAAAAATTTTATACTATTAATTTAAGAAAAGTGTTATATTTATATTAACAATGTTTATGGAGGGTATCAAATGAAATTAATTTTAGCTATTGAAGTAGGTGTATCATCATCAAAGGTTGGTTTAGTAAACCAATATGGGGATTTACAAGCTAAGTTTTCAGTTGATCACGACCTAAACAACCTTATTCCTAATTTACATGACAAAATAATGGATGGTTTAGAAGCTATTGGAATTAACTACGAAGAAGAAATTGAAAAAATTGGATTAGCAATGGGTGGATATATCGACCATATGTTAGGTATAGTTAGATATTCTGCTAACTTAGATTTAAAAAACTACAACATTAAAGAAGTTGCAGAAGAATTATTCAAAAAACCTATTTTTGTAATAAACGATGCTAACGCAAGTGCTTTAGGAGAATTTTGAACTGGTGTTGCAAAACAATATGATTCAATTATCTTTTACTACATTGATCAAGGAATTGGTGGGGCAGTAATTACTGAAGGTAAATTAGCTCCAGGTTCAAGAGGTTTTGCAGGAGAATTTGGTCATGGAGGAGGAATCTTCCAAACTAAATATGAATGTTCTTGTGGATTAGTTGGATGTATTGAACCAATGTCATCAACTAATGGTATTGAAAACCACTTTAAAGAAACATTCAAAAACAAAAAAAATCATCCAGCATTAGACTTTTTTAATAACCCAGAAACAATTACTTTTAAAGAAATTGTTGAAGTTTATGAAGAAAAAGGATATCCATATGAAATTGGTGATTTATTAGAAGAAGCTTTAGAACCAATTGTTATGCATATGGCATCAATGATTAACGCTTTAGATCCAGAAGCTATAATTTTAGCTGGTGGATTAACACATCTTGGAGATAAATTAATTGAAATTATTCATACAAACATTAAAAAATACATTATTGATATGTTTGCAGAAGAATTAACTATTGAAATTGCTGAATTAGGAAATGATTCAACAATGATCGGTAGTGCATATTACGCATTAAATGATTGAAAAATATTCTAATTTTCAATCATTTTTTTATGAAAGGATTTTAATATGGAAGAATTACTTAAAAGAATTAACGAACTTGCAGCAATTGCAAAGCAAAGAGAATTAACTGCAGAAGAACTTGAAGAAAGAGCTAAATTAAGAGAAGAATACATTAAATTATTTAGAGCAGGATTTGAGCAACAATTAGAAAACACTATTTTTGTTGATGAAAATGGAAATGAAATAAACAGAAACACTAAAAAGTAGCACCTATCAATTTGTGCTACTTTTTTATATAATTACTCTAAGCCTTAAAATAATAAGGCGAAGGGGGTAATTTATGAAAAAATTACTAGGAATGTTAGGTGCAGTTGCTTTAGTTGCAACAACAAGCTCTGCAGTTACATCTTGTGGAATAGGAAATTATGGTATAGAAAAAAATGTTTCTATTGATGAATATAACTTAAAACAAGATGTTACATTTATTATTAATTCAGAATTGGTTGACGGTGATTCAATAAAAGTTACTGTTGATAAGGATTCTGATCTTAACCCAAAAATAGACACTAAAGTTGATGGTAAAAATCTAATTGTAACTATTGGATTTGAAAAATCTAATTTACCTTTAGTTAAAAAAAGCACAAAAATATATGTAAGTGTTTTAAGAGGTGAAACTAATTTTGAAGAGACTGTAGGTACAATAAAACTTACAGTTTCTCCAATATTAAAACAACTCTCAAGTGTCTTAAAAACATCTGACTTAAAATATATTGATGATAATTCAGAATCAACAATTATAAAATTAATAGATGAACAAAATCCTTTAGCAAAAGGTAATTATAAGTTAAGTGAAATAACACAAGTTTCAGCAAAAGCTACTGGAATAGGAGATTTCAAAGGAACAGTTAATATAAGCTTTGAAATAATATGTGACATTGAATTAGATAAATATTCAATCAAATTAGACAGAGCAACTAATCCATCTGAAGAAGTAACTATTTTAAATTATGATGAATTAAAAAATGTTTCTGTAAGTAATGTAGGTAGTGTTGCTGTGACATTTGAGAAAAAAGATAACAAAATAATAATCAGAGCAAATTCTAATGGAACTTCAGTGATCGAAGTTAGAGCAGATAATGCCAAGGAAATAAAGAAAATAAATATTTCTGTAAAATATAACTAAAATAACTTATAAATATGCAAAAAAACCTTAACCAATAAGGTTTTTTTGCATTTTAGAGATATAATTATTTTGAATATAGAAGAGGTTTTGAATACATGAACAGAAACAATAAAAATTTAAATGCTTTAAGAATTTTAGGTATTGAAGCAATTAATAAGGCTAATTCAGGTCACCCTGGAATAGTTTTAGGAGCAAGTCCAATAGTTTATACTCTTTTTACTAAATTAATGAACTTAAACCCAAAAAATCCAACTTGATTCAATAGAGATAGATTTGTATTAAGTGCAGGTCACGGAAGTGCGTTATTATATAGTGCATTACACTTATCTGGTTTTGATCTACCAATGGAAGAAATGAAAAAATTTAGACAATTAAACTCATTAACTCCAGGACACCCAGAATTTGGACACACACAAGGAGTTGAAGCAACAACAGGACCTTTAGGTCAAGGTTTTGCTATGGGTGTTGGTATGGCTCTTGCTGAAAGTCATTTAGCAGGTCAATATAACACTGAAAACTACGAAGTTGTAAACCACTTTACATACGTTTTGTGTGGAGATGGTGATTTACAAGAAGGTGTATGTCAAGAATCAATAAGTTTTGCTGGAAGATATAAACTAAATAAATTGATTGTTTTACATGATTCAAATGACATTCAACTTGATGCACCTGTAGAGGTTGCTCAAGCAGAAGATATTCAAGCAAAATTCAAAGCAGCTGGTTGAAATACTTTAAAAGTTGAAAATGGTGAAGATTTAAATGAAATTGAAAAAGCTATTTTATTTGCTCAAAATAGTGATAAACCAACTTATATTGAAGTAAAAACAGTTATTGGAATTGGTGCAACAAACCAAGGAACTACAAAAGTTCATGGAGCACCTTTAGGTGGAGATATTTCAACAGTTAAAGAATATTTTAATTGAAATGAAGAAGAATTCACAATACCAAGTGATGTATATAATTTTTGAAACGTTAATGTTGCAAATAGAGGATTTGCAACAAATGATCAATGAGATAGAATGTTTGAACTTTACAAAAAAGAAAATCCTCAATTAGCTGAACAATTGTTAAAATCAATTAATAAAGAATGAAATATTGATTTAAAAGACTTAGAAACACTTAATAAAGGAACAGAACAAGCCACTAGAGTAAGTAGTGGAGAGGTTTTCAACTTATTAAGCAAAAACATACCAGCTATAATTGGTGGAAGTGCTGACTTATGTGAGTCTACAAAAATCAAAGGTGCAGATGGAAATTATGATTTTGATAACACTAGCGGAAGAAATATTATGTATGGTGTTAGAGAATTTGCAATGAGTGCAATAAACAATGGTATTGCACTACACGGTGGATTATTACCAGTTGGATCAGGATTCTTTGTGTTTGCTGATTACTTAAAACCAGCTTTAAGAATGAGTTCAATTATGAATATTCAAACACTAAGTGTATTTACTCACGATTCAGTTGCAGTTGGTGAAGATGGACCAACTCACCAACCAATAGAACAACTTGCAATGTTAAGAAGTATACCGAACATGAGTGTTTTTAGACCTTGTGATATGGCAGAAACAATAGCAAGTTACTACAACGCTTTAAATGATAAAAATAATCCAAGCGTTATTATAGCAACACGTCAAAATTTAAAAGAATTAAATCATTCAAAAGATATTGTTGAAGAAGTTAAAAAGGGAGCTTATATATTAAGTGAGACAAAAGATGCAAACATTACTTTAATAGCAACAGGTAGCGAAGTTTCTCTTGCACTTGATGTTAAAGAAGAACTTGAAAATAAAGGACAAAAAGTTAATGTTGTTTCAATGCCTAATATGAATAAATTCTTAAAACAATCAAAAGAATATCAAGATTCAATAATCAATAGAAAAACTTTAAGATTTTCAATTGAATTAGGTTCAACTTATGGATGACATAGATTCTTAGGTGATGATGGTAAAGCATATGGACTAGATACTTTTGGTTATTCAGCACCAGCAGATCATGTTATAAAAGAAATTAAATTCACAAGTGATGAAATTTCAAAAGACATATTATCTACATTAAAATAATTTTAAAAATATGATAATATTAAAAAAGTAATCGTTAAAAGGAGAAAAAAATATGATAGCTTGATGAGGAGCATTATTAATAGCAATAGGGGCAGCGATTGTTGGAGGGATAATTGGTTTTATAATAACAAGAAAAGTTATTCAAAAACAATTAAGAGATAACCCACCAATTAACGAAAACCAAATTAGAGCTATGTATAGAAGTATGGGTAGAAAACCTACTGAAGCAGATATCAAAAAAACAATGAATGCTGTTAAAAGAGGAAAATAATACCGATGGATAAAAAAATATTTTAATTCAATAAAAATATTTTTTTTTTTTTTTTTGGAAAAATTAATATATAATCATTTAGGAATTTAACAAAGCCAAAGAAATACAGAAAAAAAAAAAAAAAACAGGACGGTGGACAAAAATGATACAGGTTTTCACTTGTAATGACTTTAAAAGAGTTAATGCATTCTTAATGCATAATGAAGATAAAAAAGCTATATTATTCGATACAGGATATTTAGCATATAAAGATATAATTGATTTTGTTGAAAAAAATAATATTCAAATTACAGATATCTTTATAACACATGGACATTTCCCTCATTTTTATGGAATAAATGAGATATGTAAAAATCAAAATAATCCTAACGTTTTTATTGGAAAAGAAGACTTATTAAATTTATTTGATTCTTCAAAAAACCTTAGTGAATTATTCGAAGGAGTAGGTAGCTATATAGCAGAACCTATAAAAAATTTAAAAGTAATTTCAGAAGAAACTACTTTAGATTTAAATGGATACAAAGTAAATATTTACAGAAAGAATTCTCATACAGAAGGATCTTTAATATTCGAAATACCTGAAAAGAAATTTATCTTTACAGGTGACTTTATTCTTAAAGATGAAAGTTATCTAGTTGACGGAATTATGCAATTAGATGATGAAAACGAAAAAAATGCAAAAGAAATATTCAATTGAATTATTTCTGCATTTGATAAAAACTATAGTGTATTCACAGGACATTATGATTACGGATTCGAAATCAGAAATATTCTTGAAGACAAAGAGGCAAAATTACTAAGAAAGTATATTGAAAAAGATTAGATATGTTTATGTCCTTTATTAAGGACATTTTATTTTTAATATATTAAAAGCACCAATTAATTGGTGCTTTTTTATTATTTAGTTTCTTCAACTTTTTTAGTTGTTTTTTTAGCAGCTGGTTTTTTAGCTGTAGTTGCTTTTGCAACTTTTTGTGTTTTTGCAATATTAGCTTTAGCTTCTTTTTTAATTCTTGATTTTCTTTCACTTAAGAAAGCAGGTTCGCTTCCACTTAATAAACGTTGAATGTTTTGTCAGTGTCTTGCTAATAATATAATCATTGAAATTGTTGTAACAATGTTAATGATTAAGAAGCTGTCAAATACTGGAGCACTGTTATTTCATAAATGCATTTCATTATATCAAACAGCTGTAAATTTACCACTATCATATAAAGGACCAAATGCACTACCATCTATATCAAAAGTACTTAAACCAGATATTTGAGGTACTCACATTAATACTGCAGTTAGTATTGCTGCAAATATTGAACCAATACTTACTTTTCTTGAGATAAGAACAAGAGATAATCAAGTTCCAAACATTACAATTCCCATTAATCAGTTAATTGTAAACATTAATCCCATAAAACAACTAACTGCTTTACCACCTTTAAATTTATAATAAACTGGTCAACAGTGACCAATTAAAGCAAATAAACCAGGAATAATTAATATAGTGTTTCTAAATATAACATGAGGAATTTGGCTAATAGCTACTGCTATTAAAATAGCCATTATTATTTTAAGAGCATCCAGTATCATAATACCTACTCCTCATTTTTTACCAATAATCCTACTTGCGTTTGTTGCTCCTGCATTTTTGCTTCCTTGATCTCTAACATCTTTGTTGGTTTTCAATTTAACTATTGTTATCGAGAAAGAAAAACTTCCTACTAAATAAGCAATAACAGAAGCAATGGCCGTTCCGGCCGCTATTTGTCATCCCATAATATAAATACTCCTTTTTAGGTTTAAAACACATAAATAATCATACTATAAACTTATGGCAATATGCAAGAAAATAGGTTAAAATAAATAAATAGCAACACCAAAAAGAGTAGGTAAAATGGGGGTTTTTGTAAATGAAGTTGGTTGAAAAAATAAATTTAAAAAAAATAATATTTAATTTATATAAAAAGGACTTGAGTGGTTTAATAGCGAATAATGATTTTAAACTAAACGATGATCAGAAAAATGAATTAATTGCATTGGGTCAAACAGATGATTGTAAGACTTTGTTTGAAGGAATTAATAATTTTTTTGAAAAGAATATTGAAAGCGATCCTTTAGAATTAAGTTTAATGCTTACATTAATATTACAAAGATATAATTATTTCTACAAAACAGAATTGCAATGAAGAGATTATTGTAAGAAGTTTGAAAATATAGTTGAAAAAAACCCAGGAGATTTCTTTTTAAGTTATATAAGTGATTTTTTTGATCAACAAATAGATTTATATAATAATAGTTACTCAGATATTGTTGAAGATTTTAATATTTATAAATGAAATGAAAAATTTTCAAATGACATTAACTTGTTAATAAAAAACATTAGAATATTTAATAACTTTCAAGAAAAATTATTAAATTGTGAAAAGATGGTTTTCTTTTTACAAGATACAAAAAATATTTATTCTAGTTTGGAATCAGTTGGATTAGAAAATGAAAAACAACAATTTTTAGCTCATACAAATGAATTAAAAATAATATTTCAATCATTAGATCACTTAGTAAATGAAATATTAAAACAAATAATTGCTGTTTAAGAGGTAAAAGATATGTTTGAAAAATATTTGAATATGAATAAAGAAGAATTACAAAATTCTTTAGACAAAATTGAAAAAAACTACAAAGAACTATTAAATGAAGAGAAGAAAATTGATAAAAAAGTTAGAAAAAACCTTTGACTATGATATTTCTTTCCTTTCTTTGGTCTTTTTATTTATCAAATCCATTTGAAAAAGAGAAAACAAAATGATGAAAATTATTTTGTTATAAAAGACAAAAAACAAGATCTAATATACATAGAATTAGAAATGCAATTTTTAAAATCTAAAATAGAAAAAATGTAAGATTGCAAAAGCAATCTTTTTTTATTCTCAAACACAAGAGCTCTTAAAAAAGACTATAAAATATGATAAAATACTTAAAAGGACTTGAAAATATGAAAAAAAATATATTTGATTTAAACGAAAACTTAGAATACTCAATGGATTATGTTTACTACAACCAAGGATTAACATCATGTAATCACTTAACAATAGCACAAGACTCTAGAGATGATAGATTTAAATGTACTAAATGTTTTATTGTGTTTTCATTCCAAAATAATAAACAAGTATTAAATTTTAAAAGTAGAATAGTTCAACACTTTAACTTCGAAAAAGCAGAAATTGCTTTAAGAAGAGAAATTAGAAGACAAAAACTTGGAGAAGAAGATGAAGAATAATACATTAGCTTTTTTTTATAATAATTTAACTATGATAATGATGAATCTTGAAGATTCAGTAGGGTTAATTGCTGATTTTGAAAATTGAAGCAAAAAAGAAGATAAGCAAATAGAAGAATTAAAAAAAATATCTAAAGAAAATAACTTAAAATCAACTTTATTTGTAGTTACTTCAAGAGAAATGAATTATGGACTTTGAAACACAGATAATATAACTAAAAAAGCTCAAGAAAATGAAATAGACTATGTAATTTTTTACAGCACAAATTCAATGATGGATCATATGCAAGATTCTGACCTATACAGCAACATTGCAAACTTTTTAAGTATTAAAAAAATGATAGTTTCAAATAATTATATTGATAATAACTATTCAAGATTAAAAACTGACTTTATTAAAGAAAATTGATTACATAACGCAATTATTTTAGAAACTAACGAAACAAAAGACTTAAATGATAACTTGAATTTACTTATAGAAAGTAAATTCAAAGAATTTAAAGAATTAAATAACCTAAATTATATTTTTGATGCAAGAGTAAGTGAAGGTAAAAAACTTGGAAGAACAATAGGTTTTCCAACAATAAACTTAATAACAGAAGAGAGATTACCTTTAACTGATGGTGTATATGCTTGTGAAGTTTATATCGATCATTTAAAAGAAAGCTTTTTAGGAGCTGGATGTTATTGAAAGAACGAACTTAATCAGGATGTGTTTGAAATATTCTTAATAGATTTTGATCAAGAAATCTATGGTTGAAAAGTAAGTGTTACTTTAATAGAAAAATTAAGAGAAAACGTTAAAGTTGATGGTTTAGATAAATTAAAAGAACTATTGGCAAATGATGTTGAAAATACAAAGAAACATAAAAAATAATTTTAAACAGAGTTAATGAAAATTAACTCTGTTTTTTTATGCTAAAATACAAATGAAATGAAAAGAGCAAGATAATATGGAAAAACCAAAATTTTACTTAGGAAGTCATGTTGGAATGAATTCTGCAAATAATTATTTAATAGGAAGTGCACAAGAAGCAATTAATAACGGAGCAAATACATTAATGTTCTTTACTGGAGCTCCCCAAAATACAAGAAGAACAGAAACAAGTAAGTTAAACATAAATGAGTTTAAAACTTTACTTATTGATAATAATATTGATATTAATAAAGTAATTTGTCACGGCCCTTATACAATAAACTTAGCAAATACAGTTAAACCAGAAACTTATGAGCTTGGAGTAAGACTTTTAAAAGAAGAATTATTAAGACTAGAAGAAATAGGGGTTCACACAGTTGTTTTACATCCAGGAGCAGCTGTTGGAGCACCTAGAGAATTAGCTTTACAAAGTATTGCAAAAGGTTTAAATGAGGTTTATAAAGAATTGCCAAATACACCAGTTAGAGTTGCTTTAGAAACAATGTCAGGAAAAGGAACTGAAGTTTGTATAACTTTTGAAGAAATTAAAACAGTATTAGATTTAGTTGAAGCAAAAGATAAAGTAGGGGTTTGTTTTGATACTTGTCATATGCATGATGCTGGATATGATGTTAAAAACAACTTTGATAAAGTGGTTGAAGAATTTGATAGAGTAGTTGGTTTAGATAAATTAATGGCAATTCATTTAAATGATAGTAAAAACCCAATTTCAAACCATAAAGATCGTCACGAAAACATCGGTTATGGTTATATTGGATTTGAAGCTCTTGCAAACGTTGTTCACAACCCATTATTTAAAGATTTACCAATAGTCTTAGAAACTCCGTGAATCGATGGAAAAGTAAGTCCTTATAAAGTAGAGATCGAAATGATTAAAAATAATAAGTTTACCAATTCTTTTAAAGAAAAAGAAATAATATAAAAAAACTGCTAATTAGCAGTTTTTTTAGTTTCTATTATATAAATCCAATCTCAATCTAAGAACTTTATCTAAAACTCTAGTACTTTTATCTATTTCTTTAATTTCATCTTTATATGTTGCTTGTAAATAGTTATCATTTGTAGCTATTAACATTGCACACAAAGTTAAAAACTCAACTCATATAACTTGATTTTCACTGTATTGTTCCATTTCATTAAGATCAATATCTGAATCACTTAAAATTGTTTCTAGTTTAAACTTATATTTTTTAATACAAATAGAATCAAACAATTCAATTATCTTTTGATCTGAATAAATCGAATTAAAATTGACCAAAACCTTTAAACATAGATCATTTATTTCCTTATTTGTAAGTTCTGGTCTTTGGTTATCACCTAATAAGTGAAATAAGGTCTTCATATTTACATTATCATCAAAAAAATCATCTTTCATAGGTAAATTTCTCCTCACTTTAATAATATATTAATGTAAAATAATAAAGAATTAAGGTGAAAAGATGAAAAAATTACTTACAATTTTAACTGGACTTTCAGTTACTATTACTCCAGCAACTCAAATAGTGAGTTGTAAAATATCAATAGATAATACTTATAGACAACCAAGTGATATAGAAAAGTTTTGAAATCATAAAGGAAATAAAACTTTAAGTGTTGATTTTAGCTCTGATACAGAAAAACCAAGTGAACCTGAGTTTAAATACGAATTAAGTAAATTAATAGCAAATAACTTTAGTAATCAAAATGAAATTGACAATAACAGTATAAACAACATCCTTGGTTTAAAACCATGAGAAAAAGAAAAACAAGCAGTCAATATAGATTTTAAGTATTTCAAAACTAAAAATTCCGCTTCAGAATTAAAAACTTTTGATAATTTAATGGATTATATTAAAGGAATATCTAAAGATAGTGTTGAGATTTTCTTTCAATATAAATTAAAAAATGAAGAAAATTATAATAATGAATTTTTAAGTCTAAAAATAACTAAAGTACCAACTATTGGCGAAAATGTTTATAACAATAAAGTATTTGAAAACAAAATATCTGAGAACGAACAATTTATAATACAAAATTATTATCTTATACCTTTTGGGAAAGAATTCAATGAACAAACAATGAAAGACAAACCAACAGAGACAATATCTTTAATAGATGCTTTACTTGAATCAATAGAAGACGTTACAAAAATACACTTAACAAATAGCTTAAAGTGAGTTGAAAATGAAAATCCTAACACAAAGGATGAAAGACCTTATAGTTGAGAAACTTTAACACCAGCTAAATCATTATATTTATACATGATGAAAAGCGAAAAAGATGTTAAATCAGCTTTTGAACAGTTTGTAAATGCACTAATGATACAAAGTCACTACCCATCAAATCCCGGTAAAGAATTCGATGAAACAGTTGAATTTCTAAGTTGATTAGGTTTGGCTGGTCGTTCATTCTTAGTTAACAAATAGATCTTATAAAATTAAATAATTAGAAAAGGCGAAAAAGAAATGGAACAAAATATTAGCAAATTAAAAAATAGAAGAAGAAAAACGATTCAAATCTTATATCGTCTTTTTTTATTGGAAGAAAACATTAACAAAGTTAAACAAGAAGTTTTAGACGGTTTTCAATTAGAAACTTTTGAAGAGGAATTAAATAATTATATTTTTGATGTTTTAGATAATTCATCAGAATATAAAGAAGCAATTTCTGAATTATTACCAGAAACATGAAATTGATCAAGATTACCTAGAGTAATTCAAGCAATTTTAATTAATGCAGTTTATGAAATCAATAAAGAAATAACACCAAAAGCTGTTGTTATAAATGAAAGTATAGAACTTACAAGAGAATACTTACCAAGTTTTGAAACAGCTTTTGTAAATGGAATATTAGATAACATTAAATAAAAAGAAAAGGAATTAAAAATATGAGCATAGCAAATTTTACAAATTTTAAAAGTGAATTAAAAGAACATTTACAGTCATTAAAAAGCGAAATCAAGGTTTTAATTTATAAAGAATTTAGAAACTATATTTTTAAAAACAAATTAAATTCACACCAAGATTTTCCAAAAAGTTTTTTAACAAAAGCTTTTTGTGAACTTGCAACATATTGCTATTTGCAAAATTTTAATGCCAAACTTTTTAATTCAAAAAACTACAGTTTAATAAAAGATTATCTAAAAAATTCAGAAGAACAATTTATAAATACAGATTTTAAAAATGTTGTTTTAGTTAGTGCAACAAAACTTTCAAAAGATGATCAAGAATTAAATAAATTCATTAAAAATTTAAGTGATAATTTAAAAGTAAATGTTTTTATCAGAAATTTAGATTGATATAACAATGAACATTTTTTAAGAGAAGTTAAATTAGATAAAAAAGTAAGTGAGTATCAAGAAGAATTAATTAAAATGATAAAAACTTATGACAAAGAATTATTTGATTTAATTTCTGAAAATAAATTTAAATCTACAAGATTAAGTTTCAAAGAAGATTGAAGTTCGTTTTTAGAAAAAAAAGTTTCATATAGTTTAGAAAAATTTATTTTTACACCGATTAATTATGATGAGGATAACTATGATAAAAAAATGAAAAAGTTATCTGATTTAGTTACTAGCAGCACAATTTTTGTTTTTATAAACAATGTTGATGTTGAAGCTAAATATAAGACAACACTATTGAATGATTTAAATTTCTTTTCAGAAATAATTAAATATGACAGTCCAATTTTTACAATTGACAATAATGATTTCTTTAGTTTATTAAATCCATTAGCCTTAAATAATTTTAAAAACTTTAGTGACTTAACAAACTTTTTAACTAACAAACCAGTTGGAAGTGATTCAAAATCACTAACTGTAGATGATTCAAAATCTTCTGATACATTAAACTGATATTGAAATAAAATATTAGATGAAAATGAAAATAAAGAAGAAATTGAAAACATACTTGGTAATGAAAAGAAAGAAGAGGATCTTGAAAAAACAGTTACTTTCAATGATCACTCAAACTTAGATGAAATTTTAAAAGAACATGATTCACATGAACTTACATCTGACTTTACAGATATTCTTTCAGAAATAACTAGAGAACACAATCTTTTAAGTCCTGAAAAAACAAAAAAGGCAAGCAAGGAATTTTTAAGGTTTATTAATTTATTTGATAAAGAGATTAATAACGTTGAGTTATCAACAAATGATTATGATAAAAATAAATATTTATACTTTAGAGATGCGATTAATCAAAAAAATGTTGAAGAAGTTATGGATTTTTTATCTAACAAGATTGACGACTTAACAGAAATTTTACAAAATAAAAAAATGTCAAAGCAAGATGCTATGAATTATTATACTTTGTACATAAAAATAAAAAGTTGTCTTAACGAAATTGAATTCTTAAGAATTAAATAATTTAAATTAAAAATATGAGGTGATAAATATGACAGAAATGATTTTTAAAATTACTGACTTTGCAGATATATTAAAAGAATATGTTGAAGACTCAAATGCTTTTAAAAATGTTAATGTAAAAGGAGAAGTTGCAAACTTAACTCACAACAAAAGTGGTCATATTTATTTTTCACTTAAAGATAATCAAGCTAAAATAGATTGTGCTATTTGAAAAACTAATGCACATAAATTTACTGATCTAAACATAAAAGAGGGGACCGAAATAATTGGGAAGGGTTCCCTTTCTTACTATAAGCCAACAGGTAAATTAACTTTTACAATTTATGATGTAAGAGTTGATGGAGTAGGAGAACTTGCATCACTTTATGACAAACGTTTTAAAGAACTACAGGAAAAAGGTTGGTTCTTGGATGAATTTAAAAAATCTATTCCAAAGTTCCCCAAGAATATTGGAATAGTAACTGCAGCAACAGGTGATGCCGTAAGAGATTTAATCACAACAATTAAAAGAAGATATCCACCCGTAAATATATTTTTGTTTCCTTCATTAGTTCAAGGTGATGGTGCTGCAAAAGATATTGCAAAAAAAATTAAACAAGCTAATAACTTCGAAACCAAAATAGACACTTTAATAGTTGGAAGAGGTGGAGGAAGTTATGAAGACCTTTGATCATTTAATGAGTTAGAAGTTCTTGAAGCAATAAGAGAAAGTAATATACCAATCATAAGTGGTGTTGGTCATGAACCAGATATTACTTTAGCAGATTATGTTTCTGACTTTAGAGCTTCAACACCAACTGCAGCTGGGGAAAAATCAACTCCCGATTACGAAAGTGTTCTTCAAGCGCTTTCGTCTAAGAATCAAGAATTTGCAAAAGTTTTAAATAACAAAATTGAAAAGATACATTTAGAATTTGATAATATTTCTACAAGATTAAACTCAAGTGTTACAAATAAATTGCAAAATTTAAAAAACAGTTTTGAAAACATTTCAAATAACTTTACTTCAATCATTACAAATAAAATAAATTTCATTAACAGTAATTTTGAAAACAAATTACAAACTTGAAAAAGAATTTTGTTAAATAAATTAGATAAAAATGTTAATGAATTAAAAGTGTTTGAAGAAAAAATAGAATTACAAAGTCCATTCTTACCTTTAGAAAAAGGTTATTCAATTTTAAAACAAGATGATCAGATTATAAGATCTAAAAATGACATAAGTGAAAATAAATTAGTTACTGCTATTTTAAAAGATGGTGAAGTAAACATGAAATTAGAAAAAGGAAGTGAATAATATGAGCGCAAAAAAATTTAATGAACTGTTAGACGAAATAAAAAACATTTCAAATAAATTAAATGATTCATCAACTTCAATGGAAGATTCAATTGAATTATTTAAAAAAGGAACAGAAATGATTAAAGAAGCAAAAGAACAATTAACTAATCTTGAAGGAGAAGTTAAAAAAGTTCTTGACAATAACGAAACAACAAACTTTTAATAAAAAAATGGAATTTAATATTCCATTTTTTTATGCTTTTGCAATTTTATTTGCATCTTCATCTATTATTAAATTAAAGTAGGGATGTAAAGTTAATAAGCTAGAGGGCACAATTTCTGTTACAGGTCCATTTAAAATTTGATCTATAACTTCAGCTTTGCTTTCTCCATTAGCTATCATAATTATATTTCTTGTTGCCATTATTTCTCTAGGACCCATTGTTACAAATTCATCATTGAATTTAGTTTCATCTAATTTAGGAACACTTATATTTCCTTCTAAATCTTTAATTTTGATAACCCTTGTTGAGTCTCCAAATTTTGTAACTCCAGACATGTTTCCACAGAAATGTCCATCAATACCAATTCCTAAAAGAACTAAATCTAATCCTCCGTCTTTTTCTAATTGTAAAATATGTTCTTTTCAATTCAAAAAATTCATTCTATGAATGTTTTCTTCTTTTATGTTTCCAGGTATATAGAATATTTTTTCTAAATCTTCTATTGTTATTCCTTTTTCTAAATTATTTCTATAAGGCACTTCATCAAAGTTATAAAAATGAACTTTAGAAATTGATTTGATATCTTTTAATTTTTCAACTAACAGTTTGTAAAACAATAAGGGGCTTTTACCTCCAGTTATAGCTACATTAATTCTTTCTTTATCACTATTACTTTCAATTATTTCTATGAATAGTGAAAGTGCTTTTTCTGTCATTTCTTCATAGTTTTTTGTTTTTATTAATCTCATATAAACATTTCCTTTCTGTTCATAATGATTTTATTACTCCAAATAGCTCATTTACTTTCCATTTTGGAAAGTTCATTTTTACTTATAAATAAAATAATTGTAAAACCCAAATAATTGGGTTTTTTTATTCTCAATATTGTAAAATATGAGTGGTGAGATAAATGAAATTAGCGCAAATAAATGATTTTAATGATCTTTATAATCAAAGAGGTAATGAAGAACTAACAGAACTAGCTCAAGATATAAGAGATTTCTTAAATGACTTTGTTAATAAAAACAAAGGTCATATAGGAAGTAATTTAGGGGTAGTTGAGTTAACATTATCTATTTTGTCATATTTTGATCTAAATAAGTCTATAGTTTTATTTGATACAGGTCACCAATCACACGTCTATAAACTATTAATACACGGTATTGATAAGTTTAATACAATAAAACAATTTAAAGGTTTAAGTAACTTTCAAGAAATCAAAGAATCAGAACATGATTGAATAAGCACTGGTCACAGTTCAACTTCAATTGCTTATCAATTTGGTTATGCAATAGCAAGTGATAAGGAAAACATAATCTCTGTAATTGGAGATGCTGCTTTCTTTGGATCATATACATTACCTGGTTTAATAAACTTACAAAATACAGATAAAAAAACAATAACAATCCTTAATGATAACAATGAAGCAATTGGTGAAAACTCACTTGCAATAAAAGATATTAAAATGTATGTTGAATCTTTAGGTTTAAAATATATTAAATGTGAAGATGGACATGACTTCAAAAAGTTATTTGAAGCTTTTGATCTGGCAAAAGATTCAAAAGAACATGTTTTCATACATTGTATAACTAAAAAAGCACATGGTTATGTTGGTTCAAATACTTTATTTCAAAACCACTCAATTGAAAATGAAGTTGGAAACAGTTACTCTAAATTAATAGCTAAAGAAGTTGAAAAACATTTTACAAAAGAAGACTATTTAGTTTGTCCTGCAATGATCAACTCATCAAATTTTACAGATTTAAAAAATAATTTTGATAAGAACGTTATTGATGTTGGAATAAATGAAGAGTTTAGTATTTTAGTTGCAAGCGCGATATCTAATTCAAACAAAAAAACATTAATTTCTATTTATTCAACTTTTTTCCAAAGAGTTTTTGATCAATTAGCTCATGATGTATTTAGAAATAATTTACCTATGACGTTTTTAATCGATAGGGGAGGTTTGAATTTTAGCGGGGGAGTTAGTCATCACGGAATTTATGATGTATCATTAATAAATAACTTTTCTAATGCAATAATTTGTCAGCCTTATAGTTTAAATGATGTAAAAGTTTTAATTGAACAATCATTTTTAAATAAAGATAAACAATTTTTTATAAGATACGAAAACTTATCTGCAATAGAAGATAATTTAAATGAAAATTTTAAAATAGGACAATGACAAGAGTTAATTTATAATCAAAATAACAAAATAACTTTAATAAGTTATGGAAATGTTTTAAATGAATTCAAACAATATATTGAAGATAATAATTTAGAAATAAATTTAGTTAATGCAAGATATATAAACCCAATTGATAAAGAGTTACTAACAAAACATAAAAGAAACAGTATTTTTGTTTATGAACAAGTTCTAAATAAAAATAACTTATATACAAACATTAAAAAAGAATTTGATGATCTAGATGTTACAAGTTTTGCTTTTGAAACAAACATTATAGAACACGGTAAAAAAGATTTATTATTAAAAGAAATAAAAATGGATATAGAATCTGTTATAAAGAAAATATTTGAGGTAAAAAAAGATGCAAAGGATAGTAGATAGAAATTATTTTTTAGACAAGCTTTCTAAAGATAGAGAAATTAATCAATTAATTTCAAAACAATCAGAAAAAGAAAATCTAAACTTTTTTGAGAACCTTAAAGAGTTAAGAAGAATACTTCACTTAAAAACTCAAACAGATAAAAAAATATTAAATGAATATAATAAATTAATCGTTATACCAACAGGAACAGAAGAAACTTTAATTAGAGAATTAAATCAATTCAACAAAGAGATGTACAATGATTTACCAGAACATTATACAGTTGATTTTGGTGTTGAACTAAGTAAAGACAATAAACCAAAAATTAAAAAAACTAATAATTTAAAAACAGCTTATAAGAAAAATATTTTAAATTTATCTAACCCATACATTCAAGACTCTTCAATTGTTTTAGATGAGACTACAGATGTTTGAGAGAAAACTGCAATAGATCCATTACTTGAAAAAACTATTCAAGACTTTGAAACATTATTAATGAATGAGCCAGTTAATAATGATGACAAGGAAAATTATGTTGAAAAACTTTTAAGAGAAGATGATTATTCTTCTGAAGTTTTAAAAGATGGTGAAGAAATTTATGTTGACTCTGTTGAAGAAAAAGAAAAAATGATTTCAGATATTAGAGATTCACTTTCAAATGGTAACTATGGTAAATTAAATTTAAATAAACCAATTTCATTATCAACAACAAAATATATGAAGAAACTTGAAACACTTAAAAAAGGATTTGTAAAAACTTATGGTAGTGAATTGTTCAAGAAAATTAGTGAATGAGTTCACCAAGAAGATGCTCTTTATGAAAATGTTGATAGAAATAAAAAGGTAAATAGTTTAAGAAAACAAAAATTAAGTTTTAAAAAGAAAAGAAAATTTAAAACAAAAGCAAAAAGAAAATTTTAAGGAGATAATTTTATATGAAACAAAGACTTGATCAAATTTTATTAGAGTTAGAATTAACAGAAAACAGAAATAAAGCTAGAGGTCTAATAATAGATGGAAAAGTTTTAGTTAATGAAGAAAAAATAACTAAACCAGGAACATTATTTGATCAAGAAAAAATAAAAATAAAATTATTAAAGCAAGAAAATGAATTTGTAAGTAGGGCAGGTAAAAAACTTTTCAAAGCTTTAAAACATTGAAACATTAATTTACAAGATAAAGTTTGTTTAGATATCGGCTCTTCAACTGGTGGTTTTACAGATTGTTGTTTACAACATGGAGCAAGTTTTGTTTATGCAGTTGATGTAGGTACAAATCAATTAGATTGAAAATTAAGAAGTAACGAAAAAGTTAAATCAATGGAAAAAACAAACTTTAGAAATGTAACTAAAGATTTTTTTGATAAAGAAATTAATTTCTTTTGTTGTGATGTAAGTTTTATATCTGTTGAAAAAATATTATTACCTCTTAAAGATATAGTTGAAGAAAAAGTGTGCGGAGTAATTTTAATAAAACCACAATTTGAATCCGATAAAGAAGATGTTAAGAATGGAAAAATAAATTCTAAAGAAGGTCATATTAAATCAATTAACAGAGTTATTGAATATTGTAATAAAAACAACTTTTCAGTTAATGATGTTAATTGATCTCCAATACTTGGTAACAAAAAGAAAAATGTTGAATATCTTTGTTTTATAGAAAAAGAAAATGTTGTTAAAAATAAATTTGATATAAATAGTATTTCAAAACTTGTTGATGATTGTTGAAAGTATTTTGAGAATTATAATGAAGAAGAATAAAGTAATATTTCTTTTAGACATGGATGCTTTTTTTGCAAGCTGTCATATGGCAGATGATCTAAGTTTAAGAAATAAAAATTTAGTTGTTGCTTCTCCAAATAGGAGAGCAATTGTTACAACGGCAAGTTATAACGCAAGAAGTTTTGGAATAAGAGCAGGTACCCCAGTGTTTCAAGCTAAAGAATTATGTCCTGACCTTTATGTTGCAAACTCTGATTTTAGTTTATACATAAAATATTCAGAGCAAGTTTTTGATATCATTTATAAAAACTTTACAAAGGATTTTGAAGTAGCTTCTATTGATGAGTGTTACATAGACATGACAAAAGTTTGAAAGAAATTCGGTTCTGTTAAAAGAGCTGCGCAAACTTTAATTGATATGGTTTATGAACAAACAGGTTTAACTTGTTCAATTGGAATTAGTACAAATAAATTTTTAGCAAAGAGTTGTGTTGATTTCAACAAACCAAAAGGTATTTCTTTTTTATTAGAAGATGACATTGAAGAAAAACTTTGACCTTTACCAATAAAAGAAATGTATATGATAGGTAGTGCAACTGAAAAAATATTAAATGAAAATAATATTTTTACAATAAGAGATTTAGCTTTGTCTGATCTAAATAAAATTATTGATTTGCTTGGTAAAAGGGGACTTACACTTTGATATTGAGCAAACGGTAAAGGTGATGATCAAGTTTCGCGTGATGCAAGTGAATTTAAATCTATAGGAAATGAATTAACTTTAAACTTTACAACAACCAATTACGAAGAAATAGAAGAAATAATTTATGAAGTTAGTTTAAAAATATCTGATAGAGCAAAAAAAAGATATTTACAAGGAACTACAGTTACAATAGTTGTTAAATTTTTAGACGATACTAAACCTGAAATTTATAATAACAAAGATAGAAAAAAACATTTAACAAAACAAGAATCATTTCAAACTCCAACAAACGATCCAGAAATCATTTACTCTATAGCTAAACAATGTTTTTATGAACTGTGAGAAGGGCAACCAATTTTATTGTTGGGAGTAAGGTTAAGTAATTTAACAAATCAAATAGAACAAACAAAACAACTTTCTATTGATGAAATAGATTTAAACGAAGGAATAGATTATAATGAAATTGAACAAATTATTTATAATTTAAACTTAAAATTTGGAAAAGATAAAATCTTTACTGGTGAAAAACTTATTAAGTATATGGAAAAGAACATGGTTCAATCTAAATACTTAAAAAATGATGATGTACACTTATCAAACGAACAGATAGTTGATAAATGAAAGAAAAAATAGGGGAAGTGTATTGAAATGGAATATAGAATAGATGATTTAATTTTAGAATTACATTCAATTCATAAACAATTAAATGATTTTTTATTTTCAAGTACCCTATCAGATATTAAAATAGCAATTGAAACAAGTAAAAGAAGAAACAGTTTAACTTTAGGACATTTTGATCCATCACAAGATTGATCTGATAACAAAAACCAAATAACTATATGAACTTTAACTTTAAATGGAGATTATATAAGGTTAATTGGTGTACTAGTACACGAAATGGTTCACCAATTTAACCACGAGAGAGGCATTAAGGACGTTGAAAACAACCAAAGGCACAACAAAAAGTTCAAAGAGGCTGCTATAGCTGCCAAACTAAATGTTTCTGAAGTATCTAGTAAGGCTAAAGGCTTCAATAACACATCTGTTTCACAAGAATTAAGACACTATATTGAAAATAAATTAGATTTTAATAAAGACTTATTTAAAAAAATGATTCACAAAGATGCCTTATCACATGAACCAAAGGGTTATAATAAGTCAAACAAATACATATGTGGGTGTGGAACTGTTATAAATAACTCAAGAATAGATCCTTTAAAGATAAAATGCCTAGAATGTAATAAAGTGTTTGAAAAAATCAATTAGTGCATATTGCAATATGCACTTTTTAAAAAATATTGTATATATTTATATAACTTAGTTGATTGCAATGTTAAAATTATTTTAGCAAATAACATAATTAACTATAGATTTAGGAGGTTCTCATGTCAGGATTCGCACCAAAGTTTTGTCCTACTCACCTACAAATTCACGTATGTGACTTACAAAACGTATTTAACAAAAACAAAACAATTGAAGAAGATCTTGGAGCTAAAGTAAGAAGACTGCATGGAACACAAACAGAAGAAGAGATAGCCGAACAAGAATCAAAAAGAAAGCACCAACCAGGTACTTTAGGAGATATCTTAGCTAAAGCTAGACAAAAAATTGATGCTGAAAAAGAAACAATTTCTCAAAATGATCCAGACAATAAAGTAGCTAGTGGAGAAGAAATAAACGATAGAATGGCTGCTCTTAGAGCTAAAATGATGGGTGGAAGTGCCCCACCCCCTTCTAATTCACAAGAAACTAGTTCACCTGAGCCTACAGGACTGCAAAAAGTCATCCAAAATGCTCAAAATCACCAAAAAGAAAATCCTGAAGAGGAATTTAAAGCCCCTCAGAGAGCAACAACTGGTGAAAATAAATATAAAGACTTACCAAAAGGTAATAAACCCTCTGCAGTGCTTAAAGACTTGGATTTAGATACAATTACAGCTGAAGATGTTGTTGGTGAACCAATTTCTAAGAAAGAAAAAACTTTAAAACCAACAAAATCTAAAGAAGAAAGAAAAGAAAATGCAGAAAAATTGTTTAGTCAAGAAGAAACTCAAGAGTTAATTCAATTAGCAGTAAAAGAAGCATTAAAACAAGTTGGTATAATTGGAGATGAAAAACCTAAAAAAGCAGCTCCCAAAAAGAAAACAACAACCACTTCTACAACAAAAAGAGCAAAAACAGAAGATAAAGATAATCAAAAAATAAGCGAAGACAAAAAACCTAAATTAAAAAAAGAAGATTAATTAATCTTCTTTTTTATTTATAGTAACTTTAAATCTAAATCTTTTATCTAAGAAACACGCCAATATAAGCACAATTACATCAGTTATTATAAAACCTAAATTAATTCCCTGATTCACTCCTCAAGAGGTCTTTCAAAGAATAAAAGTTAGTATATAAATTAAAATGAATCATAATAAATTAAATATAAATAATGATAAATATGAGTTTTTTCTTTTTTTATTAGATTCTTTATCTAAAAAATTAATTATTGAAAAATACATAAAGAAAATCGATAAAAGGTTTATTGTTACAAATTGAATTATTTCTATACTTGATCACATTAGAATACTAAACCTCCATATTTTTTATAACTATATTCTGAATCTTCAAAATTAGCTGTTTTGTACCCTTTTTCTTCTAAATATGTAAGTAAATCATCCAATCACTGAGTTGCATAATCTCTTGTATGAGCTACTAGAATTTTTCCTGCACTTAAATGAGTTTTGTATTGATTTAGTATTTTTTCTTTACCACAAACAGATTCATTATAATCACAACCCAAATAACCCCTTACAAAATAATTGATATTTAATTTATCTTGTAAATAACCCATACCTCTATGATATTGCAAATAAGGCATCCTTACTGGTATGTTTGATATAATTTTTTTTATATCATTGCCCTTTTGATCATAAATTTTTACTATTAGTTCACTTGTTTTGTAAAACTCTTTAAAAGCTTCTTTTGTATTTAGAAGATAATTGTTGTGATAATAAGAATGATTTCCTAAAGTGTGCCCCTCCGCTATCATTCTATCTACAATAGATTTTGTTTTTCCTCCATCTGTAAAATATTTTTCATAATTTATACCAGTACCGAAAAATGTGGCTTTTGCTCGATGTTTTTTTAATATATCCATAATAGCTTCATCTGCTTGTCCTGGACCATCATCAAATGTTAACATGACTACTTTTTCAGAAGTTTTTATTCTATTAACTTCATAATTATTTTTTACAGTAGCAAAATTAAATATGACACAAACAGATAAAAGCAAAACAATCAGTAAATTTAAAATATTTAGTTTAATTTTATTATTCATTATTAAACCTTTCTACAATATTTACCTAATTTTTTCTACCAATTCATCTATGGTTTTAAAGAATTCTTCTTTATTTGAATTATTTTCTAAAATAAAATCAAACTTATATTTTTTAAGTTTCTTTTGTTGAAACTTAGTTATTGAATCAATTTCTTTAACTTCCCTGTTGTCTCTTTTTTTTACCCTTCAAATTCTTTTGACATGTTCTTTTACCAATAAGATAGTTTTATCAAATTTTACTTTTATCCCACTTATTACAGCAGCTTCAACAAATATTAATTCAGCTTTTGTTTCTTTTTGAATTTGATCATTTATTGCATCTGAAATTAACGGTCAAGCAACCTTTGTAAAATCTTCATTTAATTTATGATTATTAAATAAGGCCGTTCTTAAGATTTTCCTATCTATTTTACTCTCATTAAGTGCTTGAGGAATATAATTTGATATAAATTCCATTATAGGTTCTTGATAAAGAACCTCTTTAGAAACTTTGTCAGCTTCAATAACTCTTATATTGGGATTTTCACTTAAATGTTCTAACATTGTTGATTTACCACTCCCAATAAATCCACTTACCCCTATAACTTTCATTTCAACACCCTCTTTTATGTATAAAAAAATCATTTTCTTATAAATAATTTCTTATTTTATTTAATTATAGATTATTTTATCCACATAACTAGTAATAATTGGTTTAATTGGTGACATTTCTTTAATAACTTCTGCACAAATTTCTCTATAAGCTTTGTAGTCTTTGTCATTTTTTGCCACTTCTAAACGATTTATTACATTTCTTCTTGCATCAATATTTTTTCAACTTGAAGAAACTCTGTTTTTTAAACAGTAACCAACTTTTGGCAGTAACTCTTCACTTCTAAATGTTATTGCAAAGATTTGTTCTAACTTAATTTCAGCTGCAAATAAATCTCATGTTTTAAGAGAAAATCTGTAACCTTCAATTAATTCTTCTAGGTCATTTTTGTATCTTCCAAATAAGTTTAATCTTGGATTTAACATTAATTGTTCTATTAATTCAACAAATTGTCTATCTGTTGATGTTAACAAATTCATTTGAGCTTCTATTTCCATACCTATTTTATTTCAATCGATTTCACTTGCTTTTGTTAACTCTTCTACTCTAGAAATTGTATCTCTATATAGTTTTGAATCTGTGTTTTTTGAATCTTCTAACATTTTTGTAAGATTCTTATAGAATAAACTACATTTTCTTGCAAGTTTTTGATCATATTCAAAAACTTGTTTTTCAGCTTTTGGTTGTTTAACTTCGTCATTAACTGATTTAATAACAACTTCTTTTACTTTTTTATTTTTTTTCTCTTTAATTTTAGGTTTTTCAACTTTAGCGTAAGTGTCTACTAAGTGTGCTCCAGTTTGTAAGTCAATATCTCTTAAAACTATTAAGTTTATATTTCATCAACTACATTCTCCACAAACAACTCCAACAAATGCTGTTATTAAAGCTGAAAATGGAATAATTATTGGCAATATAAATCAACCAATTAATGAAGCAATATCTTTTGCGTTTTGTGCAGCTGCAGCTCCTCCTGGAGTTTTTGCAAATAATCCAAATGACAATCAATATATTTGTCCAAATTGTGTTGCAAATTTATTAGCAATAGTTGCAGTAATTGTTTGATCTAAAGAAATGAAGTTTGTTGCACTAAATTTTAATGAAATACCCATTAAAAATGGTAATGCAGATAAGAAAGATAAAATTGAAACTAAAGTTAAAACAACAAATAATATTCAAGCAAATATCATTGTAAATTGATAACTTCTAATAGGTCTAACTATTCTAGCTATTCCCTTTTTAGTTTTAGATCTATAACCAACCAAGTGTATAGTCATTCTAGTTAACATTAAGATAAAAGTTGTTCCAGCAACAACCAATGGGATTCAATAAATTATTAATCCAGCTGAGCCAACCATTATATTTGATCCGTTTTTTAAGAAAAACTTCATAAATGGAGTATATCCAGTTTTAACAGCGGTTCCATTTACAAAGTCCATATTAGTTTGATTTACAATTGGAGAAAACATCATCAATAATGAATAAGCAATTATGATAAACGAAAAAACCATTAATGAAATAATCATGAATAGTGATTTTTTATTATTTTTTAGTAACTTAATTTTGCCCATAAATCATATTTCCCCATAAAAACTAAATATATTATATAATACTTTTAGTTTTTTTAAATAGTAAATATCTTTAAAAAAATGATTCACATGGTGTGAATCATTTTAATATTTTATAAATTGATTGAAATCAGATTTTAAATCTCTGTATGTTAGACAATCATTTATAAGTCTTACTTGATTTTCAATTAATTCAAAAGTTGAGAATTTAAATCTTTGATCTCCTGATAAATAAATACCATCTTCTTCTATTTTGTGTTCTGGTTTTAAACAATATGGAAGTATTTCTCTATTAATTACACTTTCATTAAAGTATTTGAATAAAGGTCTATACTCTCCTCTTCCTGGTCCTAGGTTAACTAAACCAAGTGCTACTCTTGGATCTACTATAAATAAACTTAATATATTCATTTTAGTTCTATCATCAATAAAGTTAGCTATTGTTTTATTTGTTAATAAGAATGTTTCTCTGTCTAAATCAGATATTCTAAAGAACTTAAAGAAAGTATTATTTACAATATTGTGAAAGTAAACATCTAAAAACTTATAGTTTTGAGTTATTAAAATATCATTTGGAACAATAATTCTTTTTTGATATTCTTGTAAATCAAAGTTAATTGGTGAGTTTTCAACATATTCATAAAGACTTTCAAAAGTTCTTTTACTAAAGATGTAATCATACATTTCAAATAAAACGTAACTTACAACATTTAAAATAATCATTCTATAATCTTCGTCAATTTCAAAGTTTAATACGTCAAATACTCTAAATTTTTTGTTTGAATCTGAAAATGCATATTTGTATTCACCATTTATTATTGTTACTAAGAAATAAAAGTATTTTAAGAATAATACTTCTTTTCCTGTCATTTCTACAAATTCTTCATTCTTTTTAATTCTTTTATCAACAATAGCTTTAGCTACTTTTGATATTTGATCAAATTGTTTTGATATTTTTTGAACATCAAATGCTTCATAGTCTTTGAATAATACTTCTAAAAAAGGTACATTTTCTACTTCAATTTCCTCAACTTGGTCACTTACAAAGTCAATGTATTTAAAACAAAAAGAACCATCTTCATTTTGAGTTTTTCAACTATCTAAGAATTCGCTTGGCAATATTAGATTTCTTTTCATTTTCTTTTTCATAAATCCACCTTTTTATTCATTTTCTATTAATCACAATTGTTTCGTTGGAGAAATTGGAGTTGCTGTTATTATTGTTTTTTCTATTTTATCAATTACAAAATAAATATCAGCTTTCGCTGTCTTTATATAAGTGTGTTTTGAAGTATCAAAGCTATAAGTTGATTTTTCAATCATTTTCAAGATTTTTTCTTTTAACTTAAATTCTTCTTCATCTGCTAGATTAAGACGTTGTCTTATCCTTTGAATTGAATGAGTTGAAAACCCATATTCGTGTTTATAGTAGTAACTCATTCAAATCACCTCACTTAATAATTATAAAGAATTTTGACTATACATTAAAGTCAAAAGTGAATAAAAAAAACTCCTTAAGGAGTTTTTTTTATTATTTGTTTACAACAATAAAGTTTCCTGATCATCTCTCAGCAAAAGTACCTTTTTTAAGACATATCATCACTATGTCAAAAATTCATGTAACTATTAATAAGTATAATAATCCTTGTAATAATCCAAATAAGAATAATTTAAGTTGTTTTTTTGTTGAGTATTCTAAATCCATAGCTTTCATACCGATTGATGGTTTAGCTTTACAATAATTAATAATAATAAATATAATGTATATACCAAAAGTAATACCCACTAAAGCATTATTAATAAAATTTGAAACAAATCTTCTTCAAAATCCTGCATTTTTCATTATTTTTTCCCCTTTTTCCTTATTACTAATATATCATTTTTTAACCACTTTAACCACTTTAAAGTAATTAAATTAGTATTCTTCATTTATTAAAAATTGCTTAATTTCTCTTCCACTCCTATATTTAACATCTTGGTTTTTTGAAATTAACCTATGACAAGGAATTAATAATAGTATTGGGTTTTTAGCCATACAACTTGCTATGAAACGTGTGTGATCTGGCATGTTTATCTTTTTTGCAAAATCAGAATAACTAACGTATTCTCCATAGTCTAAATTACAAACTTCTCTTAAGACATGAATTTGTTTGTCTGTTAGATTAGGCAAAAATAGACTATTAAAATCTAATTTAAAATCCTGTTTATTTTCAAATCTTCTAATTAAATCTATGTATTTTTTAAATTCATCACTTTTTAATATATTTCTAACTTTATATCCTTTATAAAACTCATGTATATTGTCTTTTTCAAAACCAATATAACTTAACTTATCTTCTATCAAACCAATTTTTAATACTTTATTTTTAAAAATGGTTATTTTAAAAACTTTAATTATCTTTTCTTCCATTCATATCACCCATCTAAATTATAAAAAAACACAACTAGAAGTTGTGTTTTTAGACCAATATCAAAATAATTTTTGTTGTAATCAAATTATTTTTATTAATGTTGATCTTTATCTTTGTTTTTATTATTTTTCTTTTCTTGACGATCTTTAATTTCTTTTAAGAAAGCATCGATATCTTCTTGAGATTCATAAAGACTTGGATCAATTTCATATTTTCTTCCTTGCATTGCTTCAGAAATCATTGTTTGGTATTCTTCATTTGCTCTAGATATTTTAGCTCTATCAATTCTAGGGTTTAGTCCTAGAATTACAAATACTGTAATTGCAGATAATATAAGTGAAGCAAACATAAATCCTAATAAAACCTTTATTAAAGTTGTATTAAAGTTTTGTGCCATATCATTTAACATTTTACTTAAAGCTTCATTATTTAAAGTGAAAGTTTCAGTAATTGCAGGCTTAATTTCTATCTTATCTATATTTGTAAACAATGCAGTAAAATATTTCCCAGGAATGTCTTGTCCGAACATATACATCATAGGAGTTCAAAATTGAATCAGCATCATGACTATGAACATACCAGGAATAAATAAAGTTGTTCCTGGAATTACAAATTTTAATCTATAACTTTTTGGTGGTTGAATGATTGAAAACACTAAATATGCCATAATAACACAAATTATTACTTCAAAAATGATTGAAGTTGCCCCAGAGTTACCACCAACATAAACACCTAAATTAATGGTTCATGAGTTACCTAATTTATTAATTTTTAAAAATTCATTTCATTTACTTATGAATGTATCATCAAATTCAAAACCTTTAAGTTTGTCAGCATTTAAAACATAACTTTGTATAGATAAAAAGATTGTAAGTAGTAGCGAAAATAAAGCAATTAACCCTAAACTTACACCAATAGCCAATTTCAATCATTTAGTGTAAGTTGGTTTTGCATTATATGGATAAAATCTTGGATCTTGCATTGGATGTGGAGGAATTGATCCCATAAATGGGTTTCCTTGTGCACTTTGTGCTCCTGCAAATTGTTCAAAACCACTTGATTGTGATGTGTTTGGTTTTTCTTTTGTTTTATCAACAACTTCTGGTTCAACATTTGATTTATCTGATGCTTTTAAGTATTTTTCTTTCATTTCATCAGTTATTTTTGAGTTTTCTTTAACGAATTCTTCTGTTAATTCAAAAGTTTGATCAGTTAATGATTCTCTTGATATTTGTAAATTATTGAAACAAAATGTTTGTAAGTAAGTAATATCACTTAAAACATCATCTGCTTTTTTATTATCTGGTTTTACAAATTTAATTTTTTCTTTAGTGATGTTTACTAAAGCTTTTCCAAATATTGCACCTCATTTTTGATCTTTAAAAGTACAATTTTCATCTATTTCTAAAATTAATAAGTCATTAACTAATTCAACTGCTTGTTTTTTAAACTCAACATCACTTAGTAACTCTACTCTTAATTTCTCATTTTTAATTAAATTTGCTAATAAAAATATCGAATCTTGATATATCTTGTTAGCTTCCATCTTTTTAACCTCTATTCTTATTAAAAATTAAACATTTTTAATAGTTCAATTTCTGGAATTATTTTATTATCATAAATTCCGCCTTTTATATTCTTTTCAAGGGAATATAACACCTTGATTTTATCATTTATTTGACTAATATCTAGTTTATTTTGTTCTAATAATTTAGAAACTCTATAAGGATTTGCTCCTAAAATAGAAGCTATTTCTGAATTATTCATTCTTTTTTGTTTAAATAACAAAACATTTCTTAAAGTAATTAAGTTACTTGCAAGTAAAGCAAGGAAAGAAAAAATATCATTGTTTATTTCCATATAGCTTTCCCATTGTTTTAAAAAGGTCTTTACATCATTTGATATGAAGCAATTAGCTAACTGAAAAGTATCAAATTTATGATATTTTGTTGTAATTTCTTCAACCAATGAAACACTTAATTTTTTATTTAAAGAAATAATCTTATTTATTTCATTTGTAAAAACTTGCATGTCACTTGGTAACTTATCAATAAATAAATTCAAAGCTTCATTATCATACTCTATTTGAGCATTTTCTAGTTTTTTAATCATTATTTGTTTCTTTTGATCAGTGGTTGGTTCATCTAATTTAAGCATTTTACAAACTTGTTCTGTTAACTTAGCTATTTTTAGTTTTTTTGAAAACTTCTCTGAATTTAAAGTCATTATTATTTCAACTTCTTCATTTGTAGAATTAAGTATTTGTTCTACAAACTTAACATCATATGTTTTATGAAGTTTAACTTTGCTTTCATTCACAAATCAACAATCATTTATAACTATTATTTTCTTTGAAGAAAATATTGAATAAGTATTTACTTCTTCTAAAATAGAAGAAATAGGATCATCAATTAAAGAATATTCAAAAATTTCATAATCACCATTAACATTGGCTTTCTGAATAAGTTTTTCAACTTGTCTTTTTATTAAAAAGTTATCATTAGAATGAACAAAGAACATTTTTACCACCTATTACTTATAATTTACCATTAAAAATTGAGAAAAAAATTAATTTATTTTGAATTAACTAGGTTTTTACTATATACTCTATTTGTATATAAAATATCTTGTTTAAAGGGGTGAATCGAAATGGCAAATATTAAATCACAAGAAAAACGTATTTTAACTAATGAAAAATCACGTTTAGCAAACAAAGCTTTCAGAAGTTCAGTTAAAACAGCAGTTAAAAAAGCTTTAGCTGCAAAAGCAGAAGGTTCAAAGGAAAAAGATGCTTTAATCAATGAAGCAGTTAGTTTATTAGATAAATCAGTAACTAAAGGAATTTTCAAAGCTAACAAAGCTGCAAGAGAAAAATCAAGATTAATGAAATAATTAATTAGAACAATAATAGAAAAAACTCTTTTTAAAAAGAGTTTTTTTGTATTTTAATTGTCTTTCCCCTATTAACTTTATATTTAAAACTAGAGTCACCATTAGTGACATAAGTTTTACATTGGTGCTTATTTAAAGTTTCAATTGTTTCTTTATTTGGAAAGTCCAAGGTTTTAGATTTATGACCAGATATAAAACAAGTTTTAGGTTTTATTACATTCATGAATGCATCAGATGTACTTGTTTTACTTCCATGATGTCCAACTTGTAGAAAATCTACTCCGCCTTTCACTTTCTCTAAAAATAATTCATCTTTAATTAATTTATACTCTCTTACTTTAGTTGCGTCTCCTGTAAATAAAAGTTTTTTATTTTTTATTTCCACAACAGAAACTTGAGAGTTATCATTTTCATCTGAATTATTTAGTTCTATAAAGTTTGTGATTTTTAAATCTTTATAATTAAAATAAGTTTTTAGATCATGATTATAAAAAACATTTTTTAATCTATAAGTTTCTTTAACGTTATCAAGTTGGTCATAGTGATCTTGATGATTATGACTTATAAAAACAGCTTCTATATTTCTTACACCACTATAAACAAGATATTGTTCTAAACTGTTTTTGCTAAACCCCGTTCCTCTTCCAGCATCAAACAAAATAGTTTTTCCTTTATAATGGCAAACAAAACTATTTCCATTACCAACATTCAACATGGTTATAGTTGGATTTATTTTAGAAAATTGATTTGCTTGAATTATCCAAAAACAATTTAAACTAAATAAAGCTATAAGAATTTTTTTAATTTTTGTTTTACTAAATTTGAAGGTAGTAATAAATTTAAATAAAACAAAATAAGTAACTAAGTAAATTACATTAAAACTTCCACAAATTGTGGTCAAGTTTAAATAAGTAAAACCTTTAGAGTAATAATAAAATATTTCATAAATTAGGTTTAAAACATAACCAAAAAAAGGAATAAAAAATAACATTGATATTAAAAAACAAAACACAACAAAAGGTATCAATAATATTTCAAAAATAAAGCTGAATCAATATATTTTATAACCATAAAATATTTGAACAGGAATAAAAACACTACTTACAATTAAAAAATTATAAATTATATTTGTAACTAGTTTCTTATCATTATATTTTTTTAAAAAACTAAAACTAATAACTGAAAATATAAATCCAACATTAAAAACAAATAATGGTTTTATAAACAAACAAACTATTCACAGTAAACTTAGCTTAGTAAATTTAGATAATTTAAAGTTTCAATTTTTTTTCATTCAATCAATTATTAAAAGAACACTTGCTTTTAATAAAAACATCTTAAAATTCAAAAGATAAGAATAATAAAAAAGTAGAGATATCGGTATTATTCGATACTTTTTATAAGATTTAGATTTATAAAAAACTTTCCTATTTAAAAATTTACTTAAAATATAAATATTCATTCCACTTAAGTTAATTAAATAACCAAGCGAATAAGAATTTAAGTTTTTATAAACTAGATCACCACTTTTTTCTTGAAAAAGCATTAACCTAGTCAAATTATTTGTAGAATCTTTTAACTTATACAAAAAATATTGTATCGAATATAAATTTATTGTCTTAACAGATGCGTTAAATACCTTATACTTAACATTTCTATTAAGTAGGTAGGCATTAAAATCAAATTCTCAAAAGTTACCATTAACACTGACTTTTTCAAACTCCCCTACCAAAGACACAAACCCCCCTACCGATAATTTAACCTCCCCTACCGGTATATAATAGAGAGTGTTTAACTGTTTTATAAGTGCATAGGTTTCTTTTACCTCTACTACCCTATAAAAATTTCAGTTGAGATGTTTATTTATATCAAATTTATAAAATAATAAGAACAAGAATAAAAATAACATGGTAACTATCAAAAAAGGATAAGACTTTTTGATATCAATTGATAAACTTGTAATAATTAATATATAAATAAAACTACATACATATATATTGTCTATATCCCTACTCACAGCTATGCACACAAGCGCTATGAAGGTTAAAAAGAAATAGTTTCTTCTAATATATAAGTTTTGGAATTGCTTTGTTATAGAACTCCACATTGAAAGTTCCCTTGTAAGTTACTTTAAGTTCTTCCATACATTCGTCATAAGTTTTATTCGGATCTAAAAATATATCCACACTCTTTTTAGATACAGTTTCACTTACACCACGAGTAGTAAAGAAGTCTTGATCAACTTCAAACCTAGAAGTTCTTACAACCTCTATATCTTCTTTTGGATAAAACAATACAGTGTTGTTCTTCTTTAAGTTATTATTTGGTTCAATATCAAATAAACTTTCTAAATACTCTAAGTTATTATTTTCTAGTAACTCTTTGTAATCATTTGCTTCTTTATCGTTTTTAATTTTACTTGGAAGCAGATCAGGATTCTCAAGAGTTATGTCGTACTTAACTTTAAAGTAAATATAGTTTTCATTTACATTTTCGATAACAGATTGTTCTCTAACATTAATATTGGCTATAAATAATATGCTAGCTCCAACTAAAAATGAAAATATTAATATTGTAATAAACTTAAATTTCTTCATAAACACCTCAAATAATATATCGACAAAAAAATAAAAGTTTTCACTTTTATTTTTTTATTTATTAATTTTTTTCAACTAATACATTTAAAGTTATTTTAAAGTTATTAGATTTAAATTCATATTGATTATAGTTTATGTGTGATCCATTAAGTTTTACATGTGATTGTTCATCTTGCAACTGAGAATCAATTTCAAAATCAATATTAATATTTGGGTTCAAACTATCTTCAACACCTTCAGTTAATTTAACTTCTAAATCAGTTTTCTTATTATCATATGTAAATATATCTAACTCCAATAAATCATTTGCCATAACAAGAGAATCTCTGCCACCTTGTAAGTCATTTAATGAAAAGAATATAGTTTCTATAGATCTGTATTGTTGAGGATTTTGTCTAAAGTAATCAATATAAGATTGCATTAAGTCATCTAAGTTAATGATTTGATTATTTTCTAAACTAACATCAACTTTAGATTCAGTTACAAATTGTTTCATTTCAAATTGTTTATAAAAACTTGTAATAAAAAAGTCACTCATTATTTGACTTGATGTAAAGTATTGGTTTTCATCATAACCAACTAAAGAAACATCTTTTCAAATTGCTCCATCAATAATAAAATCTCCTACAAATGAAATTTTATATTGTGAGTTTTGTCTATCATAAACTTTAAATTCTAAACTTTGAACAGTTACATCATTTGACTCTAGTATAAGATAATAAATATTCTTACTTACCAAATGTCCAGATGAATCTAGAGCTCCAAATTTTGTTTCTATATGTTCTAACTCAAATAGTTCAATATTATTTTCTTTTTTATATTCTACTCATTGGTTTAATTCATTTTGAAATTCATCTTTCATATCATAAACTTTGTTATCTAAAAGTTCATTGTTCTGATCAACTTCAAAATTAGAAGTTGTTAATTTCATTGCATAATCAAAATATTTATCTGTTGACTTATTTACTATTAAATTATTATCATTAACCAACGGAGCAACTGTTGGACTTGCCATAGAAACTCCTAACAATACTTTTAATAAATTTATCATTTGAATACCCTTCTTTCAACTTCCCACCCAACCGCCTTGTTCAATTATTATCTCACCATTCTAAAAAAAAAAAAAAAATCAAAATTAATTGATTTTATTTTTTTAGTTCATTAAGTTTTTCAATTAGAAGATCATGTTGTTTTTTATAATCTTCGTATTTTCTTTTCTCTTCTTCAACTTTATCAACAGCAGCTCTCTTAACAAAGTTTTCATTTGATAACATCTTTTCACTTCTTTCAATTTCTTTTGAAAGTTCATTTATTTTTTCTTGAGTTTCAATTAAAACTTTTTCTTTGTCAAAGAAATCTTTGTTAGGAATATCTAAGAAGTAATCATTAACTGGAAGTGAAGTGAAATCTTTTTCTTCAATTTCATTTATATTTAAATTACAGTTAACCATTTTTTCAATAAATAATTTTATGTAATCGATTTCATTTTCTAAATCAGATTTAAAAGTTGATTTAGAAATATTTAAGTGAGCATTTAAACTTATTGAGTTTTTAATATTTTGATTTGCTCTAAACTCTCTAAGAGTTGTTACAACATCAAAAATATGTTTAATTGATTTAACTTCAGCTTTGTATTCTTTTTCTAATCATTTTTCTTTTAAAATAGATGATTCTAAATCAAATGATTGATAAATTTCTTCTGTTACAAAAGGCATAAATGGATGTAACATAATTAAAATATTTTTTAATACAAACCCTAATGTTAACTTACTAAATTCTTTTTGTTCGTTTGTTAATAAATCATTTTCTCCAACTTGAGCTTTTGCCAATTCAATATATCAAGAACAATAGTCATCTCAAATAAAGTTATACAATACTTTTCCTGCAATAGTAAATTCATATTTATCAATTGCTTCTTTAACTTGTTTTTGAGTTTCACTTAATTTGTTTAAGATTCATAAGTCAATTTGATTTTTAGATGAATCAACATTTTCAAATGCTTTATCAAATTCAGTGTTTGTTGGAATGCTTTCGATATTCATCATAACAAATCTTGAAGCATTTCAAATTTTATTAATAAAGTTTCAAGTACTTGTTAACTTCTCTTCACTATATCTTAAGTCTTGTCCTGGAGATGAGTTTGTCAATAAGAAGTAACGCAATGAGTCAGCTCCATAATTTTCAATTACATCCATAGGATCAACACCATTACCAAGTGATTTTGACATTTTTCTTCCTTGTTCATCACGAATAAGTCCATGAATTAAAACATCTTTAAATGGTTTTGAATTTGTAAACTCTAAACTTTGGAAAACCATTCTTGCTACTCAAAAGAAAATAATGTCATATCCAGTAACCATTGTAGATACAGGGAAATATCTTTTCATCATTTCTGATTCACTTTCAGCAGTTCAATCCATTGTTGCAAATGGTCAAAAGGCACTTGAGAATCAAGTATCAAGCACATCTGGGTCACGTGTTCAGTTATTTTCATCTTTTGGAGGATTAATACCTACATAAACCTCTTTTGTATCATTGTGATATCAAGCAGGTATTTGGTGTCCTCATCATAATTGTCTTGAAATAGTTCAATCATGAGAGTTTTCCATTCATTTATTTAATGTATCATTAAATCTATTTGGAAAGAAGTTGATTGCATTATCACTTTCTTGTAAATCAAGTACTTGTTTTGCAAGCGGATCCATTTTAACAAATCACTGATCTGATATAAACGGCTCAACTATTGCATTACTTCTTTCTGAATAACCAACTTGGTGAGTTATTTCTTCTTTTTTGATGAAAGTCCCCTCTTTTGTTAGTTTTTCAATTAATTGTTTTCTAGCTTCAAATCTATCTAAACCTTTAAATTCTAATGCTTTTTCGTTCATTGTTGCATCATCGTTCATTACAACAATTTGTTCTAGATTATGTTTTAAACCTAATTCAAAGTCATTAATATCATGAGCTGGAGTACATTTCATAACTCCAGTTCCAAAGTCTATTTCAACATATTCATCTGCTATAACAGGTATTTCTTGCTGATTTGAGGGGTTTATAACCATTTTTCCAATATAGTTGCTGTATCTTTCATCTTTTGGGTTAACAACCAAACAAACGTCTCCAAACATAGTCTCAGGGCGTGTTGTGGCCACTTCTAAGAACTGTGAAGGGTTATCAACTAAACTATATTTAAAATGATACATTCCACCTTGAGTTTCTTTGTAGATAACTTCTATGTTAGAAAGAGCTGTTTTTTGCTTTGGATCTCAGTTAATTATTCTTTTTCCTTTATAAATTAAACCTTTTTCATACATGTTTACAAAAACATAATTAACTATTTTGTTTAACTGTTCTGAATAAGTAAATTTTTCTTTTGAATAATCTAAACTTAATCCCAATTTAGCTCATTGACTTCTAATTGTTGAAGCATATTCTTCTTTTCACTCTCAAACTTTTTCAATGAACTTTTCTCTTCCCAAGTCATATCTAGATATTCCTTGTTCTCTTAAACGTTCTTCTACTTTAGCTTGTGTTGCAATACCAGCATGGTCCATTCCAGGTATTCAAACAGTATCAAAACCATTTAGTTTTTTGAACCTTATAAGTAAGTCTTGTAAAGAACCATCTCAAGCATGACCTAAATGTAATTTACCAGTAACGTTTGGTGGTGGAATTACTATTGAGTATGCAGGTTTTTTATCATCCATTTCTGCTTTAAATAAATCTTGTTCTAATCACATTTCATACTTATTTTTTTCAACATCTAAATGACTATATTTTTTTTCAAGTTCTTTCATATTAATCTTTCCTTTTGATAAAAAAAATTCCTATTTTTTAATAATTAAATTAAAAAATAGGAACGAATTGTTTTCAATACGCGGTACCATCCTAATTGGCCAATAAAATAAAAGCCCACTCATTTTCTTTAGTTTTTTTAACTTATACAACCTTCAATAGTGGCAAATTCTAGTTCACACCAAACACTAGATCTCTGAAAATCACCAGTTATTTACTCCTTATAAGTTTTAATACTTATTTATTATATCAAAACGAAATAAAAAAAATAGCACAAAAAGTGCTATTTAGTCTTAAAGGTTCCGACTCCCATAAAACTATATTATTAATTTATTAATTATACGTTTTGGTATTTAAGTATCTACACCTGTATTTAACTAAGTATTTATTTAACTAAGTATTTATTTAACTAAGTTAAAGTTTGGAGGAGTAGTTGATTTCTTAACTTCTTTTCAAAAGTCGGCTTCTTTTTGATCTAAAATTGCATAGAGTTTATCATATCTATCACTTTGATAAGATAATTCTTTTTTCTCATTTTCATAAACTATTTCTTCAAAGTTTTTTTGTTCATATGATATTTTATTATCTTTAATATTTCTTGAAATGTTGTTAAATTGTTTTTTAATTTCTTTAAAGTATTTATTCATAGATATTTTGTAAATAACATATATAAATAACAATAATGCTGAAGAAAGAATTGCTCCAAATAAAAACACTGATATTGCAAATGATATTTCTTTGTTATTATTTAGCACTTTTTCAAAAAATATAAATATTCAACTTCTAGAAAATTCAAATTCTAAATCATCTATTACAGGTAATCTAGCTATATCTGTTTGAATAAAGTTAGTTCCTGTAATTACATTATTTAAATGTGATCCTTGCATTATTGAAAACAATAAGAATGGAGTTAATGATAATACTGTTTTAAAGAAAGCAGATAAGTTGTTTTTTCTTAAAGTTCATTTTAAAGTAGTTACATTCTTTTCGTTTATATCTAAATTTGTTAAGTAATTTGTATAACCTGTTATATATTTGTAAAGTATAACAATGATTCCAGTTATACCAATAGCAGCTTTTAATAAAATAATATAATTAGACTTGATTATAGTTTCTCTTAAAACATCAACAGCTGGAAGGATGAAAAAAATAGCAAATAATAATGATAAAATGCTGTAAATTATTAAATTTGGTAAATCTACTCTTTTAAATTTTAATTTCATCTTTACACCCTCTATGCAATTATTATAGAACTTTAAAATTATATTGCAAATAATTGAATAAAATAAAAACCACTTATATAGTGGTTTTATTTAAATATTAAAGAAATCTAAGAATATATGATCATATATTCTCTCAAGTCAAAATAAGTCTTTTGCTTTTCTTTTAGAAAACTCTAAAGTAGAGCTTGTTTCAAGCAATTCATAATAGTTTGCTCAAATTTTTTTGTAATCTTCTAGTATTTTGTCATTTACTTTTTGTAATTCTAAAATCTCTTTATCTTTTAAGTCTTTTTTATTTGTAAAGATAAATAATCCATTTTTAGAAGTAATATTATTTTTATCAAAACTTACATTTAAACAGTGTTGTGCAAATTTAGCATCATCAAATAGTGATTCATTTGAAAAATATTGATCTTTAATTACATTGTTGTAATTAGATTCGACATCTTTGTTTGAAGCTGCTAATTTTTGAAATGAGTTTAAAAATGATGGTAATAAAAGTACATTTAGCATTGATTCTAAAACTGCATTTAAAACAGGAGTTTCACTCAATACATTATTCAATTCATAATTTACAAAAACCACTGTAATAAAGTTAGCAGTTATTATATAAATTCAAAATCAAATTGGTGTAAATTCAATTGATCTTTGAGCTTTAAATTTGTGATTATCTAATTTAACTGTGTATTCAAATACATCAATAGATTGAAAGAATTTGTTTTTTGCAAATCAGTTAGTATATGTAAACTTTAAAAGTAAATATATACTTCCCCCAACAATAGAAAAACCAATTTCTGGTTGTTCAATGTTTTTGCTTTTTAAAACTAGGTTCAAAACGAATAGAATTAGAGTTATTGCATAAATTATTTGGTCTATTAAAAATATAGAAAATCCAAAATAATTAGTTTTAAAAAACTTATTTATTATTTTGTGATGTTTTTTAAGTAACTCTAAACTATTTTGCTTGTTTTTGTTTCTTTTCATCTTTTATTCACCCATTTCTGATATTGCTTGTTTTTGAACCTATAAATAAATAAAGTGATCCTAAACCAATAACGATACCAACAATAATGATAACTGTCATAAACATTCAGAATAACCCATTATTAATTAATGTTTCACCCATATTGGGATTTAAAGCATATTTGTTGTGTATTTCTAAGAAAAAATAAGGATAAGCACTGTGATGATGCGCTAAAGGTGCATTTGATCCATAACTTCTATAGATTAATTCCCCACGAATTAAAGCATATGCAAGATATGCTACTGGATAAATTGCCATTTTATAAAAGTCATGTTTTATGAACTTTTTAAAATCAAAAACTAAATCTTGTTTCATGAAGAACAAGAAGTATAATACAGCTGCTAATGGCCCAACTGTGTGTAGAACCATTTGTTCAACTCATCATAGAGCATCTAAGCTTTCTCTACCTTGTTTTGAACTTAGCAATTGTGGTAATAATAAACCATTAAAGATAAGCGCTGTAACTGTTATGTATGTTACAACACTCAATGATAAAGCTCTTTGTAATGGTTTTATTTGACCTTCTTTGTTGTGATTGAAAAAACCAATCATAAGTCAAACAACAATTAAAATATTTGATTGAATAGTAAAGTAACTAAAGTAATTAATAACATAACCAAAATAATCATGACCAATGAAGTCACCTTTTTCATTAAAAATAGCTCAAATACTGTATTCTTCATTGTTTTTAGGAACACCAATATTAATCATTCCTTTAATTAACATTTCCAATAAAAAGACTGTGATTAATACTGCAACAACTAATTTATATCAAAGTCTAAAATCTTTTAAATTTTGTTTTGTAATAAACATGTTTTTTACCTCTAATCTTTATACAAGTAAGGCAACTTGCTTCGCAAGTTGCCTAAGAAGCACGCTACGCGTGCTACACAACGTTAACTAAATATTAACAAAAAAAACACAAAACATAAAGTTTTTGTGTTTTTTTCTATTCTATATTAAAAATTAATTTATTTAAATACTTATTAAATCATTCTTTAGTGCCAATTAAATTAACATAACTTTTTTGAGTACCATCTTTAAAAAATAATTGTAAATCTATATCTGTACTTCCTTGAATACCACCAAATAATTTAAAATCTTTAACAGTTGTTTTATCAACAGTATCAACATAATTATTTCTCATATCCCTAATTTCCACCATATTAGTATTTTTATCAGTACAAGAAATAACAACAGCACTAGAGACAGAAATCAAACTTACAGCTCCAAATAAAGATAATAATTTTTTCATAATTTTTTCTCCTTTTTAAAAGAATAACAAAAAAATACCTTAATTAAAAGGTATTAATATTAGTATTTTTGGAAAAAAAATTCTTTAAATTTCATTAGCTATTTTTTAACATGTTCCAGGAAGTATTTAAAATAAATCAATATTTATGGTAAATTTTAAAAAATACATTGGAATATTTTCTAAAATATTTTACCTAGTGCAATAGCTATTGCTAAAGTAAGAATAGAATAAACCATTAATGAAAAAGTAACATTAAAAGCAAATAAATTTTGAATAGATTTTAATAACTCTGTTGTACCAACTAAAGACTGAATTAAAGGTCCTGTAATCTTATTAAAACCTGTAAAATCTAAAACAGTATTAATTAAATATATTCCAGCGTTAGTAACACACCCAAAAAGATTAGTTAAAGAACATGTCATATATGGAATATTAAAATTTCCACTAGGATTTTGAACTACATTATTTCAATCATTAGAATTGTAAATAGTAAAATTTAAATCTCTTAAAATTATATTTTTAATTCTATCTGTTGAAATACTATTAAATCCTAAAATTGTAGAAAATGAATTAAAACCTTTTATTTGCTCTTTAATTTCATAATTTACTAATTCAATATCAGGTGTATTAGTATTCGAAGAACCAGTGGAATAATCAAAAATAGAACTTTTACTATTTAAATATTGATAATAATTTTGATTAGAATCATAAATAATGTTTGAAATATTATCATATTTAGCTTGAAAACTAAAAGGTAAAACTTCATTGCTTTCTACCATTCTTTTATCCATATTTACTAATAGCCCTTTTGGATAAAGGTTAAAACCATTTTTTATAAAAATATTATAGTTAATAAAGTGCTTTTTTAAAACAGTACTATAAGGCATATTCATAATAACATTTGTATCTGGATCTAAATCAAAAATAAATTGAACCAAATTTCTATAAAAACTATTAAAAAGATTAATAATTTCATTAATATTATATTCCTGGTTTAATTTATACTTATCAAAAAACTTATTTAAAGCATTTTCGAAATCAAAATTAAAAACTAATCTAGAACTATTAAAGCTATAAGGACTTTGATTTTCAATTAAAGGAGTAAATAAAACATTGAAAAAGTCATAATAAATATTTTCTTTCCCAGAACCACCAGTAACTTTAAATTCAAATTCTTTGTTATTAACAACATCTAATAAACTGAATTTATCTTTATAAATTTGAAATGAAAAATACTCTTTATCTTTAATTACTAAATCCAAATCATAAAAACTATCACTACTTAATTGGGTATAAAAATAAAGAACTCACAATTTAACTCAATATTTACTACTATTAGAATCGATAGAACTAGAATCAAATCAAGTACTAATATCGTTAAAATCTTTTAATGGAGTTAAACCAATAGAAAAAGCATAGTTTTTAGGGTTTATACCTTGATTAAAAAAATCAGACCTTAACATTAATTGAGATTGAATATCATATCTTTGAATAATACTATAAAGAGTATTTTGAGGATCAACATTAACATAATTAGTAACTTCATTAATTAATCTATTTCTAACTCCTATTTTAGTACCAAAATCTAAAGTTAATGGCAATGACGAAAATAAAGATATTAGAAAACTAAAGAAAATTGAAAAAAACATGTAATCACTCCTTATCCACAATAAACCTTCATTTTACAACAAGTACATATATCTTTATATGGTGCTGCTAAATGTTCACAATCACAATTATTACATAAACATAAATTTTTATATCTTTGATATTTTGAAATACTTTCATTTGAACGACAACTATATTTTAATGTATATGATTGTTGTTGCGCTTTATTATAACAATCATTACAAAATTGATTAATTTTTATTCATGGCATAGCTTCAACTTCTTTCTTTCTTGTTTTTTTTTTTTTTTTTGATAAATTTAAATAGGTATTATTTTTTGTCGAAGGGAAATAGTACTAAAAGCACTATTTATAGTGTTTTTTTGTTTTAGTGGGTAAATCTTGTAATTTTTTTATTTTTATTCATGGTAGGTTTTTAGGCGGTAATTTCTAGGTGCTTTTTTCATTTAAACTGCTTATTTTTTAAAATGAGAGATAAGCAATTTAACTATATATTTAATCTAAATATATTTATATCGTAGGAAAAATATCTATTGCCACAAATTTAACTTTTTTATAATTAAAAATTATAAATTGCAAGGAAAGTTAAATATAAATATTTTTTAGTTACTATAGTAAAACTATAGATACAATTTTAAAATTTTTTAAATATCTTAAAATTGTCGAAGGAAATTTAATAATTTAATTTTTAAGGCATTTAAAAAACCTTAAACTTTTAATAACATTTTTTTATCATTAATCACAACCCTTCTTGCTTATATACTTTTATGGACCTATAAAGATACATAAAATAACACACAAACAAATTTTAACTTTATAAGCCCGTAAAAATATATAAGCTCTTAAATAACATTTTTTTAATAACGGCAAATGGCGCTAAGGCGCTGGGTAACTAATTTATAACTAAACCTTTTTTGTTTAAAATAATATCTTGTTAATGTTCTTTTATTTTTTCCCTACCTTTTTTCATTCAATATGAATATTTATCAGGTAAATAAGTAGCATAACCATCAATAATAGCTTGTCTCATTTTTATAGCTATATGAATATATGGATCTAAATCAACTTCAAAATCAAAAATTTTTAATCTATCACAAACTAAACCAAATAAAAAATCACATTTACTGCTTAATTTAAACAAATATAAATTTTCTGTTTTAACCATAAATTGAGTTAAATCATTAGGATTAATATTTAATACTCCAATTTTAGTTTTAGGATTAGAACAATTACTACTAAAATGATAAGACTTGATATTTAAATCATATTTATTTAAATCTTTTGAGTCCAATTTATTTACTTTACTCATATATTTAGATAAATATTTAACTACTTTTTTTCTTCCTGTTGTTCCACCTTTTACTTTAACATTTCAATTAATACCATGAGGTCAATAAGTAAAAATTATAGAGTTAGGAATATATACATTTAATATTATGTGGAAATGAACTGCTCCACGTTTTTGATATTCATATATAGATACATATTTTAATTCTTGGTTTTTACGAAATTTAGATCGCTTTTCGCTATAAAATCAATATTTTAATTTTTGAAAAAATAACTTTAAATCATATTTAGCTTGTTTAATATCTTGCATATTTTTTGCATAAGTGAGAGTAAGAAATGATAATGTTTTTTGGTTATAAAAGTTATGAAATGATTTTCTAATAAATCTACCTTTACTGCGAATTTTACTATTATTTAATTTTTCTTTATTTTCACCAGTATTTTTAACACCACCCTTATTACGCAAATTACTCTCATAACTACTTAAAGGCAATATACTAGTCCTTACCATATCTCCATAATAAGTCTTTGAACAATAATATTCCATAAATAAAAAAACTCCTTTTTAAAGAGTTTCAATCAACATTATAAAATAATAAAGCAGTATTAATACTATTAATTAATAATAATTAAAAATAACTACTATTTAAGTTTTTTGTGTCGAAGGAAACTTAATTTTAAATTCTATTTAATTAAAGAATAACATAATAATCACTTATTAAACTATTCTTTTCTTCCGTTGTGTTATTTTATTAAAAAAATTATAGACCATTTAAGTCTATAATTCATTAGTTTTTGATTTCTTTTGACTCCTGATCTGAAAACTTATCTATTTTTGATGCATAAACAAAATAGAATAAACCTCAATCTAGAGCTGATTTTTTTTGAACTTTTTGTATTTCTTTTCAATCCTTATTAGCTTTTAAAAATACTAGTCCACCTGTCATTGAAAATAAAGTAAAAATAGAGATTAAACCAGTTAAAACAGCTAAACCAAGTCACATTCAAGTTTGTTTTTCTTTTATGCTTTCTAATAAAAGAACAGTTATAAAAACACCCGTAAGCACTAGCGAAACTAGAAATATTATTATAGATGTAAGAGCTACTTTATAAACTCCCAATTTAATCTTTTCAATCTTATTATCCATCTCTTGATACCCCTATTTCCTATTAAATATATTATAGATTATTTTAAAATAATTACAAAAAAAGTATTTTAGTGAGGTTGAAATATTTTTAGCTTTTTTTAAAAAAGCTAACATATAAAAAAGTGTTATTATCTAGATAGGTACAATTTTAGGGGTAATTATTATGAATTATGAAATTAAATTAGATATAAACATTAAAGCACCAATTGAAGTGGTTTGAAAAGAACTTGTAAACTTTGAAGTTTACAATAGTTGAAACCCAGTATTTGCTTCAATAATAGGTGATTTTAAAGTTAATAGCAAATTAAAAATCAAATTAAAAAACGACATGAAATTAAAGGCTTTATTATTAGAAATAAATGAAGAAAAAAGCTTTAAATGACTTATGACAATTGGTCCTAAATTTCTTTTTAACTCAATTCATAGTTTTGAATTGGAAAAAATAGACGAAAATACAACAAAATTTATACAAACAGAAACATTTGCAGGAATGGGAGTTAAAAAGTTTTGAAAGAAAATGAAACTAGCTACCGAGCAAGGTTATGATTATATGAATATGGCTTTAAAATATAGATGTGAAAATTTAATGAAAAAATAGAAAAGAAGAAGAAAACAAATGAAAATTGCTATTTTAACAGATTCATCTTATGGTTTAACTTCAAACATTAAAGATGTTTTTATAACTCCATTATCAATTAACATATCTGGTGAAAAATCAATTAAAGATGATTTAAACTTATCAAATGAAGATTTTTTAAAAATAATAAATAACAATTTAAAAACTAGTCAAACAGCGTTTGGTGAACTAGAAGAAACTATCGAAAACATTCTAAAGAATTATGATCAAGTTATAATTTGTGGTGTTGCAAAAGCACTTTCAGGACAATACAACAGTTACTTAAACTTTGCAAGTCAAGAAAAATTTAAAAACAAAGTATTTGTAATTGACAGTGATGGAGTAAGTATAATACTTGAAAAACAAATAAAAGATATTAGTGATTTAATAAATAAAGGAATGTCTTCAAAAGAAATAAAAGACTTCATTGAAAAAGATAAAAAAAATTATGAATGTTTTATAATTCCAAAAAAATGAAATACCATGGTTGCAAGTGGAAGAATAAGTAAATTAAAGGGACTTATTGCTACAACTTTAAAAGTAGCAGTTGTTTTAAAAGTAGCTGATGAAAAAATAGTGTTAGATAGCAAACAAAGAAGTTTCTTTATTGGTGTTAAATATATTTTGAATGAACTTAAAACTAAAATAAAAGATTTAAAAAAAATAGATGTTGCTTGTGGTATTTTTGATAACTCAGTTATCGAAAAAGTAAAATCAATTATTAAAGATTGTGGTTTAGAAATTAATTTATGATCACCTCTTACAAAAACTATAATGATAAATACAGGAGAACAAACTTTTGCCTTTTGTGGTTGAAGATAAAAAAAACTTTGAAGATAAACTTCAAAGTTTTTTTATTTATTTTCTTTTTGCATTTTTTTAACTTTACTTGTATAACCTTTTCTTCCAATAAACGGAAACACAATACTAGTTTTTGAAATGTAGTTTTGATAATCTTTATTATCTTTAAGTTTTTTAAATGCATTTCTTTCAAGGATAGGAACTCCAGAAACAAATAATAATAAACAAATAATATAAATTGGTGATAGTAATCAAAATAAATAATAATAAATTTCATTATTAGAATTATTTTTCATAATGATATTTGTTAAAAAAGCTATTGTTAAAAATAATCAAAAAACCATTTCACCAAAATAGTTTGGATGACGTGATATTTTTCAAAGACCTGTGTCAATAAAGTCTTTCTTCTTATTTTTATAAAATTTAGATTTTTGTTCATCCCCTATTGTTTCAAAAATTAATCCAAGTAATGCAATTAAAATAAATGCATAGCTAATATAATTTTTATTATCAAAGTATTGTTCTGGAATTGTTAAAGCAAAACATGCTGGTAGAACAATCAAGAAAACAGAAACTCCTTGTAGAACTCAAAATCCTAAAAATTTAAAAAATGAATTTCTAATGTTGTCAAATCTTTTATCATGTTTAATTTTTATTATTCTTTTGAATAAATAAGAACCCAAACGAATTGATCATAAAACAACAAGTGAATAAATTAATATTTGTATGATTGAAAAATTTTGTTTTCAAGCAAAAATAATTGTAGTTGATATAAGGAATGTTAAAGCATAAGTTATATCTGTAAATACATCTGATTTAAAAATGAATGCTATAACAAAGAAAAATAAATTTAAAACAATACATAATGCAAATAAGTACGCTATAAAAATATAATTAATATCCATAATAATCTCCTTTTATAGAATTTATTATATATATAAATTTAACTTTTATATTTTATAAAAAATAAAAACCTCTTTTACTTTTAAAAGTAATAGAGGTTTTTTGTGGTCTTTTATATATTCTTTTATTTAATTAATTCTTATTTTTTTGAATCTTAAGATTCTTTTTATTTAACTAAATTAATTTCTGAAATAACTAATTTAGTTTTTGATGCGTTTTGTTTTAATTTGACGTTAAATACGTACTCTGTACTTCCATCAGTTACAGTATACTCAAAGTCATTAGTTGCTCTTCTTTTAGTTGTAACAGTTAATTTTTTAAATAATTGAGTTGCTTCTTTAACAAGATTCTCTATTTTAGTGTTGCTCTCTTCAACTCATTTTTTAAGTATTGAGTTTGATTGAGCTACTAATTCTTTTGAATCTTCTAATATTTTAAAGAATTGTTCAAATACTGAACCCTCTTTTAATGTTCCATCACTGTTATAACCTAATATTTCAAACATGTTTTTAATATCATTTAAAGCTTTTTGTAAAGTATCATCTTTTATTAATCTACCAATTAATTCAGAATAATCATCAAATTTAATTGTTGATTTTGTAGTTTTAGAAAATGCAGTATCAAATTCTTCAACTATTTCTTTTATAGACTTATCAGTTAAGAATTCAGTACCAATAGATCTAGCTTCGTTGAATCTACTTTTTCCATCACTTGAGTTAATTGCAAATGTTTCTGTACTTCCCATTAAACCTTTTAAATCAATTTTATTTAAAGGTGTTTGCATTAATTTCATTAATGAGAAACCTAATTTTTCATTTGTGTTATGTCATAAATAACCTAATCAGTTTTCTTGGAATTCTTCTTTATCTCCATTTTTATCAATTTTATCTAAAATGTTTCCTAAAAATTCTGGTAACATTCCTTTAACTGAGAAAATTAAACCTTTAATTGTGTTGTATTCAGCTCCACCATATTCTGGTTTTAAACCAGCATTAATAAATGATCTAACTATTGAGTTAATATATATTTTCATAATTGTAGCATCTACATATTCTGCACCGTTTGCTTTTATAGCAACTTTAGAAAGTAAATCCATTAATCCACTATTAACTTTTTCTTTAAAATCACTACCTGCTTTAAAGTTTGTAGAGTTTGTAGCTAATAAAATTCCAATATAGTTTTTAAAAGTTACTCCTTCTTCGTCATTTACCATATATTTCAATTTCTTGAATACTTGTTTAAGGTCAATTGAGTTTGTACTAAATTTAGCAGTTCTTTTTGCTTCAATTTGTTCTAATGTAAGTATATTTGAAGTCATTTCATCATAACTAAATTGTTCAATATATACTAATAAAGTTCTTACAAATCTTATAATTTCAGCAATTGAGTCAACATTTTCTATTAAATCGAATTTAAATTCAACTTCTTTGTCCATTAATTTTTTAATGTTGTCAGCTAAACTAGTTGTACTTTGATCATAGTTTGAATCAACATCTTTTTGAGTTGCATAACTTAATATTACTGCATCTTTACCTTTAATAAATTTGTCTAGTGCATTTGAAAGTCCAATTACACTTGAATTTAGTGCTGTTTGATTATTCATATCTTTATAAATATCTGCACTAAATGCATTTTGAAGTATTTGTAATTTCTCATTAGACAATACTTTACCTAATGTTTTTAATATTTCTGGAGAAAGAATGCTTTCAATCATTTCTGGATTTTCAGCAACTAATCCCAATAATCCTTGTAACTGACTTGGATCAGATAAGAACTCTAATAATTGAGGTAATGTATTTTTAATTGTATCTAAAATACCTTCGTCTTTAACACTTGGATCAAAAGCATAGTCTTGATAAATGTTGTCTGAAATTTTTAAATCAGATGCTAATAAAGAATTTGGATCAAAGTATTTATTGGCAATTGTACTAAATTTAGAGTTATTTTGTACATTCTCTGATTCATCAAAATCAGTTAATCCTAAATCTTTTAAATAAGCATTTTTAACATCATTTTCCATTGTGTATTTTGAACTATAATGTGATTCACCATCAGATAATGGTTTTTGGTTTAAGTATAAAGATTTTGCATACTGAGTCATTAACTTAGAAATAGTATCTTGTTGCGCTTCAGTATCAAAGTTATTTCCTAAAACTGGTGTGTTATCACCACAAGCAATAACACTCCCTACAGTAGAGAAAGTCATTGTTGCAGCTCCTAATAAACTTAATAATTTTTTCATGTGTATCTTCCTTTAGTAATTTTGATTACTTATTCATTCATTTATCTTCAATGTCTTTAAAAATAAATTTTTCTGCGAACTTGTGTCCTTCTTTTGTTGGATGAACAAAATCTATAAAGAAGAAGTTGTCTTCTTTTCCAACATTGCCACTTTTTAAAGTAGCTTTAATTTCCAAATTTTTTGGATCAATACCTGATGAAAAATCAGGCATTGAAGAATCACAAAGTTCATCTTTTATATTGTTACTTGGATTTAATTCCTTAAATCCACTTATTATTTCTCCAAATCTTCCATAAAGGTCAAAGTGGAGAATACTGTTATCATAATTTTTATTTGCTTTATTTATGATTTGAGTTATTTCATAATCAAAATCATCACCGATCATTTTGATTATGTCCTTGTCTGATTGTGACTTATCTTTGTATTTTGGAATCAAAGTCATATCAGGCGGAGTTACGAAAACTATTTTTTTGGCTCCATTATTTAATAATGTATATAAAGAATTCTTAATATTTTCTAATGCGTTTTGCATTATTTCTTCTCTTTTATTTGGATTTTTTACATTATCTAAAATAGCAAACATATCATTTCCACCTATTTCAACAAAAAATAAATCATCTTCGTGAATTACTTGTTGTTGCACAAGGGCTTGAGCCTGTTTATAGATACCTGTGTTACCCATCAACATTGCTGCAAGCCCGCCTTGGGCTTCATAGGCAGTTGCTCCACCAACAGAATAGTTTTTTCCTCAAACTTTTTCTCCACCTCTATCAACATCTGCAGAGTGAATTAAGTTTGAAGATTTAAATTCTTCTTCTTCGAAATTTAGTTCTTTATTAAGTAAAGAAGCAGTTACAGGACCGTTGCTGAATCCTTTGTCATACATTCCAGTTAACTTAACATCAACTTTCAATTCATCTTTTGCAATAGCAACTATACCACCTTGATCACTTAGAGAATCTCCAAGTGTAAAGAAGTTTGAAAACCCCTTGTGTTTGGTTTTATCATCACTTGTATCTTTTGCATTTCTTTTATCAAATTGTGTACCAATGTTTTTATCAAAGTCAAAATTAATTTTTGCACTTGATGGAACACAAGATACTACTATAGATGATGTTGTAGTTAGAAAACTAAGAGAAGAAAGTATTGCTAAAATCTTTTTCATTATTTTCTTTCTCCTTTTTTATAATTAATTATTCATATAGTTAAGAAAGTTATAAACACGGGAAGTATTAAAGCTAGAAAAAGTATAAACATTATTGAACCGGCTCTAAAAACTTCTAATGTATCTGTCAAGAAAGGATAACTAAGTTCGTCATAAGTAACTTTTGTTTTGTTCATGTTACTTTCATTTAAATTTTTATTTTTAAATATACTGTGACCTAAAATATTAAAACCAAATTTAATATTTTCTATTTGTCTATTTAAAAATCAAACTTTATTGTTAATAATCATTGTTCCTAATGACTTTTCAACTTTCAATCCAGAAAGCCCTGGACCTTCATATTTCATATATGAATCATAAACATCTTGATCAATTATTGTTTGATCCCTTTTTATTTGTTGATAGAAATCACTTGAAAAAGCTTCTGATAAACCATTACTTTTAAACATTCATTCTATTCCTGAGTGAACATATGAGAAACTTAAGAATTTAGTTGCAACAGCTTTATCAAACTTTATTAAGTCAATTCCTAAATCATAAAGATCTACATCTTTTTTATTTTTAATATCTTCACCTCACCTATTTTCAAATCATTGTTCTGAAAATTTAGTGTACTCTTCTTTTTTGATAACTATATCTTTATCTTCATATGAATTTAAAGTTGAAAGTGCATCACTTACATAAGCACTTTTAACAGAAGTATTCATAGCAGTTTCATAAACAACATCATCTTGTCCATCAATAACATACATACCTTTAGGCATTATAGTTTTTATTTGTTTTTCGATACTGTTTATGAACTTTTGTGATTCAAGACCTAAGCCAGGAATCACCATTAAAAAACTTAGCAAAAATAAAAATGTTGCTATACTTGAAGAAATAATTATTTTTAATTTTAATTTCTCTTCAAAAAAGTTTTTGAATTTTTCTTTCATATTTTTTTGCGTCCTTTGTTAAAAAATTTATTACAATTTTATTTGGATTCATGTTTTAAAATGAATCGATTAAGTTTAATTACATCTGTAATTTTTTTCACTCAAAGTTTTTTAAGTAAAACATTGGGCTTACAAAGAATATAGTCTTTTAAATTTTCTATTTCAATAAAAATCACACTCACCAAAAACTTGACTTTTATTTTTTTGATTAGTTTAAATTCAAAAATATTTTTAACTTTTTTAAAAAACCCCATTTCTACTAACGTTTTAGGATTGGTATTCTGTTAAATATTTCTCAAAAAAAAAAAAAAAAAGCAAAATGGTGTTTTTGCTAAATTTACATGTTCAAAAAATCTTTTATTTATGGTAATTATTTAAGATGAAAACTTGTCAAAATAAAAAAATTTTTAAATTAAAAAATATCTTTTAAGTTAATTCAAAAATAAAAAAAGTAAATCTATTGATTTACTTTTTTCTTTGATTTTCTTTTTTGTTTTTCTTTTTGAATATCTATTTCAACTAACTCTTGAGCAAGAATTCTATTTCTTCTTCAAGGATCTGGTCTATAGTGGTAAGTTATATAAACTAATCCATCTAACATTAACATAAACATTGATGGAAGAATTGCAATACCAATAGCTCCTGGAATTAAATATCAATTTGCTGAACTGTATTTATTAACTTCAGCTAGGTTTAAAATTTTATCATTAAATCCTGGTATGAAAATTACAACTAAGTTTAAACTCACTGCAAGTAAACTTGCTAATCACAATGGTTTGTTAGTAACTATTGTTAATTTCTTATCAGCTTTTCAGTTTGATAATTTAATAAAGTTTGCATACAGACATGGAGCACAAGTAATAGCAACAAACATTGCTGTTCTACCATAATCTCCAATTTCAATTTTTGTTTCAACACTAATTTCTTTACTTCTTAAAGCTGCAAATCAATTTGTGAATGTTAGAGAATCATTTAAACTATTTTCATGTGTCTTTATAATGTTATTTAATTCTTCATTACTTAAGAACATCATTCCAAAGTAGTATGCCCCAATTGAAGCAATTGATGTAAATAATATTATTTTAAATAATGTAAATCCTAAACCTTTAAACAATGAGTTTTTACCTTTAACAGGTTTGATCTTCATAAGTGTAGAGTCATTTGCTCCCATTCCCATTGCAAGAGCAATAATTGATTCAACAATTAAGTTCATTCATAAAATATTTGTAGCTTCTAAAGGAGAAACTGAGTTTATTACAGAAAGAACAAAGATTGCCAATACGTTTGCCAAGTTTACACCAATAACAAATGCAATTGCTCTCTTAATTTTTTGATAAACGTTTCTTCCCTCATTAACTCCTTTGATAATTGTTTCAAAGTTGTCATCAGTTAAGATAATATCACTGGCTTGTTTTGCAACATCAGTTCCAGTAATACCCATAGCAACTCCAATGTCAGCTTTACTTAAACTTGGAGCATCATTAACTCCATCACCTGTCATTGATGTTATGTTTCCTTTTTGTTTTAAAGCATCAACAATTCTAACTTTATGCTCTGGATTAACTCTGGCAAATACTTTAATTTGTTCAATAACTCTTAATAATTGTTTGTCATCTAATTGATTTAAAGTATCACTGTTCATTACTTCATATTCAGAATGAGCTAAGTCTAAGTCTTTTGCAATAGCAAGAGCAGTTACAGCATGATCTCCTGTAATCATAACAACTTCAATTCCAGCTTCGTGAGCTAAACGAACAGCGTTAACTGCAGTTTCTCTAACTGGGTCAATCATACCAACAGCTCCTAAGAATACTAAGTCTTGTTCTAAGTCATCTTTATCTTCTAATTTGTCATAGTTTATATGATATGCAAATGCAAGAACTCTTAAAGCATCTTTTGAAAGTTCATTTGCCATTTCAAGTAATTCTTTTTTGTCTTCATCAGTAATGTCTCTTAAGACATTGTCTATCATTATTTTGCTACATCTTTGTAGTAATTGATCAATAGCTCCTTTTGTGAAAGCTGTATTAACTCCATTAATGTTATTAACAGTTGTCATCATTTTTCTTTCACTGTCAAAAGGCATTTCATCAATTCTTTGTCAAATATCTCTTGAATCTTGTTCGTCATAGCCTATTATTTCTGCATAATCAACAAGTGCAAGTTCAGTTGGATCTCCAATTCTTTCATTTCCTTCTGTAACTGAATCGTTACATAAAACTAATGCTTTTAAGAATAAGTCCATGTGATTATCATTTTTTTCTTTTTCATATTCTTTTGATGCAAGAATTTTATTGTCCATTATCATTTTTTTAACAGTCATTTTATTTTGAGTTAAAGTTCCTGTTTTATCAGTACAAATAAAGTTAACATTACCTAAAGTTTCAACTGCTTGAAGTTTTTTAATAATAACGTTTTGTTTAACCATTTTTTTAGTACTTATACTTAAAGTAATAGACACAACCGCTGCTAAACATTCTGGAATAACACCAATTGCTAAAGTAATAGCAACCATTAAGTAGTTAGCTCATGCATTACTATCTCCACTAAAGAATAAAGTAGTAAAGATTAAAATAGCTAAAATGAAACTTAAACCACTTATTCAGTAAGTAAATGAGTTTAATTTCTTTTCTAATGGTGTTGATTCTTCTTCATTTTCATTAATTGATTTTGCTATTTTTCCAATTTCAGTTTGTTCACCAGTTTTAATAACTACCCCAATTGCTCTTCCTGATGTAATGAAAGTTGACATAAATGCGATGTTTTTCATTTCAGCTAGAATTGTAGTTGATTCTTTTAAGGGTAAGTGTGTTTTTTCAACAGGCAATGATTCACCGGTTAAGTTAGCTTCATCAATTGTTAGATCACTTGATTCAACAATTCTTAATTCAGCTGGAATATATTTTCCTGCTTCTAAAACAACGATATCTCCAGGAACAAGTTCTGAAGCATCAATTTCTTGTTGCATATCATTTCTTATAACAACAGCTCTTGGTTTTGAAAGAGATTTTAAAGCATCCATTGATTTTCTTGCTTTAATTGTTTGAACTGTTTCTAAAACAGCATCAATTAAAACAATTGAGAAAATAACAGCTGCATCAATAAATTCTGATGCTTCAATGTGTCCACCACTTGAAATAATTGGAGCAACTATAGATACAATTGCAGCTCCCATCAATACCAATAAGATTGGTTCTATTAAAGTTTTTAGAAAGATTAAATATCAAGGAGTTACTTTTCCTTGAGGTAGTTCATTTAATCCGTATTTAGCCTTTTTAGATTCAACTTCTTCAGTAGTTAAACCTTTTTTAATATTAGTTTCTAATTGTTTTTCGAGTTCTGGTTCAGAACTTAACAGATTTTCTTCCATATATTTTTTCACTTCTTTTATAATAATAAAATTATAACAAAAATTACAATTATTATAATAATCTTTGAATATTTAGGTTAATTAATTTATCACCATTATCAAATCCTGAATTTAATCAAAATTTTTTAAAGAATCTTTTTCATTTTTTTGTAATTATATTTTAAGGTTAGTTCTCCATACCAACTTTTTAAACCAAATTCTGATAAAACAAACTCAGCTGTAGAAGTAGATATATTTTTATCTACAAGAATACTTTCTAAGATAGTCATTGAAAAATCACATTCTGGATTTTTTTCAATAATTTTGCTAAAGATTTCTTTTATAGTTGGTAAGTCTTCTTCTCCATCAATTTCACCCAAATCTTTGTTAGTAACAAATTTGGAAATATCTCTTATAAAATCTGGTTGAGTATTATTTATTTTGCAAGATGTTGCCATTACAGACCCTAATCCAGTCGCTAAAAAACCAACAATACCTAAAAAACTTAATATTTTTTTCATATAAATAAAACCTCTCTTTTTAAAATTATAGATTTAAAGTGTATAAAACATTTTTATATTAATTGTAATATTTTATAAACTATATTAAAAAATAAAAAAAACACCTAATGGTGTTTTTTATTTTAAGTTTTCTCCATTATTTTTGATTAATTCTTTATATCAAAAGAAACTATCTTTTCTAATTCTTTTCATATCTTTTTCATCAAATTCATCTCTGTTAACATAAACGAATCCATAACGTTTTGAAATACCTTCGTGAGTAGAAACTAAGTCGATTGCACTTCAAGGCATATAACCTATCATTTCAACACCATCAGCTATAGCTTCGGCCATATATTTAATATGTTTTTCATAGTATTCAATTCTGTAATCATCGTGTATTTTTTCATCATCTGTTAAAACATCTCTTGCACCAAGACCATTTTCTGTAATCATAATTGGTAATTGATATCTATCTCAAACATCTTTTAAAGTGTTTTTAAATCCAATTGGATCTATTTCTCATCCGAATTGAGTTTTATCTAAGTTTGGATTTTTAACAGTTTTTCCAACACCTGGGAAAACCATTCCAGAATGTTGATCGTCTTTATTTTTTAAAGATTGTTCATAATCTTCTTGAGTTGCGTTAGCAACAGTCATAGTTGTATAGTAATTGAAAGCAATAAAATCAGGTTTTGAATCTTTAAGTATTTCTTTCTCTTCTTGTGTCATTTCTATTTCTTCATTAATTGATTTTAAGTAGTTTGCAAATCAATTACTGTATTCACCTCTACAAACTATATCTAAGAAAGTTCAGTTTCTTATTTGATCAAAATTTAATTTAGCTTGGTAATCTTCAGGTTTGCTTGAGGCTGGATAAACTGATGATATGTTTGGAGCAGGACCTATTTTTGCATTAGGTAACATTTTTCTAAACAATCTAATAGCTCTTGCTTGAGCAACATTTAAGTTATGCATTATTTGTCATTTAGAAGCTTTTGATTTTTCTGAAATAACACCAATGATTTGACCAACAAGAGCAAACATATTAAGCTCGTTTATTGTAAGTCAGTATTTAACTTTTGAACCAAAGTTTTCAAATAATACTTTTGAATAGGTTTCAAATAATTTTGAAAAGTCGTGACTATCTAGACCACCAATTTCATCAATAAAGTTTGGTGTGTCAAAGTGAAACATTGTAACAACAGGTTCTATATTATTTTTTAATAATTCATCAATTAAATCATTATAAAACTTTATACCTTCAGGATTTATTTCTCCCTTAACATTTTTAATTATTCTTGGTCATGAGATTGAAAATCTATAAGATTTAAAGCCCATTTCAGCCATCATTGCAACATCTTCTCTTCAATGATTGTAATGATCTGAAGCTACTTTAAAACCAGTAATACCTTTTGGATAAGTTTCTCTTTCATCAAATCTATCCATTATAGAAGGAACTTTACCACCTTGGTCAATTGCACCTTCTACTTGATAAGCACTTGTAGATGCTCCTCATAAAAATTCTTTTGGAAATTTACTCATAATTTCTCTCCTTTTAAATTAGATAACATAATTTTTATTACGTTATCTAAACATATTTTCCCACCATTTACAAAATAAAAACTTTCCATAATGGAAAGTGTTTATATTTTTTATAATTCTCCAGTTTCTCTGAATTTTTTGAATCAATCAAATGATTTTTTCTTGAATCTGTCTCCAGTACCTTTGTGGTAATCATCGTAATCTACGAAAATTAATCCATAACGTTTTGACATTTCATTAGTTGATAAACTAACTACGTCAATTGGAGTTCACATTGTATAACCAAATACATTTACACCATCAAGGATAGCTTCGTTAATTTGTTCAAAGTGTGAACCTAAGTATTCAATTCTGTAATCATCTTCTACTGTGTTGTTATCATTTAATGTTTCAACAACACCAATACCATTTTCAGAAATAAATAATGGTATTTCATATCTATCTCATAATTCATTTAAAGTAACTCTCAACCCGATTGGATCAATTTGTCATCCTCATTCAGTAGCTTTTAAGAATGGGTTTTTACCTCCCATTAATAAGTTTCCTCCAGCTTTTTCAACAATTTCTTTTGAGATTGTTGAAGTCATGTAGTAACTGAAAGTAATGTAGTGAATTGGATTATTTTTAATTACTTCTAACTCTTCAGGAGTTGTTTCAAATTTAATGTTGTGTTCTTCAAAATATCTTTTTGAATAAGTTGGATATTCTCCTTTGATCATTACATCATAGTAGAAGTATCTTTCCATTTGTTGGAATTTTAAGTTTTCCATTACGTTAACTGGGTTACAGTCAGAATAATAAGTTGTCATATTAGCAACCATACATCCCATTTCAAGGTTACTTGAAATTGATTTAGCAATTTCGATAACTTTAGCTTGTGCATAGAATTGGTTGTGTAAACCTTGTCATGAAGCGTTTACATAATCTTGTTCTGTTGCAAAGTCTTCTCTAAATATTCCTAAACCAGTAATTGGTGATAATGGTGCAATGTTGATTTCATTAAATGGTAATCAGTATTTAACTAAATCTTTATATTCATTCATAATAACTGTTGAGAATTTAATAAATAAATCAATAACAGCTTTGTTTGATCATCCACCATATTTTTTAGTAATTGGATATGGTACATCATAGTGTTGAATAGTTAACATTACTTCCATACCTGATTTTTTACATTATTCAAAAACACTTCTGTAAAATTCAATAGCATTTTTGTTTGGTTCTGCTTCATCTCCGTTAGGAAAAATTCTACTTCATGCTATAGACATTCTGTAGATATTAATTCCCGCTTCTTTAAATAAAGCAATATCTTCTTTATATCTATGATATTGATCTACACCAAATCTTTTTGGATAGTGTAAACCATCTTTGTTCTCGATTGATTTTTCATAATCTTCTCTAGTATAAGCATTTAATTCGCTTACACTTTTACGATCTAAATTAGGGTTAAAAGGTCTCATTTCAGCGATAGTAAGTGATTTACCATCAACATCGTATGCACCTTCTACTTGTGAAGCTGAAGTTGCTCCTCCTCACAAGAAATCTTTTTTAACAAATTTCATAATTTGCCTCCTTGTTATTAAATTGCTAATAGGTTTTGCTTTTGTTGTTTTGTAAAGTAAATTTTTTTCTCATCCACTATTCCATAACCAACTTCAACAGCATTAGCTGCATTTCAATATAAATCTTTAAATTGTAATAATTCAACTTTGTGAGTTTGTTTTGAAATGTCATCTACAAATTTATTTGCAGCATTTTCTAATTCAGTAATTGTTTTTCTATAATTTTCAACAACATCTTTTCCTTGTTTGATTAAATCTTCTTTTTCAATCACTAAAGGATTAATTTTTTCAATTAAATTGTATGAGTTGTATTTTTCAACTATCATATCAATTTTATCTTGATCAAGTTTTTCATTACCTTGGGCTTTAGTTGCTTTTTTATATAGTTTAGTTTTATTTTTTTCTTCCACACCATTTAAATGAGCAATTTTAGCTTCTAATTTAAGTAATTTTTGAATATATTTTTCATAGTTTTTTATAACATCTTTTTTATCTTTGATTTCTGAAGATAATTTTTTTGAATTTTCTTCAAATGATTCCATATTATCAAATTTTATTTTGTTTAATATTTTTTTAATTTTTTGAGAAATTTTAATTGAATATTGGTATTCATTTTTTCTTTCTTTGTAAAATGCAAAAGTTAATAATATTGAAGTTCCAATAGATATTGCAAATGAAACAAGTAATAAAACTTTGTCTATGTTGTCATTATAATTCATTACAGCAAGTATTCCTTGTGGTCCCACTGTATTTTGGACCACCCCTAAAGCTCCTGCGAATAAAGAACCAGTAAATGCTCCTACACAACCAATCATAAATGGCTTAATTTTTGGTAAGTTAACTCCATAAATAATTGGTTCTGTTATACCAAATACCCCTGCAGGTATTGAACTTAGAGCTAGGTTTTTTAAATTACCATTTTTTGTAAATATTGAAACACCAATACATACACCTAATTGACCCATAACAGCTATAGTAACGGCAGGTAACATAGGTGATGAAACACTTGGATCTCCAGCCATTAAAGGTAACATCATAGTCATAGCAACAGCTACGTGAACACCAGTAAGAACAAGTGGTTGTCATATTAATGCAAATATAGCAACTCCAAACCCAAATGGAATTTGACCTATTAATCCTACTAATAATGTCATTAAATATTCAATGAATCCTAATACAGGACCAGCAACAAACAGTATTGGCACTACAGTCATTAAAACTATTAATGCAGCTCTGAAAACCACATCAATTGAAGAAGGCATTCATGTTTTAATTCATTTATCAGAGTAAAAACATAAGAATCCAGCCATTATAAATGGCAACACACTTCCTTCGTAAGCTTTAACAACAATTGGATAATTACCAATTTTAAATAAGAATCATCCTGAAATTTGATAATCAGCATTGAATATTCAATGACCTAATTTTAACTCATCATCAGGAGTGCTTTCTATTCCTGTTGGTACAAATAAAATTCTTGAAACTAGTATAAGACCTATTAATATAGCTATTACTTCGGTTCCTCCTAAATACTTAACAGTATTATAAATGAAGAAAACCCCAACTAAATTTAGTCCAACTTTTTGTAATACATATAATACTACAGAAAATACATCAGCATCTTTAATTCCAACTTTATCAATATCAACGATTATGTGAGTTTGAAGAGCAATTGCATATAAAGCTCCAAATATACCAGCCGCCATTATAACAGGGATAATTGGAACCATAATTCCAGCAATACCTTCCATAACTATAGAACCAAATGATTTTTTAACTTTTTGTTTTGAATCTTCAGTTGATCCAGAATAGCTATCTTGTTTCTCTATTTCTTCTCTAACTTTGTAACATTCACCACCAATAATGATCTGTAATTCATCACCAGCTCAGTTTGTTCCTTTGACTAATTCATTTTGTTTAATCTTAGCTTCATCAACTTTTGATTTATCATTGATGTTAAATCTAAGTCTTGTCATACAGTTATAAACTCTTGAGTAATTTTTTTTACCCCCAACTGCATTTACAAGATATTCTCCTGCTAATTGATATTTAGATTTAAACTCTTTTAAACCTGTTTCACTTTTAGCTGGAGCAACTGATTTATAACTAACTTTACAAATCAATTCACCCTTTTTATATTTTCCCTCTTTTAATCCAACTATCTGAATATCTTCAGCACTTGATGGATCAAATACTATAGGAGTTTCACTTGTAACATTGTTATCTTTTAAAACTTGTAGATCAACATCAAATATTGCATCATTAAGCTTTAAGTTTTGTTCAAGTTTAACTTTTTGGGTAAATGGTTTCCCATTTAATTTAACAGTATCAATACCACAGTGAATAAGTACATCTAATTCGTTGTTTATTTTAAAACCATAAGCATGTTTTGTGTCAAAAGTCATTTTACACTTAGCTTTATCAAATGGAAGTGAAAATTTTCCATTTTCAGGTATTACAACTATTCCATCTCCAAGCATTTTCTCCGAAAAAACAGCATCGCTACATTTAGAGATGTGTTTTACTTCACAGTCAACTGGAGCATATAGATTAATTTCCATATAAATTCCTCCCTTAAAATAATATTTTCCATTATTGCAGAAAAAAAAGAATAGATTTCTCCATTCAGTCAAGTACTTTACAAATTGTAAAGTTTTTAAAGTTTATTAAATATAGTAAAAAACAACATATTTAAAGCTAAAACCCTTGTTTCAGCTCTTGAATTATCTAATGAAAAATTCACAATCATCTTAGAAGTGAAATTCATATTTAGTTTTTCCGACTGTTTATCAGTCACTATAATAAAGTTTTTACTCTCTTCATTATAAGATTTTGTAAAGTTATCCATTAATTTATCATTATCTCTTCCAGTTAAAACTACTAAATTGATGCCATTTTTTGGTGTTTCTCTTGGTTTAAATCTAAACTCGTTGTTAAGTAAAAATGCATCTTTCCCAGACTCTATTAATAGTCCTGCCAAATATTTTGAGCAATCATATGCTTGATAGGAAGAATATATATTTATAACTTGAGCATTTTCAATCGCACGAGATATATCATTTATAAATTGCTCGTTTTCAGAGATTCAATTCTGAATTGAGTTAAATATTTCTCATGTGTCTATTTTCACACTTTTTTCTCAATTATATTTAGATCATTCATTTTTAATAGTAAATATAAATTCTCTATAGCCAGCAAAACCAAGTCTTTTTGAAAACTTTGTTAAAGTAGAAATTGACACAAATGTTTGATTAGCTAATTCTTCTTGGTTATAAAATTTACCACTCTTTATATTTTCTAATAGTTTTTTTGCAATCAATTTAAAAGTGGTGTCCTCAAAATCCTTGCTCATAATTTCTAATTTTTCAAATACAGATGTCATTTTAAGTACCTCTTACTACTTTGATTATAATTATTTTTGACTAAATTAAAAAAAAAAAAAAAAATTTATGTCACTAAAATGTTTTTATAAATCCAAATATTCTTTAACATCTATTAATCTTTGATTACTACTACCCCTATAAAGAATATTGGGATCATAAAGTTCTTTTACAAATCTACCATCAACCAAAGTATCTACTAATAATAACAACTCATACATAGATGATTGTTTTTCGTCTTTATCATCTTTTTTAGCTATTAATTCTTCTATTGTAAAGCCAGTATAAAGTCAAATATTTAAACCAGTTTCTTTTTTGATTCTTTTAACAAAAGGAATCATTTCAATAGCACTAAACATAGGATCTCCACCACTAAAGGTAATCCCGTTTATTAAAGAATTAGATTTTATTTCATCAATTATTTCTTGTTCATATTCTTTGTCAAAGTCTCTTCCTATTTTAAAACTTCAACTAATCATATTATGACAACCCATACAGGCATGTAAACAACCAGCAACATATATTGAATATCTAATTCCTGGTCCATCACTTATAGTTTCTTTAAAGATCTTTAAAATCTTCATTAGATATTAGTGTTGTGTTTTACTCTTTCTGATTCTTCTGATTGTTTACCTTTATTTCAACCATCTAAATCACCAACTAAGTACCCAGTAATTCTTCTAGTTCTTGAAATGTCATCACTTCCACACATTTGGCATTTGAAAGGTATTAAAGAAGTATAATTACATTCTTTACATCTATCAACTGGGTGATTTAAACTACCATAGTTTATTCCTTCAACTCTCATTGCATTAATTATAGAAAGAACTGCATGAAGATTTTTCTTAGCTTCTCCATCTAATTCAACATAACTTATACTTCCAGCTAAAGTTAAAGAATGATATGCTGCTTCTTTTTTTATTTTATTGATTGCACTTATTTTGTAATACACAGGAACGTGGTTAGAATTTGTAAAGTAATCTCTGTTAGTTACTTCATTAATAACTCCAAATTCTTTTTGTGTAACTTTTGCCATTCTTCCTGCAACTGATTCAGCTGGAGTTGCAATAACTCCAAAGTTTAAGTGAGTTTTTTGTTTTCACTGTAAAGCAACTTCATTAATTTTTTTAATAACTTCTAAACCAAACTCTTGAGCTTCATTGCTTTCCCCGTGATGAGAATTTAATAAAGCTTTAAGAGCTTCTGCTAAACCAACAAAACCAACTGTTAATGTTCCTTGATTAAAAACTTCTTCAACATATTCTTCTGCTTGAAGTTTTCCCCCTCCAGATAGAATATTATTTTTCATTAAGAAAGGAAATTCTTTTGCTAAAGCGCTTTTTTGATATTCATATCTTATCTTTAATTGTTCACACACTTCTTGTGAATATTTTTCTACTCTATTTAAAAATTCTTTTTTAATGTTTTCAATATTAATTTCTTCAAATAATATTTCATTATCTTTAATTTTATTTTCTTCTCTTAAAAGTTCTAAAGCTATGTAAGGTAGATTTAGAGATGTAAAACTTAAATTACCTCTTCCAACAGATGTTTTATCTCCATTTATATTTTCAAAAACTCTTGTTCGACAACCCATTGTTGCAGGTTCGTAGTATCAAGATTTTTTATCATTTTCTTTTCACATTTCGTGTTGGTTAAAAGGTTGATCTAAAAACATAAAGTTTGGAAACAATCTTAAACTTGTTGTTTTAATTGCTAATAAAAATAAATCAAAGTTTTTTGTTTCTCATTTATTTTTTTCATCAAATCATTTTTCTTGACTTAGACTCATAGCTCTTTGATAATCTTTTTCACTAAAGTTAACTTTATCTTTTACTTTAAAAATTACAATTGGAAAAATTGAAGTTTCACCATTTCCCAAACCATTTTCTAACGCTTTGCACAAAGATCTAGTAACTTGTCTTCCCTCTTTAGATGTATCTGTTCCTAAATTAATAGATGAAAAAACTACTTGATTACCACCACGTGAGTGTTGAGTATTTAAGTTATAAACAAAACCTTCCATAGCTTGATCTGTTTCTTTTTCAACTTCATGGACTGATAAATTATATATTTTTTCAAATTCTTCATCACTGAATTTGTAGTTAAAAGAATAACTTTCTATAATACTTTTTGTTACATTTTTATAAGTTATTCTTTCATCTTTTTTTATTTCATCTATTTTATTTTCACTAAATTTTATATTAGTAAATATAAAAAAGTGTTTTAAATTTTTTATTAAAGACTTTCTAAAACTTTTATTAACTCCTGGTGCCATAAAATAATCAAAAGCAGGAATTGATTGACCCCCATGCATTTCATTTTGTGCAGTTTGAAAAACTATTGCAGCTAACTCTGCATATATTCCAATTGATTGAGGTTCTTTAATTAAACCATTTTTTGTTTTAAAACCATTTTCAAATATTTCTTCTATATTATATTGAACACAAGTAGCTGATTTAGTTGCATAGTAATCTAAATCATGAATATGCATCAAAGCCTTTCTGTGTAATTGTGCGTGGTTTTCTTTTACAAGATTTTCTAAAGCAAAATCTTTTGCAGTTATTGATGCAAACTTCATCATTTTACCACTTGGAGTGTTACCACTCATGTTTGCATTTTCATTTTTAATATCATTACTAGTTGTTGAAATAACTTGTTTAAACTCATCAAGTATATTAACATAATTTATTTTTTGATCACTCATAATGTTATTTTCCTCCCCATCTTTTTTAAACTCAAAATAAAACTTAATAAATAAGTGTTAAGAAATCAAAATACTTTCTGGAATTATAAATTTAATATTCTCTAATTTCTTTTTGAGTTGTGTTGTTATATTATAAAAATATTTTAAAAAATCAATAAAATATTTTTGGAATTTCAAATATAAAATGTTAATAATTTTTATAAACTATTATTATATTTAATTATTTTTAAAAAAGTTATTAACATTTTATCCACTTTGCAAAATAAAAAATACCTACATAGTAGGTATTTATAAAATGATTTTATTATTACTAAAATATTTTTAGTTTAAATTATCTAGGAAAGTTAATGCACCAAGATATCTAACTGCTTGGTTAGCAAATTTATTTGAAGACGAAACTATTTCAATCACTTCTTCTTTTGTTGAGTTTTCATTAATATCTTTTGTTACAAATTCATTAATTAAACTTGAAATGAAAGCATCTCCAGCTCCAGTTGTATCTGCAAGTTCTTCACAAAGAATTGTTGGCACGTAAATGATTTCACCATTTCACCCACACATTGTATCTTTGCTTCCTCTTGTTACACAAATTAAAGCTTTAGGATTATTTTTCATTAATGATTTTAAAGCATTTTCTTCTTTAATCATTCCAGTAACTAATAATAATTCTTCATCACTTAATTTGATTAAACTAGCTTCATTTAAAAATGAAGCACACAATCTTATGAATAATTTAATTTCGGCTTCAGTAGTTCAAAGTTTATCTCTAAAGTTTGGATCAAAACAAAATTTAGTTTTATTTTGTTTTGCAAAGTTAAATAAATCTCAGTAAGATTCATTTAAATCTCCATCAAGTAAAGCTGTTGCACTTCCAAAGTGAATGAAATCAATTTCTTTTAATTTATCTTCACTAAAGTTTGATAAGTGAAAATCAGCATCACTGTTTCTAATGAATTCAAAGAATCTTTCTTTATTTTCATCTAAAGTAACCTTAGCAATAGTTGTCGGTAATTCTGATTGCTCAATGAAATCTGTTTTAATATTAAATTTTTCTATGAATGAGTTGATTTCATTTTTGTATTCGTCATTTCCTAAACTTCCCATAAAATAACTTTCGTTATTTTTTAACGCCGCAATTGAACAAGCAACATTAAAACTTGCTCCTCCAACTTCAGCTTGTTTAGTTCCATTTGCTGAATACACATCCATCAACACTTCACCTATTGAAACTATTTTTTTCATATTTTTATTTTTCCTTTAATTCATTTTTAAACATAATATTGTTTCAAACATATTTGTTTGAATCTAATTGAATAACTTTTATGTCATTTAAATTTGTAATAATCTTGTTGTGATCTTTAATAAAGAATCTCAATGATATTGCATGTTGACCTTCGTTGATAAATATTTCTAAACAACTTCTGTCTACTAATATTCTAACATCATTAACGTTTAAGTTATCAAAGTTAATTATTGAAGGTAAGTTTTCTTCATCATTGTAGTCCATTTGTGTTCTGTTGATTGAAAATTTATTATTTTCATTTTTTAAAATGATAAATTTGTTTTCACTTGCTAATTTAATTTCAAAGTCTTTGTTTTCAATGTTGTTTGATAAAATTTCAACTAAACCATTTTCATAATTGAAAACATTATCTTGAGATTTAATTTCATCTAATCTCAAGTTTTCTAATTCTTTAATTGGTAATTGATATAGGTAATCATTTTTAACAAACAATTCTCTTGGAACTGTTAAGTGATTACTTCAAGTTGTTAGTTCGGGTGGAAAAGGATTTGATTTTGAGTTTCCTAATCAACCCAACATAATAATTCTATCTTCTGTATTGTTGAAAACTTGTGGAGCATAAAAATCAAAACCTAAATCAATTTTTCTTAATTCAGTTTTAAATTTAAAGTTAGCTTCACCATCAACTTCAACTTCTCTGTACTTTACAAAGTGACTTCCTTCACTTAAAGGAAAGTCTTGTTCAAGACAAGCAAAAACATATTGCTTACCATCTAATTCAAAGTAGTTTGGACATTCAACCATATAAGAGTTTTGTTCATCACCTTGATCAACTAAAACATCTTTTTTGAATTCTCATGTTTCACCATTGAATTCATAAACATTAAGCACTCCTTTTTTGTCTAAAGTTTGTGCTCCATTTAACATAAATAATTTGTTTTCTTTTTCAAATACAATAGGATCTCTAAAGTGTCCTGTGTATTTTGTTAAGTCACATTCGAATAATAATTCTTTTGTTACAACTTTTTCTTTTAAATCAATTAAAGCTTTTAGTGTATAACTTGTTCTATCAACATCATTAAATTTAACATTTCCTGTGTAATAGATTTCCATTTCACCATTTGAATTAACTCTTGCACTTCCAGAAAATACACCATTTTTATCATAGTCATTTGATGGAATTAAAGTTAAACCTTCATAAGTATAATTAATAAAATCTTTTGTTGTATAAAGTCCTCATGATTTATTTCAGTGTTCTATACTAAAAGGACAACTTTGCATAAATACAAAATATTGTCCTTTGAAGTATACTAAACCATTTGGATCATTTGTAGAACCTGCATAACCAGATAAGTGAAATTGATTGTTGTATCAATCACTTTCTTTTTTATCATGGTATTCTTTGATCAGCTCTAAGTGACTTTCGTTTATTAAACTATATTTTTCTCACTTCATTGTTTGATCTCCATTTTGGTTTTTTTATTTAATTAAGCTCTTGCTCTTTGTTCAGCTTTTTCAGCTTTCTTAGCGGCTTTTGCTTTTTGTTTTTCAGCTTTAACTTTTTCTAAATGAGCTTCTCATTTTTTTGGATCCTCTTTTAGTTTTGCTAATGCTTATTTTTCTTTTAGTTTAGCTTCTTTAGCTTTAGCTTTTTCAGCTTGTAATTTTTCTTTTTCGTCTTTTTCTTTTGCTCTTAAAACTTTAACTTCTTCAACGTAAGCTTCATATTTAACTTTATCTTCTTTAAGTTTTTCTTCGTTAGCTTTCATTTTTTCTAATTTAGTTTCAAATGCTTTTACTTTTTCTTCATGATTTTTAACATCAGTTTGTTTTTTAAATTTTTTAAAGTCAATTTGTGCATTAACAACTTTAGTTGCATAAGCATCAATTTGTTTTTGAGTAACTTTTCTTCCAGCTTCTCAGTAGAAGAAGAATGTTAATGCAAATGCTGATCCAAATGAAATAGCATTTACTAAGATGATTAATAATAAGTTTCTTACACTATCTGTGTATAGTAGTAGACCAGGAATTACAGTAACACCCATTCCTTGACATCTAACATTTAAAATACCAGCAAATAATCCACCAGCAAATCCTCCGATCGAAGCATAAATGAATGGTTTAATTTTTGGTAGGTTAACTCCAAAAATTGCTGGTTCTGTAATACCAAACATAGTTGATACAGCAGAAGACATTCCTAAGTTTTTTTCTTGTTTTGATTTTGTTTTTAAAGCAACAGCCATTGCAGCTCCACCTTGAGAAATAATTGATGCAGTTCAAATTGCATTAAATATTGATCCATCACCTTTTATTTGACCATCAATTACTAATTGCATTTCTAAACCTTGTAACACTTGATGACAACCAGTAATAACAATAGCTTGTAATAACCCCGCTATTAATCCGGTTCCTAAACCAAATGGTATTTTCAACACCGCTTGTGTTCCTATTAAAACTCCCTGTTCAACCATTAATAAAATTGGTCCTAAAGCAAATAAAGCTATCAATAGAGAAATTAATATTGTTAAGAATGGAGTAAATATAATATTTACAGATTTTGGCATTCATGTTTTAATTCATTTTTCTAAATAAGCCACACCAATACCTATTATTAAAGCTGGTAAAACAGAACCTTGGTAACCTGTTATTGGGATAAACAATAAGTATAATGGTTTTGTTTCACCAATTGGATTTTTATCTGTATTTTTTATTCATTCTTGAATTCATGCATTATTATCCGGATTTAAAAGATCCCCAGGTGTTGATCATTGAATTCCACCAACCATACCTCCATCAGGAACATTATTCTTAATGAATTCTAATTGAGCATTTCATGTTGTAATATCACCTTTATTTGGTAATAACGGTGAAACTAACATTAAACCTATAATAATACCTAAGACTGGATTTCCTCCAAATCTCTTAACAGTAGATCAACACACCAATACAGCTAGTGAATCGAATGCTGTTTTAGTTACAATATTTACAATTCTTCAAAGTAAAAGGTTTTCATCAACACTTCCACCAGTTTGTGTAATAATTGTTTTTAATAATGCAGCAAACCCCATTGCAAGACCAGCTGCAACAATAGCAGGAATAATTGGTAAGAAAATATCTCCCAATGTTTTCATACTTAATTGTACTCAAGCAAATTTTCCACCTTTATTTCTAAATGCTTCTTTACTTGCTTTTGCTTTCATTGCAAATTCTTCAAATGATTCACCTTTTGATGAATCTGAAGAATTTGCAACTGAAGTTGTTTTAACTTCTAATATTTTTTGAACTTCTGCATAAACAGCTTCAACTACACCTGTACCTAAGATAATTTGTAGTTGAGTTGAACTTCAGTTAGTTCCTTTAGCAATTGGAGACTCTTTAATTGCATCAATATTTACTTTGTCTTTATCAATTACATTAAAACGTAATCTAGTAACACAGTGTAAGTATGAATCAATATTGTCTTTACCAACTGCTTCGACAAATCTTTGTGCTTCTTGAGCATAATTTACTTTTGCCATGGTCAAATACCTTTCTTGAATTTACTATTTTCTTCATTCAATAAAGTCTCAAGAGAAAAATCTTGGTTGGTAATAGCTTTTTCTATATTCTAATACTTCTCCGAATATATCATAAACTCTACCTTCATCTAGAATTAATCCATCCATATCTTCTAACTCTAAGTTAAAATCTTTTAAATAAGATTTAGCATCAGTAATAAATGATATTTTCTTTGATGAGTGACTAACTATTGAATTGGTGTTATTTTCGATAAAATGTAGTAGTCCAAATTGGTTAAGAATATCAGTTGATAAGTTTTTAAACTTATCTTTAGGCACTAAACTTTCTTGGAACAAGATAAGTTCACCCTCTTGTGTTCTTCTAATACATCTAAATTTAAATAGTTTACTACCTGTTAAATATCCACTTTTTTTCATCAATTCTTTATCGCAAGTAATTTCAGTTATTTCACTATAAATACTTGATGATCCAGGGAATAGTTCTCTAAAACTAAATAATAAGTTATTTGAGGCTTTGTCTTGAACAACAAAACCTTTACCATTTACAGATTTAACAATCTGTAATTCAATTAGTTTATTGAAAGCTATTCTTATGGGTTGTTCTGAATATTTAAATTTGGTTTTCAACATATTTTGACTAGGAAGCACTTCTCCTGGAAGTACTTTATTTTCCCTTATTAAATACATCAAATAATCAAAAACTATCTCTCATTTTTTATTCATAAATTAAGCCCTTTGTATATAACAATTATACAAAGTAATGATAGGTTTTGCTATCTAAATTTAATACTTATCAAAAATGTCACTATTATTATCACTTTATAAGTAAAGGCATAATAGACCTATGATTATAAGTTTCTTCTATTATTTGGTCTTTAAAATAAAAAAATTCTCTAAAAAATAGAGAATTAAATTCTATAAAGAATATTTTAAGCAATAAAACTGACCTCAAAACTCAACTAAGAAGTCAGTTTTAAAAACTATAAGAATAGTTTTTGGAAATTTTAAAATAACCAATACATTTTTTTACTCAACAACTTTAAACATAATAACTGCATTATTGATATTTAAAAATAAATAACAATCACACATTAACAGTATAGCCATTTTAAAGTTTTTTTAATAAACTTTATTAAAAGTCAATTAAAACTACATCATTTTTAATTATGAATACCACTTTGAAAGGGTTTTTTTAAGCAGTATCAATGTAAATTAAATTAATAATATATTGTTAGAGATTAAAACATCATTTGGATCTTTTATTATAGCGAACTCTCGTTTAGTATATTAGTTATTTCATTTCCTTTGCGAGCCAAACAAATGCTTGGCTCAATTTAATTTTATTAAAAAACCCAATAAAACCTAGGGTTTATTTAAAGTTAAAAATTTTTTACAAAAAAAAAAAAAAAAGCATTTGAGTCAATGAAAATGGTACTTTATGTTTTTTGGTTTTTGAAATTATAAAATATTTTTAACTTTGAACTTATGCTTTGCTTTTTTTTTTTTTTTTATGATTAGAGAGTGTTGGATGTTTTCCTATTACGTTCAACACACTGATATATTAGCTATTTTTTTTAAGAAAACATAATATATTCACTTTTTAAATATTACTTGCACTATACTTGCTATATTGTTTTAAAATATAAACATAGAGGTGAAATATTTTATGAAAAACAAAGTGTGATTTATAACTGGAGCCAGTCAAGGTTTTGGTTTAATTTTTGTTAAAAAACTACTAGAACAAGGACATTGTGTTGTTGCTACAAGTAGAAGTCCTGAAAAAATAGTTGAACAAGTCGGGGAAAATGATTGCTTAATGGCAATCAAAGTTGATTTATCTAATCAAAAAGAATTAGATGAAGCAATGAAGCTTTGTGTTGATAAGTTCGGATCAATTGATATCTTATTAAACAATGCAGGATATGGACAACTTTGAACTTTTGAAGAAACAACTGAAGAAGAAATAAGAAAATGTTTTGAAGTTAACTTCTTTGGTACATTAAACGCTACTCGCGCTGCATTACCATATATGAGAAAACAACAATATGGACATATCTTTACTACTTCATCAGTTTGAGGATATGTTGGAGACCCTTACATTTCAACTTATGCAGCTGTAAAATTTGCAACTGATGGTTGAACTGAAGCTTTAAGTCATGAACTTTTAGGTTTAAACATTGGAGTTAGTTGTATAAAACCTGGTGGTTTTAGAACAAACTTCTTAGAATCTACTTCAATGGTAACTGGAGAAGATAAAATTTCAGATTACAAAGAAGCAAGAGACAAATACTTTGATGGATTGGCTAAATTCAACAAACAACAAGACGGAGATCCAGAAAAATATTGTGACTTTATTATTAACTTAACTAATAAAGATAGCAAACCTCCATTACACATCTTTACAGGTAGAGATGCTTACAAAAAAGCAGAAGATAAAATCGCTTCTGTAAGAAAAGATATGGAAGAACTTCAACAAGAAGCTACAAATTTACACGTACAATAAGCACAAAAAAACCACTTGAATAAGTGGTTTTTAATTTGCTTAATTATTTTTTAGCACTTCATTTAAATGTAAATGTTGTTATTGTAAAGATTGCTGCAAGTATTAAGATTGCTCCTAAAATTGGTTGTCATGTTGTTGTAAAGTCTTGACCAATTAATTTGTCTGGAGATAAAATTCCATTTTCTTCCATTTTTTGTGTGTAGTGTTTATTGAATGGAGCATCTCATCCCCCTTTACCTCAGCCTCTTGTTGCATATAAAAATAGGAATACTCCATATTTATGAGGAATAAAGTAGGTCATGATAATCATTCCCTTGCTTGTTTCAAATATTTCTGGAGGTAACATAATACCTGACAAGAATATACTAAAGAAGTAAACCATCATTATAACACCTTGACTTGATCCCGATGAACTAAACAGCCCACCAAACATTGTTGCAAGTGCAATTGAAGTTAAAGTAATTAAAATCATCGCCAATAAGAAATAACCTCAATTAATTTTTCCCATCAATTGAATTAGAGTAGGGTCATTGCCTCCACTTGATGCATTCAGAATTTCTGAAAAAATAATATTAAATATCATTAGTATAAAGAATGAAACTATTCCTGCAGTTAGATAAACTAATCATAAAGCTGCAATAAACACACTCTTTCTGATACCAGTTATATCAATTCTCTTTAAAAATACTGAGTTTTTTCACTCAACAACAGCTGGTGTTAAAAGTGTTAAACATGTCATTGATGGCAATAAAGTATATGAAAAAAGAATTGCATATTTTTCAGTATCCCCAACTTGATTATATTTACTTCCCATAATAAAGAAGAACATTATGTTAAAAAATATTGGAACAATTAACATAAACACTATTGATTTAGGTTCTTTTATAAATGATTTAAATAACAATAAAGATAAGTTATTGAAAATACTGATTTGTTTTTTTGCTTCAAATTTAGTTTGTTTTTCAACTTTATTCATTATTTGTCTTCTCCTTTAAAAAATTTATTCATAAGTTCTCTTACAGACTTATGTTTTTTAATTGTATTTTCAACTGAGTCATCGTATCAAACTTTGCTATCTTTGATAATAACAAGTCTGTCACACATTTCTTCCACTTCTTCTGGGTGGTGAGAAACTAATAATAATGTTTGTTTAAATTCTTTTGTATTTTTTTTGAAAAAATCAATGATCTTGAACTGTAATTCCATATCAAGTCCTGTTGTAAGCTCATCTAAAATAATGATTTTTGGATTATTCATGATTGAAATCATAGCGTTAAATCTTTGTCTTTGACCACCACTTAATTTTTTAAGTGGTCTGTTGATGAATTCATCTATTTCAAAGACTTTTTTTAACTTCTCTTCTCATTCTTTTGTAAATTTCGGATAAACTGATTTGTAGAAATCCAACATATTTTGTGCAGTTATCCCTGTAGGTCAACTACCTTCTTGTAGTTGAATCCCTATTTCTTGTTTAATATTGTTATTTAAGTTAATTACAATTTCACCTGAATCAGGTTTATTGAATTGAGCTATCATTTCAACTAATGTTGTTTTACCACATCCATTAGCTCCCATTAAAGCTATTCGTTGACCTTCGTTTATTGATAAACTAAAGTCTTTAAAGATAATTTTTTTGCCAAACGATTTTGAAATATTTTTTACGTCAATGATTGTTTGCATTTCTATTTTCTCCTTATAGAAAAAAGTATATATCAAAAAAATATAAAATATTTTAATTTATAAAATAAAAAGTGCCTATTTTATTGAATATAAACTATAATAATCTTATTAAAGGGGTAAATAAATAATGAAAAACAACGTTTGATTTATAACTGGAGCAAGCCAAGGACTTGGTTTTGAATTAGTAAAAAAACTAGTTGAGCAAGGTTTTAAAGTTGCAGCAACTAGTAGAACACCAGAAAAGATTTTAAAAACAATCAAAAGCGATAACTTATTAGCTTTAAAAGCAGATGTAACTGTACAAAGCGAAATGGACAAAGCAGTTAAAGAAACTGTTGATAAATTTGGTCAATTAGATGTTTTAGTTACAAATGCAGCTTACACAAGACTTTGAACATTTGAAGAATCAAGTGAAGAAGATATAAGAAAAAGTATGGATGTTAACTTTTATGGAGCAATCAACACAGTGAGAGCTGCTCTTCCCTACTTTAGAGAACAAAAAAGTGGTCATATCTTTATAACTTCAGCTAACTGAGGTTATGCAGGTTTCCCTTATTCAACAGTATTTGGAGCACCAAAATTTGCTCTTGATGGTTGAGCAGAAAGTGTTAGTCATGAATTAAAACCTTTAGGAATAACAATTTCTAGTTTAAAAAATGGAGGATTTAGAAGTGACTTCTTTAGAAAAGAAATCATGTCAGGAAAAGGTCAATTTAAAGAATATAAATTTGGAAGAGATCAATGATTTGATACTTTAAAAGGCTTTGATAAAAAACAAGATGGAGATCCAGTTAGATATGCTGATTTCTTAATTGAATTATCTAAAAAAGATAATTTACCTTTACATATATTCCCAGGAAGAGATTCAAATCACTTTGCAGAAGTAAAAATTGGTAGATTAACAGCTGATATGGAAGCAATTAAAGAGGAAGCTACAAATTTACACGTAGAAGATTAATAAACAAAACCCAACATAAGTTGGGTTTTTATTTTATAAAGTCTGAGTGTTTATATCAAGGGTTATTATTTCAGTGATATTTATCATCAATATGATCAACTTGTAATAAGTTTGTCATTACAAAACTAGCATTTGCAATTAAACATCTTCCAATTACAACTCCATCAACACCTTTTTCAAGAGCTTCATTTACATCGTTTTTGCAATCATAATTACCACAAGTAATTACTGGCAATTTTGTATATTGTTTTAATTGAACTGAATAATCAAGTCTATGTAATTTAACTTTATTTTCTGCTCCAATTGTAGATTTTCTTTTTGAAAGAATATCTCCACCACTTACATGTAAGAAAGATAAGTATGGTTCAAGCAATGAAACTATTTCTTTCTAATCTTCTACTTTAATTCCATCAGGATTATCATCATTTACAGATAATCTTATTCCTGTTGGAATACCAATATTTTCTTTAATGTTTTTTAATATGTAAATGATTGGTTCTATTCTTTTTGCCATATCATCTTCTTTTATTAAAGTATTTAATTCTTTAATAAGTAAGTTAGATAGTAAAGTTCCATCTCCGATATGAACTTCTATAAAGTCAAAACCAGCTTCTTGAGCTCTTTTTGCAGCTCTAATGAATTCATCTGCAATTTCATATAATTCTTTTAAGTCAATTATTTTTAAATTACTTTGATCTAAGAAGTCAAAGTAAGTATTAATACTTCTTATTCCCTCTTCTAATTGAGATTTTGAACCACCGTGGAATAATTGAATTCCAACAACACTTCCTCCACAATGAGAAATGTTTACTATTCTTTTTAAACCTTCAATGTGCTCATCTTTTCAAATACCTAAACTTTTTTCTCTGTATCTTCCATCACTTGTAATTGCAGTTCCTTCAACAATAATAGTACCTACCCCACCATAAGCTCTTGCTCCATAATGTTGTATGTGCATATCATTTACAAATCCGTCAGTTGCAGCTTGAATATCCATTGGTGCTAAAACAATTCTGTTTCTTGATTCTTTATTTGGAATCAAATTAAATGTATCGTTTAATTTCATATTTAATTACCCTTAAAATTTTTTCTATTTAAATTCTTCTATCATTTCGTTAAGTTTTTTACCAACACCAGCATTTTGTACTGTGTCAATAACTTCTTTTGCCAATTCTTTTATACCTTCAATTGCATTTCCCATTGCATAACAATGTGGAAAGTCTTTAAACATTGGATAGTCATTGTGTTCATCACCAAACACATGAATATCTTCTTTTGATAAGTTTACATGATCTAACAAAGCATTTAATCCTCAAGATTTAGTTACATCTTTTTTAAACATTTCGATTCTATATCATTCATCTTTAGGAAATTCTAAAGCTAATAAATCAAATTCTTTTATAACTTTACATACTAACTCATATTCTTCTTTATTAGTTGTGTTCGCAACCAACACAGGAAAACTTTCATCAAGATCAAGTCCCTCTTCTATCATATGTTCTAAGTTATCATATTTATAAAGTATTTGAGGATCAGGAAGATTTGAAAAATCTATTTGTGCTTTGCTATCTCTTAGCATTTCTTGTCAATCATCTTCTTTAATGTAGTGTGTTCTAAAGTCATTTGATATACAAATATCAACAGTTGACCCTAAAAATCTTTGCATAATTTCTTTTATCTCTTCTTTTGAGAAGTGATTTTTAGCAACATATTCATAAGTGTGTGGATCAATAACTGATGCACCATTAGAACAAATAACTGGCAACTTAACTTCTAATGCTTTTGCAGCAAAATCTGCCATAAAATAGTTTCTTCCAGTTACAATAGTTAAACTATTGTTTGATTCTTCTTGGAACTTTAATAACTGTTCTTTGTTTTTTTCACTAACATTATCTCATTCATAGATAATTGTGCCATCCATATCTGTGGCTGCTATCTTTTTAATTTCTTTCATTTTAACGCTCCTTGTTATAAGAATATTTTAACTTGAAAACTTAAAAATGATTATATTTTAGAAATATAAGAGTGTATTGTTTATAGGATTCATTTTATTGCCCTTTAATAATCCATAATTTTAGATAAATTATATAACTTAACTATTGTAAGTATTATGTCTGGTTCATTTTTAGACAGAAATGTAAATATATCTTCTATTTTATCTAAGTTTTTATCACTATTTTTTTTGCTAAAAAAAGAAGTTAATAAGTTATTGTATATATTGTTAAATTCTAAAAAAACATTATTCATATTCTTATTTAAAAAATTAGCATAAAACTCTTTTTCAATTTCTGGTATTTTGTTTATTTTTTTACCTTTAAAAATTATTGAATCACTTTGTAAATTCTTAAGGTGCATTTTAATATTTGTTTTATATCTTTTAAATACTTTATTTATATTTTGCTTATTTTCACTTAAAAAAGAGATGAAATATAAAACTTTATTTAAGTGATTTTCAATCAAATCTATACTTTCATTATTTATTTTTTCCATTGCAATAAATGAATTTATATCTTTTATTAAAACCTTATTAAAAGTAAAGAAATACTTTTCTTTAAATTCTTTGTAAAAGTCTTTATAGTCTTCTTTTCTATAAATTCATATTGATATAAAAGTTGCTAAAATTAGACTTACTATACCAGATATTAAAGATATTAAATCTACCAAACTAAAGTCATACACAATAAAAACTCCCTTTTATAAAAAATTTCATTTTAAATTATTAAATAAATTAATATTCTTTAGATTTAAATATTTTCTTTTATAAATTATAAATTTATATGTTGGAAAAGAGTTTTTTATATAGTAAAGATTTTTACTTTTTTGATTTGATCAATATGAAATTAAAACATTTTTGTTTATTTAAAACTATTTTAGTTATAATAATTAAGTACTATGGAAAACAAATGTTTTACATATTACTTAATTATAAAAAATGTTTAAAAGACAAATGGTTTAATTACTGAAGAAAAGTTAATAAATTGTATAGATTAATTTAGTTTTTGAGAAAACTAAATATTTTTACTATCTTTAATTAGTTGTCTTTTTTCAATAGAAGGAAAAAAAGAAAATGACAAAAAGCTTACAAATGTTAGAAGAACGTATTTCAGCAAAAAGATACGTTGAAGATTTTAAATTAAGTGACGAACAAAAAACAGAATTATTAGAATCAATTAGATTCGCACCAAGTTCATTTGGTATGGAACCTTTTAGAGTTTTAATGATCGAGAATAAAGAAATTAGAGAAGAATTATTACCAGTTTGATGAAATCAAGTTGGTGTAACTCAATCATCTGCAATGTTAATTTGAGTTGGATTTAGAGAAGATTACTTAAAAGCTACTCACTTTAAAGAACAAGTTGAAAGAGCAATTCCAGCTGATTTTGAAAACATTAGAGAAATGATGTATGGAGGAGTTGATGCAATCTTGCCTACTCTTGAAATGACAAGAGATGAATGAGTTGCAAGACAAGCATACATTTCATTAGGAACTGTTTTAAACACAGCACAAGAATTAGGATTAGATGTTTGTGCAAGTGAAGGATTTGACCAAAAAGGAATTGCAGCAATTCTTGAAAAACACGGTTTAATTAATTCTAAAGATGAAAAAGTTTTAGTTGGTATGTTTGTTGGTAAAGTTGATACAAATCAAGAATTCCACCACGCATTTACAAAAACTAGAAGACCTGCTGAAAAAGCTTACAAAATAGTTAAATAAAAAAGTAAAAATATCACTTAATGTGATATTTTTTTTTAATTCATTTCAAACATTTCCATAAAAATGTCATAAACTTTATCTAAGTTACTCTTTTCTGTTGAAGATATTGATAAGAATCTATCATTTGGATCAAAATCTAAAGTTTTTTTAATTATCTTTTCATTTTTTTGAATGTCATTTTTCTTACACTTATCTCTTTTTGTTGCAACAATAAAGACTTTAATTTCATGATGTTTAAAGAAGTTATACATCTCTACATCATCTTTTGTTGGAGGATGACGCATATCTACTAACTGACAAATGAATTTTAGTTCATCTCTGTTTGTTAAATATTCATCCATCATTTTAGCAAATGCTAATTTTTGATCATGATTAACTCTCGCATAACCATATCCAGGAGCATCAACTATTCTAAATTGACTATTATTAATGTCAAAGAAGTTTAAAAGTCTTGTTTTACCTGGAGTTGATGATGTTTTTGCAAGTTTGTTTTGGTTTGTCAAAGCGTTAATAAAAGTGGATTTTCCTACATTACTTCTACCTATAAAACAAACTTCAGGAATGTTATCCTTTAATCAACCACTTTTGTTAGCAGCTGAAGTAATAAATTTAGCTTGTTTTATCATAATGTATTAATCTCCACTTTTTTATAAATTATTTTTGAATTTTAATATATTCTTTTAACATATTTTCAAATTCTTCAGTGATGTAATCAGTTTCATCTTTGATTACTTCTCTTCTTTTTAATAGAACTTCGTTATAGTACTTATTTAAAGTATCAACAAAATGTTGTTGACCAGCTATTCTTTGCTCTAAAACTTTATTATTATATTTTTTTTCAATGTCATATTGTTGTTTCATTGATTCTAAGATAGTTTCTTCCATGTCTAAGTAACTTCTAAAATCTTGTCTTTTAATTTTTTTTAATGTTTTAATAGAAAATAACTTTTTTTCGTTTTTATTTAAAAATTTATCTAACATTGTAATAAGCACCCCATTCAAACTATACTATGATTATAAAACATTTTTACTAATTTAGTTGTTTATTTTTAAGTTTAGAGACTTTAAATAGTCCATTAACTGTCAGTTATAGGGTATTTTAATTAAATCTTCTAGGTTATTTTGATCTTTAAATGATATAAAAATAACAGTTCTCTTAAGGTTGTGACTTACAGACAAGATATCATCAATTTTAATAACTTCATCGAATAAAATTAACTGTTTCTCATATTCAAAGGCCACTATTGAATATTGTTTTTTGGATTGGAAAATAATAAATATTAATAATTGGATGGTGTAAAGGAGATAACACACCGCAAATACATAAGCAATTATAGAACTTTTAATTGCTAAACTTATGGAAAAAATAATAGTTATTATCAAAAACATTGGTATAAAACCTATGAAAAAATAATAAACAAATAATAAATGGATTTTTTTATTGAAATAACTATTTTCAGGTCTGATCATATTAATCTTTTTTATTCTTTTCAAATAAAGGCTAAAAATAAAGAATAAAACAGCTGTTGTTAATATCATTAATATAAAACCTATAATATTACTACTAATTAAAGTGTTTTGGTTTAACATTTTTAACCCTCCTTTTTAGTTATTTCTTTTAACGTAAGCAGTAAAGAAAACTCTAAACTCCCTACAATATATATATCGTCATTAATTTCAATTTGTATTAAAAAAATTCAATTTTTTTTAAAATATTTTAAAATATAGTGACAATATACAGTATTTGTTAAATCATATTGTAAATACTGGTCATTTAACTTAACCATCATTCTTTTATTAGTTACATAAATAGAACAATTTACATTTGATTCTTTTAAGTCTTTTTTATAGTTTGATTTAACTTTTTTATTTTTAAGTTTCACATTCTTTAAATCGACATTATCTTGAAAAAAATAACATTTTTCATCTTTTGGTAAATCAAATTCTATTTTTTGTTCCTTTAATTCAAATCTATTTTCTTCTTGAACAAACTGATTTTTAATCAATTCGCTTTGTGTTTTATAGTTTTTGTATTTTTCTTTAAAAATTAAAGCTAATAGGCCCGTAATTAGAGTTGCTATTATTCAAATAGAAACTATAACAATGATCATAATGTCTTTTGTTGTCATATTACAAAACCCCTTTAACTTGTTTTATTATAACAATTAATAATTGTATATAGTGTTGTGTTTAAAAACTAGTTTTAATTTAAAATAACACATAAATGCAATAAAAAAGCAAAAGATAATTATCTATTGCTTTTTTATTTATAAATTATAATACATTTCAATATTCTTTAATTCTTTGATTGATTGTTTCAATTACACTTTGATCCTTTATTCCAAATTCTTTAAGAGTTTCTATAGCTTTATCCATTTTAACATTTTGAATAACTTCTTCTCTTCTTATACCCTTAACGTCTTCAACTAAATTTTCCCCTTTATCAAATTTATAAATTTCTATCAATACTTCATTCCTTTTAGTTCATCAATCATATCCAGCAGCTTCTGGTTCCCCATCTTTTATTGTATTAATTAAATGTTCTACTGATTTTTGTATACTAAACAAATAATTAATTTTTTCAATTCTTTTTTCTTTGCTCATTTTTTCAGCATCTTCTCCAGGAGTGGAAATTACCCTGCAACTTGTAGATGCAACACTTACATTTGTTATTAATCCAAAAACACTTAATAAACTAATTATTTTTTTCATTTTTTTCTCCTTCTTAACGTTTAAATCTTTGTAAATATTTTTGCAAAGATTTAAACAAATAAATCAATTTTCTTAATATAAATTGAAGTTAAATAAATAACTGCAGTTGAGGATCCTAGATAAATTATAGGAATAAAGATATTTAGATAGATGTTATCTTTAATAAAATATTCATATATAGTTCAGAAATATTTATATTCATCTTTTCATTTATTTTCACTAAATTCATTTCCAAAATTTAAAGGATTCATAATTAATTTATCTAATGTTAAAAATTCAACAGCTGCAAATCCTTTAAAAGGATTGTTGGGTGTATTTCCCCCGCCGCTTTTATAAAAGTAATACAATAATCACATTGTAAAAATATATATAATGATTGCTGTAAAAATTAATATACTTATAAATGAAGGTTTTTTTACCAAAGTCAAACCAATCATTATAAATATTGTTGTTAAAAATATATTAAAAATTATAAATTGTAAACAATATCAGAATAATCTTAAAAAATATTTGTTTGCATCTTGAGCAGTAGAACAAAATATCAAAGTAACCATAGATACTGAAGATGTTAAAATTATGTTTATTATAATTATTGATACAGCTTTCATTAAAAATATTTTTTGTTTAGAAATGGGCAAAGTTAATCATGTAACAATTTTCCCCTCTTTTATTTCTGAAGTGAAAAATTTATTAATAAAGTAAGCTGTTGCAATACTTAAAAATACTGTTGTGGGTCCAATAAATAATATTTCTGAAATTCACTTTGAATAATAATTTTCTATATGTTCTCTGTATTGAAAAGGTAGTTCACTAGAACTACTATATCACATTTCAATTTTTCCAATATATGGTCCACCAAAATGTAAAGAAAATGAATTACCCTCAATATTTGAAAACATTCCAACAGATAACAATGAAATTGTATATAGTGTTAATATCGTTAAAAAATAAGTTAATGGTTTTCAATACATCCTTAAATGAGACAAGATAATTTTGTTGTCGTTTTTCATTTTTATTAAAAAATTCATATTATTTATAGAGACTTAAAAAGTCTTTCTCCATATCTTCTACATTATATTCACTGATTTTTATTTCTTTAATTATTTCACCATTTTTTAAAAAACCAATTTCATCACATAATTTTTTAATTTCTTCAAATATATGTGAACACATTAAAACTGTTGTTCCTAAATTTATTAAATATTTAATTTCTTCATTAAAAATATTTTGCATTAAAGGATCTAAACCACTAGTTGGTTCATCTAAAATTAAAATTTTTGGTTTATT